>DAHVTM010000047.1:0-9324 GCA_027324195.1 Gammaproteobacteria bacterium | reverse complement strand
GGCGACCGTGATCGCCTCGCGCTTCTTCGGGTCCTCCTTGAGCTTCAAGACGCCCTCGAACCAGGGCTTTAGCTCCTCGGGGTGCACATAGGTCGTGCGGCGCTTCACGCGGTTCCACGCGCGGGTCTGGGAGATTCGGCGCACCGGGTTATCCGGGAGGAGCGGAGTGCCGTCCGGCGCCTCGTACTGGAACTGCGCGAAGTTGATGATGGCGCGGAGGAACCGCATGGCGCCATCGGCATACCCTGGGCCGCTCTTCTTGGTGAGCTCCCGGTGCTTTGCGGCGACCTTATCCTTGGTGATTTCCACAAGCGGCTTTTTCTTCCACGTCTCGAAGGCGGCCGCGAGGAAGCGCTTGTAGCTATAGAGCGTCGACGGTTTGAGGCCCTGGCGCGCGGTCTGGTAGGCGGTGAAGGCCTCCTCGAGCGTAATGCGCTCGCGCTTCTCGGCGTGCTTCTCCATGCGAAGGTCGGTCCCCATGGCGGCCTTACCCGCCGAGACCTTCGCCCGAGTGCGCGCATTCTCGGGGCTGAGGGCTGGGTGCGTGCCGAGGAGATCGCGGTAGGGTTTCCCGCCGATGCGCTTGTAGAAATAGAAGCTCTTGGCGCCCCGCTCGGTCACGATGAGCTGAAGGCCGCGGATCTGGGTGTCGTTGTACACCGTCCGGCGCCCGGCCGGCGCGGGCGGAATCGCCGCGATCGCAGCCTTGGTGAAGTTCAACCGATTGGCGGCTCTCGGCATGGTGCGCGTCCCTCGTGGCGCCGCGTAGGGGCTTCCCGCCGCGGCATCACAAACAAGTCTCTTGGTTTTTCGGTGCTACGCCGGTGCTACGTTGCAGAGAAATTCAGGTGAATTTCGGCGTAGCACCGGAAATGAGTGATACCGGAAATTCCAATCGGCGTAAAGACTTGTATTCTTCCGTGAATCTCTAGTTATTAGCCGTTTTTGGGCTCTTAATCTCTTGGTCGTAGGTTCGATCCCTACACGGCCCACCAATTCACCTTAGATATCAGTGGTTTGCGAGCACGCCGGGTTCGCGAGCTCCACTGTATGTGTTATTGGGTGCAGACTCCGTGCAGCGACGTACTCACCGCTGCACGCAGTGCACTGAGGCGCATATGGCTTCAGTCCAGCGCATCATCTCGCCGCTCACGAAGGACGTTTCCTATCGTGCGCAGGTCCGAGTAAAGGGCCGCTCGTCCGAGTCGGCGACATTTCCGAACCGGAAGGAGGCAGAGGCGTGGGCGGCCTCAATCGAAACGGCGATCCGCAAAGGGCGGCACTTTCCGCACGCCGCCGCGAGGCGCACGAGTTTCGACGCGCTCGCCAAGGACTACGCGGAGACGGTCCTGGTGGAGTTCGACGAGGTTCAGCGCGCCGCCCGTACGCTGCAGCTCAACTGGTGGTCCAAGCAGTTTGCCGGCAAGAGCGTCCCCGAGATAACAGCCGATGCCATCTCGAAAGCGCGCGACGCCTGCGGGGCGGAAACCTTCGGAAAGCCACGCTGCGCGAGTGGCGCGGACTCTTCGCGCAACGCTTGCGCGCCCACGGGATCGCTGCCAACGCGACCGAGCGCGCAGTGCGGGGCCAGACCCGGTCGAGTTTCAAGGACGCCATCCATCGCGCATCGCTCCGGGGCGATTCCCGATATCTCCGTGAGCGCGTGCAGCGTATTGCCGAGGGGGCCGTGACGGAGGCCTCAAGCCAGACCCCGGAAAGACGAAGCTCCTCGAAACCCGCAGCGAGGTGATCGCAGGGTGGCACGGCGTGGCTGATGCCCTCCTGGCTGCAGGGCAAGGCGCACTCGCCGATAAGATCTGGCGTTTCATCGGTGGTATGCACCGACCGCTGACGACCGACGAGCAGCTGGTATCGAAGCTCGAGGAGCGGACAGGCGCCCGCGAGCGGCAACGGCAGGAGGAGCGTACTCGATGAGCCGACGAGGCAACTCGAAGACATACGGACCGCCGCCTATCCAAGCTGGGCTACCCATACTCGCTGTTCCGCCCTCCCTTCCGCCAACGACGGAACTCGTCGCCAAAGCTCAGCTCGGTGCCCGACACTCGCACTTGCTCATCGTGAATCGTGTCACTTGGACGCTGCGATGCCGCGCCGTCAACGGGCTCACGGTCGCTGTCTTCGACTCTCCATGCGGAGAGGTGCTGATTCACGAGCCGTCCTTCCTGGCTTGGTTCCTTGGGCTCAGCGGACGTGCCAAGCCGCGCGCCGGGCGCAGGACGGGGCGTCGGCTGCAGGGACCGATGGACATCGAGAACAATCGTGGTGGGCCCTGCTGAAGAAGCAAGGATTTCCGCTCCGCACTGCGGGCTGGACTCCGCTTGGCGGAACGGCTCCCGGAAGCCCCGCATCGAGAGGCTCGCTCGGAGACTGGTACGCTCATCTCGTGCGCTTTCAAGGGTTTGTCGCATCTGATGCGATCCTTGAAAAGCGCGATATTCGTATCTATAATTAGCTCCGCAGTAGGAGCTTAATTATGCATTCCATCTTTGCCGATACGACGATCAGCATGTCGGAGTTCAAGAAGAACCCCGCAGCGGTACTTCGTGAGGCGGGAAACCGCCCTGTGGCGGTACTCAACCACAATAGGCCGGCGTTTTATATGGTGGACCCGGCTCTCATGGAAGCCATGCTCGAGGCACTTGGCGATCGGGAGTTGCTCAATCTGGTGCGCACCCGGATGAGCGATGGTGCCGAGCCGATCGAGGTCGATATTGACGAGCTCTGAACAGCGGCCCAAGCACAAATACCGCCTGCTGTTTCACCCCGAGGCTCTGAAGGAGTGGAACGCTCTTGATGGCTCGATCAAGACGCCGCTAAAAAAGCTGCTTGCGAAGCGGCTCGACAACCCACACGTGCCGGGCGGCTCCTTGCACGGCGATCTGATTGGCTGTTACAAAATCAAGCTCAATAAGCAAGGCGTCCGGTTGGTCTACCGCGTCGAAGACAATGCGCTGATCGTGATGGTGATGGCCGTAGACCGTCGCGAAGAGAGCCTCGTGTATCGGTCCGCGCTTGCTCGTTTGGTAGACACAGTCAAGACATTGGCCAACACTGCGAAAACGGCACTTGCACGAGAAGCTCCGGAGCGGCCCGTAAGCCGGCCCTCCAATTGCGCGAAGAAGTAGTCGCCAAATCCTCTCACCCAGGCGGACTGATCTTGCCAAACACATCCGGGGTCATTTTGTCGAGCGCTGCGGTATAGGCCGCCGTGGACACCGAAGAAGAACTCGCGGGAGCCTTGGCTGCCCTGCAGCGCCGCAGCCCGGAGGAGCTTGCCGCCTTCATCGGTTCCTTGCTTTGCGGCGCGCCTCCGGGCGTCCAGTCCTATACCGAGGCCTTCATCGCTGCGGCGGATTCCTCTAAGGTCGCGACCCTCGTTCGCCGCGAGATCAGCGCGCTCCGCGTGGGCGAGCGCGATTACGACGTGCGCCACCGTCGCAGCGCCGAGATCGTCGCCCGCGCAGGCTACGCCCTCGGAACCATCGAACGGGTCGTGCTGCCGAGCGATGCAGCGCTCGCTCGAGAGCTTCTCGGCGAGTTGCTCGACGCGGAGCAGCAGATTGCGGAGCAGGCCAACGAGGACGATTACGGCGCTGAGGAGCTATTTGCGTGGGTGCGGAGCCTGCTCAGCGCGAGCACCGAGCGCTGACGGCTCAGTGCAAATTCAGTGCAGTGAGCTACTCGTCAAGCCTCGCCGCCACCCTTTCGTGCGCTCGCGAAGATTTCGGAATATGCCATTAAATCAATTACTTGAGAGGTGCCGGACGACGTGTGCTTGAGCCCCGGCGAAATCCGCGCACGTTCAGCATTCCTGATTCCCGCGCTCACCGCGCCCTTGCCGCCCGTGCGGGCACCAGAGCCCGGCTGGAGCCCATCCGGGGGAATTCCGCGACCGCGGGGTACTCGCCGTTCGACTTCTTCGATGCGGACATTACCGCCAGGACAGGTCGGAGCAACGGCCCACTGCGGCTCGATTCGTCGACGGGCCACTTGCTCGAATGAACGAAAATCGGGACGGCAGCAGTCGGCCCGATTGCGCTGCCGCGACAGACGTCTCCAAAGTCACTCGAAGAGAACGGCTCATCGAGACGGAGTGTGGGCGTGCGGCGATCGCCGGCGCCGATTTACGAACTTGCGCCAAGTGGACTTTCGCGGTCGCATGCAAGCTCTCGCTCGAACGCTCAGATTACGTGTGTCTGGGTCATCACGTCACAACGAGGGGCACGGCTTACAACATTCCTGAGAAGGAGCGAGCTGTCGTGAATGCATGTCTGCAGTCGAACGGGGATGGCGCGAGGCGAACCGCGCTTCGCTCCTGTGCTACTGAGACTTTCTGACGGGACTCAATGCTTTGCATCTGCCCTATGGGGGGCTGATTGGGGTAGTCGCTCGATCAATGGCCCCGGCGTGACAGTGCTGATCACTTCCAGCAGAGATCAACCGGCTGCTCGGTGCGCCCATGGATCTGCATTGCCCTGGAGTGTCGTCGCTCTGCCATGAGGGCGTGCATTGGATGCGACGTCAAATTGAGTTGCCAATACTGGTTTGCTGGCCAACGGGGCCAATGCCAACTTCGATCTCTATTATGTAGAGGCGAATGGGGCTCCTGCGGCGCTGACGGCGGTTAACGCTCCTGAGCCTGGCGCGCTGGTGATGTTTGCGGCAGGTCTCCCTGCGATGGGCTGGATGTTGCGGCGACGCAAGACGGTGTGAGTTCGTGTCGATGGAATAAGCATGCTGGGGCATGTGAAGATGCCGCCTTCGTGCGGCATCTTCTTTTTTGATCCGTCATGATCTGCGAGGTGTCGACTGATTTGAGATGCTGAATTGGCGAGCGCTCGATCCATCTAGCACCCCAAGTCTCCTGTGTCGCGCTATTCTGATTACCATTTCGAGTCGCGGACCGACTCATCATGCATACTACGATATTGATTGCATCTCGGTGTTCTGGCGGAACGCGCGAGCGGCGCGAGGGGCTCGGTGCATCATGCGTGCGTCTGGATGAGCGGAAGGCTTCTGTGTTACTTCGGCTCCGGATGCACTGAGTACGGTGTGATTTCCTGCCCGTTACATTCAATGGCGTGACTGCGGATTGACCCGGGTCTGCTGTGGCGCTCGCGCCGCGGTGTGCACTCGGTGCGGCGGGGTGCGAAGCGCCGCGACCGAACTGAGCTATCATTCGGGTCCTTTCCGAATGTGCAGATGATTTTGACTGAAAAATCCGAAGTCACCGGTGCGCTCTCCCATGTGAAGGTGCTCGATCTGTCGCGGGTGCTCGCCGGCCCCTGGGCGACGCAGATTCTCGGGGATCTCGGCGCCGAGGTGTACAAGATCGAACGGCCGGGTAGCGGTGACGAGACGCGGTCATGGGGACCGCCGTTCGTATCCGATGCGCAAGGCGCGCCCGGCGATGCCGCGTACTTTCTCTGCGCCAATCGCAATAAGAGGTCTCTGACCGTCGACTTCACGACGGAGGAGGGGCGGCAGATCGTGCGGGCGCTGGCGAGTCGCGTCGACGTCGTGATCGAGAATTTCAAGGTCGGCGGTCTGGCTGCACGAGGCCTCGATTACGAGAGTCTGCGCCGCGAGAATCCCCGGCTCATCTACTGCTCCATCACCGGTTTCGGTCAGACCGGTCCGTATGCGCAACGGCCCGGCTACGATTTTCTGGTGCAGGCGATGAGCGGACTGATGAGTCTCACGGGGGGACGGGACGGTGAGCCTGGCGCTCGACCCCTCAAGAGCGGCGTTGCACTCTCCGACATTCTGACCGGACTCTACGCTGCGGTCGGCATTCTGGCGGCGCTCGCCCACCGCGACCGCACCGGGGAAGGCCAATATATCGACCTCGCCTTGCTCGATGTACAAGTCGCGTGCCTCGCCAATCAGGCCATGAATTATCTCGTCGGCGGTCGCGTGCCGTCCCGCATGGGCAATGCCCATCCGAATATCGCGCCCTACGAGGAATTTCCCACGGCCGACGGCCACATGATCATCGCGGTTGGAAACGACGCTCAATTTGCGCGCCTGGCCGCAGAGCTCGGTGAGCCGCAGTGGAGCGAAGACGCCCGCTTCGCCTCGAACGCCGCGCGGGTTGAGAACCGTGCGGCACTGGGAACGCTGCTACGGGACGTGCTCGCGCATCGGCCGACGGCGGAGTGGGTCACGAGACTCGAGCGCGCCCAGGTTCCGTGCGGACCGATCAATACGCTCGATGCCGTCTTCGCCGATCCGCAGGTGCAGGCACGCGATATGCGGCTCGATCTGCCGCATCAGAGTGCTGGAACCGTGCCGCAGGTGGCCAATCCGCTGCGCTTCTCGCGCACCGCGGTGCGCTACCAGACGGCGCCGCCGCCGCTCGGCGCGCACACCCGGACCGTGCTGCAAGACGTCCTCGGATTCGAACCGTCGGTCCTCGATGACCTCGCGGCCCGTCATATCATCTGATCATTAGGGTTGGGCTGGCGTTCAAGACCGACCGCCGATGTAGACGTCGACCAGTTCGCCGGGATAGAGCGGCGCACCCTGCGGCGGGGTGAAGCGGAAGATGATCGGCAGCACCCGCACGTCGACCTTTTCCAGCCGCTGATTCGAGAGTTCGATCTTCGGGGTCACGTACGGATCGATGCGCACGAACTGCAGGGGGATACCTGTGGGACTGCCCCCGCGGATGAACATTTGCGCCTCGATCTGGTGCGCGGCAGGCAAGCGCGGAACCAGAATCTCATCGAGGTAAGCTTTGACCTGAAGGCCAGAGCTCTCAGGCCGGATGACCACTACCGGGTCCTGGCCCTGCGTGTACGTATCATAGACGCCCTGCGGCGACACATAGCTGCCCACGGCCGCCGGCGAGCGCAACACCGTGCCCGGCACCGGCGCACGCAGCACGTATTGGCGCAGCAGTGCCGCATCGGCCGCCCGAGTCTGAATTGCCACTCGCAAGTTCTGCTGCGCGATGCGCAGATTGTCCTGCGCGCTGAGCAGCGCGAGGTGACTGACCGCGCGGGGGTCGATCGCCGCCTGCTGCGAGAGGATTTTCAACTGGTCGGCTTGGTAGGCGCCCGTGGCGCGCGCTGCCGCAATCCTGGCGGTATCCGCGGCGACGATGCGTCGCTGCACCGAGTCATCGATTGCCTCGAGTGGCGCGCCCCGTGCGACGACGCTTCCCGGGTGTACGTAGACGTGCACGACGCTACCAGCCACTTGCGGGTAAACGTTTACGTCGTCCCCCGTCCGTTGCTCGCTCTGGATAATTCCCTCGGCATAGATGCCGGACGCATACGGGTCCCGAGTGACTTGCAGTGGCGCTTGAGTGGGCAAATCCTGGTGGTACACGTAGGCGCTCAGCAGTCCGGCCAGAATGCCGAGCAGAGCGATGCCGAACAGCAGCTTTTGCCTCATTGGCCGGACTCCGGGAGTTGCGTGATTCGCCCGTCTTCCATCTGCATGATGCGTGAGGCGTACGGGTAGATCCGATCATCATGCGTGACGACGATGATGGCGCGGCGCTCGTTGAGCACTTCATTGCGTACGAACGAGACGATCCGCTTGCCGGTGTCGCCGTCGAGCGAGGCCGTGGGCTCATCGAGGATCAGCAGATCGGGCTCCGCGACGATGGCACGGGCGATCGCGACGCGCTGCTGTTCGCCGCCACTCAGCCGCTGTGGCGTGAGGGCGCCCTTGTCGGCGAGTTCCACGATCTTCAGCACCTCGGCTGCCTTCTGCAGGCACCGTTCCCAGGGGATCCGGCGCAGAATCAGGGGCACGGCGACGTTCTCGAGCGTCGTCAGACGCGGGAACAGGTGATAGTCCTGGAACACGAACCCCAGGGTGTTCAAGCGGAAGTCCGCGAGCGCATCGGCACTCAGTGCCCAGATATCCTTCCCCTCGACGCGCACCGTGCCGCTGTTCGGACGCAGGATGCCTGAGATCACGCTGAGCAGCGTCGTCTTGCCTGAGCCTGATGGCCCGACGATGTAGAGCATTTCGTTGTGCTCGACCCGGAAACTGATGTCGCGCAGCGCAGGGGTGCGGGCCGGACCCTCGCCGAACCACTTGGTCACGCCGGCAACTTCGAGCAGCATGATCAGCTCCGGAAGACCACGAATGGGTCGATGCGCAGAATGCGCCGGATGCCGATGTAGGCCGAGACACCGGAGATCACCAGCACCATTGCGCGCGCCATGAAGATGTTCTGGTAGGTGATGACGGCCGCATAATTCGGGATGCGCAGCTTGCCGAAGGCGACCAGCGCCGAGGCGAGCAGGACGCCGAAGCCGAAGCCGAGAAAACTGACCACAAGCGACTGGTAGACGATCATCGCGATCAGCTCGCTGCTGCGCGCGCCGATCGCCTTCAGCGCCCCGAAGCGTTCCAGATTGTCGAGCACGAACATGTAGAATGTTTCTGCGGCAATCGACAGCCCGACGATGAAGCTGATCAGCGTCATGATCAGGATGTTCGTGCCCATCGCCGTCTCGAACTCGTAGAAGTGATCATTGCGGGCCGTGAACTCGCGGTCGGTCAGCGCCAGGTAGCCCAGTTTCGCGACTGCGCGCTGGATGTGCGCGATGTCTGCGGCGGATTTCGGGCGCACCAGGATGAAGGACATGACGTAGCGGGTCGAGGGCAGGTCCTGGGTGGCGCGGCTGTAGGTCGTGTAGAGCGTGGGGAGCCCGAACAGGCTGCCGATCGAGACCCGCGCGATGCCGGCGACGATCCCGCGATGGTCATTGATCTCGAACGTGGTACCCATCTTTGGACTGCCGAGCTTCTGGAAACTCGCATCCCGCACGACAAAGAACGCATTGTTGCGGTAGATGTCGAGCGCGGTGCCGTCAATCAGTGCCGGCCGGCCGAAGAGCGTCGCATCGTCTAGTCCGATCACGGTCGCTGCCTGGTAGGTGCCGTCAGTGAGGCGCACGAGCCCTGCGCCCACGTAGAGCGGTACGGCATAGTCGACGCCGGGAATGCTGCGTACCACATCGAGCACGTAATCGGGCATCGGGATGCTGTTCTGTGGGGTTTTGACGTCCGGGTCCATCACCCACATCTGTGCGCCGATATTGATGATGTTCGCCGCTGAGTGCTGGATGATGCCGAAGAACATCGAGGTCATGAGCATCATGAGGAACACCGCGAACGTGATGCCGATGACCAGGGTGACGAATTTGCCCCGATCACCGAGCAGCAGCTTCAGCGCGAGGCGCATCACTCCGTTCATGGGGCTGCCGCCACGGACGGCGCCGCTTCGGTGTGCTGAGGCCACGGATCCCCGCCGAGCGCGACGAACAGCGCGGCGGT
>DAHVTM010000044.1:0-27671 GCA_027324195.1 Gammaproteobacteria bacterium | reverse complement strand
CCGGTGCACCGGCTTCAGACCATCGCGCACATCGGGCAGCGCCCGCCCGACAATGACGCTCATCGCGTAGTCGAGGTAGGACTGCCGCATCTCCTCTTCGAGACTGACGGGCAAGATTTCGCGTGCGATCTCGGACATCGGACCTTGGAACCTGCCAAAACGCCAATGTTAGCACGGGGGGCGCATCCGGCGCTGCGCGCAGCGCCGAGATGAACGATAATGGCTGTTGCCGCCGGTTGGCGCCGGCCGTGAGGCGGGACGGACCCGCAGAGCAGGTGACTATGGCAACCGCAACCGAGCACGACGCCGCGCAGACACACGCCCCAAACGCCGAGCAGCGCGAGATCGGCAAGTTCGACGCGATCGCCGGGCGCTTTTGGGACGAGCACGGCCCGTTCCGCCCGCTGCACCAGCTCAACCCTGTGCGCATGCGATTTATCACCGAGCGTGCCGCCACTGCCGGTGCGCGGGCGCTTGATGTCGGCTGCGGCGGCGGCCTGGTGTCCGAGGGGCTCGCGCGTGCTCAGGCGACGGTCACCGGCATCGACTTGGCGGCCGGCATGATCGAGGTCGCCCGGCTGCACGCGGCCGCACATGGCCTCGCCATCGATTACCGGGTCGCATCCGCCGAGACGCTCGCCGCGCAGGAGCCGGGTGCATTCGACATTGTCACCTGCATGGAGATGCTCGAGCACGTACCGGATCCGTGTTCGATGCTCGCGACACTTGCCGCCCTCGCACGCCCGGGCGGTTCGGTGTTCGTCTCGACGCTCAACCGCAATTTGAAGTCCTTTCTGGTGGCGATCGTCGGGGCCGAGTACCTGCTCTCGCTGGTACCGCGCGGCACGCACGAGTACGAACGGTTCATCCGCCCGAGCGAGATGACCCGCTGGGCACGCGCCGCCGGTCTCGAACCGCGTGCGATCGCCGGTATCGCACTCGGACCGCTCGGCGGGGCGCGGCTGAGCACCGATCCGTCGGTCAATTACATCGCACAGTTCGTGCGCGCCGCCTGAGGCGCAGATGCCAACCGACGTGCTTGCCGTAGCGGCGCTCGCGCTCGGGGCGCTGCTCGGATTTCTGCTCGGCCAGATCGGTGCGCTGCGGCGCAGCGGCGCGCTGCGCGCCGAACTTAACAGTGCCCGGGCCGAACTCGAGGCCGAGCGGCGCGCGAGCGCCGAGCGGGAGGCGGGCGCGGCGCTGAGCGAGCAGCGCCTGCGCGAGAGCTTCACGGCGCTCGCCGCGCAGGCTCTGAAAAACAACAACGAGCTGTTTCTCACCGTGGCACGCGAGACGCTCGGACGCGAGCAGGCGCTCGCGCAGAGTGGTCTGCGCGAGCGCGAAACGGCCATCGCCCAGCTGGTCGAGCCGCTGCGCGCAGCCCTGGTGCAAACCGAACAGCAGGCGCACGCCCTCGAGCGCGAGCGGCGCGAGGCGTACGCGGCGCTGCGCACCCAGATCGAGTCCCTTGCGAGCGGGCAGAGCCAGTTGCAGCGCGAGACGCGCAATCTGGTGACCGCGCTGCGCCGTCCCGAAGTGCGCGGTCGCTGGGGCGAGCTCACCCTGCGGCGTCTGGTGGAGCTCGCCGGGCTCACCGAGCACTGCGATTTCACCGAGCAGGCGCACATCGAGGGTCCCGATGGCGCGTTGCGTCCGGACTTGGTGGTCCACATGCCCGAGGCGCGCGACCTCGTGATCGACGTAAAGACCCCGCTCGATGCCTATATCGAGGCACTCGAGGCACAAAGCGAGGAGGCCCGTCAGGGCGCGCTGCGCCGCCACGCCCAGCAGCTCGAGGCGCGCATCCGTGAGCTCGCCGCCAAGGCGTATTGGGCACAGTTTGCGCAGAGCCCACAGTTTGCCGTGCTGTTCCTACCCGGGGATCAGTTCCTCGCCGCCGCGCTGGCCGAGCGGCCTGAGCTGATCGAGTCCGCGCTGCGCCAGAACATCATCATCGCCACGCCCTCGACGCTGATGGCGCTGCTGAAGACCGTGGCCTACGGCTGGCGCCAGAGCGCGATGGCCGAGAACGCCGCGCTCATCCGCGGGCTGGGACAGGAGCTGCATCGACGGCTCGGGAGCTTCGTTGCGCATCTGAGGCGCATGGGGCAGCGGCTCGATGCGGCCGTGGAGGCCTACAACGGTGCGGTCGGTTCGCTCGAGCGTCAGGTGTTGCCCCAGGCGAGGCGCTTCAGCGAACTCGGCGTACCGGCCGAAGCGCCCCTTGCGGGTCTCGAGCCGGTCGAGCAGCCGGTGCGCGCAGCGGGCGCCCCTGCCGAGCCGCCGGACTCAGCCGCGCAGTGAGGCGGTGGTGGCCGGCTCGGGCGGCGGCGGATTGAGCAACGCCTCGAGCTCCTCGGCCTCGAGTGCGCGGAAATGCCCGCGTGGCAGCGCGCGCTCGAGCTGCAGCGCGCCGAGCTGAGTGCGCAGCACGCGGCTGACGCGCGCGCCCTGGCGCTCGAACAGCTGGCGGATATCCTTGCCGCTTGCGCCGCGCGCGCGCAGCGCATACCAGCGGTTGGTGCCCTCCCCACCGGCACTCTCGCAGCCGAGCACCTCCAGGTGCACGCCGCTGTCGAGTGCGCCACCGAGCACGCCGGTGAGCTGCGTCTCATTCAACTCCCCGAGCACCCGCACGCTGAATGCGCTCACCCACTGGCGAACCCGCCTCTGCAAGCGCGCAGCGCACTCCCCGTCACCGCAGAGCAGCTCGAGTCCGCCGTCGATGCGCGGCATGGGGCTGATGACAATGAAGCGCCGTCCGGCGCGCCGGGGCAGCCGCTCGAGCAGCGGCACGGCGTCCTCCGCCGAGCCCTGTGGTGCCTCATCCAGCCGCTCGCCACTCGAGCGGTGGTAGATGAACACCGCGCCTGCACCGGAGGGCTCGCGCTGGCGCACCAGACGCCCATCGAGGCGTACCTGGTCGGCCGGCCCGACGCGCATCCCGAGGGTGGCCGGCTCCCCGTTGACGGTCAGGCGTCCGGCCCGGATCCAGTCCTCGGCCTCGCGACGGGAGGCCAGTCCGGCGCCGGCGAGCATTTTCTGCAGCCGCTCTGGCGCCGCGTGCGTCTCGCTGCGCTCGGCGGATCTGCGCGGCGGATGCCGGCGCATGGGCTCAGCCGCCCTCGCCATCTGCGGTGGCGAACATCTGCCGGGCCGGTGCGGATTCATCCTCGTCCGACTCGGGCTCGCGGTCCGTCTCGCTCAGCGCCTGAGGCTCACCCTCGCCGGGATCTTCGGCGGGCGCGCCGGACGGCGCCGCGCCGTCACCGTCCTCGTCCTCGATCGTCGCAGGCGCCGCCGCCGTCCCCACTGGGTCCGACTGCGCCTGCTCTGCCGACTGCGCCGGTTCGCTCATCGGCGCCGTCTCGGTCTGCTCGGCGAGCTGCGGTGGCGAGGCTACCGCCAGCCCCTCCTCTGCGGTCAGCGCGGCCTGCTCGGTGCCGGCGGGCGCGGCCGCACTGGCCGGCAGGTCGAGCTGCAGGTTCATCTCGCTCAAGGCCTTCAGCTCCGAGAGCGGTGGCAGCTCATCGAGACTCTTCAGTCCGAAGTAATCCAGAAACTCGCGCGTCGTGCCAAGCAGCTCCGGGCGTCCGGGCACATCGCGCTGACCGACCACTCGCACCCAGTTGCGCTCGAGCAGGGTTTTGACGATGTTGGGATTGACCGCCACGCCGCGCACGTCCTCGATCTCCCCACGGGTGATCGGCTGGCGGTAAGCGATCAGCGCGAGCGTCTCGAGCAGTGCACGTGAGTAGCGCGCCGGCCGCTCCGGCCAGAGCCGCGAGACCTCGGCGGAAAATTCGCGCCGCACCTGCACCCGCCATCCCGAGGCGGTCTGCTTCAGCTCGATGCCCCGCTCGGCGTACTCGACCCCGAGCTGCTCGAGCGCCGCGCCGAGCGCCGCCTCATCGGGACGCGCGGGCTCATCGAACAGCTGGCCGAGTTCGGCGAGGGTGAGCGGCCGTCCGGCCGCGAGCAGCGCCGCTTCGATTACGTTGCGCAGATACGATTCAATCATCAGCATTCTCTTCGGTCTCGGGCGCTTGCAGCGCATCGGTCTGCCCCGACGCGACCGCACTCGGTTCACCCGTGGCTTGCAGGTCCTGTCCGCCCACCACCCGCAGCTGCGGGGTGGGCTTGCCCGCGCGCACGTGCAGGGGCGCGTAGGGCTCGGGCTGTACGATGTCGATCAGTCCCTCGCGAACCAATTCGAGGATCGCCATGAAGGTGACGGTCACCCCCATGCGGCCCTCCTCAGCTTTGAACAGGCGTACGAACTCGACGAAGCCGTCGGCCGCGAGCGAAGCAAGGATGTTGCCCATGCGCTCGCGCACCGACAACGGCTCGCGGCGGATGTGATGATGCGCGAACATCTCCGAGCGCACCACGACCTCCTGGAACGCCAGCAACATCTCCTTCAGCGTCACCTGCGGCAGCGTGCGCACGACCTGACGGTCCTTCAGCTCCGCCGCCGCGGTGAAATGGTCACGCTCGAGGCGCGGCAGCTCATCGATGCTCTCGGCCGCGCGCTTGAAGCGCTCGTACTCCTGCAGGCGGCGCACCAGTTCCGCGCGCGGATCCTCTTCGGCCTGCTCAGCGCTCTTCGGCCGCGGCAGCAGCATGCGCGATTTGATCTCGGCCAGTGTCGCGGCCATGACCAGATACTCCCCGGCGAGCTCGAGCTGCAAGTCCTGCATCAGCTCGATGTAGCGCATGTACTGGCGGGTGATCTCCGCGAGCGGGATGTCCAGGATGTCCAGGTTCTGGCGGCGAATGAGGTACAAGAGCAGATCGAGCGGCCCCTCGAACGCCTCCAGGAACACCTCGAGCGCCTGCGGCGGGATGTACAGGTCCCGCGGCAGCACCGTCACCGGCTCGCCGTTGACCACCGCGAACGGCATCTCGACCTGCTCGGGGGAGGCCGGACGCGCACTCTCGGTCGGTGGCTCGCTCGCGACGACCGTCAATTCAGGGTTCGATTCGCTCATCGGCCGCGTCAGTCGCTGCGCAAATGCATCGCGCGGCGCACTTCCTCGAGCGTCTCGCGGGCCGCATCGCGCGCCTTTTCCGCACCTTCGGCGACGATGTCGCGCAGCAGCTCGGGATTGTCCGTGTACTCCTGCGCCCGCCGGCGCATGCCGGTCACTTCCTCGACAATCTTCTCGATGACCGGCTGCTTGCACTCGAGGCAACCGATGCCGGCCGAGCGACACCCCTCGGCCGCCCATTTGCGCGTGTCATCCGCGGAATAAATCTTGTGCAGATCCCAGACCGGGCAGCGCTCCGGTTCGCCCGGATCGCTACGCCGCGCGCGCGCTGGGTCGGTCTTCATCGCGCGCAGCTTGCGCGTGACCGAGTCCGGATCCTCGCGCAGCTCGATGGTATTGCCGAAGGACTTCGACATCTTGCGTCCGTCGAGTCCCGGCACCTTCGGCGTCTCGGTGAGCAGCGCCTGGGGCTCGGGCAGGATACTGACCCCGGTGCCCTCGAGAAACCCGAGCAGCCGGTCGCGGTCGGCCACCGTCAGACGGCTGACCCCGCTCACGAGCGCCCGGGCCCGCTCAAGCGCCTCGTGATCGCCGGTCTCCTGAAACTTACGGCGCAGCTGGCGGTACAGCGTGGTGTTACGGCCGCCGAGGGCCTTGATCGCCCGCTCGACCTTCTCCTCGAAGTCCGGCTCACGTCCATACAGATGGTTGAAGCGCCGCGCGGTCTCGCGGGTCAGCTCGACGTGCGCGACCTGGTCCTCCCCGACCGGCACGTGTTGGGCACGGTAGACGAGGATGTCCGCGCTCTGCAGCAGCGGGTAGCCCAGAAATCCATACGTGGCGAGATCCCGATCCTTCAGCTGCTCCTGCTGATCCTTGTAGGTCGGCACCCGTTCGAGCCAGCCGAGCGGGGTGATCATCGAGAGCAGCAGATGCAGCTCGGCGTGCTCCGGCACGTGGGACTGGATGAACAGCGTGGCCACCCCGGGGTTCAGCCCGGCGGCCAGCCAGTCGATCAGTACTTCGTGGACGAATTCCGGCAGCTGCGCCGTGTCGGCATAGCCGGTGGTGAGCATGTGCCAGTCGGCGACGAAAAAGTAGCACTCGTACTCGTACTGCAAGCGCACCCAGTTGCGCAGCGCCCCATGGTAGTTGCCCAGGTGCAAGCGGCCGGTCGGGCGCATGCCGGACAATACCCGCCCGCCGGGATTCGCAGTGCTCATCGGACCTCGTCTCGCTTCTTTAAACGTCCAGTATACCGTGTCCCGGCGCACCCCCGAGGACCGCCGCCAGCGGGCCCCGACCGACCCGCACGACCGAGGGGGGACTCACCGACAGATCCACCACCGTGGTCGGCTCAATCCCGCAATCCCCGCCGTCGAGAACCGCCTCGATCTCGTGCTCGAGGCGCTGCTGGATCTGCTCACCCGAGGTCAGCGGCAGTGGATCATCCGGCAGCAGCAGCGTGCTGCTCATCAGCGGCTCGCCGAGCTCCTTCATCAGCAGCCGCGGCACCGGGTGGTCCGGGATGCGGATGCCGATGGTGCGCTTGCGCGGGTTCTGCAACCGCCGCGGCGTTTCGCGGGTCGCCGGGACAAGGAAGGTGTACGGCCCGGGCAGACAGGTGCGCAGCATGCGGAACTGCCAGGTCTCCAGGCGCGCAAAGCGCCCGACCTGAGCGAGGTCCGCGCACACCAGCGTGAAGTGGTGGTTGCGGTCGGCCCGGCGAATGCGCCGGACCCGCTCGATCGCCTTGACGTCCCCGATATGCCAGCCGAGCGCGTAGCACGAATCGGTCGGATAGGCGATGATCCCGCCGGCCCGCACGATCTCTGCGGCCATGCGGATCAGGCGCGCCTGCGGCGTCACCGGATGCAGCTCGAGATACTGACTCACCCGCTCCCGTCTCCTGACCTGCCAGCCTGCAAAACGCTCCTGAGCGGAGCAACGGCGGTCGAGTGCGTTATGATACGCACAGTACAAGCCAACCTGCGACCACCCCTGCGGATGAATGCGACCCCCAAAGCCACACTCAGCGACATCCGTGCCGCGCTCGAGCGCGCGCTCGCGCCGACGTCGATCGACATCGAGGACGACAGTGCGCGGCACGCCGGCCATGCCGGCGCACGCTCGGGGGGACACTACCGAGTGGCCGTGGTGTCGGCGGCCTTCGCCGGCCGTACGCCGCTCGAGCGGCACCGCATGGTCTACCAGGCCCTCGAGCCGCTGATGGCCCGTGGCATTCACGCGTTGAACATCAGCGCGCGAACACCCGCGGGCCCGGATCGCCCCGCGACCTGAGCCGGCCGGTGTCCGCGCTCAGGCCCCTCGCCTTCAACCACCCCACGAGAACCTCATGAAGCATCTCAGGATCCTCTGCATTGCCCTGGCCGGGCTCGGCCTCGCCGCCTGTCACAGCAAGCCAACCGCGAGCAGCGGCGCCTCGGCCGCGGTCGCGACCGTCAATGGCGTGCCGATCACGCAGCAGTTCTACGATTCCTACATCAAGATGATCTCCGGCGGACGCACCCCGAGTGAGCTCACCGCGCAGCAACGCGCCATGGTGCTCGATGGGCTGATCCGTGCCGAAGCGGTGGCCCAGGCGGCGGTCAAACAGGGCCTCGACCAGCAGCCGCACACCCAGGCGATGCTCAAGCTGACCCGCCTCAACGTGCTCGAGCAGGCGCTCTCGGACAAGTACCTCGCCGGTGCCCAGCCGACCGATGCGGAACTGCAGCAGATCTACGACCAGCAGCTCGCCAAATTCCCCAAGCTCGAGTACCACGCGCGGCACATCCTGGTGAAGAGCGAGGCGCAGGCGAAGCAGATCATCCAGGCGCTCAACCGGGATCACAATCGCAACTTCGCCGCGCTCGCCAAAGCGGACTCGATCGATCCGTCGAAGGCCAATGGCGGGGACCTCGGCTGGTTCCCGTTGAGCAATATGGTGCCGTCGTTCTCCGCAGCGCTGGCCAAGCTCAAGGTCGGTCAGATCACCGAAACGCCGGTGCACACCCGCTTCGGCTGGCATGTGATCGAGCTGCTCGGCACGCGCCCGATGCAGGCGCCGAGCTTCGCGCAGGTCAAGCCGCGCCTGATGCAGGCTGTCGAGAACAACAAGTTCCGTGCCTACACGACCTCGCTGGTGAAGCAGGCGAAGGTTCAGAGCTATCTCGACCCGGTGACCGGGGAGCTCTCGAAGACGGCCAAGCCCGGCATGCCGCCGATCCCGGGTGCTCCGGCCGCCGCTCCGGCCGCCGCTCCGGCAGCCGCCGGTACACCGCCTGCGGGCAACTGAGTGCACGCCGTGTCTGTGCAGCGGCCCGGCCGCTGCACAGACACGGACTCATCGGCCGTGCGCGCCGAGCAGCGCTCGCAGCCCCGCCTCATCGAGCACGGGGACGCCGAGCGCGTGGGCCTTCTCAAGCTTCGAGCCGGGCGCATCGCCGGCGACCAGATAAGTCGTCTTCTTCGAGACGCTACCGGCAACCTTGGCACCGAGCGCACTGAGGGCGGCCTGCGCCTGCGGGCGCGTCATGCCCGGCAACGTTCCGGTCAGCACGAAGGTTTGCCCCGCCAGCGGCAGCGCCGCAGCACGTGGCTCCAGCGGCTCCCAGTGCACCCCCGCCTCGCGCAGCCGCTCGATGAGCTCGCGATGCGCCGGTGCCGCAAAATAGGCGCGCAGCTCCGCGGCGACGACCGGTCCGACATCCGCCACCTGTTCGACCTGCTCGGGGTGTGAGCGGGCCGCTTCGATCAGTGCATCGAGGTCGCCGAAATGACGCGCCAGTGACAGCGCGGTCGCCTCGCCCACTTCGCGGATGCCGAGCGCATAGAGCAGCCGCGGCAGCGTGGTGCGCTTGCTGCGCTGCAGGGCGGCGAGCAGGTTCGCCCCGGACTTCTCCCCCATGCGCTCGAGCCCCTGGAGCTGCTCGGCGCTCAGCCGGTACAGATCCGCCGGGGAGTGCACCAGCCCGGCCTCGACCAACTGTGCGACCAGCTTCTCCCCCAGCCCCTCGATGTCCATGGCGAGGCGGCTGGCAAAATGCCGGATCGCCTCCTGACGCTGGGCCGGACAGCTGAACCCGCCCGTGCAGCGGGCCACCGCCTCGCCCGGCGGCTTGATCACCTCGGAGTGACAAACCGGACAGCGCCTCGGCAGCTCCACCGCAGCGGCGTGCGCCTCACGGCGCTGCGCAATCACCCGCACCAACTCCGGAATGACGTCCCCGGCGCGCCGAATCACTGCCGTGTCCCCGACTCGCACGTCCTTGCGGCGCACCTCGTCGAAGTTGTGCAGCGTCACGTTGCTCACCGTCACCCCGCCGACGAAGACCGGTTCGAGCCGCGCCACCGGCGTCAGCGCGCCGGTGCGCCCGACCTGCCACTCGATCGCGCGCACCCGGGTCATCGCTTCCTCGGCAGGAAATTTGTGCGCGAGCGCCCAGCGTGGTGCGCGTGCAACGAACCCGAGCCGCTCCTGGTAGGCCAGCCGTTCGATTTTGTAGACCACCCCATCGATCTGGTAGGGCAACCGAGCCCGCCGCTCGCCCATCTCGTGGAAATAACGCAGACAGCCCTCGGCACCGCGCACGCGCGCACTGTGCGGACACACCGGCAGGCCCCACTCCCTCAGCGCTGCGAGCAGTTCGCTCTGGCGCTCGGGCAGGCTCCAGCCGCTCGCGCGCCCGAGCCCGTAGCAGTACATCTTCAGCGGCCGTGCGGCGCTGATGCGCGGATCGAGCTGACGCAGGCTGCCGGCCGCTGCATTGCGAGGATTGACGAACACCTTGTCCCCGCGCGCCTCGGCCTCGCGATTGAACCGCTCAAAGCCGGCCAGCGGCATGAACACTTCGCCGCGCACTTCCAACAGCTGAGGCGCCTTGCCGCGCAGGCGCAATGGAAACGAGCGAATCGTGCGCACGTTAGCCGTGACATCCTCGCCCTTGAACCCATCGCCCCGGGTTGCGGCGCGCTCGAGCACCCCGTCGCGGTAGATCGCACTCACCGCGAGGCCATCGAGCTTCGGCTCTGCCCAGTACTCGAGCGGTCCGGCCTCCCCGAGCCGCTCGAGCGCACGGCGATCGAAAGCCGCCACGTCCTCATCGGCGAAGGCGTTCTCGAGCGAGAGCATGGGCACCTGGTGCACCACCTCCCCGAAGCCGCCGCTCGGTGCCCCGGCCACGCGCTGGGTCGGGGAGTCCGGGGTGATCAGTTCCGGATGGGCCGCCTCGAGCCCCTGCAGCTCGAGCATGAGTTTGTCGTACTCGGCATCCGGGATCTCCGGATCATCGAGCACGTAATAGCGGTAATCATGGCGGGCGATCTCAGCACGCAGCGCCGCGACGCGCTCGCGTGCGCCGGGACTCACGAGAGTGCCTCGCCAGAGTCTTCGGCCAGCGATTCGCGCAGCTGCGTGATCCGCGCCGCAGTGAGCGCCTCGCCGCGCTCGTCCTGCACCTCACCCTGCAGCCGCTCGTTGAGATTGTCCGCGGCCCCGAGCAGTACCTCGAAGGCAGCAGCCGCCGGCAGCGGCCCCGGCAGAACCATGAACAGGTTCAATCCCGCGAAGCGCTGCGAGTCCATCGAGTCCAGATCGAAGGTACCCGGCCGGGTCAGCGATGCGGCGCTGAGTACCGCACGGCCGCTCTGGTCGGGCTGGTGAAAGATATCGAAACGTCCCAGCCGGAACCCCTCCGCAGCAAGCGCCAGGCGCAGCGTGCGCCCGGCAAAGCGCTCCGGACCGGCTACCAGACGCAGTGCGACGATGTGCCGCTCGGACTCCGGCGGCCACTCGACGCGCAGCGGCGGTTCAGCGAGCGACTCGCCGATCGGTGCCTCGACAACCGGCTCGGCAGGTGCCGCGGGGGGCGCCGACTCGGCGACGATGCGCACCGCCCCCACCCCCTCCTCGAGGCTCTCCCACTCGTCCGTCGCATCCAGATCCGGCCCCGGCTCGGCGGCCGCGACACTCAACGGCTCATCGGGCTCGTCGGGCTCATCGGTCGCATCGATATGCACGCTCGGCAGCTCATCGAGCGGAGCGCGGGGGGCCGGCTCGCGCCAGGACTCCTCCCCCGCCAGCGGCGCCTCGAGCGGCTCGTCGTTGATCCACGGTTCGGCTGGACCGGCGCTGCGCTTGAGCGCCTCGGCGGGCAGTCCCCCGAGGGCCGGTTCCTGCTGCGCCGGGCGGGCCGCGCCGAGCTCGCGCCCGCGCGCCTGGCGCGGTCTGAAGCGCTCCCACAGCGCCAGTGCGCCGATGAACAGTCCACCGAGAATGAGCAACATCCAGCGCAACTGCGACACGGTAAGCCCCCGCAGCATCAGACAGCCGCCAACCGGACCGCCTCATCCACGTCCACGGCGACGAGCCTCGAGACGCCCGCCTCGTGCATGGTCACGCCGAGCAGCTGCGCGGCCAGTTCCATGGTGGTCTTGTTGTGCGTGATGAATATGAACTGTACCTGCTCGGACATCTCCCGAACAATGTCGCAGAAGCGCCCCACGTTGTGCTCATCGAGCGGCGCGTCGACCTCATCGAGCAGACAGAACGGCGCAGGATTCAGATCGAAGATCGAGAACACCAGTGCGACCGCGGTGAGCGCTTTCTCGCCGCCGGAGAGCTGGTGGATGGAGCTGTTTTTCTTCCCCGGCGGACGCGCCATGACGGCCACGCCCGCGTTGAGCACATCCTCCCCGACCAGCTCAAGATAGGCGTGCCCGCCACCGAACAGCCGCGGAAACTTCTCCTTCAGTCCGCTGTTGATTTTCTCGAACGTCTCCTCGAAGCGCGAGCGCGTCTCCTTGTCGATGCGCCGCATCGCCTCCTCGAGCGTCTCGAGTGCGCTGGTCAGGTCCGTGAACTGCCGATCGAGATACTCCTTGCGTTCGCTCTGCTCGGTCAACTCATCGATCGCCGCAAGGTTCACCTGGCCGAGCTTCTCGATGCCGGCGCGCAGCTGCGCGAGGCTCTCCTCCCACGCCGGCACGCTCGCCTCGGCCGGCAGGTTCTGCAGCACCTCGGGCAGTTCGAGGCGCGTGGCTGTGAACTGCTCGTACAGCGCCTCGCGACGCACGCGGTTCTCCTGGGCCGCAAGCCGGCCCGCCTCCATCGCCTCGCGTGCCTCGGTTACGCGCCGCTCGGCTGCCGTGCGTTGCTGCTCGAGCGCGCGCAGCGACATATCGAGCTCCTCGAGCACCCCACGTGCCGCGGACAGCTCGCTCTCGACGGTCAGACGCTCAGCGAGCGCATCGTTCAGGCGCGTCTCGAGCTCGAGCACCGGGCCATCACCGCCGGCGAGCTCCGCCTCGAGCTCTGTGCCGCGCCGATCGAGCTGCGCGCGCTGCTCGGCCATGCGGCCGAGGCTGGTCACGGCGGCCGTTTCGGCGGAGCGCCGCGACTCGATGCGCACCAGCAGATCACGCGCCGCGAGCTGCGCGGCCTGCGCCCGCTCGCGCGCCCCAGCGAGCGCCGCGCGGCGCTCTTCGCGTTCCTCCTCGAGCGTCTCGCGAGCCTCATTCAATTGCGCCAGCCGCTCGATGCTCGCCTCGAGCGAGGCGCGCGCCGTGCTGAGTGTCTCGCGCCCCCCCTGCTGCTCGCGGGCAAGCTCGGCGCTCTCCTCATCGATCCGTGCGGCCCGCGCGCGGGCC
Organism: Gammaproteobacteria bacterium; assembly: GCA_027324195.1. Classification (GTDB taxonomy): domain Bacteria; phylum Pseudomonadota; class Gammaproteobacteria; order Steroidobacterales; family Steroidobacteraceae; genus 13-2-20CM-66-19. The sequence continues at coordinate 15,030 of DAHVTM010000044.1, read as the reverse complement.
TGTTCGGCCCGGGCACGGGCCGCCTGTAGTGCCCCGGCCCGCTCGGCATGGTGCCGCTGTGCGGCCTGGATCTGCCCTTGCGCGCCGTCGCGCTCGGACTCTGCCGCAGCGAGCCCCTCGCGCACCGCGTCCAACTCGCCCTCGGCCGTGCGCACGCCCTCCTCGGCCGCGGCAGCCGCAACGCGCAGGCTCTTCAGACGATGCTCGCGCTCGATGATGCCGGCATGCGGGTCGACTCCGCGGCTGACGCGCAGCCACTCGCGCCCGAGCCACTCGCCGTTGCGGGTAATGATCGACTCACCGGGGCCCAGCGCGGCGCGCTCGCGCAACGCTTCACTCAGCGACTCCGCGGTGCGCACCGGCGCCAGCGCGGCGCGCGCCGCGGCGGACCCGGTGACCTTTTGCGCCAGCGAGACGCCCGAGCCACCCTCGGCGGTGCCCCCGGGTTGCTCCTGCACCAGCATGACCCGGCCTTCGCGCAGCGACTCGAGCGGCGTCGCCAGCGTATCGAGGGCATCGACACACACTGCCTCGAGATAATCTCCGAGTGCGGTCTCGACCGCCCGCTCCCAGCCCGACTCGACCTCGAGCCGCTCGGCGAGCCGCTCGCGGCCGGCGAGACCCGCCGCGCCGAGCCACTCGCGCACCTGACCGGCGCTGCTCGTGAGGGCGGCCTTCTGCACCGCCTCAAGTGAAGTGCACTCCTCGCGCGAGCGCTCGCGCTGCGCGCGCGCCGCCTGCAGGGACTGCTCGGCCTGCCGCTGCGCGGCGCGGGCGGCCTGCACGCGCTCGAGCGCACCGCTCACCCGCTCGGTCAGTGTCTCAATCGCCTCGCGCGCCTCGCTCTCCTGCGCCTCGAGCAGCGCGAGCTGCTCGTTCGAGGCGTGCGTCTCGAGCGCCTCGCGCTCGAGCGCAAGCCGCTCGCTCTGCGCAGCGAGGCGGCGCAGCTGATTGTCGAGCTGCTCGATGCGCGCCCGCTCGACCTGTGCGGTGCGGTCGGCCGCTCCGAGGGACTGGTTCAACTGCTCCCAGCGCTCCTGCCAGGCACTGAGCTCGACTTCGGCGGCCGCGAGCGCCTCGCGCGCGGCACGTTCAGCGTGCTGGGCGTCCTCGAGCGCCGGGGTGGACTGCTCGAGTTCGGCGCGCACCGCAGCCAGTTCGCGCTCCTCGCGCTCGATGTGTGCGCCGAGCTCGGCGCGGCTCGCGCGGGTCTGCTCGAGTTCGGCGCGCTGGCGCTCACGCAGCTGGCGGGTGTGCTGAATCGACTGCTCGAGCCGCGAGATCAGCGCGCCGAGCTCGTAGTGACGCCCCTGCACCGCCGAGAGCTGCTCGGCGGCGCTGCCATGGCGCTCGCGCGCGGTCTCGATGGCCGCCTCGGCGGCACGCTGATCGGCGAGTGCCGCCTGCATCTCGAGCTCGCGCTCGCGAGTGGCGCTGTCGTGCACCTCGGCGCCACTGTCGAGTTCGCGCATGCGCAGCGCGAGCAGCTCGGCCAGCGCACGGCGCTCCTGTTCTTTCAGCCCCTGGTAGCGCCGCGCGGTGGCGGCCTGGCGCTGCAGGTGTCGGATCTGCTTGTCGACTTCATCGCGAACGTCCTGCAGCCGCTCGAGGTTCTCGCGTGTCTCGGCGATGCGACTTTCGGTCTCGCGCCGCCGCTCCTTATAGCGCGAGATGCCCGCGGCCTCCTCGACGAACGCGCGCATGTCCTCGGACTTCGCCTCGATGATGCGCGAGATGGTGCCCTGCTCGATGATCGCGTAGCTACGCGCACCCAGACCGGTACCGAGGAAGAGGTTGGTAATATCCTTGCGCCGGCAGCGCGCCCCATTGATGTAGTAGCCGGAGGATCCGTCACGCGAGACTTGGCGTTTCAGGGCGATTTCATTGTAGCTCGCGTAAGCGCCGCCGATTTTGCCATCCGAGTTGTCGAAAACGAGTTCGACCGAGGCGGTACCGACGGGCTTTCGGGCCGAGGAGCCGTTGAAGATCACATCGGCCATATTGTCACCGCGCAGGTGCTTGGCCGACAGCTCTCCCATCACCCAGCGCACCGCATCGATCACGTTCGATTTGCCGCAGCCGTTGGGACCCACCACACCGGTGAGATTGCTCGGGAAGGTGACTTGGGTCGGATCGACGAAGGACTTGAAACCGGCGAGCTTGATCTTGGTCAGCCGCATCTACTTGATCTTCCGTTCTCTTCTGAATAGCCGCCGTAGCGAGGCGCGCTAGTGTAGAGTAAATGCTTATGCCCTCACAGCCTGCGCAGCAGATCGAAACGTTTCCCAATCCGAGCCCCCTGGCGGACTATACGATCCGCATGCGGATCCCGGAGTTCACCTGCCTGTGCCCGCGCACCGGTCAGCCGGACTTCGCCACACTCGAGCTCACCTACGTGCCGGATCAGCGCTGCGTGGAGCTGAAATCGCTGAAGCTGTACATCTGGTCATTCCGCGATCGCGGCGTGTTCCACGAAGCGGTCACCAATGAGATCGCCGAGTACCTCACCGGGGAGCTCGATCCACGGTTTCTGCGCCTCGAGGCACGCTTCAAGGTGCGCGGGGGCATCCATACCCGGGTGATCGTCGAGCGGCGCCAGAGCGCCTGGCAGCCCCCGCCGCCGGTCGTGCTGCCCTGATCCCCCCCTCGGAGCCCTGCTCGCAACGGAACGCTGTACAGGCCGTAGGGCGCCGGTATAATCCCGCGTCCCGCAAAAGCCTTATCCCTAGGAGCGAGTGATGTCGGCCAAGAAACCCGCGCCAAAATCCGCGAAGGGTAAGAAGGCCGCGCCGGCGAAACCCGCCGCAAAGAAGCCGGTGAGCGTCAAGCGCCCGGCGACGCGCAAGGCCGAGCGTCCGGCTGCGCATAAGAGCGCGCCGGCCAAATCCTCGCACGCCCACGGGGCGGTCGCGGGCGAACCCGAAGGGGCACACGAGACGCTGCACGCCGGCGCTCAAGATATCGAGCTGCTCGAGCGGTCGCACACCCCATCGGTGCTGCTCGGGGCGGACTCCGAGGAGTCCGAGAGCATCGAGCCCGGCAGCCTGCTCGCCGGACCGCGCAACGTTCAGCCGTACATCCCCAAGCGCGGCGAACAGTACATGAGCAAGGAGCAGCTCGAGCACTTCCGCAACATTTTGAACAGCTGGAAGCGCGACCTGATGGAAGAGGTCGACCGTACGGTCTCGCACATGAAGGACGAGGCGGCGAACTTCCCCGACCCCTCCGACCGGGCCACCCAGGAGGAGGAGTTCAGCCTGGAGCTGCGCACCCGGGATCGGGAGCGCAAACTGATCCGCAAGATCGACGAGGCACTGAAGCGCATCGAGGACGGCACCTACGGGTACTGCCTCGAAACGGGAGAGGAGATCGGTATCAAGCGGCTCGAGGCACGCCCCGTCGCCACCCTCAGCATCGAGGCGCAGGAACGGCGCGAGCGGCGCGAGAAGCAATACGGCGACCGAGACGACCGCTACCGCTAGCCGGACCGTCGGCTACGTCGGGCGCTTCGCCCCCTCGCCGAGCGGGGCGCTGCATCTGGGTTCGCTGCTCTCGGCAACCGGCAGCTTTTTGGAGGCCCGCAGCCGCGGCGGGCACTGGCTGGTGCGGATCGAGGACCTCGATCCGCGCTGCATCGAAGGCTGCGCTGCGCAGCAGCTGCGCACGCTGGAAGCGTTCGGCTTCACCTGGGACGGGCCCGTCGAGTACCAGAGCCGGCGCACCGAGCATTATCAGGCGGCGCTCGAGCGACTGCAGGGGGCGGGACTCGCCTACGAGTGCAGCTGCTCCCGGCGGGAACTATCGAGCGAGGGCGGCTCGCTCGGGCACTATCCGGGGACCTGCCGCAGCGGGGCGCGCCACGGCGGCGCGACCGCAACGCGCCTGCGGATCGAGGAGAGCTTCAGCGCGAGCCTCGAGGACGCTTTCCAGGGTCGAGTCGACTATGCTCCCGGTACGCTCGGGGATGTGATCATCCGCCGTCGCGACGGGATCATCGCGTACCAGCTCGCCGTGGTGGTCGACGATGCTCTGCAGGGCATCACCGATGTGGTGCGCGGGGCCGACCTGCTCGAGAGCACCGGCTGGCAGATCGCGCTGCAACGCGCACTCGGTCTGCCGACACCCCGGTACGGCCATCTGCCGCTGCTCACCGAGCCAGACGGAACGAAGCTCGCCAAGCGTCACCGTGCCGCGGCCATCGAAGCGCATCACGCCAGCGAACAGCTTCATCAGGTCCTCGCCCTGCTCGGCCAGAACCCACCGCAGACGCTGCAGGGTGCTGCACCGGCAACCATACTCGCCTGGGCGATCGAGCACTGGCGCGCGCACGCATTGCGCGGTCTGCGCGAAATCGCGCTGCCGAGTCCGCCAACCCCCGCACCGGCATAGAGCGCGATGCACGCACCTCACCTTCCCGGCCGAGGAACGCGCCCCAGGTCGCTCGAGCATCCGCATCGATACGAGATCAGCACCCAAAGTCGAGGCGATGGCCGACGCGCTCCTGCCGCCATCCGGCCGCCTGCGCCCCGAGAATCGCACCCCATCGCGACAACCGCCCGGCCAGATCGCTTTGCCGACCTCAACCCATCGACTCACGACTCTCCCTTCCAGACGTGTTGATCGCAACACCCTCTCGGCCGTCAGCATCGTTGACCCTGACCGCCCGCAGGATGGCACACACCGCTTCGCCCCCTTGGCATAAGACCCGCCTCGTGTCGCAGCTCTTTGCAGTGCGCCCGTCGGGATGCACAAGACCGACCCCGGCGGCGCAGCGGCTGCAGGAATCTCCGCACAGGCACGCGACCGGCCACGCACCGATCGATTGGCACACGTCCGTGACCTGAACGGATCCGCTCGCTGACGTTCACCTATTGCCTGCCGATCGGCGTGCAGCGCGCGCGCACCACGAGCACCAGAGCGGCAACAGCCACTTTTCCGAGCACTGCGAGCGAAGGGCCCGGCGGCTGCGGCCGCAACGCAGGCCGCCGGTGCATGTCCGTGGGGCCGAGACGATGTGACAGTCGCGCCTGGTGAACGCCAACTTCCTCCGCAGCACAATCACGCACCGCAGTCCCACGAAGAACCGAACTACAGGACGTGAAGGCCCGCTCACGAGATGATTCAACAGCGCGCAGACGAAGATCCGACTCCAGCGACCGTCATCGTGAAACTCTGCGCTCGGAAGCTCGTGATCCGCCGGCTGCATCCATCCGACGATGCCGACGAGCACACTCGTGCAATACCTCATTTCGAGAGCGGAAATTACCGCATTCGAACCAGCACCGTCTCACCGACGAGTCGCTCCGACGGCTCAGCCAGTCCCTGATCCGTCGAGGTGTCCTCAGCGGACGCACCCATCAATGCTCATCGCGAAAAGACTCGCTGCGCCGACTCTCCTCATCGTGACATCACGTCTTCGCAGCCCAAGGACCCGACGAATCAGTGTCCCGATCGCACCGAATCCGGACCCGCCCATCCGCATCCGAAGCGCGCAGCCGGCTGTGTTCCCGAAAAGCGCACTGCCCATTCTTGTCTTACTGCGCACACCTCAGCGGATCTCCCAACCACTCGGATTTCACCGCGCACCCTATCCGGACCGCCGGCGCTTGCTCTTGAGCGCCGCGCGGATGGCGTTACCCACATATGCGCGAACTCATTTCATCACCCAAACAGGTGATGTCTGCAAAACGCCTCACCTGAATAATCCTCTTCACAATAACTAATATGACTGCCGAGCATGAACCATGGGAACGGCACTTCTAACGCCGAACTCCATTCGTCATTCACGCGGATGGTTCATGTTGCTTTCGATTCCGGCCGCTCTCGCGCTTCGTCGCCGCAATGCACTCCTTCGCCCAAACGGCGCGCCGCGGCCTCGGCTGCTGTTACAGCCTCAAAATTCACGTCAGTGATTTGAGCATAACGAGACACACATGAACAACAACTATCGAATCCTCTCCACCCTGTTCACAGCGCTTGGCTTCGGTCTTCTGAGCGCCTGCGGCGGCGGTGGCGGCGGCTCCTCGAGCCAAACCCCAATGACCACGCAATACACAGTGACTGCCAGTGCCGGCGCCGGCGGCAGCATTACGCCAGCGACCACATCGGTGGTGAGTGGCGACACGACAACGTTGACGGTGACACCCAGCAGCGGCTACGTCGTCGATACTGTCAGCGGATGCGGTGTGAGCACCCCATCCGGCAGCACGTACACCACGGGCGCGATCACTGGCAATTGCACCGTAGTAGCCACTTTCGTCGCGGTCTATACCGTCAGCGCGACCGCCGGCACCGGCGGAACGATATCCCCGAGCAGTGCTCAGGTGAATTCCGGCGGCACGACCACCTTCACGGTGACGCCAGCCAGTGGCTACGCGATCGACGCCGTCACCGGTTGCGGGGCAAGCGCGACAGCGACAGGCACCTATACCACTGGTTCGATCACCAGCAATTGCACGGTCAGCGCCACCTTCGTCGCGGTCTATACCGTCAGCGCGACCGCAACTGCCGGCGGAACCATTTCCCCGAGCACTGCGCAGGTAAATTCCGGCGGCACGGCCACCTTCACGGTGACACCCAGCAGCGGCTATGTCGTCAATACGGTCAGCGGATGCGGCGGCAGCCTTTCCTCTTCGGGGGGTTCCTTTACGACCGGCGCGATCACGGCCGATTGCCCGGTCACCGCGCAGTTCACCGCGGTATTCACATGGATGGGAGGAAAAGATACTGTGAACGACAGCGGCACTTACGGCATACAAGGCACGCCCGCCGCGGCGAATCTGCCGAGCGCCCGCGACGGCGCCGTCGGCTGGACGGACAGCCAAGGGAATCTCTGGCTGTTTGGTGGCGAATTATACAACTCGGTATGCTCATACTGCGCGTACTACAACGACCTCTGGAAGTACTCTGAGGCGAGCCAGCAGTGGACCTGGGTCGGCGGCTCACAGACGGCCGATACACCCGGTGCATACGGCGTCCAAAATGTCGCGGCGGTATCGAACCTGCCGGGTGCGCGCTATCGCGCGGCGAGCTGGAGCGACAACAGCGGAAATTTCTGGCTCTTCGGCGGATTGGGTTACGATGCCAACGGCAATGTCGGCTACTTGAACGACCTGTGGGAATACTCGCCAGCCAGCAACAAATGGACGTGGGTGAGCGGTATGAGCAACACTGGAACGCCCGGGGCTTACGGCACGCAAAATGTTGCGGCGTCCACGAACGCCCCGGGAGCGCGCTATGCCGCGACCACGTGGACCGACTCACAAGGTAACCTGTGGCTGTTCGGAGGAATCGGTAACGATGCCAACGGCAACGTGGGCTTCCTGAGTGATCTGTGGGAATACTCACCCGCCAGCGGAAAATGGACTTGGGTCAACGGGCCCGACACGGCGGACAACCCTGGTGTCTACGGAACACAGACTATAGCAGCCCCCACGAACATGCCGGGCGGCCGCGCCGATGCAGTCGGCTGGGCAGACGCCAAGGGGAATCTGTGGCTCTTCGGCGGAGCCGGGTGTGATTCCACATCGACGAACTGCACCCTGAGTGCCGTCGGAACGGGAAGCATCAACGATCTCAACGATCTTTGGGAGTATTCTGAGTCGAGCGGTGATTGGACTTGGGTGAGCGGGTCTACCACAGCCAATGCAAAGGGCGTTTACGGTACGCAAAACCAGGCCACGGCGACGAATGTACCCGGTGCGCGATTCGGCGGAAACGGCTGGATCGATGGCGCCGGCAATCTGTGGCTCTTTGCAGGCAGCGGATATGACTCGAACGGCACCGACGACGCGCTGAATGATCTCTGGGAGTATTCGCCAGCCAGCGGACAATGGACGTGGGAGGGTGGCTCCAACACGGTTAATGCCAGCGGCACGTATGGCACCCAGGGCACCGCTTCGATCAACAATATGCCGGGTGCACGCTATAAGGCGCTGAGCTGGACTGACGCCAACGGGGCTGTCTGGCTGTTCGGCGGTTACGGCCTCGGCTCCACCGCCAGCAATGCCGGTGATTTGAATGATCTGTGGGTGTATCCCAACCCCTGATGACAATTGACCCGGTGAGAGAAGTTCCCATCTCGCCGGGTCAATTTCCTCGTGCGTCTCGACCGGCGCAAGAAAAACGGGGTCCCCACCCTGCGGCGCGGACCCCGTGCGAGTATCTTCCCAGGGAACGTTAGGCGGCGTCGACGTCGCGCATCGAGAGGCGGATCCGCCCCTGACGGTCGACCTCGAGCACCTTCACGCGCACGACATCGCCTTCCTTCAGCTTGTCGCTCACCCGCTCGACCCGCTCGTTGGAGATCTGCGAGATGTGCACCAGGCCATCGCGGCCCGGCAGGATGGTGACGAACGCGCCGAAGTCCATCAGCCGCACCACCTTGCCCTCGTACACACGCCCGACCTCCACATCCGCGGTGATCAGCTCGATGCGCCGCTGCGCTTCGCGGCCGGCCGTACCGTTGACCGAGGCGATCTTGACCGTGCCGTCGCTCTCGATGTCGATGGTGGTGCCGGTCTCCTCGGTGATCTGGCGGATCACCGCTCCACCCTTGCCGATCACATCGCGGATCTTCTCCGGATCGATCTTCAGGGTGATGATCGAGGGGGCCCACTCGGACATGTTGGCCCGCGGGGCGCTGATGACCTTGTTCATCTCCTCGAGGATGTGCAGCCGGCCGTCGCGCGCCTGCTCGAGGGCGACCTTCATGATCTCGGGGGTCACCCCTTCGACCTTGATGTCCATCTGCAGGGCGGTGACGCCGTCTTTCGTCCCGGCGACCTTGAAGTCCATGTCGCCGAGATGATCCTCATCACCGAGGATGTCGGTGAGCACTTTGAAGCGACCGTTCTCGAGCACGAGCCCCATGGCCACGCCCGCCACCGGCGCCTTGATCGGCACGCCGGCGTCCATCAGCGACAGTGACGAGCCGCACACGCTCGCCATCGAACTCGAGCCATTCGACTCGAGAATCTCCGACACGACGCGTATGACGTACGGGAACTTGCTCATGTCCGGCATCACGGCGTTCACACCGCGGCGCGCCAGATTACCGTGGCCGATCTCACGCCGCTTCGGCGAGCCGACCATGCCGGTCTCCCCGACGCTGAACGGCGGGAAGTTGTAATGCAACATGAACGGCTCGCGCCGCTCGCCCTCGAGCGCATCGATGATCTGCGCATCGCGGGTCGTACCGAGTGTCGTGGCCACCAGCGCCTGGGTCTCCCCGCGGGTGAACAACGCCGAGCCGTGCGTGCGCGGCAGCACACCGACCTTGACGGTGATCGGGCGTACGGTCTTGCTGTCACGGCCATCGATGCGCGGCTCGCCATTGAGGATGCGCTGGCGCACGATGTCGCTCTCGAGCTTGAACAGCGCCGCATCGATTTGCTCACCGGTCCACTTCGGGGATTCCCCGCCGCTCAGCGCCTCGAGCGCCTCGCTCTTGATCTGCGCCACCCGCGCGTAACGCTGCTGCTTCTCGGTGATGGTGTAGGCCTGCGCCAAAGGCTCGCGCGCCTTGGCCGCCACCGCGCTCGCCAGTTCCGCGCTCTCGGCGGCCGGCTTCCAGTCCCAGCGCGGCTTACCGGCCTCGCGGGCGAGCTCGCGAATCACGCTGATCGCGCTCTGCATCTGCTGGTGGCCGAACACCACCGCGCCGAGCATTTGCTCCTCGGTGAGACCCTTCGCTTCCGACTCGACCATGAGCACGCCTTTTTCGGTACCGGCCACCACCAGGTGCAGGTCCGACTCGGCGAGCTCACTCGCGACCGGGTTAAGCATGTACTGACCGTTCTTCCAACCCACACGCGCCGCACCGATCGGCCCGTTGAACGGCACACCCGACACGGCCAGGGCCGCAGAGGCGCCGAGCAGCGACGGGATGTCTGGATCAACCTGCGGGTCGAGCGACACGACGGTGGCGATGACCTGCACGTCGTTGTAGAAGCTATCCGGGAACAGCGGACGGATCGGACGGTCGATCAAGCGGGAGGTGAGCGTCTCTTTCTCGCTCGGCCGGCCCTCGCGCTTGAAGAACCCGCCCGGGATGCGTCCGGCAGCATAGGTTTTCTCGATGTAATTGACGGTAAGGGGAAGGAAATCACGGCCCGCGGCCGCCGCCTTCTGCGCACACACGGTGACCAGCACCACGGTGTCGCCCATCGAAACACGCACCGCGCCATCGGCCTGACGGGCCAGCTCGCCGGTCTGCAGGGTGACCGTATGGGAGCCGTATTGGAATGACTTACTGACGATCAAGGTCTAATCCTCGATTGTGGGGAAGATTCCGCATCAAACGCTGGATGCAGAAACGTGAAGGGCCGCGCGATCGTGCGGCCCTCCGGGTGTTCGGTTAGCGGCGAAGCCCCAGGCGCTCGACGAGCTCCTGGTAGGTCTGCGGTTTGGTCGCCTTGAGGAAATCGAGGAGCTTGCGGCGCTGGTTGACGAGCTTCACCAAACCGCGCCGTGAGGCGTGATCGCCTTTGTGCGCGCTAAAGTGCTCGCCCAGGCCATTGATGCGCTCCGAGAGCAGCGCAACCTGAACCTCGGGAGATCCCGTATCCGCAGGACCGCGCTGGTATTGCGCCAAAATCCCGCTCTTTTTCTCGCTGGTTAAAGCCATTGCACAACGGTCCTAAGTAACTGTATCAAGTGCCCTTTTGAGGAAGCCCGCAATTTTACCCATGGACGGCCCTCCGCCACAAGCACAACGACTTGCGATATGCTCGAGCGGCCATGATTCGATCGCTCCTCATCGTCCTCAGCAGCGCGATCGTCCTGGCGGGTTGTGCGAGCCTGCCGGCCGCAAAGAGCGTCCCGACCGCGGCGAACTGCCCGCGCGAGGCGGCGCCTCTCGGTTCCAATGCGTGCCGGCCCTTCACCCGCACCTACAGCGGACGGCAGCTGCGCCAGACCGGCCAGACCAATCCGGCCCGGGCGCTGCAGATGCTCGACCCGTCGGTCACCGTCACGGGCGGACCGTAAGCGGTCCCTCGCGCTGCATCTAGAGCGGGGCTGCTGCGCAGACCCGCTCAGGGTTGTGCTGCATCCGGTGCGGCGAGCAGCCGGCGCGGCTGCACCTCGCCCCCGCCGAGCTCGCCAAGCCCCATGAATATCCCTCGCGAGTCATACAGCCGGACCCTGCCCGCCGCCTCGCTGGCGCCGATCGGCACCGCCTGGCCGTGGCGCACGCGCTCAGTGTGCGCCGGATCGAGCCGCACCGCGCCGAGGTGTCCGAGCGGGGCATCCGCACCGAGCAGCACCGATCCCGCCTCTCCCCGCTCGCTCAACTGCTGCAGAGTCTCGAGCGGGTACATCGGCTCGTGCTCGAACGGCACCACCCACTCACGGCGCAGCGCCGCCACATACCCGCACGTACCCAGAGCACGCGCGATGTCCTCGGCCAGCACCCGAACGTAGGTTCCCTTCGAGCACACCACGGCGAGCTCGAGCCGCGGCCCTTCACAGGCCAGCAACGTGAGCGCCTCAATCTCAATCGCCCGCGCCTCGCGCACCACCGTGACACCGGCGCGCGCCAATTCGTACAGTGGCCGCCCGGCGCGCTTCAGGGCCGAGTACATCGGCGGGATCTGCCGGCTGGGGCCGAGAAATCCTGCCAGCACCGCCTCCATCGCATCGGGCCCGAGCGGCGGCACCGCGGCGCGCTCGAGGATCTCGCCCTCGGCATCCCCGGTGGCCGTACGTGCCCCGAGCGCAATAGCGAAGCGGTAGCGCTTGCGGTTCGAGAGGATCTCCCCGGCAATCTTGGTCGCCTCATCGAGGCAGATCGGCAGCATGCCGGTGGCGAGCGGATCGAGACTGCCGGCGTGGCCGGCCTTGGCGGCGCCGAACAGCCGCCGCACGCGCTGCAGCGCGGCATTCGAGGAGAGCCCGGCAGGTTTGTCGAGCAGCACGATCCCGGTGGGCATCGGCTCAGTGCTTGGCCTGATCCTCGGCCCGCGCCCGATCGATCAGGCCGGTCAGGCGCGCAGCCTTCTCGGCGGTGTCATCGAGGGCGAACTCGAGCCGGGGAGCATGACGCAGGCCGAGCTCGCGCCCGACCTGCCCGCGCAGGAATCCGCCGGCGTGCACCAGTCCCTGCAGCACTTCGGCCGGATCATGCTGTGAGGCGAACGGCGCGAAAAAGATACGCGCCACGCCCATGTCGGCGGACAAGCGCACCGCCGTAATGGTGACACTGCCGACGCGCGGATCTTTGACCTCGCGCGCGATCAGCTCTGCCATCACGCGCTGCAGCTGCGCCTCGATCTTGCGGACTCTGGAGCCGGCGGTCGTCATCAGAGCGTCCGGGCCACCTCGACGCGCGAGAAGCATTCGATCTGATCGCCGACGCGCACGTCCTGGTAGTTCTTCACCCCGATGCCGCACTCTGTGCCGGCTCGCACCTCGCCCACGTCATCCTTGAAGCGGCGCAGCGACTCGAGAGCTCCTTCGAAGATCACGACGTTGTCGCGCAGCACGCGGATCGGATTGTTGCGCCGCACGAAGCCCTCGGTGACCAGACATCCGGCCACCACGCCGAACTTGCTCGAGCGGAACACATCGCGCACCTGTGCCACACCGACGATCTGCTCCTTGATCTCCGGCTGCAACAACCCGGTCATCATCTGGCGCACATCATCGATCGCCTCGTAGATGATGCTGTAGTAGCGCACTTCGACCCCGGTGTCTTTCATCGCCTCGCGCGCGCCGGAGTCGGCACGCACATTGAAGCCGATGATCAGCGCCTTGGAGGCCGCGGCGAGCTGCACGTCGGAGACCGTGATGCCCCCGAGTCCGCTCGCGATGAGTTTGACCTGCACTTCCTCGGTCGAGAGCTTGTTCAGCGCCTCGCGCAGTGCCTCGACGCTGCCCTGCACGTCGCCCTTGAGCAGCACCGCCACGATGCCCGCCTTCTCCTCGCCGAGCTGGGAGAACACATCCTCGGCACGCGTCGTCTGGCGCGCGAGTTTCACGTCGCGCGACTTGCTCTGGCGGTAGGTCGCCACTTCGCGCGCCTTGCGCTCGCTCTCGAGCGCAAGGATCTCCTCACCGGCATTCGGGGCGCTCGAGAGACCGAGCACCACCACCGGCATCGACGGCGGCGCCTCCTCGATGGGCTTGCCGTTCTCATCGAACAGCGCGCGCACGCGGCCGAATTCGGTACCGGCAATGATCGGGTCACCGAGCTTCAGCGTACCCTTCTTGACCAGCACCGTGGCCACCGCGCCACGGCCCTTCTCCACGCTCGACTCGATGACCACACCGCTGGCAAGTCCCGAGCGCGGCGCGCGCAGTTCGAGCACCTCGGCCTGCAGCAGCACCGCCTCGAGCAGCGTGTCGATGCCCTCACCGGTGTGCGCCGAGACGTTCACGAAAATGTTCTGTCCGCCCCACTCCTCCGGGATGACCTCCTGCTTGGCGAGCTCGCTGCGCACCCGCTCCGGGTCGGCGCCGTTCTTATCGATCTTGTTGACCGCCACCACGATCGGCACACCCGCAGCCCGTGCGTGTTGGATCGCCTCGACGGTCTGGGGCATCACCCCGTCATCGGCGGCCACCACCAGAATGACCACGTCGGTCGCCTTCGCGCCGCGTGCACGCATCGCGGTGAACGCCGCGTGGCCCGGCGTATCGATGAAGGTCACCACACCCTTGGGCGTCTCGACGTGGTAGGCGCCAACATGCTGCGTGATGCCCCCGGCCTCACCGGCAGCAACTTTGGTGCGGCGGATGTAATCGAGCAGCGAGGTCTTGCCGTGATCGACGTGGCCCATGACGGTCACCACCGGCGGGCGCGTCTCGAGCGCGGCGGTCTCGGCCGGTGCGCCCTGCAGATCGACCTCGATCTGCTCCTCCTGCGTCAGCTTGGCGGTGTGACCCATCTCCTCCACGACCAACACGGCCGTGTCCCGATCGAGTGTCTGATTGATGGTGGCCATGACGCCCAGGTTCATCAGGGTCTTGATGACTGCGGGGGCCTTCACCGCCATCTTCTGGGCGAGCTCACCCACGGTGATGGTCTCGCCAATGTTCACTTCGCGGACCACCGGGGCGGTCGGGCGCTCGAAGCCATGGCGGGTTTCCGACGAACCCCGTACGGCGCGTCCGGACTTCAGCGGACGGCGCTTCTTGAAGCGCGAGCTGGCGTCGGTCGCGACATGCAGCTCTTCTCGACCGTAGCGCGTATGCCGGTCATCGGCGGCGGCGGGCCGCTCACGGGTCGCCGGCGGGGCCGGTCGAGCCGGGGGGGCGGCTTCCTTGGGCTTCGGGGCTGGCGACGGGGGCACCGGCGCGGCGGCAGGCGCCGCCGCCCGCACCGCCTCGCGGCTCTGGCGCTCCCGTTCCTCGCGTTCTTCGCGCTCCCGCTCACGCTCCCGTTCGCGTTCGCGCTCCTGCTCGCGCTGCTGCTCCTCCTGAGCCCGCTGCTCGGCCTGGCGACGCGCCTCGTCGAGCGCACGCTTGCGCGCGGATTCCTCTTCCTCGACGCGGCGACGGTTCTCCGCTTCGAGCCGCTCGTGCTCCTGCCGCTCGTGCTCGAGCCGCTCGTGCTCGAGCCGCTCGGCCTCCTCGGCCTCCCGACGCTTCTGCTCGATCTCGTCGTGCTGCTTGCGAGCCTGCTCCTCGAGCACGTCCCGCTTGATGTAGGTGCGCTTGGTGCGCACCTCCACGTTCACGGTACGGGCCCGGCCCTGCACGCTGGCGAGTTTCAGCTCGCTCTGCGTCTTGCGCTTCAGGGTGATCCGGCGGGGGGCAGCATCGCTCTCTTGCACTCCACCGTGACTGCGCCGCAGATGGGTCAACAGTTCGAGCTTGGCATCGTCACTGATGCGATCGTCCGGCCCGCTGACCTGAATACCGGCCTGATCGAGCTGCACGAGCAGTCGATCCACGGGTACCTTCAGGACCTCGGCGAACTGGGCTACGGTCACTTCCGCCATACTTCTTGCACCCCCGGTCAGTGGCTGGGCGCGAACCAGTGAGCCCGCGCGGTCATAATGAGCTTGCCCGCCTCTTCCGGCGCCA
>DAHVTM010000040.1:0-3564 GCA_027324195.1 Gammaproteobacteria bacterium | reverse complement strand
GCAGATTCGCCACCGAGCTGCCCGAGGGCATTGCACGCGTCTCGGGGTCGGCGCCCAGATGACCGATGAGAATGACCTTGTTGACCCCACGCGCCATGAGCATGCCCTCCGGAAAAGGTGGGCATTGTAGACGGCTCGGCCCCCGACGCGAAGCTCGGCACATCGCGCGTTCGTTCATAAAGCCGGTCGCAGCCGCGCCGAGCCGGTCCGAGGCCAAGACGCGTAGACTGGACGGTCATGCAGGAAATTCGTATCCGCGGGGCCCGCACCCACAATCTCAAAGGCGTTGACCTCGATCTGCCGCGCGAGCGGCTCATCGTGCTCACCGGACTGTCGGGTTCGGGCAAGTCCTCACTGGCTTTCGATACGCTCTATGCCGAGGGCCAGCGGCGCTACGTCGAATCGCTCTCCGCATACGCGCGACAGTTTCTCTCGGTGATGGACAAGCCCGAGGTCGACCACATTGCCGGCCTGTCCCCGGCGATCGCGATCGAGCAGAAGGCCACCACGCGCAATCCGCGCTCCACGGTCGGCACGGTCACCGAGATCTACGATTACCTGCGGCTGCTGTTTGCGCGCGCCGGCGTCCCCCGCTGTCCGATCCATGGCCAGGACCTTAGCGCGCAAACCGTCAGCCAGATGGTCGACCAGGTGCTGAAGCTCCCGGTGGGCAGCCCCATTGCGTTGCTCGCTCCGCTCGTGAGCGAGCGCAAAGGGGCGCACGAGGACACGCTGCGCATGCTGGCCGCGCAGGGCTTCGTGCGTGCTCGCATCGACGGACAGGTCCACGAACTCGGCAGCGCGCCCGGGCTGGACCCCAAGCGCGCGCACACCATCGAGGCGGTCGTCGACCGCATGCGAATCAAGACCGATGTACAGCAGCGGCTGGCCGAGTCGTTCGAAACCGCGCTGGCGCTCACCGGCGGGCTGGCCCGCGTGGTGCTGCTCGATGCGGCGGCGCAGGCGGATCGGGCCGCGGGAGGCGCCGAGTGGCTGTTCTCGAGCGGGCACGCCTGCCCGATCTGTGGCTACAGCGTACCGCCGCTCGAACCGAAGCTGTTTTCCTTCAACAATCCGATCGGCGCCTGTCCGGGGTGTGACGGCCTCGGCACGCAGCAGTTCTTCGATCCCGAGCGGGTGGTGGCCCATCCGGAACTCTCCCTAGCCGGTGGCGCGGTGCGCGGCTGGGACCGGCGCAATACGCATTTCTTCCACCTCATCCAATCGCTTGCCCGGCATTACCACTTCGATATCGAAACCCCCTGGCAAGATCTGCCCGATGCGGTACGCAACGTCCTGCTGCACGGCAGCGGCGAGCAAGCCATCGCATTCCGGTACGGAACCGCCGACGGCGCGCGCGCCAAACGGCATCCCTTCGAAGGCATTCTGCCCAACCTCGAGCGGCGTTATCGCGAAACCGATTCGAGCGCAGTGCGCGCCGAGCTTGCGCGTTTTCGCGGCGTGCGCTCCTGCGCAGAGTGCGGCGGAACGCGGTTGAATCAGGCGGCGCGCTGGGTGTTCGTGAGCGGCCGGAGCCTGCCGGAGCTGACCGCCCTCAGCATCGAGCGGGCGCTCGAATACTTCGGCTCATTGCACCTGTCGGGCTGGCGCGGCGAGGTCGCCGCGCAGATCGTGCGCGAGGTGCTCGCCCGACTGCACTTCCTTGCCGACGTGGGGCTGCGCTATCTGACGCTGGATCGCAGCGCGGAGACGCTCTCCGGCGGAGAAGCTCAGCGTATCCGTCTCGCCAGCCAGGTGGGCTCGGGCCTCACCGGAGTGATGTACATTCTCGATGAGCCATCGATCGGACTGCATCCGCGCGACAACCGCAAGCTGCTCGCCACGCTGAAGCGCTTACGCGACCTTGGCAATACCGTGATCGTGGTCGAGCACGACGAGGAGGCCATCCGCGAGGCCGATTACGTGGTCGACCTCGGTCCCGGCGCCGGCGCGCATGGCGGGCAGGTCGTGGCATGCGGCTCGCCGGCTGAAATCGAAGCAAACGAAACGTCGCTCACCGGGCAGTACCTGAGCGGTGCGCGACGCATTGCGATACCGCACCCCCGGGTGGCGCCCGCCCCGCAACGGCAGATCCGCATTCGCGGCGCCTCTGGCAACAACCTGCGCGCTGTGGATGCAGAAATCCCGATCGGTCTGCTCACGTGTGTCACGGGCGTGTCGGGCTCGGGCAAGTCCACCCTAATCATTGACACGTTGTTCAACCACGCGCGCGCGCGCTTCACGCCCGGGTCGCCGGCGGCGGCGCCCTGCGCGGGCATCGAAGGTCTGGAGCACTTCGATGCCGTCATTGACATCGATCAGAGTCCGATCGGACGGACACCGCGCTCCAATCCGGCGACCTACACGAACCTCTTCGGCACCGTCCGCGAGCTGTTCGCCGCCGTGCCGGAAGCGCGCGCCCGCGGCTATGACGCGGGTCGATTCAGCTTCAACGTCAAAGGGGGGCGCTGCGAGGCCTGTCAGGGCGACGGGCTGCTGCGGGTCGAGATGCACTTCCTGCCCGACATCTACGTGCCGTGCGACGTCTGCCAGGGTCAGCGCTACAACCGTGAGACGCTCGAGATCCGCTATCGCGGCAAGAACATCCACGACGTGCTGCAGTTGACCGTTGAAGAAGCGCTGCGATTCTTTGCCAACGTGCCCTCGATCGTCGGCAAACTGACGACACTACGCGATGTCGGGCTTGCCTATCTGCACCTTGGGCAGAACGCGGCCACGCTCTCGGGCGGAGAGGCGCAGCGCGTGAAGCTCTCGCGCGAACTCGCCAAACACTCCGCGGGGCGCACGCTCTACATCCTCGATGAGCCGACGACCGGCCTGCATTTTCACGATGTTGCACAGTTGCTTGAGGTGCTGCAGCGTCTGCGCGATCAGGGCAACACCATCGTGGTGATCGAGCACAATCTCGACGTGATCAAGTGTGCCGATTGGCTGATCGACCTCGGCCCGGAAGGCGGTGAAGGCGGTGGACGCATCGTCGCCTGCGGCACGCCCGAGACGGTCGCGGCCCAGTCTGAGTCGCATACCGGCGCATACCTGCAGGCGATGCTCGCGGCGGCGAGACCCGCGGCCGCAACAGCACGGATGAAACGCGAGCGCCCATAAGACACACGGCCCGGGCGGCGCGTGTGTGCGCACCGTCCGGGCCGCGTGAAGCTGAAGTCAGCCGGGGCGAGAGCCCCGAGGACGACTGCTTATTTCTTCTTCGGCGGGGTGGTCGTCGAAGAGCTGCTGCCGGAAGCCGGCGGCGTGGTGCTACCACTGCTGCTGCCCGAGCTCGCGCCGTTGCTGCTGCCGCTGGTGCTGCCGCTGGTGCTGCCCGAGGTGCTGCTGCTGCCAGAGCTGGCCGGCGCTTCGGTGCTCGAGCCGGAAGAGGCCGGCGCGGCGGTGCTGGAAGAAGAAGTGGACGAAGAAGCCGGAGCAGCCGACTGGCTGGACGGCTGCTTGGCGCAGGCCGTCAGGAGCACTGCGGCAGCGATCGCGCTGAGAACAACTTTAGTATTCATCTAAGATACCCCGGTGAAATAAGAGCTTCAGAGGAAA
>DAHVTM010000035.1:0-124565 GCA_027324195.1 Gammaproteobacteria bacterium | reverse complement strand
GATGAACAAACCCTGCGTGCGGTAGGAGGGGAAGAGCATGTCGCGCGGTTGCAGCGCCATGCACGGCGCCACCGCAACGGCCTCCTCGCCGGTGGATTTCATGTAGAACGAGATGCGCCCCTGGCGCTGCATGCGCTGCATGCGCTCATCGAAATGGCGGGTGAGCAGCATGTGCCGCAGCGCCACCTGCAGCTCCTGCGGCTCGAGGTGCGGGTTCCAGGGCCCGACCGCCTGGCCGCGCTCATCGAGCACGCGCACCAGGCCGGTGCCGAGTTGCTCGATCTCGAGCGCCGGGGCGAGCGTGTCCGGTCGGGGCTCGCGCCCGGCGGGCGGGATGTGCAGGTAGCTGAAGTCCGGCTTCTCCCCCGGGCGGGCCGGGGGATGGGGAACGTGCAGGCGCGAGTGCGTCATGGATACTGAGCCTTGTCACCGCCGTTTTCCGGCAGAGTGCAAATTTTACCGCCCCAAAAGTGCAATGCATCTTCCAATCCGTGCATAAATCATCCACTTGACGCAATGCACATCGCACGTCAATCGGCAGTACGGGTTGGCGGGACCGCCGCAGGGCGGCCATAATCGCTGCCGTGAAATCCTACCCTACCGCCCGCGGCGTCGTACTGCGCAACCGACCCGCCAGCAGCGAACGCGCCGCCACGAGTCCCGCCCGTCCGAGCAGCGAACCGGGGCGCGTGCGCGTGGCGCGTGAAGTCGCCGGACGCGGCGGCAAGGCCGTCACCGTCATTCTCGGACTGGCGCTCGCACCGGCGCAGCTCGAGACGCTCGGCCGCGAATTGAAGAAACTCTGTGGCGCCGGCGGCGCAGTCCGCGACGGCCGCATCGAGATCCAGGGCGAGCATCGCGACCGGCTGGTCGAGGCGCTGCGCCAGCGCGGCTACGAGGCCAAGCGCTCCGGCGGCTAGGGACGCAGCACGGCCAACAGCACGATCGCGATCAGCAATATCCCGGGCAGCTCGTTGAACACGCGAAACCAGCGCTGCGAGTGTCGGTTCCGTCCCGCCACCAGCGCGCGCATCAGCGTATAACACCACAGGTGGTAGCCGATGAGCGCGGCCACCAGCACGAGCTTCACGCGCAACCAGGCGAACGTCAGGAAGGCTGGTGCCATGGCGACCATGGACAGCCCAAAGAGGATCGCGAGCGCCCCACCGAGACTCATCAGCGCGAACAGCCTGCGCTCCATCAGCGCCAGGCGCGCCAGCCCAGGCGCATCGGTGGTCTCGCAGTGATAGACGAACAGGCGCGGAAGGTAGAACAGGCCCGCGAACCACGTCACCACAAAGACGATATGGAATGCCTTCAGCCAGAGCATGCGGTATCGTACCCGGCTTGGGCAGGCTTGACCAACGAGCGGCGGCAGGATTCAGGAGGATCATCATGAGCGAATCCGGATCAGGAGAAGCCCCGGGCGGACCCGGCCTTTCACCCACCTGGTGCAGCAGTGCCAAAGACGTCGTGGGCTGCTCGCTCGGCCGACCGCGGTTGTGGTTCACCGTCGGCGGCGGCATTGTCAACGAAGTCTATTATCCGCGCGTCGACATTCCGCAGATCCGCGATCTGGGCTTCATCGTGGCCGACGGCCACGGCTTTTGGGTCGAGGTCAAGCGGCTCGGCCGCCCAAGCGTCACGCTCGCCGGCCACGGAATTCCTGCGGTGCTGGTCGTGCACCGTCACGAGCGCTTCGAGCTGCGCCTGCGCATCGTGCCGGCCGTCGAGCGCGATGCGCTGCTGATCGAAGTCGAACTCACCGGCGAGGAGCAGTTGCGCCCGTACGCGCTGCTCGCACCGCACCTCGGCGGCACTGGACACAACAACGTCGCGAGCGTCGCCGACCATCGCGGTCACCGCCTGTTGCTAGCCGAGCAGGGGCCGTTCGCGCTGGCGCTCGCGGCCGTCGACGCCGAACAGAGCGACGCCTGGGGACGGGCCAGCTGTGGTTACGTCGGCGCCAGCGACGGGTGGCAGGACTTCAAGCGCAACGGGGCGATGTGCTGGCAGTACGATCACGCCGGCCCAGGCAACGTCGCGCTGATGGGCGAGCTGCCGCGCCGCGCGGTACTCGGGCTCGGCATCAGCAGCAGCACCGAATCGGCCGCCACGCTCGCGCTGTCAGCATTGTTCGAGCCGTTCGAAACGAGTTGGCAGCGGCAGATCGAGGACTGGTCGGTCTGGCAGAAGGAGTGCGCCGGTCGCGCCCCGCTCGTCGGCTCGCTGCCCGAGCAGTGCCGCACGCAGTTCAGCGTCTCGACCATGGTCCTGCGCACGCACCAGTGCAAGACCTTCCCCGGCTCCATGGTCGCCAGCCTGAGCGTGCCCTGGGGCAACACCAAGGACGAGCGGGCCGGCTACCATCTGGTCTGGCCGCGCGACCTGTGTGAGTGCGCCGGAGCGCTGCTCGCCTTCGGCGCCACACACGAGGCACTCGATACGGTGCGCTATCTGCGCGCCACACAGCTCGCCGACGGTCACTGGAATCAGAACCAGTGGCTCGGCGGCACGCCGTACTGGACTGCCGTGCAGCTCGATGAGACGGCCTTCCCAGTACTGCTCGCCTGCACCTTGCATGAGCGCGATGCGCTCGATGGGGTGCACATCACGGACATGATCCAGCGGGCCCTCTCGTTCATCGTGCGCAACGGTCCGGCGTCGGATCAGGACCGCTGGGAGGAGGACGCTGGCATCAACACCTTCACCCTGTCGGCCTGCATCGCCGCATTGGTGTGCGGCGCGGCGCACCTGCCTGCCGCGGCGCGCGAGCTCGCGCTCGCGATCGCCGATTACTGGAATGCGAGCCTCGAGGATTGGACGGCGGTTTACGATACGCCGCTCGCGCGCGCCCACGGCATCCCCGGCTACTACGTGCGCGTGGCGCCGGCCGACGCCTTGCATGACCGCGGCGCACTGCAGAACACGTTGCCCATTCGCAATCAGCTCATCGACCCCGCCCTGCCCGCCGCCGCGCAGGTCGGGGTCGACTTCCTGCAACTGGTGCGCTTCGGACTGCGCGCACCGGATGACCCGTTGATCGAGGGCACGGTGAAGCTCGTCGATGCACTGCTCAAGGTCGACACACCGAACGGTCCGAGCTGGCATCGCTACAACGATGACGGCTATGGCGAACACGACGACGGCTCGGCTTACGACGGCAGCGGACGCGGCCGGGTCTGGCCGCTGCTCACTGGCGAGCGCGGACACTTCGAGCTCGCCGCAGGGCGCGACCCGCTACCGATGCTCAAGGCCATGGCGCGCATGGCCTCACCGGGCGGGATGCTGCCCGAGCAGGTCTGGGACAGCGCGCCGATCGCCGAGCGTTTTCTCGAACCGGGTAGACCGACCGGCGGCGCCATGCCATTGGTCTGGGCACACGCCGAATTCATCAAGCTCGCGGTCTCGCGGGCGATTGGCCGGCCGTTCGATCGGCCCGAGCCGCTCTGGCGGCGCTACGGCGGCAAACGCCCTGTGTTGCAGCGCGTCATCTGGTGTCCACACGCCCCGGCCGGCTCACTGCCGCAGGGCACCTCGCTTACGCTCGCCTTGAGCGAACCGGGCGTGTTCCGCTGGGGCTTCGATGGCTGGCAGAACATCGAGGAGCGGCCCACCTCAGCCAATCCGCTCGGTCTGCACCTCGTCGAACTCGACACCCGCGCACTCGCTGCCGGACGGCAGATCGATCTGACCTACCGCCGCCAGTCCGATGGGCAATGGGCCGGACAGGATTACCAGATCACCGTACGCCCGGCTCCCTGAGCGCAGCCATGGCTGTTCCCGGCGCGGCCGCCGCCGTATAGTGGCGGCGCGGCGCGTACGCCGGGGACCGGTGGCAAGTCCCGCTGCGGGCGATCGGGCGTCGGCGATCGGAGTCAACCGGGGGAACCTCCGGCCGTTTTTTGAGTCAATCGGAACGGAGGTGGTCACGATGGGCGAGATAACCTTTGGACGGGTATTCAGGACGTGCGGGACGCTGATCGCCGGAGCGGCGATGCTGCTGCTGGCAGCCTGCGCCACGACGCCAGTCATCCACACACGAACGGCCCTTGGCGCCAACTTTGCGGGGGCACATACCTTCGCTTTCGTGCGCCATCCCGGGACGGACCATGGACCCTACAAGTCCCTGACGACTCAGCGGCTTGAACGCGACGTTGCGCAGCAGATGCAGGCGCGCGGCTACACACTGGTCGCCGCCGATGCGCAGCCGGACCTGCTGGTCAATTTCCGTATCACCACCCGCGACCGGGTCGAGGGTGACATGGGACCGGCCTTCATGGGCGGTTACTGGGGTGGCTGGGGCCCCTACGGCTGGGGTGGTTGGGGCGGCTGGGGCGGCTGGCCCTACGGCTGGGGCTGGGGCGGCTACTACAACGACGTGCGCACCGTGACGACTGCGGCACTGACCGTCTCGGTCATCAACCGAGCGGATCGTGCGGTGATCTGGAGCGGCACTGCATCCTCGGACGTTTCTCAGCACATGCGCTATCACCCGGGCAAGTCGATCGACGTCGCGGTGAATCAGATCTTCGCCCACTACCCGGTGCCGATGGCGGCGCACTGAAGTTGCGGACAGCCCGGCGGACGGGGTCGGCCGAGACCGCGTCCGCCGGCTATTCTCCCCAGTAGCGCACCCGATCGCGCCAGTCTCGCCGCTCGGGCGGACTCGGCGCGTGTTGCGGCTCGGTCCCGATGTACAAGAATGCCACCAGCGCATCGGTCGCCTCGAGCCCGAGCGCTCGCTTGATGTGTTCGTCGTAGGCGGCGCCCCCCGTCTTCCACACCCCGTTGAATCCGAGCGCGCGAGCCGTGAGCAGGATGTTCTCGGCGGCCGCACCAGCGCACAGCACCTGCTCGATCACCGGCACTTTCGAGTGCGGATCGGGCACTGCCGCGACCGCAATGATCACGGGCGCGCGCAACGCCTTGAGCCGCTCGCGCTCGAGGGCTTCGGGGCTCGACGCCGGACGCACGCGGCTTAACTGCTCGGCGAGCAGATCACCGAAGCGAAGTCGGGCCGCATCGCGGATGACAATAAATCGCCAGGGGCGCAGCCGACCGTGATCGGGCGAGCGCGCGCCACTCGCGAGCAACAACTCAAGCGCCGCATCATCGGGTCCGGGCTCACCGAGCGTGACTGCCGAGCGACGTTGTAACAACAGATCAATGGCCTGCATCGTCCAATCTTGACACACTCAGCAGGCAAACCGTGTACAGTCCGCGCCCATGGACTCGCGAGACCTCGAGGCGCTCAGAGGCGCCATCCGCTGCATCCCTGACTATCCCAAGCCCGGCATCCTGTTCCGGGACATCACCACGCTGCTCGCCGATGCCCCGATGTTCCAGCTCGCCGTCACGGAACTGGCCCGGCCCTGGAGCGAGGCCAGTGTGGGGCGCATCGCCGGTATCGAGGCCCGCGGATTCATCCTGGGCGGGGCGGTGGCGCACCACGTCGGGGCCGGGTTCGTGCCCATCCGCAAGAAGGGCAAGCTGCCACACGAGACGGTGCGAATGCCGTACGCACTCGAGTACGGCATGGATGAGATCGAGATGCATCGCGATGCACTCGAGCCCGGCGAGCGGGTGGTTCTGATCGACGATCTGATCGCCACCGGGGGAACGGCCGAAGCGGCGGTGAAGCTGCTGCGCTCGCTGGGCGCGCAAGTGCTGGCGGCCGGCTTCGTGATCGACCTGCCCGACCTCGGCGGTGCCCGGCGCCTGGAGGCGCTCGGGGTCCCGGTCCGCAGCCTTGTCGCTTTTCAGGGACACTGAGTCGAGCCCAACATTACGTTCTGGTCATCCACGGTTTCCGCCGTGGTGTTCCTGCAATAATCCGCTCCGTTCCGGCGCCGAGCGCTCGGGGCAATTCTAAAACCGCTCAAATTCTCTTTCGGAGATGTCGATGTTCAAGAAGCTCGTCCCTGTACTCGGTGCACTGCTGGTCGCCGGCTCGCTGGCTGTCGCCCCGGTCGCCGCCGTTGCGGCCCCCGCCGCCCCCACTGCCGCTCACCACGTCGTGCACAAGAAAGTTGCGCACAAGAAGTGGCATAAGAAGGCGATGCACAAAAAGTGGCACAAGAAGGCCATGCACAAGAAGTGGCATAAGAAGGCCATGCACAAGAAGGCGATGATGAAGCACATGGCCAAGAAGAAGGCCTGAGCTGCAACTGATGCCCGAAGAGCCCCGCCCCGTGCGGGGCTCTTTCGTTTCCGGGTCCGTATTTCGGGCCTGCGCGCCCTGCCGCCAGAGGCGCTTGCCTCTACAATACGAGGCCGATGCAGCCGCTCACCCAGATGCTGGTTCTGCTGGCCGCCGCGGTCCTGCTGGTCACCATCGCCCGCCGGCTCGCGCTGCCGACGGCGGTGCCGTATCTAGCTGTGGGGCTCGCTTGCGGCCCGCACGCCCTCGCGGTGGTTCGGGGCTCGGCCACGGTGGGGCTGCTCGCCGAATTGGGCGTAGCATTCCTGCTGTTCGCGCTGGGACTGGAGGTCTCGCTGCCGCGCATGATCGCAATGCGGCGCGAGGTGTTCGGCCTCGGGACCGCCCAGGTGAGTGCCACCCTGCTGGTCTTCGCGCTCCTCGGCCGACTCGCCGGCATGGCCTGGCCGGCCGCGGTGGTCGCCGGCGGCGCGATCGCGATGAGTTCGACGGCGATTCTGCTGCACCAGCTGACCGAGCGGTCGGAACTGAACCGCACCCACGGGCGGCTTGCCTTCAGCATGCTGCTCTTTCAGGACCTGGCATTCGTACCGCTGCTGGCGCTCGCCTCGGCGCTCGGTCCGGGGGCCAATCACTTCGATCTGCGCGCCGCACTCCTCGCGGCGGCCGGCGGCGCACTCGCCATTGCCGCGGTGCTGGCGATCGGGCGTTGGCTGCTGCGCCCGCTCTTTCACGAGATCGCCCACAGCCGGTTGCGCGAGCTGTTCACGCTGGCTGCCCTGCTGGTGGTCATCGGGGCAGCCTGGATCTCGCGCCTCGCCAATCTATCGGCCGGTCTGGGGGCGTTCCTCGCCGGCATGATGCTTGCCGAGACCGAGTACCGCCATCAGCTCGAGTCGGTGCTGCGCCCCTTTCGCGACATCCTGCTCGGGGTGTTCTTCGTCTCGGTCGGCATGCTGCTCGATCTGCATCAGCTCGCCGGCCAGGCGGCCAGCGTGCTCGCCTTGCTCGTGCTGATCGTGGCGCTGAAGGCGGCAATTGCCGCGCTGGTGACCCGGCCGTTCGCCGCCTCGCGCTTCAAGGCGCTGCGTACGGGAATCGTGATCGCGATCGGCGGGGAGTTCGGTATTGCCCTCGCCAGCGTGGCGCTCGCCGATCGGGCACTGCCCGAGCGCTTCGGCCAGCCTCTGCTGCTCGCGCTGGTGCTCTCGATGGTGCTCAGCCCGCTGCTGCTCAATCACAACAAGGGAATTGCCCGCTTTGTCCTGCGCGAATCCGGCCCGCCGCGCCGGACTGCCTTCGAGCGCGAGAGCGCCGCGACGGTGGCCATCGGGGCACGCGCGCACGTGATTCTTTGCGGCTTCGGCCGCGTGGGGCAGAGCGTCGCCCGCGTTCTCGAGTCGCAGGGATTCGAATACATCGCGCTCGATCTGGATCCGGCGCGCATCGCCGCGGCGCGCCAGGCAGGCGATCCGGTGATCTACGGCGACTCATCCGACGAGCAGATCCTTGCCCTCGCCGGACTCACCGCCGCCACGGCCGTGGTGATCAGCTTCTCCGACCCGGCCACCGCACTCGGCATTCTGCGCACCGTGCGCGCCCAGCGCCCGCAGGTCCCGATCCTGGTGCGCACTCAGGACGATTCGCGCCTGCAGGAGCTGCAGGCCGCCGGCGCCACTGATGTTGTCCCGGAGACCTTCGAGACGAGCCTGATGCTGGTCTCGCACGTCCTGATGCTGCTGCAAGTGCCGGTCTCGCGCGTGGTCCGCACGATCGGCGAGATCCGCAATCACCGCTACAGCGTGCTGCGCACCGTGGTGCGGCGAGGCGCGGTGCCGGCGCTCGATGCCTCCGGCGGGCTCAGCGAAGAGCTCAAGTCGGTGGTGGTCCCGCCGGGTGCCTGGGCGATTGGCCATACCCTCGCGGAGGTGCGGGCCAAGGGCGTCAATGTGACCTTCACGGGCGTTCGCCGCCACGGCATCCTCGGGCGCGACCCGGCCGAGGGCATGCGGCTGCGCGATGGGGACGTCGTGGTGGTGCACGGCACGCCAGAGGAACTTGAGCGAGCCGAATCGGTTCTGCTCGCTGGCTGGGCTACAATCGCGCGCCGGTGAACCGAAGCGATATCCAATTTCCCCCTGAGCACGCGGCGCTGCGCGCGGACGTCCATGCGCTCGGGGAGCTGATCGGGCAGATCCTGAGCGAACAGGGCGGGCAGGCGTTGTTCGAGTTGGTCGAACTCGACCGGCGTGCGGCGATCGCCCGGCGTGAGGGCGATGTGGCGGCCGCCGCCGAGCTCACCGCCTCCGTTCGTGACCGTCCCCCGGCGCTCGCGCGCGAGCTGGTGCGTGCGTTCTCGATGTGGTTTCGCACCGTGAATCTTGCCGAGAGCGTCCATCGCATCCGGCGGCGGCGCGAATACTTCCGCGAGACCGACCACCCGCAGCCCGGCGGCGTCGAGAGCGCAATCGCCGAACTCGCCGGCCGCGGCATGAGTCTCGAGGCGGTGCTGAAGCTGATCGCTTCGCTGCGCATCGAGCCGGTGTTCTCGGCCCATTCCCTGCACGCCGCCCGCCGCACGCTGCTGCGCAAGCAGCAACGGATGGCCCAGCGCCTCCTCGCCCGGCTCGATCCGACCCTCACCCCGCAGGAGCAGCGCAGCCTGTGGGCCGGCATCCGCTTCGAACTCACCACGGGGTGGCAGACCGAGGAGCTGCCGCGCAAGCAGCTGACCGTGGGCGATGAGCGTGAGCAGATTGTCTTCTACCTGGTCGAGATCCTCTACCGGGTGGTCCCGGCGTTCTACGAAGAGATCGCGCTCGCACTCGGTAAGGTGTTCAGCGTACCGTCGGACTCGATCGAGCTGCCCTGCATTCTGCGCTTCGGCTCGTGGGTGGGCGGGGATATGGACGGGCATCCGGATGTGCACGCCCGCACCATCCGCGAGACGCTCGCCCGCCATCAACACATGCTCCTTGGCGCCTACAGCGCGGAGTGCCAGAAGCTTGCCGAGCGGCTCTCGCAGGGTGAGCGTCGCACCAGCGTCTCGGCGAAACTGACGCAGCGGATCGAGGAGTACACGCGTCTTGCACCTGGAGCGCGTCCACCGATGCTCGGCCGGCGCGATCGGATGCCCTACCGGCTGTTCCTCACACAGATGGCGCTGCGTCTGCGCCAGCGGCAGGACGGCCGCGGAAATGGCTACGACAACGCGCAGCAGTTCCGCGATGACGTGCAACTGATCGCCGAGAGCCTGCAGGCCAACAAAGGCGCGACTGCCGGGCTGTTCCAGATCCGCCGCCTGTTGCGCCGCATCGACACATTCGGCTTTCACCTGGCCAGCCTCGATGTGCGCCAACACGCCAGCGTCCTGCACCAGATCATCGCCCAGGGAAACGACGATCCCAACTGGGAAGGGCGGACGAGTGCCGAGCGGGCGCGGCTGCTCGCCGAGGCGATCGAGAAGGACAGCGGTCCGCGCGTGGAGCTCGACGCGCTCGCGCGGCGCCATCTGGCAGTGTTTGAGACGTTCGCGCAGATCCGCCACCGTTACGGCCCGCACGCGATCGGCTCATTCGTCGTCAGCGGCACCGAAGGGGTGGACGATGTGCTCGCCGCGGTGTTGCTGGCGCGCTGGGCGTCGATGTACGACAAAGACACTGGCGAGGTGACCCTAGACATCGCCCCGCAGTTCGAGTCGATCGCTGCACTCGAGCGCAGCGGCGCCATCATGCAGCAGCTGCTCGCCGAGCCGGCCTACATGCGCCACCTCGAATGCCGCGGCGGGCAACAGCATGTACTGCTCGGCTATTCCGATAGCAACATGGAGGCCGGTCCCTGCGCTTCGCGGTTTGCGCTGCACCAAGCTCAACGCGCGTTGGCCGCGACGCTGGGAACCGCTGCGCAGAGCCTCTCGATCATGCATGTACGCGGGGCAAGCCTCGCGCGTGGCGGCGCCCGCATCGACCGGCTGGTGAAGTCCGCACCGCCCGGCACGATGAACGGCGTGCTGCGCCTGCGCGAACAGGGCGACACGATTCGTCAGGGCTACGGTCTGCGCCCGATTGCCATGCGCACCCTGGAGCGCGCGTTCAACGCACTCAGTCTGGCGAGCGCCGAACACTCTCCGCACAGCACATCGGCGCAGCACATCGAGTGTGCCGCAACGATCGCAGCGGTGAGCCGGGAAGTCTATCGCGCGCTGGTGTATGAGCAGCACGACTTCTACGATTTCTTCCGCGCGGTAACACCAATCGACGTGATCGAGCGCATGCAGATCGGTTCCCGCTCGACACATCGGCACGCCGGCGAGGGCATCGTCGGGCTATTGCCGGTGCCCTGGGTGTACGCCTGGACGCAGACCCGCCACATGCTGCCGGCCTGGTTCGGCGCCGGCTCGGGACTGAGGGCTGCCGAGGAGCGTCACGGCGCGACGACACTGCGCGCGATGTATGCCGAGTGGGCGTTTCTGCGCAATCTGATCGACGACATCGAATCGATGCTGGCACGGGCCGACCTCGACATTGCCGCGGCCTACCACACGCTTGCACCGCCGCCGCTGCTGCGCTTCGCCGAGCTGATCCGCAACGAGTATGCGCTCACTCGCGCACAGGTATTGAAAGTAAAAAACGCCACCGAGTTGCTGGCGGGCGAACCGATGCTGCAACGAGCCATCCGCCTGCGCAACCCGTACATCGATCCGATGAACCTCATGCAGGTCGACCTCCTCGCGCGCTGGCGCGCCGGAGGCCGTGCCGACCGCGATCTGTTTGAAGCACTGTTGGTCAGCACTACGGGCATCGCTCAGGGCCTGCAAGGCACAGGATGAGCAGCGCCGAGATTGAAATTCGCCCTGCGGGTGAGGCCGATGTGGAGTTGATCCTCGAGTTCATTCGTGAGCTGGCGCGCTACGAGCGCCTTGAACACGAGCTCATCGCCACCCCCGAAGACCTGCGCGAGGCGCTGTTCGGCACGCGCCGCTATGCCGAGGTGGTGTTTGCCTGCGAGGCGGGCGAGCCGGTTGGCTTTGCGCTTTTCTTCCACAACTTCTCGACCTTCAAGGGGCGGCCGGGCATCTACCTGGAGGATCTGTTCGTCAAACCGCACCGACGCGGTCGCGGCGTCGGCCGGCAACTGCTGCGCTACCTGGCACAGCTCGCCGTCGAGCGGCGCTGCACACGGCTCGAGTGGGCCGTGCTCGAGTGGAACGAACCGGCGATCCGCTTCTACCGCAGTCTCGGCGCGCAACCCCTCGCTGACTGGCGAGTCTTTCGCCTCACCGGCATGGCGCTCGAACAACTCGGCGCTTGAGAGACAACCGCAACTGCATCGCTGAACGCGTGCTGAACGATCTCGGCACCGCAATGCCAACTCCCATCGCCACACAGTCTGGGGTAAGCTTCACGCCACGGAGCCGGTCGGAGCGGATGCGCAGTGCATGCCGCTCGCGAAGCACCCAATCCGCCTGAGCACTGGAGTAACCTGACATGCGCATTCGTTCCCGCTTGCTCTCCTCGCTGGCCGGCGTGCTGCTCGCACTGGCCACGGTCGCTGCGCACGCACAGGCCCTGGAGGAAGGCCGGCTGCTGCTCGCCACACAGGTTTTGAGCGATTTGAAGGGCACCCGCGATCAAGGTATCCCGCAGTGGCTGCTGCAGCGCGCCTACGGCATCGCGGTAATCCCGGGGCTCACCAAGGTCGCATTTTTCTTCGGCGCACGCCGTGGGCACGGGGTGCTCGTGGTCCGCAAGAGCGACGGTCGGTTCTCGAGCCCGGTGTTCATCACGCTCACCGGTGGAAGCTTCGGCTTCCAATGGGGCGTGCAGAAGACCGACCTGGTACTGGTGTTCACCTCGCGCAAGGGGGTCAGAGGGCTGAGCGGCGGCAAGGTGACCCTCGGGGCTTCAGCCTCCGTGGCCGCCGGTCCGGTCGGCCGACAGGCTTCGGCCGCCACCGTGCAGACGTTCAATGCCGCGGTGTACTCGTATTCTCACAACAAGGGATTGTTCGCCGGCGTGGCGCTCGGGGGTTCGGAACTCACCGTCGACAACGGCGCTGATGCGCACTTCTATCATCAGTCGCACGTACACGCCTCGCAGATCATGAACGGGGCGATCTCGAGCGATAACGCGGCCGCGATCCGCTTCCTCGACGCGCTGGATGTGGCGGCCGGGATGTCGAGTGAGCCGGCTGCGGCGGCGGCACCGGCCGCGAATGCCCAGCCTGCGGCCGCGCCGGCCCCGGCAAGTTCAGCCGCTCAGGCCTATCCGCTGCAGGAAGGCTCGAGCAGCAACCCTCCAAACTGATCGGCCGGGACGCTCGGGCCGTTCGGCCCGAGCGTTCGGTCGGCTCCTAAAGCGCAGTTGCCCGGCCGCCCGCTTCGAGCCCAGCATCGCCAAATCGAGGGAGGCGCTGCGCAGGCGATTGCGGCACAGTAGCCGCTCCAGCCGGAGCCGCCCTTGAACGAGACCGCCGCCCGTACGCGCGCCGCGCACGCCGCCAGCCAGACCGCCGTTGCCGTTCTGGCCGCCATCAGTTTCAGCCACCTGCTGAACGACATGATGCAGTCGCTCCTGCCGGCGCTGTATCCGATGTTGAAGGCACACTACCGATTGTCGTTCGGACAGATCGGGGTCGTCACGTTCACCTACCAGATCACCGCCTCGATCCTGCAGCCGATCATTGGCCGGTACACGGATGCACGCCCTCGCCCGTACTCGCTCTCGATGGGAATGGGCTTCACGCTGTGCGGACTGGCGCTGCTCGCCTACGCCCGGACCTACCCGCTGCTGCTCATCGCGGCCGCCCTGATCGGCACCGGCTCGTCGGTGTTTCACCCCGAGTCCTCACGCGTGGCGCGGATGGCCTCGGGCGGACGGCACGGATTGGCGCAGTCGGTATTTCAGGTGGGCGGCAACCTCGGCTCCGCCGTGGGGCCGCTGCTCGCGGCATTCATCGTGCTGCCCTACGGTCAATCGAGCGTGTTGTGGTTCTCCTGCGCCGCGCTGGTCGGAATGTTCGTACTGTTTCAGGTCGGGCACTGGTACGCCCAACACGGGCTGCAGCGGCTCAAACCGCGCGGCGCAGGCGCAGCCGCGGGCGATAAGACCCCGACTCGCAAGCACGTGACCGTAGCGATGATCGTGCTGCTCGCGCTCATCTTCTCCAAATACTTCTACTTGGCGAGCCTGACCAGCTACTACACGCTGTATCTGATCAGTCGCTTCCACGTCTCAATCGAGAATGCCCAGATTCACCTGTTCGTATTCCTCGGCGCAGTCGCAGCCGGCACGCTCATCGGCGGACCGATTGGCGATCGAATCGGCCGCAAGTACGTGATCTGGGGCTCGATCGTCGGCGTGCTGCCCTTCACGCTGCTGTTGCCGCACGCCAACCTGTTCTGGACCGGGGTCCTGACGGTACCAATTGGCATGATCCTCGCGTCGGCCTTTCCGGCCATCGTGGTGTACGGCCAGGAACTTCTGCCGGGACGCACCGGAACGGTCGCGGGCCTGTTCTTCGGTCTCGCCTTCGGCATGGGCGGGATCGGAGCGGCGGTGCTCGGTCAAATCGCCGACACCGCCGGCATCGACCTGGTGTACAAACTGTGCGCGTGGTTACCGGTGATCGGACTGCTCGCCGGCCTGCTGCCCGACGTCGATCGGCCGCCCCGCCAGAGGACGACTCAGTGAACCACGCCCATCAGGGGTGCTTCGGGGGCGGTGCGTCGGGGCGCAGCACCTCGGCATCGAGGTAAGTGCCTGACATGATCTGATGCGGCACGCAATCGGCACGCATGTGAATATTGCGCGCCGCGAACAGCGGCAGAAACTTCCGCCGGAACTGCGCAATGAGATCACACTTGCCGGCCCGATTGAAATCCGCGCCTTCGCGCGTCAGATCCACCTTGTGCCAATGCGCTGCAACACGCGCCGCGGCGGGGTCTTTCGGCCCGGCCGGCACCAGCACCTGCATAGTGACCCGCACGCCGGGGAAGGGGTTCGGCCGGCCGGGTCGCGCGCAGGGGTCTTCTACGATCTTCAGGTTCCGCGCGCCGAGCCGGTTGAGCAGGGTCTCGATCTCATCGCGCAGTCCGCCGCAAGAATAGAGCGTGGTGAAGCCCTGGTACACATAATGCACGTGCCGCTGCACCCAGACTCCCTGTACGGCCGGGCTACCCGCCCACGCCGGGGCCGAAAGCAGCAGCGCCACACACGCTGTGATCACCGAGCGAGGCCAGCCGATCGCACGCATTGCGGTATCCTCCTCATGCCCTCTGGCGAAAAATTAGACCCAGGACGCTGCCGACGGTTCCGCAGCCCCCGCGCCCTGCCCTCAGGTCACGTACGGCGCAATCACCATGCAGACCACCGTGCCCGAGAGCAGCAGCGCGGCAATCCGCTGTGCCCGTACCGGCGTGCGGCGCATCGAGCCCTGCACGCCGGCGGCGATGAGCGCCAGTGCTGCGCCGAGCTGCAGCGTGTGCGCCATCGGATCCTGAGCACCGCGGATGACGATGCCCCACAGCGACAGCCCCGCAGCGACCGCCACCGCTGCGGCCACCATCTGCGCGCGAAACAGCTTCGGGGTGAGCTCGAAATACGAGTGGGTCAGGGCCAGTGTCGAACCGACCCAAAAAACACCCGCGAGTGCATGTATGGCCAGAAGTCCCATCACCAGCATGTGCATGCTCTTTGTCCTCTACAGCGGAACGACATCGCGAGCGGCAGTGCCGCACTCGCCTCATTCATTGTAGGCCCGTTCGCCGTGCTGCGAGAGATCCAGTCCCTCGCGCTCCTGGTCCTCAGTGACCCGCAATCCAATGGTCGCTTGCACGACTTTGAGAATCAGATAGGTCGCCACCGCACACCACGCCGCGACGCTCAGCACGCCGAGAATCTGCACCCCCACCTGGCGCGGCATGTCCATGCCGGCCGCATAGCCCACCCCACCCAGGGGTGCAGCCACGAAAATGCCGGTGAGCGTCGTGCCGAGCACGCCGCCGACCCCGTGCACCGGTGAAACATCGAGCGAGTCATCGATCAGCAGTTTGCGCTTGAGCACCTGGGTCGCGCCGAAACACACCAGGCCGGCCGTCCCGCCGATCAGCACCCCACCGAGCGGTCCGACAAACCCGGACGCCGGCGTGATCGTACCCAGCCCTGCGACCATGCCGGTGACCAGTCCGAGGACGCTCGGCTTGCCGAACTTGCGCCACTCGGCGCTCATCCAGGCGAGCGCTCCGGCCGAGGCCCCCAGATGCGTCACCAGAATGGCCATGGCCGCCGAACCGTTGGCCGCGAGCGCGCTGCCACCGTTGAACCCGAACCAGCCAACCCAGAGCATGCCGGCGCCGAGAATCGTGAGCGACATATTGTGCGGCGGCATGGCGAGATGCGGAAAGCCTTTGCGCTCGCGCAGCACCAGCGCGCTCACCAGAGCACCCACCCCGGCCGTCACGTGCACGACAATGCCGCCGGCAAAATCGAGCACGCCGAGCCGCTCGAGCCAGCCCCCTCCCCACACCCAGTGGCAGACCGGCAGATACACCAGCACCAGCCACAATCCCGAGAACCACAGCACGGCGCTGAACTTGATCCGCTCGGCAAACCCGCCGATCACCAGCGCCGGGGTGATGATCGCGAAGGTGAGCTGGAACATCGCAAAGGCCGCCTCCGGCGTCGTGCCGTGCAGCGCATCGCGGCCGATGCCACCGAGCCAGAGCGCGCCCGGCGAGCCGATCAGCGGCATCAGCGCGCCGCTTCGACCGAAGGCGAGTCCATAACCGCCCGCCACCCACAGAATGCTCACCAGGCAGGCGATCGCGAAACACTGCATCGCCACGGAGAGGACGTTCTTGCTGCGCACCAGACCGGAGTAAAACGCCACGAGCCCCGGCAGCGTCATCGACAAGACCAGCGCCGTGGAGGTGAGCAGCCAGGCGGTATTACCGGAATTTACCGCGGTCGGCGCCGCCGCGGTGGCGGCATGGGCCATTGGAGCCGACAGCACACAGGCGCAGCCGGAGGCCACCGCGATGGCGGGGAAACGACGACGCGACATGAAACCCCTCAAATCCGGCGCGGTCGCCGACAGCAGACTCGCCCGAGCGCGGGCGAACGGGGCTAATTCTGGGTCGGCCGGATGCGTAAAATCAAGCACCCACGGACATGAATTCATGCCCGCAGGACACCGCATCGCGCGCCCGGCCCGGCGCGCCTCCCGCACACAAACGGCCCGAGAAGATCCGAATGCGGCTGGGACGCGGACCAGCTCTCGCGTAACGATCCCCGTGATCGAGGCGAGAGGGCCTCGGGCGGGATGGTGTTGTAATCCCTGGTCGCGTGTCGGGTGGCACCGGGGGCTCTCCGGGGCGCGAAACGCACCGCGCGTTTTTCCGCTCAAGCCGCGGCAGCTCTGTTCAAACCACCACTGACCCCCGACTTTCCTCACAGAGCGATGAATGCAGCCATGAATACGCCCTCTCCCCCACCACGGAACCCGGCGAATGGCTACCGCACGCCGCACCAGCGAAAATGCAGCCCCCTCTGGCGATCCAGAGACAGAAATCGTCAGAATCTCCACCGTAGGATGTCCATAAGTGCGGAGCTTCCGGCCGTTTAAGTAATCATCGAAGTACAAATCGATTTGCTCGATGACCTCACCAGTGCGCTCCCATATAAGCCCGCAGCAAAGCGTTCATTCTCGACTGATACCCCGAACCTTGCGCCTTGAACCACTCAACGACATCGGAATCGATGCGGAGCGAGAGCAACGCTTTCTGGGTCACCGGCTTTAGCCCCTTGGGGGCCATGGCGCGGGCAAACATCTCCGGCGTGCATTGCGGTACAGCGCCGTCCCTGACCCTGCTCGCATCAGTCGTCCGCCGCACTCCATACAGGTCAGTCTGTGATTTGCGAGAAGTAGACGCCCGCTCCCCCGGCTGTAACGGCGCGAATTTAAAGGGCACCCCGTAGCCGCCGAGTCCACAGTAGCCTTCGTAGTTCTTCGCCAGGTACTGCTGGTGGTAGTGCGCCCTGGAGCTGGAAATCCCACTAAGTCCCTGAGGTTACAGTCTCGGCAGGTCTCTACAGGTCGAATTCCGGTAGACGCTGACGTCGATCCAGCGGTAGACCAAGCGCATTACTGAGGGATTTGAACATATAGGGCCCTTGCCGCCATACATGGCGTATGGCATAGTACGCCATATGAAAGCCCGCCTGGCATTCCACGATAAGCAGGTGTTGGCTGACGGCTCGATTGTGGAGATGAAGATCTGGGAGCTTCCGGAATCAACGGCGGGCAGCAAACATCGTCTGAAATACAGCCTGTTTTATGGAATGCCCGGTCGTAGGTTGGTCGGCTACGACAATGAGCGAGGAAAGGGCGATCATCGACACATACAAGGTAAGGAAGACGCCTACGCCTTCAGTACACCGGAGCAGCTGATTGAGGATTTTCTGGCGGATGTCCGCCGCGCGCGAGGTGAGTTATGAGTAAGCGGGTCAAGGTTCATGTCGGTACGCCTGGGGAGATGGGCAAGCGTTTCGTAAGCGCTTGGCACCGGCTCGAACATGGCGAGAAGGTTCGCGAACGCCATGTGACGTTTCCAGATTTGCCTGCAATGCTCAACGCATTGACTCCCAAGCGTCTTGATCTGCTTCGGGACGTGCACCGAGCGCCCGCCGCTTCAGTCAAAGCCTTGGCGGTGCGACTGGGTCGCGACTACAAGCGCGTGCACGAGGACGTTGAGACCCTAGCGGCATCGGGGCTGTTGCGACGTGAGGATGGTCGCGTCACAGCACCCTACGACGCGATCACTGCCGAAATGCGTTTGTAATCCAGCCAGATTCGAGAATTCCCTTGGATGCGCGCTGCAAGCTTATTGTCTCCCGGTCAAAGACTGTCGAGAGTAGTGATTAAATTCAATCGGTGAAGCCTCTCGACATACTAATTCTGGCGCCGTTGACACCTGTGTTGCCTATCGTCATCACGTGGTAGCTGCCATGGGAGCGATGGAGTTTCTGGAAGCGAGTGCCAAAATTCGTGGCCGGACCTTACTTGCTGTACGGCGCATTTGCCGCATGGCATTTTCACCTCACCTGGTGGGCCGTTCTGATTTTTGCAGCATGGGGTTGTCTCATGTGCATTCTCGCCTTTATTGAACTGCGTGACCGCCAATCGCGTTTCCGCCGATGAGGACAATCACTGCCGGCTTTGGCTCAGACGAGGACAGGACCTGTGGGCAGCAATGCCTCATGGCGTCGGGATGGCTAGTATTCGGAAGCAGAGGCTGCTAAGGGACACAATTGGCCAGCCAAATCCCAGTTCATTCTTCACCGCGGAATATCCTGCTTCGCGGTAGACGGTAGAATTCCGGTAGACATCAGCGCCGAACCCGGCGCGGATTTTCCTGCAGAACCGCGCGGGATCTCGGCTGAGGCCACCGCTAACCCGCGGTTTCCCTGAAGGAATCCTCGGTACCGCTCCCCCTACGCCGTCTCCCCCGGCGGTAACGGCGCGAATTTAAAGGGCACCCCGCAGCCGCCCAACCCGCAGTACCCGTCCGGGTTCTTCGCCAGATACTGCTGGTGGTAGTCTCCCCAGAGACTGAAAAGCTCACGGAATCCCCGCCGTTACATCCTCGCTGGCGCTCTGAGGGTCGACTTCCGGTAGACGCTGACGTCGATCCAAAGGTAGACCAGCCAGCCATCAGACGGGCTGCAGCGTGCCATCCGCACCATGGGGATGCGGGCTGATCCGAGCTGCTTGCTTGCCGACCTTGTCTTTGGCCATTTCCAGGTCAAAGTGCGCCTGCAGAGTGATCCAATAACCATCGGACGTACCAAAATACGCCGAGAGCAACACCGCCATCTCCGGCGAGATCGAGCGCTTCTCGCGCACGATGTCGTTAACACGAGGCAGCGGAACACCCAGAGCCTTTGCCAATGCGTACGCACTGAGGCCGACAGGCCCCATGAACTCCTCTCGGAGAATCTTGCCCGGGTGCGTCAGCTTGATTTTTCGCACTGCCATAAATCTATTCCAATCTAGTGATAGTCGACGATTTCGACGTCAAAGGCGTGACCGTCGCGCCAGTGAAAGCAGATGCGCCACTGCTTGTTGACCCGAATGCTGTATTCGCCTTTTCGATCACCCTTCAGGGCCTCGAGCTGATTCGAGCTCGGGATCGAAAGATCCTTCAGGTCTCCAGCCGCGTTGAGCTGCTGAAGCTTCATCAGCGCACGCTCTTGAATATCGCGAGGAATACGCTTGGAGTACTCGCGATTCCAGATCCTTTCGGTTTCCTTGCCTCGAAAGGATTTGATCATGGACGAATACTAACGCGTAACGTTACTATTGTCAACCATTACCACCTGGGGGACGCACTAGGACTCCCCTGCGCGCGTTGGGCAATTGCCAAGGCCAAACGTTCCATGACTTCTCGGGCCGGCGCCGGCACTCCAATCCACTGCGTTTCTGGGGTCATGACCAACTAGTACCCGTACTCATCTTTTGTCGCAGCGAGAATTCGCCCGAACCACGCCGCCGTATCGGGCGACGGATCGAAAACGTGAACTAGCCGTCGGTGGACCGCGTCCCACCGGACCCTGTTCGCCAAGCGCCAGATGAGCTCCACAGTCTTCCCTCGCCTCGAGACATGGCAGGAGCGATAGTTGCCCGTCTGGCGAGCAGCAAACTGCCTTAATTGACACGATTCGCATCGCGGGCCCTTGAGCGCCCAAGTCCCGTCCCAATCCGTCGGCCTGCTGCGGCCGCGCTCTATCCTGGGCTGAAGTCGACGGTAGAATTCCGGTAGACGCCAGCGCCGAACCCGGCGCGGATTTTCCCGCAGAACCACGCGGGATCTTGGCTGAGGCCGCCGCTAACCCGCGGATTCCCTAAGGCAATCCTCGGTGTAGCCGCCCTACGCCTTCTCCTCCGGCGGTAACGGCGCGAATTTAAAGGGGACCCCGCAGCCGCCCAGCCCGCAGTACCCGTCCGGGTTCTTCGCCAGATACTGCTGGTGGTAGTCCTCGGCGTAATAGAACATCGGCCAGGGCCCGATCTCGGTCGTGATCGGTCCGTACCCGGCCGCCGTGAGTCGTACCTGATAGGTGCGGCGCGAAGCTTCGGCCGCCTCACGCTGCGCCTGGTCCGCGCTGAAAATCATCGAGCGATACTGCGTGCCTTCGTCCCCGCCCTGGCGCATGCCCTGCGTCGGATCGTGCGATTCCCAGAACGCCTTCAGCAGCGCCTCGTATTCGATCGCGGCCGGATCGTAGATCACGCGCACGACCTCCGCATGGCCGGTCAGTCCCGAGCACACCTCCCGGTAGGTCGGATTGGGCGTCAAGCCGCCGGCGTAACCGACCGCCGTCGCGTACACCCCGGGCAACTCCCAGAACAGCCGCTCAGCGCCCCAGAAGCACCCCATGGCGAACAGCGCCTCGCGCAGGCCTGCCGGGAACGGCGCAACGATGCGATGCCCGTTCACGAAATGCTCGGTGGGTACCTCAAGCGGGCTGCTGCGCCCGGGCAGTGCCTCGTGAGCCAGCGGCAGGGTCATTTTCTTGTGCAGTGATGCCATGATGAACTCCTCTGCGGGAAATCATACCGCGTCCCGGCGGACCCTTGCGCCAGCTGCGGCTGGCACCGTAAGCTTTGCGCGCCATGGGAATCAGCCAGCCACAGAACCTCAAAGCACCCGTCGCCGCACGGCCGGGACCCTACGGTATCCGCGTGAGCCTGCTGCCCGGAGATCCGTTCAGCAAGCTGGTCGGACCGCAGTGGCACCGCCTGCACTGGTACCCGAGCGCCGCGCAGCGCGACGAGGCACTCGATGAAATGAGCCGTCGCCACCTCTATTCGCGCGCCGGAGACAAGCCGGCACTGCAGTTCGAGCGGGTCGAGAACCTGGTCGAGAGCCGCGGCGTCTAGGTTGCTCGGCGCGCCGGCGCGGGGCCTCAGAACGTGCGGCCGAGAAACAGGTAATACGCGTGGTTGCCGTGATCGTCGAAGCCGCTGCCGAGGTATACCGGGCCGAGAAACGTATCGAGCCCGAGGAACAGGCTCGCATCCTTGTGCAGGGTGTTCCATTTGACCTGGCTCATGTTCTGCCAGACGTTGCCTGCCTCGAGCGACATGCCGAGGTAGATCGGTACGCCGAGATAGCCCGGCCCCCCCCGGTCGATTTCCCGGTATACCGCCACCCGCGCGATGCCATAGTGCGGGCCATAGAGTGAGTAGGGTTTCAGGCCCGAAAGATGCAGAAAACCGCCCAGCGGAAACTCCATGCGCAGATTGGTGGCGCGATTGAGCAGACTGCCGCCCGCCACCGAAAACGCCACCGTATTTCGATCGCGCCAGGTATGCGCCGCGAGAAAGCGGAACGTAACGCGGTTGTAGCTCGGCACCGAACCGACCGCCTGGTGCGCGCTGCTCCACTGCAGCGTCGCCTGCTCCCCGGAGTGGGGAAAGTCGATGTTATCGAGGGTGTCGTAGCTGAAGCGCAGAAAATAGGTGAGCGAGCCGAAGCTCTGTTGGGGCGGAAACGGTAGCGCCGGATCGGTCGGGTCACCGATCGTCAGGCGCGAATGCCCTTCCTCGCGGTACACCCCGGCGCGAACCTCGCCCCAGTCGCCGAACTGCTTGCCGAAGTCGAGTCCGTATTTGAACGTGTGCTCGCGATACTGCGCACGCACGCTCTGACCGATCAGAAATGGCAGATCGCTCGCCGCGATCGACACACGCGGCAGCACGAACCAGCCGGAGAACTTCGAGAACGGCAGATACAGCTCGGTGGCGAGCCGCGAGGTCTGGCCGATTTCCCCGTCCGTCACCCACTCCCCACCCGGCCGGGTGATCTCCGACATGACGTACCGGGCCGCCGCCTCGTAGGTTGCATCGCCGGCAAAATCATCCTGCAGACTCAGCCCGAAGCGCAGGTAATTCGGGCCAATCGCGGCGCGCCGCGCGTCGATCAGCAGGCCATAACGCGAGCCGCGCCGCACCAGCTGGTAATCGAGCGTGTCGAAACCGCCCTGGCCGTAGAGCGTGGTGATGCGCCGGGCGATCGCATCGGGGTTGAGCCGTCGGCCGATCATGTCGCCGAAGAGCTTCTCGAGCGGTGCGGAAAAGCGCCGCGAGCCGGTCTGCACCTGCACGAAGGCGATTCGTGGCGGCAGACGGCGCATGCTCGCACGCCGCTGCTGGTAGCGACGGTAGGCAGCCGGGCTCACCGAGAACGCCTCGAGGCGCTTGCGCATCTTCCAGGCGGCCGCCTCGCCAATGGCAACCAGGCGGTTCACGTTGCCGAAATCAAAGGAGGAGATGCCCTGCAGCTTCGGTCGAATGAGCACGTCATGCGCGCTCAGCGTGGCCAGTTCCTCGTCGGATTTGCGCTGCATGAGGATGGCGAGAGTCTGGGCGCTGATGCCGGCCACGCCGTTCAGGCGCGCCGGCGGCTGCAACGGGTAGCTCACATCCACCACGATCAGCACGTCGACACCCATTGCGCGCGCGACGTCGATCGGCACATTGTCGGAGACGCCCCCGTCGATCAACAGCCGGCCGTTGCGCGCCACGGGGGCGAACACGCCGGGCACGGACATGCTCGCACGCATCGCGCTGGTCAGATCCCCGGAGCTCATGACCACTTCCTTGCCGCTCGCCAGGTCCGTGGCGACCGCGCGAAAGGGCGTCGGCAACGCATTGAAATTCGTAATGCGCGCCACCGGCAGCGTCAGGCGACGCAGGATCTCGGTGAGGCCCTGTCCCTCGACCAGGCCTTGCGGCAGCACCAGACGCCCTTGTTTCACCCCGATGCGAAAGTCGACCAGAAAATTGTCGTCCTCCTCCTTGCGCCGCAGCGAGAGGTCCTGGCGTGGGGGTTGATCGCGGAACGCCTCCTGCCAGTTGAGCGAGCGGACCACCGTCTCGATCTGCTCGGCCGTGAGGCCGCTGGCGTACAGGCCGCCGACCACCGCACCCATGCTGGTACCGGCGATGGCGGCAATCGGCACCCGCAGCCGGCGTAACACTTTGAGCACCCCGATGTGCGCCAGGCCCCGCGCCCCGCCTCCGGAGAGCACCAGTCCGATGCGCGGGCGATGCGCCGCACCGGCACGCAACGCCGCCGGGTTCGCCACATACACCCCGGCACGCCAGTGCGGCGCAGCGACCGCACCGGCTGCGTTCGCCACTCCGATTCGCATGCCGAGAACGGCCGCAAGACC
The DNA here is from genome assembly GCA_027324195.1 of Gammaproteobacteria bacterium. Lineage (GTDB taxonomy): Bacteria > Pseudomonadota > Gammaproteobacteria > Steroidobacterales > Steroidobacteraceae > 13-2-20CM-66-19. The sequence continues at coordinate 101,165 of DAHVTM010000035.1, read as the reverse complement.
GAGCACCGCGACAGGCAGGCCGGCCGCCCTGAGTGATCTCATGCGCGGCAGAATATCAGTATCACCGGGCGTTCTCCCGCCCGGACATGGCGCACCCGGGATGCGGTACGATAGCCTGCTCATGCTGTACGTGATCCTGCCCTACGCGTTATCCATCGCGCTGATCATCCACTGCATCAAGACCGGGCGAAACTGGATCTGGGTGTGGGTGATGCTGTTCCTGCCGCTGCTCGGCGCACTGGCGTACGCGGCGGTGGAAATCGTACCGGAGCTATTTCGCAGCCAGTCGGCCCGCCACACTGCGCGCGGCCTGAAAAAGGCCATCAACCCGTTCGCGGACCTGCGCCGCCTCGAGCAGGAAGCCGGGGTCACGGGCAACGTGGCGAGCCGGCAGCGCTACGCCGAGGAACTGCTGCGCCATGAACGCTTCGCGGAGGCAATCGAGCAGTACCGCCAGACCCTGACCGGTCTGTACGAGCACGACCCGAATCTGATGCTCGGACTGGCGCGCGCGCAGTTCGGCCAGGGCGATGCACCCGCTGCCCGCGCCACGCTCGAGGCGTTGGTGCAGCACAATCCGCAGTTCAGCTCCCCGGAGCGACACCTGCTCTATGCCCGCGCGCTCGAGCAGGAGGGCAGGCTCGATCAGGCTCTGCAGGAGTACCGCGCCCTTGCTCCCGCCTACCCGGGCGCCGAGGCTTCCGTACGCTATGCACAGCTGCTCGAGCGGCAGGGGGCACGCGAGGAGGCGCGGCGGGTCGCCCGCGAACTGCTTGATCAAGCGCGGATCGCGCCGGCGCACTATCGGCGGGCGCAGCGCACCTGGCTCGACGCGGCAGCGCGGCTGCTCTAGGGGCGCACGCCGCCCGCTGCGCTCATGCGGACAGCTGGCGCTCGAGCTCGCCGAGCACGCGGTAGCAGGGCAGCACCTGCGCAACACTCGCATTCGGCTCGCGCCCTTCCCGAATCGCCGCAATGAATTCCCGATCCTGCAGCTCGATGCCGTTCATCGATACGTCGACCTTCGAGACATCGATCTTGTTCTCCTTGCCGTCGACCAGGTCATCGTACCGGGCGATGTACGTGCCGTTGTCGCAGATGTAACGGAAGAACGAGCCGAGTGGCCCTTCGTTGTTGAAGGACAAGGACAGCGTGCACAGCGCGCCATGGGCGCTTTTCAGCTGGATGGACATGTCCATCGCGATGCCGAGCTCGGGATGGATCGGACCCTGCAACGCATGCGCGGCGATGACTTCGCTGCCACTCTGGTACGCGAACAGGTCGACCGTGTGCGCCGCGTGATGCCACAGCAAGTGGTCCGTCCAGGAGCGCGGCTGACCCAGTGCATTGATGTTGCGGCGGCGGAAAAAATAGGTTTGCACGTCCATCTGCTGGACGGCCAGTTCCCCGGCGCGGACCCTGCGGTGAACCCACTGATGGCTGGGATTGAACCGTCGCGTATGTCCGACCATCGCCACCTTGCCGCTCGCGCGGCTCACCCGCGCCAGCTCCTCGGCATCGGCGAGGGAGTCGGCCATCGGAATCTCGACCTGCACGTGCTTGCCCGCGCGCAGGCAGTCGATCGCCTGCGATGCATGCATCTGCGTCGGCGTGCACAGGATCACCGCGTCGACCTCACCGCGCTCGAGAACCTCATCGAGGCGCGTCGTCGCCTGCGCGATCCCGTAGCGCTGCGCCACCTCCCGGGTCGGTTCGAGCGTACGGCCAACCAGGGCCACCACCTGTACGCCCGGGATGTTGCCGAGCGCATCGAGATGCTTGATGCCGAACGCCCCGGCGCCGGCCAGCGCAATTTTCAGAGTGTCTTTCATGTCGCGTGCTCCTTCCTGCGGTGCGCTGAGCTCACCGGCTCTCGAGGATGATATGTCCGACTGCGGTCGAGGAAGCCGGGATGTGGTAGAAACGATAGATCTCCTCGACCTTCGGCCCGAGCGCCCCGCGCATGACGAGCCACATCACCAGCTCGATCGCCTCAGCGCCGGCCTCGCGCAGATACTCGATCGGCGGGATGCGCACCAGGCGTTGCGGATCCTGTGACAGCCCATCGAGAAACGCCTTGTCGAAGGCGGGATTGGTCAGCCCCGCGCGCGGTCCTTGAATCTGGTGCGACATGCCGCCGGTGCCGAAAATCACCACCTTCAGATCCTCGTCCCAGCTCGCGACCGCCCGGCGGATCGCCTCGCCGAGCCGGTAGCAGCGGTGTCCCGTCGGCGCCGGGTACTGGATCACGTTGACCGCGAGCGGAATGACGCGGCAGGGCCAGGCCGGCGGCGAGCCGAACAGCAGCGTCAGCGGTACCGTCAGGCCGTGATCGACCGGCATTTCGTTGACCACCGTCATGTCGAACTCATCGAGCACCAAAGACTGCACCAGATGCGCGGCGAGCTCCGGATAACCCGGCACCGCCGGCACCGGCCGCGGCCCCCAGCCCTCATCGGCAATGGGGAACTGCGCTGCGCAACCGAGCCCGAAAGTCGGGATCATCTTGAAATCGAAGGCATTAACGTGGTCGTTGTACACCATGATGATCACGTCGGGCCGGGTCTCGGCCATCCAGCGCCGTGCCGGCTCATAGCCTTTGAACAGCGGCTGCCAGTACGGCTGTTCGCTCTTGCCATTGTCCACGGCCGCGCCGATCGCCGGGGTATGGGACGTGCCGACTCCCGCAATAATCCGCGCCATCAGTGCTGCTCCGGCCGTTCGGACTTCGAGCGCCAGCCATCCGGGGAGCGACCACCCTTGAGCATCATGTCGACGTACTCGTGCTCGGACATTCCGGTCATCTGCGCGGCCATGAACTGATACGACCTGCCGTCGGTGAAGGCCAGCTTGGCAAGCGCATATGCCACGCCGCCGAGCTCGAGCAGCCGGTTCCAATTGCGCGTGAGCACGGCCTCGCGCTGCTCGGCGGTCAGCTCGAATTTCGCCAGATACGCCGGTTGGTCGGCGAGGAACACTTTGCGGTTCTCCGCCTTCATCAACGTATAGAGGAACTGGTTCAGGTGATAACCGCGGCGGGCGCGCTCGGCGTCGAATATCCAGGTACCGGGAATATCATCGTAGGGCTTGTCGCTCGATTTCACGCTTCCTCCGGCCAATACAGTCTCATCGGATTGTCCACCAGCAATTTGCGCTGCAGCTCGACGGTGGGCGCAATGTGGGGGATAAAATCAACCAGCAGCCCATCATCGGGCATGTGCTCCTTCAGATTCGGATGCGGCCAGTCCGTGCCCCACAACACACGGTCCGCAAAGTGCTCCACCAGGTAGCGGGCGAACGGCACCACGTCACGGTAGGCGGCGCGCTCGCCGTTCAGCGCCGGCGGACCACTCACGCTCAGTCGCTCCGGACAGGACACCTTCGTCCAGATGCGCGGATGCTCGCGCAGCAGCCGCACGAACAGGGCGAACTGCTCACCCTCGAGCGGTTGCCTGACATCGGGCCGGCCCATGTGATCGACCACCACGTCGGTCGGCAGCGCCGTGAAGAAATCCCATAATTCGGGCAAGTCCACCGCCTCGAAATACACCACGACGTGCCAGCCGAGCGGCGCGATGCGCGCGGCAATCTCGAGCAGTTCGTCCCGGGGCGTGAAATCGACCAGTCGTTTGAGGAAATTAAAACGCACCCCCCGCACGCCCGCGGCATGCAGCTCATGCAGCTGCTGCTCGCTCACATCTCGCCGGACGGTGGCGACCCCGCGCGCGCGGCCGCCGGAATGTACCAATGCATCGACCATAGCGCGGTTGTCCGCGCCGTGACAGGTGGCCTGCACGATCACATTGCGCGCGAACCCCAAGTGGTCCCGCAGCGCAAAAAGCTGCTGCTTGCTCGCATCGCAGGGCGTGTACTTGCGCTGCGGCGCGTACGGAAACTGCGCCCCCGGCCCGAACACGTGGCAGTGCGCATCGACTGCCCCCGGCGGCAACGTGAAGCGCGGTTTCGACGGGTTGGCATACCAGTCCAGCCAGCCCGGTGTCTTGCTGAATCCCTCAGTGCTCATCGGCGATGTCTCCTGTGCAGGGTCCCTGGCTCGCGCTCGCGCGCACGTGCTCGAGAATACGATCCGCCTCGGTGCGCCAATCGGGGCTGCGGGCGAACTCGGGCGAGCCGCGCACGCCGAACACACCGGCATCGGCAAGCCCCGCCATCCACGCCTGCCGTTCGGCCGTGCCGCTCGCGGACCAGGCCTCGAGACCCGCCTCCTCGACGGTACGGGCCACCTCGCGCATCTCCTCAGCGCGCCGCCGGCCGTGCTCGATCACCCGCTGCAGGAAGTAGCTGGCCTGGTGCGGCCAATCGATGCCGGGGAAGGTTTCCGCAAGCGACTGCAGCACCGCCTCCTCCACCCCGTAGGCGCGTGCGGCGGTCAGACTCTCGATGAGCATGGCCTCGAGCCCCTTGATCATTACGCTGCGGCACATCTTGCTCGCCGAGGCCAAGCCGAGCTCGCCCTCGAGCACCCGGGTGGAAAAGCCGAGCGCTGCGAGCCATGGCTGCAATTCGGCCGCGTGCGCCCCGCCGAGCAGCATCGGTACCCTGATCCGGTGCGGCGGCACAGAGGTCATCACGGCGCTCTCGACGTAGCGCCCGCCGGCCTGCTCGATCAGCGTCGCGGCACGCCGCTTCGAGCCGGGGGATGCGGAATTTAGATCGAGAAACCAAACACCCTGCGGCAGGGCGGCGGCACACTCACGCGCCGCCTCGACCGTCTGACTGGCGGTTACCGCGCTGATCACCAGATCGCTCTGCCGAGCAAGCTCGGCGTGCGAGGCGGCCAGCCCCACCCCGTGCGCTGCGGCATGAGCGCGCAGCGGGCCCTCTTGCGCGGTGCCGAGCTTGCGGTCGTACGCCACGCAGCCCTGCACGCCCCGCGCGAGCAGATCTTCGGCCAGAATGCGCCCGACTTCACCGTAGCCGAGCAGACCGAAGCGCCAGCGCGTCGGGTCGCGGGTCATCGTCTGCATGCTCATCGTTCAGTTCACATACTTCAGGCCAAGTTTCGCGAGCGGCTCGCGCATCTTGTACATGTCGAGGCCGAGCACCCCGGCGGCAAGCTGCTGGCGCTTGCCGGCCTCATTGGCCTCACGCGCCCCTGCGGCATCGGCCACCTGCTGTGCCAACGCCGCCGGCACGATCACCACGCCATCATCGTCAGCAAGCACCACGTCGCCCGGATTGACCAGAGCGCCGGCACAGATCACCGGCACGTTGACCGAACCGAGTGTCGCCTTGACCGTGCCCTTGGCGCTGATGGCCCGGCTGAAGACCGGAAACTTCATTTCGGACAGTTCGCGCACATCACGCACGCCACCATCGATCACAAGCCCGAGGGCCCCGCGGGCGCGAAACGAGGTAGCGAGCAGCTCACCGAAGAAGCCATCCTCGCTGTCGGTCGTGCAGCCGGCGAGCACAACATCGCCGGGGCGGACCTGCTCGGCGGCGACGTGCAGCATCCAATTGTCTCCCGGCTGCAGCAGCACCGTGACCGCCGTGCCGCACAGGCGCGCACCGGGATAGATCGGACGGATGTAGGGCTTGAGCAGCCCGACGCGACCCATCGCCTCGTGCACGGTGGCCACGCTCGAGGTCGCGAGCTTGGCCATCGCGGCCGGCTCGGCCCGCTCAATGTTGACCTTGACGATGCCCAGATTGTTCAACGCTGTGCTCATGCTGATGTCCGTCCGATATATCCGGCCACTAACGCGCACGCGCCTTGAGCGCCGCGTCGAGTCGCGGGTAGACGCGTCGGGCGTTGCCCTCGTAGATCATCTGCCGCTGTGGCGCAGCGAGCGCAGCCGCCTCGATGTACCGCTTGGTGTCATCGTAGTGATGCCCCGTGCGTGGATCGATGCCGCGCACCGCCCCGATCATCTCCGAGGCGAACAGGATGTTCTCCAGCGGCATGACCCGCGTGAGCAGGTCGATTCCCGGTTGATGATAGACGCAGGTATCGAAAAAGATGTTCTTCAACAGATGCTGCTCGAGCGGCGGCTTGTCGAGCCCCTGCGCCAGACCCCGGAAGCGTCCCCAGTGGTACGGCACGGCGCCGCCGCCGTGCGGGATGATGAATCGCAGCGTCGGGAAATCCTTGAACAGATCGCCGGTCAGACACTGCATGAACGCGGTGGTATCGGCATTGAGGTAGTGCGCCCCGGTGGTGTGGAAGCACGGGTTGCAGCTGGTGCTGACGTGCACCATGGCCGGGATGTCGTATTCGACCATCTTCTCGTAGATCGGATACCACCAGCGGTCGGTAAGCGGCGGCTCCTTCCAGTAGCCGCCCGACGGATCCGGATTGAGATTGATGGCGACGAAGCCATATTCCTTGACGCAGCGGTCGAGTTCCGCGATGCAGCTCGCCGGCTCAACGCCCGGGGACTGCGGCAGCATGGCTGCGCCGATGAAATGATCCGGGAACAGGCGCGCGACACGCATGCACAGCTCGTTGCAAATTGCCGCCCAGGTCGCGCTGGTGTTGAAATCACCAATATGGTGCGCCATGAAACTGGCGCGCGGGGAAAAAATGGTGAGATCCAAGCCCCGCTCACGCATGAATTTCAGCTGATTGGTCTCGATGCTCTCGCGCAGCTCGTCGTCGCTGATCTTCAGCTCCGCAGGCTTCGGACCGAGGTGTGGCGTCGCCACGTTGGCGACCTGACGCTTACGCCACTCCTCGAGGGCCTTCGGTGCAGTGGTGTAATGGCCATGACAGTCAATGATCATGCGGTCTCCTCAGCCTGATTCGAATGACGGAGCTGCGCTCAGCGGGTCGGCTCGCCGGGCCGCCACAGCGAGGCAGGCACCAGGACTTCCCCACGCATCAACAGCCGCGCCGTGCGCAGCAGCGCCGCCCGCTTCACGAGCGGCGGATTGCCAGGGGCCGTCTCCAGCTCAACGCTGAACTCACCGCTCGGGTGTTCCACGGACATGATCCGCACGGGGCCTGCCGGCACCACCGCGATACCCTCGGCGATCGACCCCGGCAGCACGCACGCGGTCGCAACCGTGACCGCCGCGAGCACCCCGATTGCCTCATGGCAGACGTGCGGGATGAAGCAGCGGGTGAGGATGCTGCCCTGGGCGGCCGGCGGGGCAATCAGACACATTTTCGGATAGGTCTTGGCGCTGACATCCCCCAAGCCCATCAGCTGTCCGCAGGCGAGTCGCAGCTTCTCCAGACGCCCCTTCAATGCGCTGTCTGCGTTGAGTTCCGCGGCGCTTTCCCGCCCGCTGCGACCCAGATCTTCGGCGCGCATGAGCACCATCGGCATGCCGTTGTCGATGCAGGTCACCTCGATGGGGGCCTCCCCCGGAACGCGCACCACATCGCGAACCTGCCCCGTCGGCAGCAACCCCGAACAGACCGAGCCGGCGGTATCCAGAAAGTTGATCTTGATCGGCGCTGCGGTGCCCGGTACGCCATCGATACGGGCCTCGCCTTCGTAGGTCAGCTGCCCGCCCGGGGTCTGCACGGTAATGTCGCACAGCATGTCGGTATTGCGCGTCAGCACCCGGAAGGTGCTGATCTCGCCCTGGGCGTGCACCAGGCCGGTCTCGAGTGCAAACGGCACCACCGCGGCGAGCATGTTGCCGCAGTTCGGCGTGGTGTCGACCTGGGGCTTGTCCACGACCACCTGCGCAAAGAGGAACTCCAGGTCCACACCGGGGCGCGTACCGGCGCGCACGATCCCGACCTTGCTCGTGAGCGGATGCGCCCCGCCCATGCCGTCGATCTGCCGCCGGTCGGGCGAGCCCATGACGGCCAGCAGCACCCGGTCCCGAGTCGCGACCTCGGCCGGCAAGTCGCGCTCGTTGAAAAACGGTCCGCGGGACGTACCGCCACGCATGAACAGGCATGGAATGGGTGTCTGCATAGTCCGATGGGCAACACTCAGCCTGAGCGGGAGGTGCATTATCGCGCCGCAGCGCAGCGCTTCCAAGGAATGCCCGCCGCTAGCAGATATCACCAATTGCTATAACCAATCGCAATGCGCGATTGGTGCTGTTAACCGGCGAACGGCCCGCCGCGGCGGCCTGTGGCGGCTATTTCAGCACCACCGTCTTGCCACCGTCGCGGAACACCCGCCGCTCGGCGTGCCAGGTGATCGCACGGTTGAGCACTACGGTTTCGAGCTCGCTGCCGGTGACGGCCAGATCGTCCGCTGACTGGGTATGGTCGACCCGCTCGACGCCCTGCTCGATGATCGGCCCCTCGTCAAGATCCGATGTCACGTAGTGTGCCGTGGCGCCGATGAGCTTGACCCCGCGGGCGTGTGCCTGATGGTAGGCCCTGGCGCCCTTGAAACCGGGCAGGAATGAGTGATGGATATTGATCGCCCGCCCATCGAAGAACCGGCAAGCCTGCGCGCTGAGGATCTGCATGTAGCGGGCGAGCACACACAGCTCGGCGTCCGCCTGCTCGAACAGCTCCATCATCCGCGCCTCCTGCTCGCCCTTGCGTCCATCGATGATCGGCAGGTAGTGGTACGGCACACCGTGCCACTCGACGAGGCTGCGCATGTCCTGGTGATTGGACACCACCGCCACCACCTCGATCGGCAGCGTGCCGGTGCTCCAGCGCTGCAGAATGCTGTTCAGGCAGTGCCCCTGACGCGAGACCGCGAGCAGCGCGCGGCAGCGATCTTGCGCGGCGTGAAAACGCCAGCGCATGTGAAACGGCGTGCCGACCCGTTCGGCAAAAAGCCGCTCGAGTGCCTCCATCGCAGGCATGCCCCGGCCATCGTCGTGGAAGACCGTCCGCATGAATGAAATGCCACTGTTCGGGTCATCGTAATGCTGCGCCTCGCTGATGGTCGCATGGTGTTCGGCCAGAAATCCGGCAATGCCCGCCACCACCCCGGTGACATCCGGGCAGGTAGTGGTGAGGATGTAGTGTGGAACGGCAGCTGAGTGTCCGCCGGTCGGGTCGGCAGCGGTCAGCGTTGCAGCCGGTTCTGCCGAGCTCATTGGGCGACGGTGAACTTCGTCTGCTCTGTGCGCAGCTCGAACCTGCCGTCCATGACCGCTCGCAGCCACGCGGCTGTCGAGAGGGCCCCGCCGAATGAGTACACATGCGGCGCGCTCAGGCGCAAGCGCGGATCCGCTGCGCGTGCGCGCACGAGCCCGATCAGCATCTCATCCGCCCCGGCGGGCGGACGCGCCAGTTGCGCAACCGCACTGGCGCCCTGGGTCAGCGATCGCACCGCGACCCCGACCCCGCAATGCAGCGCGAACTTGATCAGCTTGGCGACGGGCGTCGGACCGGCGATGCCAACATGTACCGGCAGCAAGATGCCGGCGGCCGTCAGCGCACGATCCCAGGCAACCAACCGCTGCGTGTCAAAGCTGAATTGCGTCACGATGTGCAGCGCGATACCGCTGCGGCGCGCAAACTCCTGCTTGTCATGCAGAGCCGCGCGCAACTCCTCCTCACCGACCGCCGGGTGACCGTCCGGGTGACCGGCGACGCCGATGCGGCGCAGACCCGCGGCCTGCAACTCGCCGGTCGCGAGCAGCTGCAGCGTATTGGCATACGGTCCGAGCGGCGGATCGAGATCGCCGGCAACGAGCAACACCTGCTCGATGCCGTGCCCGCGCAGACTGCGCAGCGCCTCCTTGAAGGCCTGCTCGCTCGGCATGCGGCGCGCAACGATATGCGGCGAGGCGCACAGGCCGAGCGCCTGCACCTTGGCCGCCACGCGCACCACGTCCTGCAGTGAGGACTTCGGCGTATGCGCCACATACACAACCATCCCCGCCGGCAGCAGCCTCGCGATCTGCGGCAAGTGCTGTTCATCGAGGGTGGAGATCTCAGTCGAGGCCGCGCGCGCGAACGCCGTGATGGCCTGCCTCAGCTCGAGCACACCGGCCGCCTCGTCCACTGCCGCACCTGTCTTGCTCAACTGCTGTTGGTTCATGTCTGCGCCGCCTGCTGGGCCACCGGGAGTCGTGGCAAGACAATAGCGACTCTGCGCGCGCCGTGAAAATCCAAAATTGCAATGCCTGTTATCGCTCCGGCGAATAGCCGGACACAACGCCGTGGCGGTCCGGCACATTGCTCAACCGTGAATCCTCACCGACTCGCCGCGCAGGGAAAACGGCACTCGCGAAGCGCTCAAATCTGCTCGCTGCAAGCACGGTCGATGCAGCTCCAGCCGTCGCGGATCGCCGCTTCGTGCACCAGCGAACGTGGCAGCAGCTGGGTGGCAAAGAAGGTCGCGGTATCGAGCACCGCCTGCCTCGCCGCATCCGCCGGTGCGGCGAGTGCGCGCCGGGCGCTGAGCGCCCACTGCCATCCGCCCGCGAGCAGGCCCAGCCAGTTGAGAAAATGATGCGCGCTCGCCCCGATCCGCTCGCGCTGCTGATCGTGCGCGCCGAGCGCTGCCGCCGCCCTCAGCAGCCGCTCACTGCCCTCGAGCAGCCCGGTGCGCAGCGCATCAAGCCCCGGCTCGCCGGCCTCGGGCAGCGCGGCAGCCGCGTGTTGGATCGTGGCCAGCAGTTCGCGCAGGCCCACTGCGTCATCGCGCAGCACTTTGCGGCCCAGCAGATCCTGGGCCTGGATGTAATTGGTGCCCTCGAATATCGGCCCGATGCGTGCATCGCGGTAGACCTGCGAGATCTCCGCACCGTCGATGTAACCGCTGCCGCCGTGGATCTGCACACCCAGGGAGGCCACCTCGACTGCAACATCCGAGCACCACGCCTTCACCAGCGGAGTCAGCAGCTCGGCGCGTCGCTGCGCACGAGCCCGCTCCGCCGCCTGCGGAGCGAGGCGGGCGACATCGAGGGTGGCGGCGGCGGTGTATGCCAGCCCCCGCGAGGCGTGCGTCAGGGCCTTCATGGCAAGCAGCATCCGACGCACGTCGGCATGTTGGATGATCGGGCACGGCGCGCCATCCAGACCGCGCCCCTGGATGCGTTCGCGAGCGTGCGCGCGCGCCAGCTGCAATGCGCGCTCTGCCAGTCCGAGGGAGTGCAGGCCGACTCCGAGCCGCATCCGGTTCATGAGCGTAAACATGCAGGTGAGCCCCGCGTTGCGCTCACCGATCAGCCAACCGCGGGCCCCGTCGCGCTCGCCATAAGCCATCAGGCAGGTCGGGCTCGCCCGCAGCCCCATCTTGTGCTCGACCGAGAGCGCCCGAACGTCGTTGTCGAGCCCTTTCCCGTCGGGCCCCGGCCAGCGCTTCGGCACGAGGAACAGGGAGATCCCGTTCAGACCGGGCGGTGCATCGGGCGTGCGTGCCAGCACGAAATGCACGATGTTCTCGGTCAGATCGTGATCGCCCCAGGAAATGTACTGCTTGCGCCCGCTGATTCGCCAGAGCGGCCCGTCGGGCGTGGCCCGGCAGCGCAGCAACGACAGGTCCGAGCCGGCCTGCGGCTCGGTGAGCGCCATCGCCGCCGCCCACTCACCGCTCGCGATGCGCGCTGCATAGACCTCGCGCACTGACTCAGACCCATACCGGTGCAACGCCTCGAGCGCGCCGCTTGCGAGTTCCGGACAAGTCGCGAATGCGAAATTCGCACCCGCCCACATCTCCGTGACCGCCGCCTCGATCGCAAGCGGCAGTCCCTGGCCGCCGAACTGCTGCGGCGCACCGAGCCCGACCCAGCCATCGGCTCGGAATCTGCGGTAGGCCTCGGTGAATCCCGGTGGACTGAGCACCCCTTGTTCGGTGCGGTAGGCGGGCTGGGCATCGCCCACGCGGTTCAGCGGCGAGAGCACCTGTGCCGCGAAGCGCGCCGCCGCCTCGAGCACCGGCCGGGTGATCTCCGGTTGCGTCGTCTCGTAACCCTCTATGCAGTCCGCTCCGGCCGCCTCGGCCGCCTGCACGAGCGCGCTGCCGAGCAGCGCCACGGGAGCCTGGTACACATGACTCATCTGAGCCTCCCCAAAATTCGCCTGCGCCACATCACCGGCGCCACCCGGCGTCGTTAACGGCCGTGCTGGGCCACTTTGCGCAGCAGCTCGAGCAGCAGCAATCGCTCCCCGGCGGAGAGCACCCCATCGATGGTCGCATTTAACGCCGGCGTACGCTGCTCGGCGCTGCGTGCGAGCGCGTGTCCCTGCCTCGTCAGGGAGACCTGTCGGGAGCGTCGGTCGGCCTGGTTGCGGGCCCGCTCGATGAGTCCACGCTCGCCCAGCCGATCGAGCAACATGGTCAGGCTCGGCGGCGCGAGCGCCAGAGCGCGCGCCAGCTGTTTCGGCGCAAGCGCGCCATGGGCCGAGAGCAACATCAGCAGCGAGTACTCCACCGGGCGCAGCGCGAGCGGCTCGCCGATGTGGTGCGCGAACTGGCGGTTGGTGGCCGCCGCGGCGAGCGCGATGTGGTAGGCAATATTCTCCCCGAGCACCCCATCGACGGCGGGGCAGTCGCCGGCAGTCAGCCCGTGTTCGGTGCTGAGCGGGCGGCCGGCCGCCCGGCGCGCATCGGTGGCCGAGGTCCTTGCGGGGGAGCGCGATGACATGCGTATTCCTCAGCTGCGCCGGCCTGCTTTGCCAGCAACAGCTATTTTAATTTGGTAATGAAATACCTACAATGGCCGGTGTGAAAGGCGCTTCCGCTTGATCTTAATTTTCACTGACTTTCACCGATACCGGCGATATTCGAACGGTCCTGAGATGTGTTCTTTTATTCAATTCTGAATTATTAATGGCCTGACCATGACCTTGGAATTCACCCCCGCAGACGGTCCGCTCGGCGCCCTTGAGCATCTACGCGTCGCGCTTGCCGGTCCGATCGCGCACCTGCGCCTCGAGCGGCCAGAGAAACGCAATGCACTCTCTGCGGCGCTCATCGAGGCGCTGCAGAGCGCCTTCAATCAACTGCCCGACACGGTCCGTGTCGCCATTCTGAGCGGCGAGGGCGAACATTTCTCCGCCGGAGTCGACCTCAGCGAGATTGGCGAGCGCGACATCGTCACCGGTCTGATGCGTTCGCGCGCCTCGCATGGTGTGTTCGATCAGATCCAGTTCGGCCGGGTTCCGGTGATTGCCCTGCTGCACGGCGCGGTGATCGGTTGCGGCCTGGAACTGGCGGCGACCTGTCACCTGCGCATCGCGGAGCGGTCTGCCTACTTCGGACTGCCGGAAGGTCAGCGCGGAATATTCGTCGGCGGCAGCGGCGCGGTGCGCATCCCGAAGCTGATTGGCGTGGCGCGCATGACCGACATGATGCTCACCGGTCGGGTGTATGGTGCCGAGGAAGGTTATGCCATCGGTCTCGCCCAGTACCTGGTGGAGGATGGCCAGGGCTTCGCCAAAGCCGTTGAGCTTGCGGTGCGCATCGCCGGCAACGCCCCATTGTCGAATTACGCAATCATGCATGCGCTGCCGCGCATTGCCGAACAATCACACAGCGACGGACTGCTCAGCGAGTCGCTGATGGCGGCGGTGAGCGAGTCGACCCCGGACGCCAAGGAGCGCCTGCGCGCCTTTCTCGAGAAGCGTGCCGATAAGGTTCGCAAGCGCTGAGCACACCGCCAGCCGCGACACACGGTCAGAGGCAGCATGGACATACACGGTCAGACGGCCCTGGTCACCGGCGGGGGCTCCGGGCTCGGCGCCGAGACGGCCCGCGAGCTGGCGCGCCAGGGCGCGCGCATCGCCATCCTCGACCGCAACGAGGCGGCGGCTCGGACGGTCGCCGCGCAGTGCGGCGGGTTGGGTCTCGGCGCCGATATCACCGACACCCAGTCGTTGCAGGGGGCCCTGGCGCACATCCGCGCCACGCTCGGTCCGGTGCGGATGCTGATGAACGTAGCCGGTATCGGCGGTGCGAAGCGCGTGGTGGGCCGCGATGGAGCGCCGATGCCACTCGAGACATTCGCGCACACCATCGAAGTCAATCTCATCGGCACGTTCAATGTGCTGCGGCTGATTGCCGCGGACATGAGTGCTTTGGAGCCGCTCGAGGACGGCGAGCGAGGTGTAATCGTGTGCACTGCCTCGGCCGCAGCCTTCGACGGCCAGGTGGGCCAGGCCGCCTACGCGGCCTCCAAAGGCGGTCTCGTCGCGATGACGCTGCCGCTCGCACGCGACCTGGGACAGTACGGGATCCGGGTCTGCAGCATCGCACCCGGACTGTTTCTCACGCCACTGTTGGATGCGCTGCCCGCCGAGATACAGCGCTCGCTCGCCGAGTCGATCCCCTTTCCGAAGCGGCTCGGACGCGCGGAGGAATTCGCGCGGCTGGCGGCACACATCGTCACCAACCGCTCGCTCAACGGCGCGGTCATCCGCCTCGACGGTGCACTGAGACTGCCGCCGCGCTGAGCGGGCGCACCGCCGCTCGGCGCTTGAGCGCGGCGCACCGAGCGGGTATTAAGACGACAGGGAACAGAAATTCGGCCTGCAGCGATTGTGCTTGGTCGGCGCGGCCATTACGTTGAGGTTTCTCTACAGGTCCGCAGTGAGCGCAATCGGGCGCGGTGCGGAGCACTTGGCTCTGGAGTCTGCATCATGAACGCCATTCCCGCACCGAACCTCCCCAGCGAACCGCCCACCGTATCACCTGCCATCGCGCGCTTCGTGCAGCGTTCGCCACGTCTGCTGATAGACGGGGAGTGGGTGGCTCCCCACGGCGATGGGCGCATCCCGGTGATCGACCCTGCGACAGAGCGACAGATTGCCGAAGTCGCCAACGCGGATGCGCACGACGTCGACCGTGCGGTGCGCGCTGCGCGCGCCGCTTTCGAAAGTGGCCCGTGGCCCCAGATGCGGCCCGCCGAGCGCGAGGTGCTGATGTGGCGCCTGGCTGAGCTGCTGGAGCGCAACGCCGCTGAGCTCGCCGAGCTGGAAAGCCTCGACAATGGCAAGCCCATCTCCATGGCGCGCATGATCGACGTCCCCGGGGCGATCCAGCATCTGCGCTACATGGCCGGCTGGGCGAGCAAAATCGAAGGCTCCACCGTGCAAACTTCGCTGCACGCGGCGCCCGGCACCCGCTTTCACGCCTACACGGTGCGCGAACCGGTCGGGGTCGTCGCCCAGATCATTCCGTGGAACTTTCCACTGCTGATGGCTGCGTTGAAGCTCGCGCCGGTATTGGCCACGGGCTGCACCAGCGTGCTGAAGCCCGCCGAACAGACGCCGCTCACCGCGCTGCGGCTCGGTGAGCTGATCATCGAGGCCGGCTTCCCGCCGGGCGTCGTCAACATCGTGACCGGTCTTGGCGAAACCACTGGTGCGGCCCTCGTAGCGCATCCCGACGTCGACAAGATTGCCTTCACTGGATCGACCGAAGTCGGCAAGCTCATCAACATCGCCGCAACGCCGACGCTGAAGCGGGTTTCGCTCGAACTGGGTGGCAAGTCACCGGTGATCGTGCTGCCGGACGTGGATCCGACCGCCGTAGCCGCAGGCGCGGCCCAGGCCGTGTTCTTCAACTCGGGGCAGGTGTGCGTGGCGGGCTCGCGGCTGTTCATCCAGCGCAAGGTCTTCGACAAAGTGATCGAGGGGGTGAGCGAGGCCTCCCGTTCCATCGTGGTCGGTCCCGGGCTCGACGAACGCACCCAGATGGGGCCACTGGTCTCCGCAGAGCAGCGCGACCGGGTCATGGCGTACCTGCAGTCTGGGCGGGCGCAAGGGGCGAGCATCGCCGCAGGCGGCGAGGCGCCGCAGCGCAAGGGATATTTCGTCAACCCCACGGTGGTGGTGGACGTGAACCCCGACATGAAGATCGTCCGCGAGGAGATTTTCGGACCGGTAGTGGTCGCGCAGCGGTTCGATGAACTCGACGAAGTCGCCAAGTGGGCCAATGACACCCCATACGGCCTTGCCGCGAGCGTCTGGTCGAACGACCTGCGCGCCGTTCAGCGACTGGTGCCGAAGATCAAGGCCGGCACGGTGTGGGTCAACTGCCACGCCATGATCGACGTCGGCCTGCCCTTTGGCGGCTACAAGCAATCGGGCTTCGGCCGCGAACAGGGTCGGGCCGGTATCGAACTGTATACGGAGCTCAAGTCGGTCTGCATGGCCGTTTAAGACACGACGGAATGACACATATGAATCTACCCCTACGACATCGTCGCTGCGTCCTGCAGCGACAGGACAATGGCACGTACCGACTGGATTTCGAGCAGACCCAGCGACCAGAACCGGGACCCCGCGAGGTATTGGTGCGAGTGCGGGCGGTTTCGCTGAACCGTCGCGACGTCTACATCATGCACGGCCAGTACCCGATGCCCCCTCGGCCGCAACTGGTGCCGGCCTCCGATGGCGCCGGGGAAGTCGTCGCACTCGGCGCACAGGCCAAGCGCTTCAGGCTCGGTGAGCGCGTGGCGGGAACGTTCTTTCAGCGTTGGATCGACGGCCGGCCAAACGCCGACACGCTCGCCTCGGCACTCGGCGGGCAGCTCGATGGCATGCTCTGCGAATACGTGTGCCTGGACGAGGACGGGCTGGTCCACATGCCAAAGAGCTACAGCTACGAGCAGGCCGCAACACTGCCGTGCGCGGGCGTGACGGCCTGGAACGGTCTGATGACGCGCGGACGCATGCAGCCCGGTGACAACGTGCTGATTCTGGGCACCGGCGGC
Organism: Gammaproteobacteria bacterium; assembly: GCA_027324195.1. Lineage (GTDB taxonomy): Bacteria > Pseudomonadota > Gammaproteobacteria > Steroidobacterales > Steroidobacteraceae > 13-2-20CM-66-19. Next base: position 84,602 of record DAHVTM010000035.1, on the reverse strand, counting down.
GTGGCCATCTTTGGCCTGCAGTTCGCAGCGGCCGCCGGCGGCCGCCCCATCGTGACCAGCTCGAGCGACACGAAGCTCGAGCGCGCACGCGCGCTCGGCGCCGTGGCCACCATCAATTACCTCAAGGTACCGCAGTGGGCGACCGCGGTGCGCGCCGCCACCGATGCGGTCGGCGCGCATCAGATTCTGGAGGTCGGCGGCCTCGGCACTCTGCCGCAATCGCTGGCCAGCCTCGCCGGCGGCGGCCACGTGGCCCTGATTGGCGGCCTCGCGGGCTTCGGCGGGGACATCCCGGCGATGGCGCTCCTGCACAACAATGCCACCGCCAGCGGCATTTACGTCGGCTCACGAGCCGACTTCGAAGCGATGAACGCATTCATCGAACAGCATGCGATCCAGCCGGTGATCGATCGCGTCTATGAGTTCGACGCGGCAGCCGACGCCTACGAGCGCATTGCTGCCGGCGAGCACCTCGGCAAGGTGGTGATCCGCCTGCGGTAGCGCGGCGCGCTTCAGGGCAGCGCGCGTGCCACCTCGATGATGAGGTTGCGCAGCCAGGCGTGCGCCGGATCGAGTTCGTGGCGCTTGTGCCAGAGCAGGATCTCCTGCTGATTCGGCGCCGGGAACGGCGTCGGGAAGGACTTCAGCCGTCCCACGTTGGGCGACAGGCGCAGCACCCGCTCGGGCATGGTGGCCACGTACGAGGTGCCCGCCAGAATCAGCGGCAGATGCAGCAAGCTCGGCACCGCGAGCTGCACGGGCAGCTCAATATCAAAGAGCCGTCGCACCAGCTCCTGCGTGCCCGCGGAGTATCCGCTCGGCGCGCCGAAGGCGTGGGGCAGTGAATAAAACTGCTCTGCGCTCAGCGCATCCCCCACGGTCGGGTGATCGGCATCGACCGCACAGACCCAGCGCACCGGTCGCAGCCGGACCAGACGCAGAGAATCCGGCCAAGCACGGGCCGAGTACATGCGCAGGCTATCCAGGCAAACGCTCAAATCCGCCTCGCCATACTCGAGGCGGGTCAGAATGGTCTCGGAGATCAACTGGATCCGGCAGCTGATGCCCGGAGCCTGTACGGCCAGCCGCTTCAGCAGCGCGGGCAGCAGGTCCGGTACCGCCTCCTCGGACACGACGATGGTGAACTCGCGCTGCGTGGTCGCCGGATCGAACTCCGGCTGCGTCGCCAGCGTCGTTTCGATCCGCAGCAGCGCCTCGCGCACCGGCTCCACGAGCGACAGTCCGCGCGGGGTCAGCTCCAGATTGCGCCCGACCCGAACCAGCAGCGGGTCATCGAAGTACTCGCGCAGCTTGTGCAACGCGGCGCTCATTGCCGGCTGCGACACGTGCAGCCGGTCGGCCGCCCGGCTGATGTTTCTCTCGTGCAGCAGCGCGTCGAGCGAAATCAGCAGATTGAGATCGAATCGCCGAAGATGAACCATGCCCTCATTCTAGCGTCAACCTCAGCCCGGCGGCCAAGGGTCCGCTTCCTTCAATACCCAGCCGCAGCGCTCACTGCGGCACGCATCGACTCGCCCCGCATCGTGGTGCGGCGCACGCCGCGTGCCCGGAACTCGCGCGGCGTCATGCCGAAGTGTGAACGAAACACACGCCCGAAATGCGTCGCGCTGTTAAATCCATGATCGAACGCGATTGCCGTAACCGTGCGCCCGTGCTGACTGTCAGCGAGCAGCGCCTGTGAACAGGCCTCGAGGCGACGCTTGAGAATGTAACGGGTCACTGTTTCATCCCCGTCGGAGAACAGATAATGCAGATAGCGGGTGGTGATCCGGCATGCGCTGGCGATTTGGGCCGGCGTAAGGTCCGGATCGTACAGATGCGCGTGGATGTAGTTGATGATGCGAATGCGGTGCGCGGTGCCGCGCGAGGAGCGCTCCGCATGCGTGCGCGGCACCTGCGCATAGGCCGCGCCGAGCAGCTCGAGGATCGCCCCGGCAATCTGCTCGGTGCCCGCCCCGTCGCGCGCAGGAAGAGTCTGTGCGCAGAGCTGACGGAGAAATCCGGACAGTAGTCCGCCCACCCCGCTCGCCCCCTCCATGGCGAGCGCCACGAGCGACTCCGGACAGGCGATATGACGGCGCAGCTTGCCGGTTGGAATGATCAGCACGAGCATCCGCCCGTTCGCACCTGGAATAAGGTCAAAGTGCCTGCCGCCGTCGCACAGCACGAAATCGCCGCAGCCGAGCGTCGCGTGACGGCCATCCTGGCGGACGACGCCCTGGCCGTCGAGCTGCAGATAGAGGTAAAAGCTTGCCGTACGGTTGCGCTCGCCGAGTGCCCGCGCGGCTCGGATCTGGGCATCGGACCCGAGCTCGGCGAGCAGCATCTCCCCGAGCGCCGTCCAGAGCGCCCCCCCTCGCGCCAGCCGCTCAGCGGCGCGCACGGCTGACGCCTCGGCTGGCACGCCCGCGTGGGATCCCGACCCACTGCCCGTGCCCGCCTCGACACTGGCCGACAATTCGCTACCGCTCATGTTCGCCCCCCCGAGGACAACCAGTCCACCGCCGTGCGGTGATCGAATTCCATTTCGTTATACGTAGAGCGGTCGGCCTGAACAAGCAGGTAATATTTATATCAGCTATTAGCGTCAGCACTGTTGCGCATGACGACCGCACGCATGCAGTGCCTGGCGAGGCCCATGGTGTAATCTTTCGCCATCGGCCTTGTGCGGGTTCGCCATCGGTGGAACACGCACAGCGGATCGGCGGTACACCTTGCACTGGTCATTTGCCCCTGCGATCCGTCGCGCAGGTCGCATTTTCGGCCCGCCACGTGCGGCAATCGAAATCATTCTTTGACGGTGATTGATCCGGAGTACAGAAACGATGAAGCAGGAAAATCTCGAGCAATTGCTGCGCCGCAGTGGCAATCCGGTGCAGATGCTGCGCAATTCGCAAATCGGCGCCTACGTCTATCCCGTCGTGCCATACGAGTTCAGCAACTGGCGCGATGAACAGCAGGCGTGGCAGAAAACCGCCGTGCTCTTCGATCAGACTCACCACATGGCGGAGATCACCGCCAAAGGCCCGGACGCTCTGAAGTTGATGTCATATCTGACCATCAACAGCTTCAATAATTTCGTACCGAACAAAGCCAAGCAGATGGTCCCGTGCAGCTACGATGGCTACGTCATCGGCGACGGTATTCTGTTTTATCTCGACAAAGAAGAGCTACTGTTCGTTGGGCGTGCGCCGACGGTGAACTGGATCCAGTTTCACGCCGAGACCGGCGGGTTCAACGTCGAGGTGATCCGCGACGACCGCTCGCCCTCGCATCCACGCGGCAAGCCAGTGTCACGCCGTCACTACCGCTTCCAGGTACAGGGTCCGAACGCCATGCAGGTGCTCGCCAAGCTCAACGGCGGAGCGCTGCCTGACGTGAAGTTCTTCAACATGGACTACATCAACATCAAGGGCCGCAAGGTGCGCTGCCTGCGCCACGGCATGGCCGGCGCCCCGGGCCTGGAGTTCTGGGGACCGTATGCGGAGTACGACGAGGTCCGCGAAGCGGTGGTGGCGGCCGGCAAGGAATTCGGCATGCTCGAGGTCGGTGCACGTGCCTACTCGAGCAACACGCTCGAGTCCGGCTGGATCCCCTCGCCCCTGCCGGCGGTATACACCGGCGAGCAGATGCGCGCCTACCGCGAGTGGCTGCCGGCCGCAAGCTACGAGGGACTCGGCGGCTCGATCGGCGGCAGCTTCGTGTCCGAGAACATCGAGGATTACTACCTCAGCCCGCATGCGCTCGGTTACGGACCGTTCATCAAATTCGACCATGATTTCGTCGGCGCCGAGGCGTTGAAGCGTCAGGCCAAGGAGCCGCAGCGCAAGAAGGTGACCTTTGCCTGGAATCCGGCCGACTTCATCAAGATCTACGCATCCTTGGTCGACCCTGAAGCGGAGAACTACAAGTTCTTCGATTTCCCGAACTGCAACTATTCCTCGGCATCGTACGACCGGGTCATGGCAGGCGGGCGGACGGTGGGCTTCTCGATGTTCGGCGGCTATAGCTACAACGAGCGGACCGTGCTGTCGCTCGGCGTCGTCGACCCGAACATCAACATCGGCGATGTGCTGACGCTGGTGTGGGGCGAGGAGAACGGCGGCACCCGCAAACCCACCGTGGAGCGGCACAAGCAACTGGAGATCCGCGTACGCGTCTCCCCAGCGCCGTATTCGACCGGCGCCCGTCAGGCCTACCACGACGGCTGGCGTACTCGTCAGAGCTGAGTCGGCTCGACAGATCCCCGGGGCGCGGGCCGGCACTTTGCCGGCCCGCGCCCCGGTGGTTCAACCCCGCTTGAGCCACTCGAGCAGCGCAGCGTTGACAGCGGCTGGCTGCTCCATCGTAGACATGTGGCCGCTGTCCTCGACGGTGACCAACGACGCGCCAGGCACTGCGCGCGCCATGATTTCGTGGCGCGCGAGTGGACTCCACGCGTCCTGCCGGCCGCACAGCACGAGCGTCGGACAGGCAATCTGCTCGAGCAGACTCTCGGCGCCCGGCCGATTCAGCAGCGCGCGAATCTGCGCCGCAAAGAGCTCGGGGGTCTTGCGCTCGATCATGGCGAGAATCGCCTCGATCAGCACCGCATCGCTGAGCCGCGCCGGATGGACCATGCGCTGGACCCACTCGCGGCCCATGACTCGCATACCCTGCGCGCGGGCGAGATCTAGCAGCCGCTGGCGCTTGCGCGCCTCGTCCTGCCCGGCTTCCCCGGCGTCTCGCGCCTCGTACCCGGTGTCGAGTAATGCCAGGCGGGCGATCCGCTGCGGGACGCGCCGCACGAGCTCAAGCGCCACGCGTCCGCCCATCGAGTGCCCGGCCACGCTGAGCGGCCCGGCCGGCGCCGCCGCGAGCGCCACTTCGGCCATCGCCTCGATCGAGTCGGCCGCGCCGTAATCGGCAACGGTACAGGCAAAGCGCTGCGTCAGCACCGCAAGCTGTGGCGCCCAGACCGCCCGGTCACACATCAACCCCGGCAACAGCACAACGTTGGCCGCGCTCATCGCCTCACGCCTTCCCCAGCTGGTAGTCCTGCTGCGTGTCGACATAATGAATGAAGAAATCGAGCGAGTCGGGATTGGCCATGGCACTGCGGTTGGCCGCCTTCTCCGGCGCCATGCCCATCAGAATGCGACGCACCGGCACTTCCATCTTCTTCCCAGTGATCGTCATCGGAATCGCCGGCACGGCAATCACCTTGTCCGGCACGTGCCGGGCGGTGTATTCGCGGCGTAACGTCGAGCGCACGCTCTCTTGCACCTGTGCCAGCTCCGCCCCCGGGGCCAGCTTCACGAACAGCGGCATGAAGAATCCCCCATCGGGCAGATCGAGATTGACGATGAGCGAGTCCTCGATCTCGGGCAGCTTCGCGAGCGTGCGATAGATCTCCGCCGTGCCGATGCGCACACCGAAGCGGTTCAGCGTCGCATCCGAGCGGCCGAGCACCGCAGATCCACCCTGCGCGTTGATGCGGAAGAAATCGCCGTGCCGCCACACGCCGGGAAAATCTGCAAAATAGGTTTCGCGGTAGCGGGCGTTGTCCGGATCATTCCAGAAATACAACGGCATCGAGGGCAGCGGCTCGGTCAGCACGAGTTCCCCGACCTCATCGAGGACGCTCTCGCCGCGCTCGTTGAACGCTTTGACCGCCACGCCGAGCGAGGGCGCCTGGATCTCCCCGGCGCGCACTGGCAGCGTCGGCACGCCGCCGACGAACCCTGTGCAGCAATCCGTGCCGCCACTGCCATTGGCCACCCACAGGTCCTCTTTGACGGCTCGGTAGAACCACGCCATGCAGTCCGGCGTGGCCGGTGATCCGGCCAGGGTGATGCTGCGCAGGCAGCCGAGATCATACCGTTCACGCGGCACGATGCCCGCGCGCACCATCTGCTCGACGAACGTCGGGCTCGCCCCGAGCATCGTCGCACAGCCCTCTGCGGCGAGCCGCCACAACGTGTCGGGCGCCGGGTAAGTCGGGCTGCCGTCATAGAGAATCGGCACCGCCCCGGTGGCGAGGGAACTTGCAATGAAGTTCCACAACATCCAGCCACTGGTGGTGAAGAACAACAGCCGCTCGCCCGGATGCAGATCGAAATGAAACAGTGCATTCTTCATGGTTTCGAGCAATATGCCCCCATGACTGTGCACGATCGCCTTAGGCAATCCGGTCGTGCCCGAGGAGAACAGCGTCCAGAGCGGCTGCCCGAACGGACCCTGCTCGAATTCGAACTGCTCGGCTGACACCGGCGGCCCCTCGAGCAGTTGCGCCCAGCGCAGCGCATCGGCGCGCGGCAACCCATCGGCGTGCGGATCGAGATATGGCAGGTAGATCACCTGCTCGAGACCATCGAGCCCGGCGAGAATGCGCTCGAGCTCCGCACGCCGGTCGAAACGCTTGCCGCCATAGCGATAGCCGTCGATACAGAACAGCACCCGAGGGTTGAGCTGTGCGATGCGATCGAGCACACCGCGCTCACCGAAATCCGGCGAACAGCACGCCCAGATTGCGCCGATGGCGGTCGAGGCGAGCATCGCGATGATGGTCTGAGGAATATTCGGCATCCACGCCACCACGCGGTCGCCGGGCCGCACGCCCAACGCGCGCAAACGCGTCGCCAGCACCCGCACCTGATCTGCAAGCTCGGTCCAACTCAGGGGGACGAGCGCCCCATCCTCTGCCGCGTGCAGCAATGCAACCGGGCCATGACGCGCACCACGCAGCACGTTCTCAGCGTAATTGAGCCGAGCACCGGCAAACCACTCCGCCCCGGGCATGGCGCGCTCGGCGAGCACGCGTGTGTACGGGGTAGCTTTGATCTCAAAGTACTCCCACAACGCCCCCCAGAACGCCTCGATGTCGCGCACCGACCACTGCCACAACTCCATGTAACTTGCGAACGAAAGACCTCTTGTCTGCCGCAACCAACGAGCGAAGGCCGTTACATTAGCCCTCTCGATCCGCTGCTCGCTCGGAGTCCACAGAATGTCGCCTGCATGCACCACGCTTGAAACCTCCGCAACAAATTGTCAGGATGCCACACCCGCGGACGATCGTCCGCAAAACCCACTGCGGCGTAATCCGAGATGAATACCGATCAGTTGATTGCCATCGATGTCCATACTCACGCGGAAGTGTCCTGCCGCGAACCCACCGACGAGATGTGGAAGGAGTTCGAAGACGCCGCCAGCCACTATTTCAAAGCCGGGCGTCGCCCCACCATCGCAGAAACCATCGCCTACTATCGCGAGCGCCGACTCGGACTGGTGATGTTCACCGTCGACAGTGAATTCGAAATGGGCGTGCGCCGCGTGCCCAACGAAGAAGTGGCCGAGGCGGCCAGGGACAACGCCGACATGATGCTCGCCTTCGCGAGCATCGATCCGCACAAGGGCAAGCTCGGCGTTCGCCAGGCTCGCCGGCTGATCGAGGAGTACGGCATGCGCGGCTTCAAGTTCCACCCGACCTGCCAGGGCTTCTTCCCCAACGATCGCATGGCCTATCCGCTCTACGAACTCATCGCTGAGCGGCGGCTCCCGGCCATCTTCCACACCGGACACTCCGGCATTGGCACCGGCATGCGCGGCGGTGGCGGACTGCGCCTGAAATACTCTCAACCCATTCATCTCGACGACGTTGCGGCCGATTTCCCCGACATGACCATCATCCTGGCCCACCCGTCCTGGCCGTGGACCGACGAGGCATTGTCGGTCGCGCTTCACAAGCCGAACGTCTACATCGATCTGTCCGGATGGCTGCCGCGCTACTTTCCGCCGCAGATCGTGCGCTACGGAAACACCCAACTCAAGCACAAGCTCCTGTTCGGCTCCGATTATCCGCTGATCTCACCCGACCGATGGATCGAGGATTTCCGCGCCGCCGGATTCAAGCCCGAGGTGCAGGAGCTGATCCTGAAGGAAAATGCCATCCGCGCTCTGGGACTCGCTCGTTCCTGAGCGTCGCCGGTGACACTGCGCCCACCGACGGCCGGTCCGTATTGGGCCGGCCGTCGGCGGGTCGCGATCTGCCGCCGTTACTCCATGCTGACCCGCAGCGTCAGATACCACTCGCGCGGCGGGTTGTAGTACGCATCGATGAAGCCGGCCGCGTAGTTCGGCTGACCCGAGGTGATGTAGCGATCGTTGGTGAGGTTCGTCCCACCGAACGCCACGTCGTACCGGCCGGATGGCGAGATATAGTGCAGCGATGCGGCCAGATTACGCGTCACCGGCCGCCACATCTGCGGCGTGTTGAGTGAGTCGTTGAACATGCTGGTGGTGTAGGTGAACACCGGAATGAAGCGCAGCGCGGCGCCACTTTGCATGAAGTAGGTGTACACCGGATCAAAGCTGAACTTCCAGCGCGGAGTCTTCGGCAGCTTGGCCTGCAGCGGCGAGCCACCGAGGCTGATGCTGCAACCGGCCAGTTGCCCGCCCGGGCACACCGTGGTGCCATCCGGCAATGCATACTCCGGGATGTTGGTGCCGGGATTGACCGAAGTGTAGTACGCATCGAGGAAGGCCGCCGAGCCGTTCAGCTCGAGCCCTGATCCGATCACCGACTCCGCCTGCAGTTCCCAGCCCATGATGCGCGCATTTCCGGCATTCGTTAGCGTCGGCGACGCACCGTGCTGCACGTTCAGCTGGATGCTGTTGAAGTCCGTGTCGAACACATCGGTGTCGACGACCAGGTGATCGTTGAACAAAGTGGACTTCAGACCCAGCTCCCAGGCCTTGGAGGTCTCCGGACCGTACTCGGCCTGCTTAGGTGAGGTAATCGGCGCGGACACGCGGGTCGTCCAGCCGCCAGCCATGAAGCCCTTGCTCCAGCTCACGTACGCCATGACGTTCGGCGTGAAATGGTATTGGATGCCTGCGGTCGGGTCGAAGATGTGCCACTGCTGCCCGTCCGGGATGTTCGGGAAGTAGCGCAGGAACGGTTGACCGGTTGCAAGCGGATAGAGCGCCGAGCCCAGCGGGAAGGAGTTCAGGTCGCTTTGTCCGCCGAGGAAATAGGCTTGCGCATCCGTGTAGCGACCGCCGAGCGTGAAACCCCAGTGGCTGGTCGGGTCGTAATCGAGGTGGAAGTAGCCGGCGTAATTGACGTTCTCGGCATTGTTCGCGACGTCGTAGACCTCGAGGATGCCTTCGAACGGCACGTAGTCGTGCACGTAGCCGGATTCCTTGAAGTAATACAGGCCGGCAACCCAATTGAGCTCGTGATGCAACGAGCTGCCGAGCAACTGCAGTTCCTGTGAGATCTGCCACTGGTGCTGGGCGTCGGTCACCTGGAACATCGTCTCTGGCGTGCCGTCGAGCTCGGTGCCGATGCGCCAACGCATCTGCCGATAGCCGGTGATCGACTTTAAGCTGAGATTGTCGCCGAGCTGATAATCACCGGTGGCGGAGAACCCGAACACGTCACTGCGGGCGAAGTCGGGGCCGACGCCATAGGTAGTGTCGATGTTGCCGGTATTGCTGGCCGCTTGACTCAGATAGATGCGCGGGTTGCTCGATCCGAGGTATGCCGTGCCCGGGTGATTGTTGTAATTGAACGGTCCGGGAGGCCCGCCGACGTATCCGGCGCCCAGTAGCGGAGCACCGCCGATCGACAGACCGGGCACGTGGGCGCGCGGTTGCGAGCACACGCCGCTGAACAATGTGTTGTTCTGCGAACCGACTGGAAAGGCCGGGCCGACGCCCGGAATATTGCTCGCCGCCGCCACTGCGGCCGGCAGCGTCGCTGCGTTATTCCCGATGCACAGGTTGTACATCGTGGAGAACGTCGCCGAGAGCACATTGCCGGAAAATGCGCCGACGACGACGTTCGGCATAGACGTCTGGTCCTCGTGGGTCCAGTCGCCCGTGAAGGTGTACTTGAAGCGATTGTTGATCAGCCACAGCACCTTGCCGCGCATCATGGTTACGCCGGTACCGCCGTAATTATTACCGGTCTGGTAGCCGGAGGCGGGATAGGCGGTCTGCGGATCCACCACGAAGGGCGTCTGGCCGTAAGGGGAGTTGGTCGGATAGGGAATGACTTTCTGCCAGCCATTCTGGTTCTCGCTGCCGAACGTGATGGTCGTGAGCAGCTTATGCTTGATGATGGGAATGTCGGCGGTGAAGGACACGTCGCGCCGATCGTAGCTGCCTCCGGTCGCCTGGGCGATGAAGCGTGTGTGCTCACCGGGGGTGTGCGTGATGATGCTGATCGCGCCACCGATGGTGTTCGCACCGAACAGAGTGCCCTGAGGCCCCTTGGCGATCTCGATGCGCGACACGTCGAGCAGATTGACGTTCGCACCCACCGTACGGGCCAGATACACCCCGTCGAGATAGACCCCGACTGCCGGGTTGATGTTGATGGCGAAGTCGCTCTGGCCGATGCCGCGAATTGACGCGGACAGCACCGAGCTGTCACCCGCAAACGGTGCGCCGCCGCTCAACGTGACGCCCGGAGTCTGCGCCGACAGGGAGGCCAGGCTGGTCAGATTCTCCTGCTGCAGCTGATGGCTGGTGAACGCCGTGATCGCGATCGGCACGTTCTGGATGTTCTGCCGACGCTTCTGGGCGGTCACGACCACTTCATGCAGCTTGACCTGGTGCATGTCAATGGGCGCCTGTTGCTGTTGCGCAACGGCAGTGCCACACGATAGCGACAGACCCAGGCCGCACAGCGCGAGCGGCCGGGTTGCGACGCGCCGTTTGAGTTGCCTCAGTTTCATAACAGTGATCCCCCTCCGGAACAATTCGCCCCTTGGTGAACGGACTCTATCGGCCGCAGCCGTCCGCGGGCTGGGTTCGGACGGCGCCTCGCCCGGTCATGCTGCCGGGTTACGATGGGTCTATCATTACAGCAGCTGAGCCTAGCTCACCGGCAGTTTGCGCTGCGCGGATCACAGCGCAAAGGTTATGAACTGGCAGCGCAACCGCCGCAGGGCAGCCCGGGCGGCCGAGCCAGGGACGCTCGGCAGCTGCGCCCAGGATCGATCGGCTTGCGCTGTGGTGCGCGCTGCGGCGGGAACGGCGTGATTAAACTGCTCCGATCCCGCTGCGCAGACAGGCGGCGCTGAGCATCGCGAGGCCGCCAGGAGTTGTATCATTAGCACCACAGTCGAGCCCAAAAGGTTTCCGTTGCCGAGCTCGGTGAAGGTCGTGGCCGGCACCGAGCGGGCGCAGGGGGCGTATCCATACACGATCCAGTTCGGTCCCGAGGACGACGGGCGCTTCTGGTTCTACAATTCGATGCACTTCCCCGAGCCGATGTCGTGCTTCGACATGGTGACCGCTGAGGCGGCGTACTGCGCGCTCGGCGCGGCCAATACCCGCGTGCACTGCCTGCCGACGACCCTCGGCATCGATCATCGGATCATCAACGGCCGGGTCTACATTGGCGGTAACGCCGTGACCGATCCGGCCGAAATCGCGCGGCGCACGGAACAATTCCAGAAGCGCGCTTTTTATTACTACGAGAACTGGGAGCGGCTGTACGGCTCGTGGAAGGAGAAGATGCGTGCCCTGATCCGCTCCGCCGAGGCGCTGCCGAAACCCGCATTACCGGAATTCGAGCCGCTGGAGAACGTGCATGCCGGTCGCGGCCTCGCCGCCAACCACACGCTGCTCGAGACCTACCAGAAGACCCTCGAGGGCTACTTTCGGATGTGGCACCACCACTTCGAATTTCTGCTCCTCGGTTACGGCGCCTATCTCACTTTCTTCGCCTTCTGCAAGCAGGCGTTTCCGGAGATCTCCGATCAGACCATCGCCCGCATGGTGGCGGGCATCGATGCGGAAATCTTCCGCCCAGACGAGGAATTACGCCGCCTGGCGCGCCGCGCCGTCGAACTACGGGTGGAGGGGCGCTTCCGCGACGGGCTGTCCGCGGAGTCCATCATCGCCTCGCTCGAGCAGGCCGGCCCCGCGGGCGAGGAGTGGCTGCGCGAACTCGCCGCCTCGCGTGATCCGTGGTTCAACATCAACGTCGGCGACGGCTTTTATCATTATCACCGCTCCTGGAACGATGATCTGTCGATGCCGTTTGCCGGGCTGCCCGGCTACATCGCCCGCGTCAAAGCCGGCGAGTCCCTCGAGCGTCCCTTTGAGAAGCTGCAGCAGGAGCGGCGTGAGCTGATCGCCGCCTACCGCGAACTGTTGAGTTCGGATGAGGAACGAGCCGCGTACGACCAGATGATCGAGCTGGCCCACCGCGTATTCCCCTACGTCGAGGGACACAAGTTCTACTGCGAGCACTGGTATACCAACCTGTTCTTCAACAAGGTGCGCGAATTCGGCGCGCTGCTCGCCACACATGGCTTCTTCCCGGACGCCGAGGATGTCTTTCATCTCACCCATTACGAGCTCGAGGCGGCGATCATAGATCTGATGAACGCCTGGTCGACCGGCTCGAAGCCGCGCGGACCGGCGCACTGGCCGCCGATCGTGGCCGAACGTCGCGCAGCGCTCGAGATCTGGGCGCAACACCCCACCCCGCCTGCGCTCGGGCCGGTGCCGGAGGTCATCGACGATCCGGCCATCGTGATGCTCTGGGGCATTACCCGCGAGAGCCTGGACACCTGGCTCAACGCCGATGGCAAGGACACCAGCAATGAAATCCGCGGATTTGCTGCCTCGAACGGCGTCGTGGAAGGTCCCGCGCGCGTGATCAAGTCGGTCGAGGACATCGGCCGGATCGAGCCGGGCGACATTCTCGTCTGCCAGATCACCAATCCGACCTGGGCGCCGATCTTCCAGAAGATCGCCGGCGCCGTCTCCGACATCGGCGGCTCGATGAGCCATGCGGCGATCGTTGCACGCGAATTCGGCCTGCCGGCCGTGGTCGGTACGGGCAGTGCGACGAGTCGCATCAAGGACGGTCAGCGAGTGCGGGTCGATGGCGGGCGCGGCGTCGTCACGGTTCTTGCCTGACATGAGTGCGATCCGCTGGTTCTCCGAGGTCGGGCTCGGCGATCGTGCCTGCGTCGGCGGCAAGGGCGGCAGCCTCGGCGAGCTGGTGCGCGCCGGCATCAGCGTCCCACCGGGTTTCGTGGTCGCCACCGAGGCATTCGAGCAGTTCCTGGCTGCGCTCGAGACGCATGAGCCCGTGCGTGAGCGCATCGAGGCATTGCGTGCCGATGAGCTGCCGGCCATCACCGCCTGCTCTCAGGCACTGCGCAGCCGGATCGAGCAGACGCCGCTGCCGAGCGCGCTGAGCGCACAGATCACGGCGGCACACGCGCGACTGTGCGCCGAAAGTACAGAGCGCCCCACGGCCGCCGTAGCGGTACGCTCCTCAGCCACGACCGAGGACGCCGCCGACGCCAGTTTCGCCGGTCTGCAGGATACGCACCTGTGGGTCACGGGCGCCGCGGACACCCTGCACATGATCCGCAGCTGCTGGGCGAGCCTGTACTCGGTGGAATCCATCAGCTACCGCCGGCACCGGGGGCTTCCCGAGCAGAGCGTGTCGATGGCCGTGGTGGTGCAGCAGATGGTCGATGCACGCACTGCCGGAGTGATGTTCACGCGCAGTCCAACTACCGGCGACCGTTCGGTCATCACCATCGAGGGGTCCTGGGGACTCGGCTCGGCCGTGGTCGGCGGGGAAGTGACGCCCGATCGCTGGGTCATCGGCAAGATCACCGGTGAGATCGGAGTGCGGGACATCTCCGATAAGACGATTCAACATCGGCCGGCTGCCGCTGGCGGCATTTGCACCGAGCCGGTCGAGGAGGCGCAGCGGCGCGCCCCCTGTCTCAGCGACACCCAACTGAACACGCTGTGCAGCATCGGCCGCCAGGTCGAGCGTCATTACGGCAGGCCGCAGGACATCGAGTGGGCGATCGAACGCACGAGCGGCGAAGTGCTGCTTCTGCAGAGTCGTCCCGAGACCGTCTGGTCGGCGCGGGAGGCTGCCCCCGTCGCGCGCGGCGCCGACAACCCGTTCGCGCATGTCATGTCAATTTTCGGAGGCCGCAGGTGACGCTCACAGCGCAGGATGTCGCGGATATCACGCGGCTGCTCGAGGAGTCGAGCTTCGACGAACTATATCTGGAACTTGACGGATTGAAGCTCACCTTGCGCCGTCAGGGCGCGGGCGGTACGCCGGCTGCGCCCGCCACACCGCAGCCGGCCTCTCAATCCACCGCAGATCCAACGCCCGGCGCTGTACTGCCCAGCCCACCGAGCGGGCCTGCGCCCGCGGCGAGCCCGGCTGCACCGCAGGGCACGGTACAGAACGTCGTCGCCCCGTTGCTCGGCACGTTCTATCGCGCACCGAAGCCGGGGTCCGCGCCGTTCGTCGAGACTGGATCACAGGTCAAGGAAGACACGGTCATCGGAATCATCGAGGTGATGAAGCTGATGAACGCGGTGCGCGCAGGCGTGTGCGGCGTCGTTGCCGAGATCCTCGCCCAGGACGGCGTACTCGTGGAGTATGGCGAGGTGCTGCTGCGCATCGACACCACGGGGCAGACGTGACGATCAAGCGGATTCTCATCGCCAATCGGGGCGAGATCGCCGCACGCATCATCCGCACATGCCGACGGCTCGGCATCGAAACGGTGCTGGCGGCGTCGAGCGCCGATCGGCACGCCGTACCGGCACGCTTGGCCGATCGGACGGTGTGCATCGGACCGTCACGCTCCACCGAGAGCTACCTGCAGGTCGGAACCATCGTACAGGCGGCCCTCGGTGTGCGGGCCGATGCGATCCATCCGGGCTACGGCTTTCTCTCCGAACGGGCCGCACTGGCTCAAGCGTGTGAGGAGACCGGCATCATTTTCATCGGCCCGACGGCCGCACAGATCGCCGCGGTCGGCGATAAGCTGCGGGCCCGCAGCGAGGCGCAGGCCGCCGACGTCCCGGTCGTGCCGGGCGGGGCGGTCGAGGGCATGGATGATGCTGTGGCGCTGGCCGAGCGGCTGGGCGCACCGCTGCTGGTCAAAGCGGTCGGCGGCGGCGGCGGGCGCGGCATGAAGCGCATCGAGCACATCGCCGAGCTGCCGCAGGCCGTGCAGCTGGCCGCCTCGGAAGCCGGCGTCGCTTTTGGCGACGCACGCGTGTACCTGGAGCGCTTCGTCACGGGCGGTCGGCACATTGAAGTGCAAGTACTCGGCGATGGCGCCGGCGGTGTGGTTCACCTCGGAGAACGTGACTGCTCGGTGCAGCGGCGCTACCAGAAGCTGATCGAGGAGACGCCGGCGCCAAACCTGCCGGCCGCGTTGCGCGCGCGGCTGCACGCCGCCGCCGTGCGCTTTGCCGAGCGCCTCGCCTACCGCGGGGCGGGCACCGTGGAGTTCCTGGTCGACCCCGCGCGCGATGCGTTCTATTTCCTCGAAATGAACGCGCGCATCCAGGTCGAGCATCCGGTGACCGAGGCGGTCACCGGCATCGACCTGATTGCAGAGCAGATCGCCATTGCGGACGGGGCGGGCCTGCGGGTGAGACAGGAACAAATCAGCTGGCACGGCTGCGCACTCGAGTGCCGCGTGAACGCCGAGGATCCCACGCGTGATTTCCAGCCCAGCCCCGGTCGCGTGAGCGAGGTGAGCTGGCCGGCCGGGGAGGGAATCCGCGTCGACACGCACATCGAGGCCGGCTCACACGTACCGCCCTTCTACGACTCACTGCTCGCCAAAATCATCGCACACGCTCCGGATCGCGCCGCGGCCCTGATGCGCATGCGCCAGGCGCTGCACGCGGCCGAGGTCACCGGGATCTGCACCAACTTGAGTCTGCACCAGGATATTCTCGCCGATCCGCAGTTCCAGGCTGGAGGCGTCGATACTGGCTTTCTCACCCGGTACCTACAGCAATCGGACGCCGGAGACGCCCATGGCTGACATTCAACTGGTCGAGACCTCACTGCGCGACGGCAACCAGTGCGTCTGGGCGGCACTCGGCATCGACACCGCGAGAACACTCTCGATCGCGCCGGTCATGGACCGGGTGGGCTTCAAGGCAATCGACTTCACGACCTCCACGCACATGGGCGTCGCCGTGCGCTACAAGCGCGAGGACCCGTGGGAGCGGATCCGGTTGATGGCCGCGGCAACGCCACGCACGCCGCTGCAGTTCATGTCCACCGGCTTCCGGTTCATCTCCTGGGAAACGGCCAGTCCGGAATTCATGGCGCTCGCCTTTCGCACGCTGGCCCGCAACGGCATCCGGCGGTTCTGTCTGGCTGACCCGATGAACGATACCGACGCCAACATCGCGTGCGCGCGCATGGTGCACCAGGGCGGCGGTGAGTACGTGATCGCCGCCCTGGTGTTCACGATCAGCCCGATCCACGATGACGCCTATTATGCCGAGCGGGCGCGCCGGCTTGCGGCCTGCCCCGACATCGACGCACTCTACATCAAGGATCCCGGCGGCCTGCTCTCCCCGCAGCGCGCCGCGACCCTGATCCCGGCAATCAAGGCGCAGATCGGCGGTAAGCCGCTCGAGCTGCACTCGCACTGCACGATCGGATTGGCGGAGTTGCTGTACCTGGATGCCGTGCCGCTTGGGGTGAGCGCATTGCAATGCGCATCGGGCGCGGCCGCCGACGGTATCTCCAACCCGCCCGCCGGCCGGGTGGTCGCCAACCTGCGCACCCTCGGCCACCGCGTCGACATCGACACCGAGGCGCTCGCGGCGGTGGACCGTTACTTCACGAGCCTGGCGCAAGCCGAAGGTCTGCCGGCGGGGCGGCCGCAGGGTTTTGACGCAAGCTACCAGCACCATCAACTGCCCGGCGGCATGGTTGGCACCATGCGCCGACATCTGCAGGAGAGCCGTATCGCGCACCTGGAGAGCGCCGTCATCGAGGAACTCGGTCGCGTGCGCCAGGAACTCGGCTGGCCGATCGTAATGACCCCGTTCTCCCAGGTGCTGTTGACGCAGGCGGTGATGAACGTCACGAGCCGCGAGCGCTACGCCACCATGCCGGATGAGTTGATCCGTTATGCCCTCGGCCGCTTCGGCAAGCCAACGATACCGATCGAGGCGCAGGTGATGGATCGCATCCGTTCGCTGCCGCGCACACGGGAACTCGAAGCCGAGCCGCCGATGGCGCCGCTGCCCGAGCTGCGCCGCAGGCTCGGTGCCCGGCTCTCGGATGAGGAGTTCCTGCTGCGCGCCACCATGCCGCAGGCCCAGGTGGATGCCATGCTCGCGGCCGGTCCGGCTGCACGTCATTACGATCCGGCGGTACGGCCAGCGCTGGCACTGATCAGAAAGCTCACCGCACGGCGCGACTTGACGGACGTGTCGGTGGAGAAGCCCGGCTTTCGACTGCACCTGCGTCGCATACCGCGGTCGGTGTCCTCATGAGCGCGCCGCTCGCGGACCGAGTGCCGAGTACCCCGGGCACCATCGCCGGCCTGATGTTCGACGTCGACGGTACGCTGCTTCTCAGTGACCGCTCGCTGGGCAGTTATCAGCTGCTGCCGGGCGCGGTGGAGGTGCTGAGCACGTTGCGCGAGCGGAACTGGCCGTTTGTCCTGCTCACCAACGGCAGCAACTACGCACCGGCCGAACAAGCTGACAAGCTGCGCCGCTGCGGCCTGCCCATCGAGGACAGGCAGATGCTCACCCCCTCGGTGGTGACGGCCGATCACATGTCCCGCCGGGGCATCCGTCGTACCCTGGTCCTGGGCACCCGGGGTGTCGGCCACGCATTGGCTGAAGCGGGGATCGAGACGCGCTACACCGGGGAGGCGCACGCTGCCGAGGTGGATGCGGTGTACGTCGGCTGGCATCCGGAATGCGGCATGAAGGACATCGAGACCGCCGCGCAGGCAATCTGGGCGGGCGCCAAACTGTACGCTGCTTCGGATGTGCCGTTCTTTGCGACCCGCCAGGGCCGCACCATCGGCTACAGCTATGCGATCCTCGGGGCGATCCGGCGCCTCACTCGCGCCCCGGTCATCCTCACCGGCAAACCCTCGCTGCACGCGCTGCGCTTGGTCGCTCGTCGGCTGGGCGTTGGGATGCGCGAGGTCGGCGTGGTCGGCGACGATCCGCTGGTCGAGGTCATCATGGCCCATCGCGGTGGTGCGACAGCGCTCGCGGTCACCACCGGAACGACGAGCCGCGAAGACTGGCTGCGCCAGCGCGGCACATGCAGGCCGCACCGCATTCTCGGCGAACTTCGCGAGGTGTTGAGCTGCCTGCCCTAACTATCGCTGCGGTGCCGATAGCCGTGCGGCGTGCAGTCGAACCTGCGCCGGAACCGGCGCGCGAAATGACTCGGATCGGTGAAGCCGCAGCGGGCGGCAATTTCTGCAATCGGCAGCTCGCGCGTCCGGCCGTCGGCGAGCAGCTCGCGCGCCCGCTGCAGGCGAATGCGCATCAACTCCTCGACGAACGTGGTCCCGGCAGCGGCAAAGGCGTAATGCAGGCTGCGCACCGACATATGCAACTCGCCGGCCAGCGAGCCGGGCGTCAGGTCCGGTTCGGCGAATCGGCCATTGAGCGCACGAAGCACCCGCTCGCGCAGCGGTCGCGGCGTCGCGCCTGCGGGTTCGGGCGCGATCGCGAGCTTCAACAGCGCCGCGACGTGTCCGGCCACCTCCTCGGGCGGCAGCGCCAGGCTGTCGCATCCATCGATCTCGAGGCTGCCCACAGCCGCGCACAACGCCGCTCCCCAACCGCCACCGGCCACCCGCAGCGGCACGAGTGCCTCGGGATGCTCCAGGTAGCGACGCAACCAGGCCTCGGGCAAGGTCAGCACCAGCGAGCACGTGGGCAACGGACATTCCACCTCGTAGGGTGCCCGGCCATCGATCAACACGCATTCCCCCGGATACAGCGGCGTTGAGCGCCCCGCCTGGCGCACCAGCACCCGGCCGGCACGCAGCTGCATCAACATGAAGGCCGCTTGCCGCGTGCGCGCGATCTTTGCGCTGGTGCGACGCACACGCTGCACGTCCGCACGGATCATGTTGACGATCGCCGGTCCGAGTTCGGTCTGATCGAGCCGGGCCTGAAAGCCCGTGCGCACGGGCGTATCGATGTCGAGCTCGAGAAACCGGTCGCAGACCGTGTCGACCCAATAGGAGAGCGCCCGGCGCGGCTCAACCGCGTCAGTCGACCAGTGATGCGTGCCTGAGATGAACTGCACGATCCCCCCCTCCACCGCAGACGGGACAGCTCCCGTCGCTCATGCTGCCTCGCCGTGGCTCATCTGACAACTCGCCCCTCGGTGGCATGGTTACGCTCACGGCGAGGCTGGATAGTCAGACTTCACGACCGGGGCGCCGCTGCCCCTTCGGAAAACTCCTCGGAGTCGACGTCGGCCTGGCCGGCCGCACCATACCGGGCGCCGCTCACGGTCCGCTGATTGATCAGCTCATCCAACTGCGCGAGCGTCTCGCTCGGCAAGCGCAGCGCCCGGGCGGCCATGTTCTCACGCAGGTGCGACACCTGAGTGGTGCCCGGAATCACGACGATATGCTCGGCGCGACTCAACAACCAAGCGAGCGCCAGCTGCGCCGGCGTGCACTCGTGCTGCCGCGCAATGTGCCGGTACGGCTCGAGCAGCTGCAGATTGCGCGCGTAGTGCTGCGTGCTGAAGCGCGGCATGGTGTGACGCAGATCCCCGGGCGGCAGCCCCGAGACTTCGGTTAATTGCCCAGTCAAAAATCCGCGCGCGAGCGGCGAGAACGCCACCAGCGTCACGCCCAGCTCGCCGCAGGCCTGCAGCACGGCAATTTCCGGATTACGCGTCCACAGCGAGTACTCGTTCTGCAAGGCCGCAATCGGGTGAACGGCGTGCGCCTTGCGCAGTGTCGCAGCAGACACTTCCGACAGACCGATGGCGCGGATCTTGCCCTCACGCACCAGATCGGCCAACACCCCGACGCTCTCCTCGATCGGCACGCGCCGGTCCCAGCGGTGCAGATAATAAAGGTCGATCACCTCGGTATTCAGCCGCCGCAGACTGTCCTCGCAGTTGCGCCGGATGACCTGCGGACGGCCATCGATCACGCGCTTGCCGTCGACTCCGGCGAGCCCCCCCTTGCTGGCGAGCAGGATGCGCGAGCGATGCGGCGCGAGCACCCGGCCGAGGAGCGTCTCATTCGCGCCGAAACCATAGAGCGCAGCTGTATCGAAGTGATCCACGCCGAGCTCGAGCGCGGCGAGCAGCACGCGCTCGGCGTGCTCGCGCGCGATCGGCACGCCATAAGCATGGCTGAGATTCATGCATCCCAGTCCGATGGGACCGACGGTCCACGGACCGATGCGGCGTGATGGAACGGACGATGTGCTCATGCGGTTGCTGCATCATTCTCGCCCGCCGGCTCCCGCGCATCCAGTCCGCACGGCCCGCTAGCAGCTATCGCGAACTGATATGGCTTGGCTGGCGCACGGCCGTCTGTGCCAGCTCGCGCAGCATGCGCGTCGCGTGCCGCAGCAGTGGCGTCGTGGGCTTGTGCGCCGAACTCGCCAGACACAGCTTGCTGATCAGCATGGGCTGCTCGATCGGACGAACGCTGAAGGCCTGGGGCGCGCCCGAGGCGAACACCGCCCCGCGGCTGAGCACGGCATAGCCATACCCGGCACGCACCATGTCGAGTATCGCCGGGATTCCGGAGACCTCCCAGTCGATGCGCAAGCTCACCCCGGATAGCACCGCTTGCGCCTCGACCCGCCGCCGGATTGCCTGGGTGTGGTCGGGAATCACCAGCGGGTATTGCGGCAGCTCGGCGAACGGCACCGGCAGCTCCATGCGGGCCGCGGCGCGCGCGCCACGCCGCTGGCGCTGCCGGGCCGGGCCGATCAGGCACAGCGGCTCATCGAGAATCGGCTCGATGTCGATCGCAGCCTGTGGTTCGGGATTGTGTACCAGAGCGAGATCGACCCGCCCGGTGGCGATCCACTCCAGGATGTGCGTCGAGAGCCCCTCGACGATCACCAGCCGCGCCTTGGCAAGACTCGCCCGGAAGCCCGCGACCAGCGAAAGCGTCAGGATGCGCCCGAGGCTCGGCGGCAGGCCGATGACCACACGCCCCGCCGGCTCCTCGCGACCCTCCTCCAGATCGGCGCGCGCCTGCTGCACCAGATGCAGTATGGCCGTGGCCCGCTCGACCAGGTGCTTGCCCGCCTCCGTGAGCACCACCCCGCGGCCGGTGCGCTGCAGCAGCGCGCAGCGCAGGTCGGTCTCGAGCAGCCGGATCTGGCGGCTCAGCGCCGGTTGCGCCACATCGAGCACCAGGGCCGCTCGACTGAAGCTGCCGAGCTCGGCCACCCGAATGAAATATTCGAGCTGCTTGAGGTTCATGGTGCGATCCCGGCGAGCAGGCCATTCGCCACCTCCTCGAGCTCGGTGCGCAGCCACACATGCACCGGGTCGTCCTGGTGCCGGCGATGCCACACCAGGTACATCGAGACCTCTGGAGCGGAGAATGGCAACGGCGCGGTGCCAAAGCCGCGCATGCAACCGAAGCGCAGCAGCGAGGGGACGCTCGCCAGCAGGTCCGTGCCGCGCAGAAAGGCGGCGACACCGGCAAAATCACTCACCGCCACACCGATCTGCCGGGTAAGGCCGCGCGAGGCGAGTTGATCGTCGAATACCAACCGGCGACCGTCCTCGTAAACCACGGTGACGTGACGGGCCGCGAGATATTCCTCGAGCGTGCGCGGCGCAGCGCGCTGCGCGGGGTCGAAGAAACACACATAGCGGTCGACCAGCAGACGTTTCTGGACGATATCCAATCCCTCCGGCGGGCGCGGCGTGACGATCAGATCGCACCGTCCCTCACGCAGCAGATCAGCGGTCGGCGCACGTGAGGGGATCACGGTGAGCCGCAGCCGCTTCAGGCGCGGCGCGAGGCGCTGCTGAAAGGCCGGCAGGAGCAGATCACGCTGAAAATCGTTCGCTGCAACCGTGAGCACGAGCTCCGTGTCCTGCGGCACGAACCGCGGACCCCGTGCCAGGCGCTCCATGTCCTCGAGCAGCCGCCGGGCCGGTCCCGCCAACGCCTCGGCACGCGCCGTCGCAGCGATGCCACGGCCGGATCTGACGAACAGCGAGTCGCCGAGGACCGAGCGCAGGCGGTTCAGAGCGTGACTCACCGCAGATTGGGTCAAACCCAGCCGCTCAGCCGCCGCGGTCACCGAGCCGGTCTCGAGCACGGCGAGGAACGTGCGCAGCATGCGCCCGTCGATATCGAGCAGGTGCGGTAGTGAGGATTGCAGCTCGCCCATGGGTCGCGCCTGCCCTGCGCCCGTGGACCGTCTGTGCGCCCCCGGCAAGCCCTTTCATTGTGACATACGCGCCCAAGGGGCGCTCGATCCCCGTGCGCCGCACCGCCGGCTCGGGGAGCGGGCGCGCCGGAGGGGTTTGGCGCACCCGCTCCCCGCACCGCTCAGGCAGCCATGGGCTCCATCAACATCAGGCCTGCCGCGGTGTTGGAGATCGGGATGTGGTAATTGGAATGAACCGTCTTCGCCGGGCCGCCGAGCGCTGCGCGCGCAGCCAGCCACATCAGCAGCTCGATGCCCTGGGTTCCGGTCTGCTCGACCAGCTCGCCGATCGAATAGCGCGTCGCCCACAGCGGGTCGGTCGGGAGTTTTTCCATGAACTGCAGATCGAACCGCTTGTTGATGAAGCCGGCGCGCTCACCATCGAGCTGGTGGCTCAAACCGCCCGTGCCGATCACCACCACGCGCTTGTCCGCGTCGTAGGATTCGATTGCGCGGCCGACCGCCTCACCGAGCTTGAAGCAGCGCGCGGCCGATGGCAGAGGGTGCTGTACGGTGTTGATACAGACCGGCACGATGCTGACCGGCCAGGGGCCGCCAGCCGGCCAGAGCAGCGCCATCGGGATCGTACACGCATGGTCGATCAGCATCTCCTGGCAGGTGGTGACGTCGAATTCCTCAGCGACCAGCTTCTCGATGAGGTGCCAGGAGAAGTGCGGATCACCCGCCACGGGCGGCAAAGTCGGGATGCCCCAACCTTCGTCCGAATTCGTGTACTGCGGGGCAGCGCCGACCGCAAACGTCGGCATCTTGTCGAGGAAGAAATTCAGCCCGTGATCATTGTAGAAGATCACCGCAACGTCCGGACGCACCTTGCCGAGCCACGCATGCACGGGAGCAAAGCCGTCGAAGAACGGCTTCCAGTACGGGTCGGTGCGTAGATTGCGGGCGATCGCACCGCCGATGGCCGGCACGTGCGAGGTGGTGATTGCGCCAACGATTTTTGCCATGACTTACTTCCCCGCCGCGCTCAGCTTGGCTTTGAACTGATCTTTGGACATGCCGGTCTGCTGGGCACCGAGATCCTGTACGTCGAGCCCAAAGATGCCGGCGAGCTTGGCCAGGTAGTAGACGTTGCCGCCAACTGCGATCAGATCGAGCACATTGCGGCGCCGCACTGCCTCGCGCTGCTCGGCACTGAGGCCGTAGCGGGAGCAATACGCATCTTCGTTGCGTTTGAATTCCTCGCGATTGGCCGCCGAATTGAATGAGTAACACATCTTGTTCAACGCATAACCCTTGATGGCCTGCTCCCCATCGAACAGGGTCGTGCCAGGGATCTGTCGGGACGTGCCGGCCTGCATGGGCGATCTCCTCGAATGGGCTACATAACCACCGACTCGAGTATCCACAGCGCAGGGCCGGGATAAACCGCGTCAACCTCATGAATCACATGAGCAAAGTCGATGAGTGTCGTGCACCGCCACGGGCGAGCCTCCGGTGCATCCTAGAGCGAAAAAGACTTCCCTCCTGGAGCAGCGCCGTCGGCCTGCATCGGCTCACAGAGCCTGCCGGGCGAGCCGCCGCGGACGGAACGGGCGGCAGCGCAGCCGCGGCTATATACCCGGCGGGCCCGTCTACCGTCCGGCCCGACGCATCGCTGCACGTCCGAGCACCGCCCCGAACTCCTGTTCGCTCTGGCCACGAGCCAGCGCCTCGAGCATCGAGTCGCGCACCAGACTGCCGACTGGCATCGGTGTATTGACCGCCTCGGCCGCAGCGAGCGCCAAGCGCACATCCTTCAGACCGAGCCGCGCTTTGAACCCGGCCGGCTCGAAGCGCGATTCGGCGATCACCCGCCCGTAGCCCTCGTAAACCGGCCCGGGAAAGAGCGTCTGGCTGAGCAGCGTAAACAGCGTCGCCGGCTCGATACCGTAGCCGCCGGCGAGGGCCGCCGCCTCGCCCATCGACTCGATTGCCGCCGCCAGCATGAAATTCACCGCAAGCTTGGCCACGTTGGCCTGCGCGGCACGCTCGCCGAATCGCCAGGTTCTCTGGCCAATGACATCGAGCAGCCCTTGTACGCGCTCGATGGCAGCAGCCGGACCGGCGGCGAGAATGTTGAGCTTGCCGGCCGCGGCGACGTCCGGCCGCCCGAGCACCGGGGCAGCAATATAACTGCAGCCGGCCGCGGCAAGGCGCGCCGCCAGCTCATCGCTCAGCTCGGGCGAGATGGTGGCCATGTTGACGTGCACGGTGCCGGGCTCGGCGGGCAGCGCCGCCTCGAGCAGCACCTCGCGCACCGAGCGGTCATCGCTCAGAATCGAGAACACCACGTCCGCGGCACACGCCTCGCGCGCCGTGGCGAGCGGCTCCGCCCCGGCGCCGACCAGCCGTTGCGCCGGTTCGCTCGAGCGGTTCCACACCCGCAGCCGATGGCCCGCGCCGAGCAACCGCGTGGCAATGGCGCTGCCCATGTTGCCCAGTCCGATGAATCCGATGCGCATAAGTGCCTCCCGTGTGGTGCCGATGAGGGACGTGCGCGCCCGTGCGGGGCGCGCACGCCTTCCCTGGGCGATGCTAGCATTTGCGCTTGGCGATCCTCGCCGGAGCATTCAGTATGAGCGCACCCCCCCCGGTCGAGTCCTCTGGGCCAGATCGCACGGCCACGCCCGCGCTTGCGGCCATCATCGATGCGCGAGCGCGTGACCTCGGGGACCTGGTGGTCGGGCGAGTCTTACCCTCGCCCCTGCGCCGCATGGTCGGTCCGTTCATTTTCTTCGATCACATGGGCCCGGCGGACCTGCCGCCCGGTCGCGGCATCGATGTGCGGCCGCACCCGCACATCGGACTCGCCACCGTGACGTATCTGTTCGAAGGACAGATTGTTCATCGCGACAGCTTGGGCTCGCACCAGAGCATCCGCCCCGGTGACGTCAACTGGATGACTGCCGGCCGCGGTATCGTGCACTCCGAGCGCACTGCGGCCGAACTGCGCCGCACCGGCTCACGCCTGAACGGCCTGCAGCTGTGGGTCGCACTGCCGAGTGCCGATGAGCAGACCGAGCCGCAGTTTCACCATCATCCCGGCGCAACGCTGCCCACCGTCGAAGTCGGCGGCGCCGAGGTGCGAGTGCTCGCCGGTGAGCTCTACGCACACCGCTCGCCCGTGGCGGTCCACTCCCCGCTCTTTTACGCCGATGCGGTGCTGCCGCCGGGCAGCGCATTACCGCTCACCGAGGCCTATTCCGAGCGGGCGGTCTATCTGCTCGAGGGGGATCTGGTCGGGTGGGGCGAAGCGGCGCGTCCCGGCCGCATGCTGGTGTTTGCCCCGGGCGCCTCGGCGGTACTGCGCACCGAGCGCGGCGCACGCCTGGCGCTGCTCGGCGGCGAGCCGGTCGGGGAGCGTCACGTCTACTGGAATTTCGTGTCGAGTTCACTCGAGCGCATCGAGCAGGCCAAGCGCGACTGGCAGGCCGGGCGCTTCGCGAAGGTACCGGGTGATGCCGAGGAATTCATCCCGCTACCCGAACCGCTCTGAGGCGAGCTCTGCCGTGAACGCGCCCACGTTGGATTTCGCCGATATCCAGTCCGCCCGGCAGCGCCTGCAGGGGGTCGCGCACCGCACACCGGTACTGACCTCGCGCACTGCCGATGCGCTGTGCGAGGCGCGGCTGTTCTTCAAATGCGAGAACTTCCAGCGCATGGGCGCGTTCAAGTTCCGCGGCGCCTACAACGCGGTCGCCCGATTGGAGCCGGCGCAACGTGCGGCCGGAGTCGTCGCCTTCTCCTCGGGCAATCATGCCCAGGCGATCGCACTCGCCTGTCGGCTGCTGCACAGCCGTGCCGTCATTGTCATGCCAAGTGACGCGCCGCGCGCCAAGGTGGCCGCGACACGCGAATACGGGGGCGAGGTGATCTTCTACGACCGCTTCCGCGAAGACCGTGAGGCGCTCGGCCGGCGACTCGCCGCCGAGCGCGGTCTGAGCCTCATTCCCCCCTATGACCATCCGGATGTCATGGCCGGACAGGGTACCGCCGCGGCGGAACTCATCGAGGAGGTCGGGGGGCTTGACGTGCTGCTCGTCCCACTCGGCGGCGGTGGTCTGCTCTCGGGCAGCGCCGTCGCCGCACGCGCGCTGTGTCCCGACTGTACGGTACTCGGTGTCGAGCCTCAGGCCGGCGATGACGGGCGGCAGAGCCTGCACGCCGGGCGAATCGTGCATATCGATACACCGGAAACACTCGCCGATGGCGCGCAAACCCAACATCTGGGCGTGCACACGTTTCCCGTCATCGCTGCTCTGGTGCGCGATATCGTCACGGTGAGCGACGCGCAACTGACTGCGGCGATGGCTTGGTTCGCCGAACGGATGAAACTCGTGATCGAACCGACCGGTGCTCTGGCGGCAGCAGCGGCATTCAGCGGCCGTCTCGAACTCCGCGGCAAACGCGTCGGTGTGATGCTCTCCGGCGGCAACATCGACCTCGCGCGCTTTGCGGCACTGCTGGCGGGCACGAACGGGGCGAACGCGGACTGAGACGGCGGCGGCGGACTCTCAGGCGCGCAGCGCAGGCCTCAGCCGCTGAACGCGCGGCTCAGGCACCTGCTGCGTGATGCAGTGAATGCCACCGCCCCCGAGCAGAATCTCGCGCGCCGGCACCCCGATCAGCTCACGCCCAGGACACAGACGGCGCAAAATGTCAGCCGCTTGCGCATCGGTGCGCGCATCGAGCAACGGCATCACCAGACCGCCATTGGCAAAGTAGAAATTGACGTAGCTTGCCGCGAGACGCTCGCCAGCCTGACGCGGCTTACACGCCGAACTCGGCGCCAGACCGCGAGCCTCCGCTTCGCTCATGTAGAGCGGACCGGGCATCGGCAGCTTGATCACCTCAAGCGGCCGCCCGTGCGCGTCGCGCGCCTCATGCAACCGCTCCCACGCATCGCGCGAACGCTCGTACTGCGGATCGGCGCGATCATCGGTCCAGGCGAGACACACTCTGCCCGGCGCGAGAAAGCAGGCAAGGTTATCGATGTGCCCATCAGTCTCATCGTTGTAGACGCCAAGTCCGAGCCAGATGAACTGCCGCACCCCCAGATACTCGCGCAGCACCGACTCCATCCGCTCACGCGTCATGCCGGGGTTGCGGTTGGCATTGAGCACGCATTCCTCGGCGAGCAGCGCCGTGCCCTCGCCGTCGACGTGGATCGCCCCCCCTTCGATCACGATCGGGGCACGGTAGCGAGCGCGAGCCTCGAGCGCGAGCACCTCGGCCGCCACCCGTTCGTCCTGATCCCAGGGGTGATAGAGCCCGCCCTGCAGTCCGCCCCAGGCATTGAACCGCCAGTGTACCCCGCGCAGCCCGCCACCCTCGCTCACCAGATACGTCGGACCGACATCGCGCATCCAACAGTCATCGTGTGCGAGCGGGACGACCTCGATGGCCGCGGGCAGCTGCGCCCGCGCCGCCGCGGCATGCGCGGGCGAGACCCCCACGGCGACCGGCTCGAATCGGCTGATCGCCGCGGCGACCGCGGCAAATGCGCGTTGCGCCGGGGCAGCCTGCTCCCGCCAGTTATCGGGACGCTCCGGCCAGAGCATCCAGCAGCGCTCGTGCGCCTCGAACTCCGCCGGCATCCACCAGCCGTCGGCAGCCGGCGTGCCGGGCAGGAGGCCAGGATCGGGCGGGCTCATGTGCGCTGTTTGCTGTGCCGAAAGCCGTAGAAGACGTAGATCGCACCGCCGATGAACGTCCAGACGACCAGCCGGATCCAGGTTGCATCGGAGAGGAAATACGTCATGCCGAGGCACACTGCCGCCCCGAGCGGGCACAGCACCCACGCCCAAGGCACGCGGAACGGGCGCGGCACATCGGGGCGCGTGTGCCGCATTACCAGCACCCCGATACACACCACCGCGAAGGCGAGCAGAATGCCGATCGAGATCAGATCGGCGAGCACATCGAGCGGGAACAACCCGGCGATCAGTGCCGCGATGACCCCGGTAATCGCCGTCGACACGTGCGGAGTCTTGAAGCGCGGATGGCAGCGGCTCATCACCGGTGGCAGCAGCCCGTCATCGGCCATCGACAGCAAGATGCGCGGCTGGCCGAGAATCGACGTCAGAATGACGGAGGTCATGCCGATGATGGTTCCGAGTGTGACCAGCGAACGCAGCCAGGAGAGCGCCGGATGGGCATTGAGTGCCACGGACACCGGGTCGGCCACATTGAGCTTGAAGTACGGCACCATGCCGGTGACCACCGCTGCCATCGCCACGTAGAGCACCGTTGAGATGATGAGCGTGCCGATGATCCCAATCGGCAGATCGCGCTGCGGGTTGCGTGCCTCGAGCGCCGTGGTCGAAGCGGTGTCAAACCCGACGTAGGAGAAAAAGATGATGCCGGCACCCTGCAGAACGCCCGTCCAGCCGAAGTGTCCGAAGGTGCCGGCGTTAGGCGGGATGTACGGGTGCCAGTTCGAGGCGGAGATGAACTTCAGACCCGCAACGACCACGACCAGAATCACCGCAACCTTCAAAGCCACCATGAAATTCGTGACGCGCGCGGTTTCCTGGATGCCGACATAACACAAGGCACTCAGCGCCAGCACGACCAGCACCGCCGGCAGATTCATGATCGCGCCCGTGGCCACCAGATGGCCGGCAGCGTTCTGCTGGATCGGGGCATTGATCCACGTCGCCGGCAGATGAATGCCCCAGCCCGAGAGCAGACTCGCCACGTACGCCGACCAGCTCACTGCAACGGCCGAGGCCGAGATACCGTATTCCAGCAACAGATTCCAGCCGATGAACCATGCCACGACCTCACCCAGCGTGGCGTATGTGTAGCTGTAGGCGCTGCCGGGCACCGGCAGGAACGCGGCGAACTCCGCGTAGCACAGCGCCGCCAGTCCGCTGCCGAAAGCGGCGATCGCGAGCGAAATCGTGATCGCCGGTCCGGACTGGTTCGCTGCCACCGTGCCGGTGAGCACGAAGATACCCGTACCGATGGTTGCGCCAATGCCGATGGCCATCAGCGCCCAGACCGACAGCGCTTGCTTCAACCGCTCGGCCCCGGCGCGCTCGGGCGCGACCACGGCGTGCACGGCAAATAACTTGCGCAGCAGCGATTGATTCGCCGCAGGCGACGCTGCGCTCTCGGTGGCATCGTTCATGATCCGGGCAACCCCCATGAGCCAAATATTATGGGCGGCAAGTGTCGCATAGATGACCCCACCCTGCCTGGGGCGGCTCAGCCGTTACGGCGCCCGGGCGAGCCCGTGCTACGATTATCGGCCCGCTCGGGCGGACCCGGGCGGATGATTTTTCTCAAGTTCGCGCGAGGAGCCCGTTAATCATGTCAAGTGCCGCTGCCCCGAACGTCGCACCGCCCGCTGCCGGAGCCAAGATCAGCATCCGTGACGGTAAGCTCCTGGTGCCGGACAACCCGATCATCCCGTTCATCGAAGGCGATGGCACGGGGCCGGACATCTGGCGAGCCAGCGTGCGGGTGATGGACGCAGCGGTGGCCAAGGCCTACGGCGGCCGGCGCAAAATCCACTGGATGGAGGTGTACGCCGGGGAGAAGGCTTTCAAGCAGTGCAACAGCTGGCTGCCGGATGAGACCGTTACAGCCTGCCGGGACTATCTGGTTTCGATCAAAGGCCCGCTCACCACCCCGGTCGGCGGGGGAATCCGCTCGCTCAACGTCGCGCTGCGTCAGCTGCTCGACTTGTATGTCTGCCTGCGTCCGGTGCGTTGGTTCAAAGGTGTGCCCTCACCGGTCAAACATCCTGAACAGGTGGACATGGTGATCTTCCGCGAGAACACCGAGGACATCTACGCCGGCATCGAGTTCGAGAACGGCACGGCGGAGAACCGCGAGTTCATGGCACTGCTCAAGCAGCACTTTCCCAAGGCGTTCGCCAAGATCCGCTTCCCGGAGAGTTCCGGCATCGGCCTCAAACCCGTCTCACGCGAGGGCTCGGAGCGGCTGATCCGCTCGGCGATCGAATACGCCATCACCAACAGGCGCCGCAGCGTCACGCTGGTGCACAAGGGCAACATTCAGAAATACACCGAGGGGGCGTTCCGCAACTGGGGCTATCAGCTCGCCGAGCGCGAGTTCGGCGGCGAGACCTACACCTGGGAGCAATGGGAGCGCACCAAGGCCGCGCACGGCGAAAAGGCTGCAAATGCCGAGATGGACGCAGCCAGACAGGCCGGCAAAGTCATCATCAAGGACGCGATCGCCGACATCACGCTGCAACAGATCCTGACGCGCCCGGCGGAATTCGACGTCATCGCAACGCTCAACCTCAATGGCGATTACCTCTCCGACGCGCTCGCCGCGCAGGTCGGTGGCATCGGCATCGCCCCGGGCGGAAACATCAACTACCTCACCGGGCACGCGGTATTCGAGGCCACCCACGGCACGGCACCGAAATACGCCAACCTGGACAAGGTCAACCCGGGCTCGGTGCTGCTCTCGGGCGAGATGATGTTCCGTTACATGGGTTGGACTGAAGCGGCCGATGTCATCATCGCGGCGATGGACCGGACGATCGGCCAGAAAACCGTCACCTACGATTTTGCGCGGCTGATGGATGGGGCCACGGAGGTATCGACTTCGGCGTTCGCGGATGCGTTGATCCGCAATCTCTGAAGCGCCCCCGGGAGCGTCGCCATCGACAGAACAGCGGCCATCCTCGACTGGGCGCGCAAGGTGCGCGCGGTGGCGCAGAGCGGACTCGCCTTCACGCAAGATCCGTACGACCGCGAGCGCTACGGGGAACTGCAGCGTCTCGCGGCGGATCTGCTCGCCGGGCAGTTGCAGATCCCGCCCGAGCGGGCCGAGGCGTTCTGGGACGCCGAGGACGGCTACGCCACGCCGAAGGTCGACGTGCGCGGGGCCGTGTTCGATGCCGAGCGCGTACTGCTGGTGCGTGAGCGCGCCGATGGCCGCTGGACCTTGCCCGGCGGCTGGGTGGACGTTAACGACTCGCCGGCCGAGGCCGTCGAGCGCGAGGTGCGCGAGGAGTCCGGCTACCAGGTCCGCGCGGTGAAGCTGGCTGCGCTCGTGGATCGGCGCCGGCACCCCCACCCGCCGAGCGTGCACCATATCTACAAGCTGATGTTCATCTGCGAGCTGACCGGCGGCCACCCCGCCGCCAGTCTCGAGACCGATGCGGTGGAGTTCTTCCCCGTTGCAGCGCTACCGGAGCTGTCGACCGGCCGGGTGCTCGCCCCGCAGATCGTTCGGCTCTACGAGCACCATCTACGCCGCGACCTGCCGACGGAGTTCGACTAGCGGCGCGCGGCCATTGATCGGCGCGCCCAGGCCGGTAGACTTGCGCCCATGAATCGCATTCTCGTCGTGCTCGGAGTGGTGCTGATCGTGCTCGGGCTCGCCTGGCCGTGGGTGCGACGGCTGCCGTTGTTCAAACTACCGGGCGACATCGTCATCGAACGGCCCGGCTTCCAGTTCTTCTTTCCCATCACCACCATGCTGCTGGTGAGCCTCGCGATTTCCATCATCGCCTGGATCCTGCGCCGCTGAGGCAGGCGACTCTGCTGCCCGGCGGGCTTACCCGCCCGGTCCCCTCCCGGGTTCCAGTCCGCGATTGATCCAGATGCACGGCCCCTTCAGGCGGGCGCTCCACCTGCCACTGTACAGGTCGATGCGCACCAGTGGATGCCGCGCGACGGTGCGCTCGCTCAGGATTCGAGATTCGATCAAGTCTCAGGCACGGCGTGCTTGACCGGATGGATACGATGGTTCGGGCTGCCCGCCGAGCGATCCAGGATCCAGACCGGTCAGAGGAGTCAAGCATGTCGATTCCCATCTACTCCTCTGTCCCACGATCGGCGAGCGCAGCCCCGCTGCAGATCCACCGGCTCGCCGGCGAGACCACGGCGCGCGCACTGCTGTCGCATGCACACCTTGTCTTCGCGCTGATCCTCATCATGGCGGCAAGCGGACGGATTGCGATCGATGTGCTCGATTACGAGGCGCAAAACGACAGTGAGCTTGTGCTTGCGCCGGGATCTGTCCACGAGCTGCGCCATCTCAGCGACGCGGCCGGCTGGGCGATTCCTTTCCAGCCCGATGCCCTCGATGCATCGAGCACACGGGGACTGATTCCACTGGCAGACCTTCCTGAAGACACGCTGTTCGATTTGTTGCGCCAGCCGCTGACAAGGGGCTTGCCCGCACCCGCGGGGTTCAACCTCACATTCCCATCAGTCCTGGGGGATTGGCTGCAGCCCCAAGCCTCTGGTAGCGGGGGATATCCTGCGGATCAGCCATGGCCGCATCATCGAGCACTGGGACGTGATGCAACCGCAGGTGCCGTCGAGCAAGGCCGCGAACGACAATCCGATGTTCACTGCGGGACGCTGATGCAACCTCCTGCCGGGGCCTGGTTGGTCTGCCGGCACGAGGATTCGCCCCCTTGCGGAGTCATCTCGTGGCGCCTGAAGCGCTTACCTGACGAGCGGCATGTCCGCGCGGCAATGGGACTCCCTGACCGAGTCCTCACACAACGTCGCAGCGGCAAGCGAATCGACAGCGACAACGGTCCGGCCGCAGGTCCCGCCGCCGTGAGCATCGCGGCATCCGGCTCGGCTGCGCAGAACCGTCCGCCAAATGCAGCGGATCAGGCCCCCGCACGGCCTAGGCGCTGCGCGAATGCCGCCAAGCGCTCGGCAGCCGCATCGAGCGTGGCATCGCGCTTGGCGATGCACAGGCGCACACACGTCAATGGCGGCGCCTCGGCATAAAACGGCGCAAGGGGAATCGCGGCGACCCCCGCCTCGGTGAGCAGCCGCTCGGCGAATGAAACGTCGCCTGGCGGAGCGAGCGCACTGAAATCGAGCAGCTGGAAAAATGTCCCCTCGGCGGGCGGCAGCCGCCACGCATCGCCGGCGAGTGCCGCGCGCAGCCGATCGCGCTTGGCCTGGAAAAACGCCGGCAGCTCGCGCCCGATATCCGCTCGCGCACTGAGGTAATCGGTAATGGCTCGCTGCAACGGATGCGCGATGCTGAAGGTGTTGAACTGGTGTACCTTGCGCAGCTCGGCGCTAAGCGGTGCCGGGGCGACCGCGTAACCGACCCGCACACCGGTGGCATGCAACGTCTTGCCGAACGAAAACACCGCCAGAGCGCGTGCGCGCAGGTGCGGATGGCAGAGCACCGAGGCATGGGTCCGGCCGTCGAACACCATGTGTTCGTAAACCTCGTCCGAAAGCACCGTGATGTCGTAGCCGCTAATCAGCTCGGCGAGCGTCGCCAGATCACTCGCGGTGGCGACGGTACAAGCCGGATTGTGGGGAGAGTTGATCAGAATCAGGCGCGTGCGCCCATTGATCGCCGCGCGAACCCGGTCCCAGTCGTAGCGGAAATCCGGCGGCGAGAGCGGCAGACGGATGCAGCACCCACCGGCCAGACGCACCGCCGGCTCGTAGGCATCGTAGGCCGGATCAAACGCTATCACCTCATCGCCCGCACCGACAATCGCCTGAATACCCGAATAGATCGCCTCGGTGGCCCCGAGCGTCACGGTGATCTCACTCTCGGGGTCGACCTGCACCGCGTAACTCGCCTGGAGCTTGCGTGCGATCCCCTCGCGCAACGCCGCCAGTCCCTCCATGGGTGCGTACTGATTGTGGCCGGCGTGCATTGCGCGCGCGACCAGCTCGACCAGCAGCGGATCGATGTCGTAGTCGGGGAAGCCCTGTCCGAGATTGATTGCGCCGAGCGCCTGCGCGCGCCGCGACATCACGGTGAAGATCGTCGTTCCGACGTGCGGCAGCTTGCTGCGTCCGAGCCAGCTCATCGCAGCGCGACAGCCGAGATCGTGCAGCTCACACGCCCGCCTCCGCGACCGCGATCGCAGCACCGATCACGCCCGCCTGGCCGGCGAACTGCGCGGCCCGGATTCGCGCCTCAGAGCGCAGCAGGGGCGCAAAATCCGCGAAGCGCTCGCTGATCGCACCGCCGAGAACGAACAGGTCCGGCCAGAACATCGCATGCATGCGCTCGAGGTACACGTTGACCCGCTCGATCCAGCCCTCCCAGTCGAGGTTCTGCACGGTCTTGACGTGGGCCGAGGCCCACTTTTCCGCGTCCATGCCGTTCAACTCCATGTGCCCGAGCTCGGTGTTGGGAAACAGGTGCCCGCCGGTAAACAACGCGGTGCCGATGCCCGTGCCAAATGTGAGCATAATGACCGTACCGCGCTCGCCGCGACCGGCGCCAAAGCGCATCTCGGCGAGTCCCGCCGCATCGGCATCATTCAGAAACAGCGCCGGCCTGTTGAGCGTGCGATGCACGAGCGCCGCGCCATCGGCCCCGATCCAGGCATGATCGACGTTCGCCGCAGTACGCGCGCGGCCGTGCTTGACCACGGCCGGGAAGGCGAGCCCGATCGGCCCGGTGGCCTGCGGCAGGCGCGCCGCCAATGCCGCGATCACCGGCATCATCGCCTCGGGAGTGGCCGGGCGCGGCGTCGGTGCCGAAATGAGCTCCCCGATCAGCTTGCCCGCCGCGACATCGACCGCCCCCGCCTTGATCGAGGAGCCACCGACATCAATACCCAACATATTGCCCGTCATGCTCATACTCACGTGTTAGAACCCGCACCTCGAGAGCCGCGGCGAGGCGGCCGGCCGCAGCCTCAAACGTTCAGCAACAGGTGCTCGCGCTCCCAGGAGCTGATCACCTGCAGGAACACCTCGTACTCGGCTTCCTTGACGATGGTGAACGCCGACACGAACGGCTCACCGAGAATTTTCACCAGTGCCGCACTGCGACGCAGCTCGCGCAACGCCTCATCGAGCGAGCGCGGCAGACCGAACGGCAGCTCGTGCGCACTGCCGGTCACCGGCTCGGAGGGCTGCAACCCCTCGACCATACCGAGATAACCGCAGGCGAGCGAGGCCGCGAGCGCGATATAGGGATTGGCATCAGCGCCGCTGATGCGGTTCTCGACCCGCCGGTCTTCTGGTGCGGACATCGGCACCCGCAGTCCCGCCGTGCGATTGTCGTAACCCCATTGCGCATTGATCGGGGCGGACAGATAACGCGTCAGGCGCCGGTAGGAGTTGACGTTGGCGCAGAACAGCGCCATCGCCGCCGGCAGGTATTTCTGCAGACCGCCGATGTGCGCGAAGAACAGCGCCGAGGGGCTGCCGTCGGGATTGCTGAATACGTTGCGCCGGGTTTTGATATCGACGATGCTCTGGTGAATGTGCATGGCGCTGCCCGGCTCCTTGGCGTGGGGCTTGGCCATGAAGGTGGCGTACATCTTGTGCCGCAGTGCCGCCTCGCGCGCGGTGCGCTTGAAGAGAAACGCCTGGTCGGCCAGATCCATCGGATGTCCGTGGATCAGATTGATTTCCATCTGCGCCGGCCCGTCCTCGTGGATCAGGGTATCGATTTCGATGTCCTGATCCTCACAGAACTGATAGATGTCGTCGAACAGCGGATCGAATTCGTTCACCGCGGCAATGCTGTAGGACTGACGGCCCGGCTCGGCCCGACCCGAGCGACCCACCGGCGGTCGCAGCGGGTAATCGGCGTCCTTGTTCTGCTCGACCAGGTAGAACTCCAGTTCCGGCGCAACCACCGGTTCCCAACCTCGCTGGGCATAGAGCTCGAGAATGTTGCGCAGCACGTGCCTCGGCGCCATGGTCACGCGCCGGCCATCTGCGTAGAAGCAGTCGTGGATCACCTGCGCGGTCGGCTCGGCCGCCCAAGGCACCCGGCGCACGGTCTTCGGATCGGCCTTGAGGATGATGTCGATCTCTGCCGGACTCATGGCCTGACCGGTGTCGGGGGGGTAATCACCGGTGACCGTCTGCAGGAAGACACTCTCCGGAAGACGCATGCCCCCATCCTCAGCGAACTTCTCCGCCGGCATGATCTTGCCGCGGGCGATGCCGGCCATGTCCGGAATGATGGCCTCGACTTCGGAAATGCCGTGATCGCGAAAAAACTGACCGACTTCGCTGACCATGTTCCTGCCTTTCAATGATGACGCGCGCGCTCGCGGCATGCCGCGCCGAACGTTGCAAACAGCGCGCGCGAGAAGGGATTGTCCCGAACCTTCCATTCCGGGTGCCACTGCACGGCGAGCGCAAAGCGCGGCGCATCGGCGACGCGGAACGCCTCGATCAGGCCATCCGGCGCGCGCGCCTCGACGATCAGCCCCCCGCCCAGCCGCTCGATCCCCTGCCAATGCAGAGAATTGACCCGCACGCGCTCGGTGCCGGCCAGGGAGCGCAGAATCCCGTCTGGCTCAAGCGTGACCTCGTGCGCAGGTCCGTACTGGACCTCGAGCGGCTGACTCTCATCGTCGCGGTGGTCCAGGTAACCCGGCACTTCGTGTACCCGCTGGTGCAGGCTACCACCGAAAGCCACATTGACCTCCTGAAATCCTCGGCAGATGCCGAGCACTGGCACCCCGCGCGCGACCGCCTTGCGGATCAGCGGTAACGTCGTGGCGTCGCGAGCCGGATCGTGCAGGGTCCCTGGGGCACTCGGCGGGCCGGCATAATGGTGCGGCTCGACGTTCGAGGGACTGCCGGTGAACAGCAGCCCATCGAGCCGCTCGAGCAGCTCATCGAAGTGCAGCTCCTCGGCGAGCGAGGGGATCAGCAGCGGCAGCGCGTCGGCCACATCGAGCAACGCCCGGGCATATTTCTCTGCGACCGCGTGAAAGGGCTGCGCACCGATCATGCGACGGTCAGCGGGAAGACCAATGAGAGGGCGCGCCATTGCCATGGGATTGGCCGTTATTATATGAGAATCGCCATGGCCGCCGCCCGCACCACATCATATTACACCGCATCGGCCCACCCCGCCCCACGCCGGGAGCCCCTCAGCGGCACGGTGAGCTGCGACGTATGCGTCATCGGCGGGGGAATCGCCGGCTGTTCCGCGGCCCTGCACCTGGCCGAACGGGGCTATTCGGTCGTGCTGCTCGAGCAGCAGCACATCGGCTGGGGCGCCTCCGGACGCAGCGGCGGGCAGGTCATCCACGGGGTCGCCTGCGGGCAGCCCCGACTCGAGCAGCTGGCGGGGGCGACCACCGCCCGGGCCATCTGGGACGTCGCCACCGAGGCACTCGCCCTGACGCGCCAGCTGATTCAGCGCTACCACATCGCGTGTGACTGGGTCGACGGGTACATGCTGACCGCCCTCAAGCCGCGCCACGACCGGGAGCTGCACGAGGAGATCGAGCAACTGCAGACCCGGCTGAACTACCCGAGCGTGCGTTACGTGCCGCGGGAGGAACTGCGCGCAACGCTCGCCACCGACCGCTACCTCGGCGCGCTGTATGA
The DNA here is from genome assembly GCA_027324195.1 of Gammaproteobacteria bacterium. Lineage (GTDB taxonomy): Bacteria > Pseudomonadota > Gammaproteobacteria > Steroidobacterales > Steroidobacteraceae > 13-2-20CM-66-19. Next base: position 47,040 of record DAHVTM010000035.1, on the reverse strand, counting down.
CGCCAACAGCGGACACCTTCATCCGCTCAATTACGTCCTCGGGCTCGCTGCGGCCGCCGAAAGCCTTGGAGTACGCATTTACGAGGACACCCGCGCCACGGAATTCACCGGGCCGCGGGTTCGCACGGCGAACGGGGAAGTGCGCGCGCGCCAGTTGGTCCTGTGCGGCAACGTCTACCTCGGCGACACCGCACCTGCCCTGGCGCCGAAGATCATGGCGGTGGCAACCCACATCGTGGCCACCGAGCCGCTCGGGGAGCGTCGGGCCCGCACCCTCATCGCCAATAATGCCGCAGTCAGCGACATGAACTGGGTACTCGATTACTTCCGGCGCTCGGCCGATCACCGCTTGCTGTTCGGTGGGCGAGTCAGTTATTCCGGGCTCGGAGATTTCGATGCCCGCAGAGCGACGCGCGCGCGGATGCTACGGGTGTTCCCGCAGCTCGCGGCGGTCAGCATCGAGTACACCTGGGGCGGCTACATCGACATCACTCTGAATCGCGCACCGGATTTCGGTCGGTTGCAGCCGCAGGTGTACTACCTGCAGGGCTTCTCCGGTCACGGCATCGCCCTCACCGGCATTGCCGGCAAGCTCATCGCCGAAGCGCTCGCCGGGGAGGCCGAGCGGTTCGACCTGTTCACGCGTATCCCGCACCGCAACTTCCCGGGCGGCGCGCTCGCGCGCCGCCCGCTGCTCGTACTCGCTATGCTCTACTATCGGCTGCGCGACCTGCTTTAGAGCAGCTCGGCGATCTGCACCGCGTTAAGCGCAGCGCCCTTGAGCAGTTGGTCGCCCGCGACGAACAGCGCGATCGATCGGCCGCTGGGATCGGAGATGTCGCGACGAATGCGCCCGACGAGAATTGGATCGCCGCCGGAGGCATCCTTGGGCATCGGGAAATAGTTGCGCTCGGGATCATCGACCAGCCGCACGCCGGGCGCGCCGCTCAGGATGTCGCGCACCTCGGCCGGGTCGATCGGCCGTTCGCACTCGAAATTGATGGCGATGGAATGCGCGCGCAGCACCGGCACGCGCACGCACGTTGCGCCGATGCGGATGTCGCTGTCGCCGAAGATCTTGTGCGTCTCGTGCACGACCTTCATCTCCTCCTCGTTGTAGCCGTTCTCGGCATCGATCTTCGAGTTGTGGCTGAACAGATTGAAGGCGTAGGGGTGCGGCAGCACGGTCGGTTGGTAGTCCCGACCCTCGAGATACGCGCGGGTCGACTCGCGCAACTCCTCCATGGCCGCAGCCCCGGCGCCGGAGGCCGCCTGGTAGGTCGCAACAATCATGCGCCGCACGGGATTGCGCCGATGCACCGGCCAGAGCGGCGTGATGGAGATGATGGTCGAGCAGTTGGGGTTGGCAATGATGCCGTGGTGAGTCTTGATCGTCTGCGGATTGATCTCCGGCACCACCAGCGGAACGTGCGGGTCGCGCCGGAACGCCGAGGAGTTGTCCACGACCACCGTACCCTGCGCAACGGCGAGCGGCGCAAAGCGCTTGGAGATGCCGCTGCCGGCGGAAAACAATGCAATATCCACCCCGTGAAAACTGCTCTCGGTGAGTTCCTCAACGGGCAGCGCCTCGCCGCGGAACGACAGCGTCTTGCCCGCCGAGCGCGCCGAGGCGAGCAGGCGCAACTGCGCGAGTGGGAAAGCGCGCTGCTCGAGACAGCGGATCAACTCAACGCCGACCGCTCCGGTGGCACCGACGACCGCAACCACCGGCAGGGCGCCGGCCGAACGACCAGATGGCATGTGCTAGCTCCGATTTTCAGGCTGAGAAAAAACGAAGGCCCCGACGGTCGTTCCGGCGGGGCCTCTGGTGTCTTTCGGGACATCCGGCGCGCTCAGCGCACGTCTTCCCCCAGAGCCCCGCCGTGGAGCTTCTTCCGGGTGTACGTGCACTTTTTAATCGCGGTCATGGTGACGGGCACGCTACCGGAAGCGTCGCGCCCTGTAAAGCGCGACGCATGGACTGCCGGAAGCGTGACCGGCCGCACGAGTGGAACGGATCCGATTTGCTACAAATCGGCTTCCGCCGCGGCGCGGCGGGGCAGCTGAACCGGCGCTGCGGACCCCTGACCCCGGGGGGAACCGGCCAGCCGGCCAGTGCACCGCTGCGCCCGGCTGATGCGCAGGCCGAGTCCACGCCACCCTTGGGTGGCCCCGTCCGGCTCTGCGGCCCGCCAGGAGAACCGTCATGAACGCCGCTGCCGAGCAGACGAGGATTCGCGACTGGCTGATGCCCGCGGCGCTGCAGGCCGGCGTAGCCGGGAGGCTGCGGCTCGCGGAAATCATCGGTGCACTCAGCTACGCGCTCGACCTGACTGAGGGCCAGCCCCCTGGGCACTGCCTGCGCGCCTGCTGGATCGGCATGCATACCGGGCGCAAGCTCGGTCTCGGCGCCGAGGCACTCTCCGATCTGTATTACACATTGTTGCTCAAGGACACCGGCTGCAGCAGCAACGCTGCGCGCCTGTGGGAGCTCTACGGAGGCGATGACCTCGCCACCAAGCGCGACTTCAAGCTGGTCGACTCGCAGAGCCTGCTGCAGCTGGCGCGCTTCGTGCTGCGCCACGCCGGCCCGGGCGAGGCGCTGCGAGTGCGGGTGCGCCGACTGGTCAATCTGTATCGAAACGGCGAAGCGCTCGCTACCGAACTGGTGCACACGCGCTGCGAGCGCGGCGCAGATATCGTCAGGCGACTCGGCTTCGGCGAGTCGGTTGCCGCGGGCATCTTCAGTCTGGACGAACACTGGAACGGCAACGGCCGTCCGCTAGGGTTGCGCGCCGAGGCGATCCCGATGCCCGCGCGCATAGCGCTGCTCGCACAGGTCGTTGATGTATTCCACGCCGTCGCAGGCGAGCGCGGTGCCGACGCCGAGGTGCACCGCCGTAGCGGCTCCTGGTTCGATCCGCAAGTCTGCGCGGCGTTCTCGGCGGCAGCGCACGAGAAATCCTTCTGGGCCGGCCTGCGCCCCGAGGGGCTCGAGCAGCGGGTCTGGGCACTTGAGCCGGCCGCGCGCACGGTGCTGATCGACGAGGAGCGGCTTGATTCGATCGCCGAGGCGTTCGCGGACATCATCGACGCGAAGAGCAGTTTCACCTACGGCCACAGTCAACGCGTGGCACGCTACGCCGAGGCGGTGGCCGTGGAGCTCGGCATGAGCGCACCGCGGCGACGCTGGCTGCGGCGCGGCGCGCTCTTGCACGACATCGGCAAGCTCGGTGTCAGCAATGGCATTCTCGACAAACCCGGACGACTCGACACCGACGAGTGGGAACTGGTCAAGAGGCACGCGCGCTTCACCGAGGACATCCTGCGGCGCGTACGTGTGTTTGATGAGCTCGCCCCCGTTGCCGCTGCGCATCACGAACGGCCCGACGGCACGGGCTATCCGAAGCGTCTGGCGGGGCGGGCGATCTCGCTCGAAACGCGCATCATCACGGCGGCCGACATCTTTGATGCCATTACTGCCGCCCGGCCGTATCGCGGCGCGATCCCCATCGAGCAGGCACTCGCCATGATGGAGCGCGAGCGCGACCTGGCACTCGACGGCCAGTGCCTCGATGCGCTGCGCAAGACAGCCCCGTGGCTGCATTCTGCTGTACCGTAAGCGGTGCGCTCAGCCGCTGATCGCCGTAAGGATGCCCTGCAGAATACGCGCCGGGCTCGGCGGGCAGCCCGGCACGGCCACATCCACCGCGATGACGCTCGAGACCGGCCCGAGCGCCGCCGGGCACTGCCCGAGCATGCCGCCGGTGCAACCGCAATCTCCCAGCGCCACGACCAGCTTCGGATCCGGTGTGGCCGCGTACACGCGCTGCAGCGCCGCGACCATGTTTTTCACTACCGGACCTGTCACCAGCAACAGATCTGCATGGCGCGGACTGGCGACGAAGCGCAGGTTGCAGCCCTCGAGGTTGTAGTACGGGTTGCCGAGCGCCTGGATCTCAAGCTCGCAGCCATTGCATGAGCCGGCATCGACGTGACGGATGCAAAGCGCCCGGCCCAACACCGTCGCGATCCTCGCGTCGAGCGCGCGGCGCACGCGCAACAGCTCATCCGGCGCGGGCGCCGGCTCCGACACCAGGCCAATCGATGCGATTTTGCGCAGCGTCTGCAACATGATTACAAGTCCACGCCACTATAGGCGAGGTTGAAGGATTTATTGATCAGAGGGAAATCCGGCACGATGTTCTCGAGGATGGCGTACTCGAGTGCCGGCCAGTTCTGCCACGATGGGTCGTGCAGGTGACAGCGGCAGATCGAGCCGGCGGGGCCCGCCTGCAACGCAACGAACAGCGGCCCTCGCCAGCCCTCGATCAGGCCCACGCCGAACGACCCTTGCGCCGGCGCGGTCACCTCGACCGCATGCGCGCCCGCGGGCAGCGCAGACAGCAACCGCGCCAACAGCCGAGCGGACTCGCGTACCTCATCGAAGCGGACCGCAACCCGTGCCCCGACGTCCCCGCCCTGCTGCACCGCTGTCGCAACTGACAGCTCGGTGTACGGCGGGCATGGCAGATCGACGCGCAGATCGCGAGCCTGCCCGCTGGCCCGAGCGGCCATGCCGAGCACCCCGAGCCGGGCCGCGAGCTCGGCTGACAGACGCCCGGTGCCCGTGAAACGGTCGCGCACGCCCTCGTGTCCGTCATAAATGTCTCGAAGCTCGCTGCTCTCGGCAGACACGCGGCGCACCGTATCGGCCAATGCGCCGAGCGCCTCGGCCGAAAGGTCAACCGCAAGCCCGCCGGGAACGATGACGTCGAACAGGTAACGGCGACCGAATGCACTCGACACCGAGCGCAGCAGGTCCTCCTTGAGGCGAGAGAACTGCGCGAGCCCGAAGGCGAACCCCGCATCGTTGCCGAGCGCACCGAGGTCGCCGAGGTGATTGGCGAGTCGCTCGAGCTCCAGGCACACCGCGCGCAGCCACAGCGCACGTGGCGGCACGTCCACCGCGCTCATGCCCTCGAGCGCTTGGCAATAGGCCCAGGCGTACCCCACCGCCGAATCGCCCGAGGCACGCGTGGCGAGGCGATGGCCCTGCAGAATGGGCAGCTCGGTGAAACGCTGCTCGAGCCCCTTGTGCGCGTAGCCCAGGTGCTGCTCGAGTCGCAGCACCTTCTCGCCTACCACCGAGAACCGGAAGTGTCCCGGCTCAATCGTCCCGGCATGCACCGGACCGACGGCGATTTCGTGCACCCCCTCGCCATCGACCCGCACGAACTCGTAGGGCGCGGCGTGGTTCAGCCAGGGTCTGCGGTCCGGATCGCTCGAGCGCACACCGCTCAGATCGAAGGCGGCGCGCTGCAGCCGGGAGGCGACCGGGAAGAGCCCCTCGAGCCCTGGATAGCTCGCTTGGTCCGCGAGCACGAGTTCGGCGAGCAGCATGCCACGGTCCGTCAGGTAGGCCGCGTAGACAGCCACCTGCCTGCCGGGCTCGCCACCGATCCAAAGTGCCAGCAGCGTGCCGCCCGCTGCTGCGCTGTCCTGCGCGACCTGCCGCCATTCGTCCACGCCCACGCTCAACCCCACCGCGAGGGGCGCACCGGGCACAGGCTGTGCGCGATCCCACCAACGCCTCAGCGGCATGGCTCGCTCCGCACGCGCCGGCACAGGCACCGCATCGCTACGGTCCCCCGATCAGGTGGGCCGCCGCACGATACCAGTCAGCCAGGTAGGGTGGGATGTACAGCCCGAGCAGCAGTACGAGCGCCAGATGCGCGAACACTGGCAGCAAGGCCGGCGGGTGCGCCAGCCGGCGCCCGCTGGTCTCGCCGAACACCATCGGTTGTACCTTGGAGAAGATGCCTGCGAATGCCACGGCAAGGGCCGCCAGCAGAATCGGCGCGGCCCACGGTTGTGTGCGCATCGCCGTGGTCAGGATGAGAAACTCACTGGTGAACACCCCGAACGGCGGCACACCGAGGATGGCGAGCGAGCCGAGCATCAGTCCCCAGCCGACGGTGGGCGAGAGCGTGATCAAACCGCGGATCCGCTCCATCACCTGGGTGCCGGCCTTCTGCGCCGCGTGCCCCGCCGTGAAGAAGATCGAGGATTTGGTCAGCGAATGCACCGTCATGTGCAGTAGCGCTGCGAAGTTGGCGATCGGGCCGCCCATGCCGAAGGCGAAGGTGGCGATGCCCATGTGCTCGATGGAGGAATAGGCGAACAGTCGCTTGATATCGCGCTGACGCCACAACAGCAGCGACGCCAGAACCACCGATAGCAGACCGAAGCCCATCAGCATCATCGAGGGCAGCTCAGAGTGCAGCGAACCCTCCACCAGCACCTTGCTGCGCACCACCGCATACAGTGCAACATTGAGCAGCAGGCCAGAGAGCACAGCGGAGATCGGCGTCGGTCCTTCAGCGTGCGCGTCGGGCAGCCAACTGTGCAGCGGCGCCAGTCCCACCTTCGTGCCGTAGCCGATCAACAGGAACACGAATGCCAGTGCGAGCACCGTCGGTTCAAGCTGCGCTTTGACCGCATCGAGATGTGTCCAGAGCAGCGCAGACATGCCCTGGGCACCCAGGACCTTGCCGGCCGCGACATACAGCAGAATCGTTCCGAACAGCGCCTGGGCAATGCCGACGCCGCAGAGAATGAAGTATTTCCAGCCCGCCTCAAGACTGCCCGGCGTGCGATACAGCGTCACCAGCAGGACCGTCGAGAGCGTAGCTCCCTCCATCGCCACCCACATCAGCCCCATGTTGTTGGTGGTCAGCGCCAGCAGCATGGTAAACATGAACAGCTGATACATGCTGTGGTACAGCCGCAGCCTGCCCGCAGTGAGACGGCCATGCTCGAGCTCGACGCGCATGTACGGTCGAGAGAACAGCGCCGTCGTCAGACCCACGAAGGCCGTCAGCGCCACCAGGAAGACATTGAATGGATCGATGAAAAACTGTTCCGCCCCGAGCAACAGACTGCCGTGGCGGATCACCCCGGTGGTCAGCGCGCACGCTGCAAGGAAGGTCGCCAGACTGAACACCGCGTTGATTTCGGGCGCGCGGCGGGTCGCCCCGAGGACCCCGAGCAGGGCGGCGCCGATGACCGGTAGCGCCAGCAGCAGCAGCAGTGCCATCCTATTCGTGCTCCTTCAACGCCTCGAGGTGGTGCAGGTCGAGGCTCTCGAACCGCTCGCGAATCTGGAAGAAAAACACGCCGAGCACCAGCACGGCCACCAGCACATCAAGGGCGACGCCGAGCTCGACGACCATGGGCATGCCGTAGCTTGCGCTCATGGCGCCAAAGAACACGCCATTCTCCATCGACAGAAATCCCACCACCTGCGACATCGCCTTGCGCCGGGTGATCATCATCAGAAACGCGAGCAGCACCACGCTGACAGCGATCCCGACGGCACCACGGGTAGCGGTGCTCGCAAGGCGGGTGATCGGCTGCGCCAGCGCAAATGCGAAGACCACGATCACCAACCCCACCAGCATGGTCCCGGACACGTTGAGCTGCGACTCGGTGTCCCAGTAAATCTCAAGGCGCCGGATGAGCCTGTGCAGCAGCCAGGGCAAAAACGCCACTTTCAGCGCAAGGGTGAGCGCAGCGGAGAGATACAGGTGCCCCTCCCCGGTCCGCCAGGCGAGCAGCAAGGTTGCGGCCGCCAACACCGCCCCCTGTACGGCATAGAGATTGACGAGCGTCACCACGCGCCGCTGCGAAAGCATGGCGAAGGACAACAGAAGCAGCAGCGCCGCGCAGGTATCGAGCAGCTGTTGATATAGCGGCAGATGTGTCATTGCACTCACGCTCCAAGCAGCACGTGCACCAGCAGGCCGAGCATCGCAAACAGGAACGCCGTGGCGAGGAATTCCGGGATCCGCATCACGCGCATCTTGGCCGACACGGTCTCGATCAGCGCCAGGCCGCCCCCGGCGGCGGTGAGCTTGATGGCGAGTGCCGGGACGGCGACGAGCAGTCCCATCGGGCCGATGTTCCCGCTCGCCACTCCCCAGGGCAGGAACAGCGCGAACCCGATGCAGACGTAATTGAACAGCTTCAGCTGCGCGGCCCACTCCATCAGGGCGAGGTGCCGGGCCGAATACTCCAGGACCATGGCCTCGTGGATCATGGTCAGTTCGAGGTGCGTCGCGGGGTTGTCGACGGGAATGCGCGCGTTCTCCGCGAGCAGCACCAGAATGAACGCCACCGCACTGAAGGCAAGTCCCGGAGACAGGCCGATGTGTCCCGAGGCGAGGTGCTCGGTGATCACCGGCAACGCGGTACTCGAGGAGATCAGCGAGGCGACAAATATCACCATCAGCAGCGCCGGCTCGGCGAGGAACCCGACCATCATCTCGCGGCGGGCGCCCAGCGTGCCGAATGCGGTGCCCACGTCCATCGCCGCCAGCGTCATGAACATGCGCGCAGCGGCGAACAGCCCGACAAGGGCAATGGCGTCGGCCGAGACGACCAGCGGCAACCGCGTGGCCATCGACGGGATGATGCCCGCCGCGAGCACCATCGCGCCGAAGACGATGTAGGGGGCAATCCGAAACAGCGGCGAGGCGTTCTCGGCGAGCACGGCTTCTTTGTGAAACAGCTTGCGCAGATTCCGGTAGGGCAGCCACAAACTCGGCGCCCGGCGGTTCTGCAGCCAGGCGCGACACTGGTTCACCCAACCGAGCAACGCCGGTGCTGCGGCAAGCGCAACCAGCATTTCGAGCACCTGTGTGATCCAACCGACCGTGCTCATGACATCAACGCCACGGCCAGCAGCACCAGTAACGTGACAAAGCTGTAGAGCAGATAAACCGAGATGCGTCCCTGCTGCACGCGGGCCACGGTATTCGCCAGTCGCTCGACACCGTCGGCAAGCGGTTCGTACGCCAGTTTCCAGATGCGCTCGCGGATCGCAATGTGGTAGCGCGGCGCGCGGTCGGCCGGTGCGGGCAGCTCGCGCTCAATCTCGAAGAAGGACTGGAACAAGTGGCGGATCGGCTGACCAAAGCCCTCGGCCGTATCCTGCATGCGTGCCGTAAGCGCACCGAAACCGCAGTCCCAGGCCGGTGCGCGGCGCACGCGCTGACGGTAGGTGAGACGCACGATGAGCGCGGTGATCAGCACCACGGCGAGCGTGGCCGTCAAGAACACCAGCGGCCCGTATGAGACTGGCCGGCCTGGCACCGGCGCGAGCAGCCACCAGTGGGCCGAGGCCTGCGGAACACGCGCGCCGATCAGCTGCGCGGTGACCGTGCCGAGCGCGCCGATGACCTGCAGCGGGAACAGGCCGAGCAGGAGACAGCCGAACGCGAGCCAGGTGAGTCCCACGCGCTCGAGCCAACCGCAGTCGTGAGCGTGCGCCAGCGACGGCTCGCGCGGCTGACCGAGAAAGATCACACCGTAGAACTTCACCATGACGTAGCCGGCGAGCGCCGCGCCGAGCACCACCAGGGCCATACCCATCGGAATCAGCAGGTTCACGAACGCATGCGGCAGATGATCGGCAAACAGGAACGACTGCAGCAGCAACCACTCCGACACGAAGCCATTGAGCGGTGGCAGTCCGGCGATCGCCAAAGTCCCGATCAGCGTCAGCCATGCCACCCATGGCATGCGATGCATCAGCCCGCCGAGCCGCCCCAGATTGCGCTCGCCGGTGGCGTGCAGCACCGAGCCGGTGCCGAGAAACAGCAGGCTCTTCATGAAAGAATGATTGAGGCTGTGATACAGCGTGGCGAGTAGCGCCAGTGCGGCCACCGCCGGCAGTCCCGAACCGGCAAAGACGATGGTGAGACCGATACCGGTGAAGATGATGCCGATGTTCTCCACTGAGGAGTATGCGAGCAGGCGCTTCATGTCCGTCTGCACCGCCGCGAACAGCACCCCATAGAAGATCGTGAACAGTCCCAGAATCAGCGGCACGAGGCCCCACCACCACAGCGGATGGCCGAGCAGGTCGAGCCCCACCCGCAGCAGGCCATAGACGGCGGTCTTGAGCATCACGCCGCTCATGAGCGCCGAGACCGGCGAGGGTGCGGCCGGGTGCGCCTCCGGCAGCCACACGTGCAGCGGCACCAGTCCCGCCTTGGCTCCGAAGCCGAGGAGCGCCAGCAAGAACGCCACGCTCGCCCAACCGCCAGAGAGGTGTGCTGCGCGCATCGCCGCGAAGGTGAACTGCCAGCTGCCGCCTTGCAGCACCCCGAAGCACAGCAGCAGGCACAGCGCCCCCACATGCGCCATCAGCAGGTACAGAAAGCCCGCGCGGCGGATCTCCGGAATGCGGTGCTGGGTGGTGACCAGGAAGTATGAGGACAGCGCCATCGCCTCCCAGGCCACCAGGAAGCTGTAGGCATCGTCGGCGATCAGCACCCATCCCATGCTGGCGAGAAACAGATGGTATTGCAGGCCCAGCAGCCCCGGCGCGGTACCTTCGCCGGCGCGGAAATAGCCGCCGGCAAAGAGCGAGATGCCGGCCGAGCTGGCCCCGAGCAATACCAGAAACACGCTCGAAAGCGGATCGAGCCGCAGGTGCATGGGCAGACCCGGCAGGCCGATCGGCAGCACCAGCCGCTCGACACCCCCGCCGAGCAGGCTCGCCCCGGCCAGTGCCGCCAACGCGAATCCGAGCAGCGCCCCGAGCGGGAAGAGCACCCGGCCGGCGAGCCGCACGCTGCGCGGGCGCAGCAGACCGGCAAGACCAATCGCCGTCCAGCCGAGCAGGAGCGCGAGGCAACCGAGGAGCAGCGTGGGAGGTGGGGAAATCACAGGATGCACCGTGCGATGCATCTTATTATCATTGGATACACCTCAAATGTGAAGAGGATTCCCTGCCGTGCCTCTGGAAACGCGCACCGCCCGTCTGACCGTGCTGATCGACCCGCGCAAAAAAAGCGTCTTCGAGCGCCTCTGCGCCGAAGAAGACGCGACACCCTCGCAGGTCGTGCGACGACTGATCCGCGCTTATATCGAGGAAAAACAAGGCCGGCCGTGGCGGCCAGAGGAGCAGCCGCCGCCCGCTCAGCGGGCGCGCAGCTCGAAGCAGCGGTGAATGTGCGGGTTGCGCTCGAAGTCCGGCGGGCGGGTCGCCGCGGAGATATCGAGCAGCGCATAACTGCGCTGCAGCTCGGGGTCGAGCCGGAAGCGCTGCGCATTGGTCGAGAACACCAGCAGCCCAGCCGGGTCGAGAAGCTGCATGCACTGCTCGATTAACGTGCGGTGATCGCGTTGCACATCGAGCACACCGTGCATGCGTTTGGAGTTGGAAAAGGTCGGTGGGTCGAGAAAGATCAGATCGAAGCGCCGGCCGACGCGTACCGTCTCGGTGAGCCACCGCAGGCAGTCGGCCTGCACGAATTCGTGCTGCGCGCCGGTGAGCGCATTCAACGCCAGGTTGCGCCGCGCCCAGTCGAGATATGTGCTCGAGAGGTCGACCGAGGTGGTGGAGCGGGCGCCACCCGCGGCCGCATACACCGTTGCCGTACCGGTATAGGCAAACAAGTTAAGGAAGTGCGCGCCCTGTGCCGCACGCCGCAGGCGCTCGCGGGTCGGGCGGTGATCGAGGAATAACCCGGTGTCAAGGTAGTCGGTGAAATTGACCTGGAATTTCAGCCCGCCCTCCCCTACCACATGAAACGCCCCCTGGCCGGCGACCTTGGCGTACTGCTCGCCGCGGCGCATTCGCCGCCGCGCGCGCAGCTTGATCCGCTCGCGCGGCACGCCAGTGGCGGCCGGCAATGCGGCGAGCACTTCACTGCGGCGGCGGCGCACCGCCTGCTCGTCGATAGTGCGCGGCGCAACGTACTCCTGCACGTACAGCCAGGTCAGCGCCTCCTCCAGCGTCACGTACTGATCGATAGCAAAGGCGTACTCCGGCATGTCCGCGTCGTACAGCCGGTAGCAGGACACGCCCTCGCGCAACGCCCAGCCGCGCAGCCGCTTGAGGTTCTTGGTCAGACGGTTGGCGAACATGCGCGCCCCGGGTGTCTCGGCGAGCGAGCTGTCCGCGCGCGCGAGCGTCCCGGGCTGACGCAGGCTGGCCGGCTCGATGCGCATGCGCAGCAGCCGGCACTCGATCGCTCCGTTCCACAGCGTGTGGGTGCGTGCGGCGCGGATGCCCAGCTCCATGCCGAGCTGCGGCGCTCCGGTCAGCACCGCTGCGCTCCAACCCTGGAAGTGCTCGCGCATCACCGCACCGAGTTGTTGATGGACGGTGCGTGCCGCAGCCAGATCCTCGAGGCGCGCCCCGTAGGGCGGGTTGGTACAGAGCAACCCCGCTCCCGGCCGGGCCGGGCGGGCCGCCTCGAGCGCTCCGACCTCAAATCGCACCCACGCCCCCACCCCCGCCCGCTGGGCGTTGGCGGTTGCGGCACGTACGGCTGCCGGATCGCGGTCGCGTCCGCAGAGCAGGGGCGAATCGGGCGCCGGGAGATGACACCGGGCACGGGCCTGCTCGAGCAGCCGGTCCCATAACCGTGCGTCGTGCCCGCGCCAGCCCAGAAAGCCGAAATAACTCCGGCTGAGCCCTGGCGCCCGTGCCGCGGCCATCAGCGCCGCCTCGATCACCAGCGTGCCGGAGCCGCACAGCGGATCGAGAAACTGCGCGCCCGCGGCCGCCAGCTGCGGCCACTGGCTGCGGATCAAGACACCCGCGGCCACGTTCTCCTTCAGGGGCGCCGCGAGCGCTTCGCTCCGATAGCCGCGCCGGTGCAGGCTCTCCCCGGCGAGGTCGATGTAGAGTGTGATGGTCGTACCGTGTGCGTGCGCATGCACGCGCACATCCGGACGTTCGCGCGCAACGTCAGGCCGAGCGCCGCTCGCCGTGCGCAGCGCGTCGACGATGGCATCCTTCAGCTTCAGCGCGCCAAAGTGACTGTGGCCGATCGTGGGATGGTGGCCCGTAAACTCACAGGCGAGACTCGCTTCGGCGCCCAGATGCTCCTGCCACGGCACGGCGCGCGCGCCGAGGTAAAACGCCTCGGTGCTCGGCGCCTCGAACCGTGCGATCTCGAGCAGCACGCGGTTGGCCAACCGCGACTCCAGACACGCGCGGTAGCCGACCTCGAGCTCACCGGTGAATGCCACGGCAGCGGCGTGTTCGCGCACGCTCTGCGCGCCGAACGTGCTCAACTCGGCCGCCGCGAGATCAGCAAGTCCACGAGGTACCGTAGCCAGGAATGACAGCGGGTTCATTTGATCACGGTGAGTCGGTCGCGAATCGCCAGCAGCACATCATCGCGCGCCACCTCCCCGAGCAGGGTGTAGCGCCACTGCCCGGGGGTCACCGGCAGAGTCCGGGCCTTCTCGCGCAGAAACGCATCGAGGGCCTCGGTGAGCGACATCTGCGGCGAGAGCGCTTCGGTGACCGGTTCGGCGAGCCTCTCCACCGGAGCATCGAGGTTGATCTCGCCCCGGCGCAGACGTTCGTGCAGATCTCGGGGTCTGAACCACGACACGAGTTGATCGCCGTCCGTTACATAGACGCGGCGCACGGAGTGGCGCGAGAGCCGATCAAACACTTCGGCGAGCGAGGTGTGGCGCGGCACGACCACTGCGGCTGGTTTGATGAGCGGCTCGACCGTGCGCACGCGCCAGTCATCGCCGTGCTCGGCGACGATCGCCTGCGCAAGGGTGGCGGTGTAGACCGAGTTGCCGTGCCGGTAGACCTTGGCGGTGAAGTACGCCGTGACACAGGTGAGCATCAGCGGCAGCACCACGTGATAGTCCACCGTCATCTCGAAGATCATCAGGATCGAGGTGAGCGGCGCCTGCGTGGTGGCAGCCAGGAACCCGCCCATGCCGATGACGCCGAAGGCGACCGGCTGCGAGATGACGTGCGGGATCATCCACTCGAGCGCTCCGCCAAAGAGCGCGCCGACTGCAGAACCGATGAACAGCGAAGGCGTCAGAACACCGCCCACGCCGCCCGAGCCGATCGTCGCCGCGGTGGCCAGAACCTTCGCGAGCAGGATCACGAGCAGCGCCCAGCCAAACACGTTGCCGAGCAGCATGTTGCTCACCACGCTGTAGCCGTTGCCCCAGACCTGCGGCACGAACACGGAAATCAGGCCCACGGCGACGCCACCGAGGGCGAGCTGAAAATACAGCGGCATTTTTAGTCTGACAATCTGCGACTTGGTGAAATCGAGCAGCGCCAGAAACGGCGGCGCGAGGTGCCCGAGCAGCACGCCGAGCAGCATGTAGAAGATCAGTTCCCAATTGTTAGCCACCGCCACGTGCGGCACGATGAACACCGGACTCACGTGCACGACCCGGTGCAGCGTTGCATTGGAAATCACCGAGGCGATCACCAGTGGAACGAAGCTCTCCATGGCCATCGAGCCCAGAACAATCTCCGAGGCGAACAACGCCCCGGAAATCGGCGCATTGTAGGCCGCAGCGATACCGGCAGCCACGCCGCACGCGACCATCAGGCGCAGCCGCGGGACCGGCGCGCGCGCGAGCAGACCGATGCGCGAACCGAGCATGGCCGCAAGCTGCACCATCGAGCCTTCGCGTCCGATCGAGCCGCCCGAGGCAATGGTAAACATCGACCCGAGGCTCTTCAGAATCGACGCCCGAAAGCCGATGCGGCCGTCCCCGACGTTGACCGCCTCGATGTAATCGGCCGCCTGCGCGGAAACGAAGCGGCGCCGCAGAAACAACAGCGTTGCCCCGGCGAGCAGACCGCCAAGGACGGGCATGATCGCCCGATGCCACCATGGCAGGCGCATCGCCACCGCCACCAGGCCCGAGCCGTGCTCGGAATGCGGCCAGTAGCCGCTGAAGATGCGGATGCACAGACGGATGCCCGCACGGAACAGAACGCTGGCGAGAGCGCCGGCGATACCGACCAAGGTAGCCCAGAAGACGATACCGACCAGTTCTTCGTGTCCGAGCAGCCCCAGGCGCAGTCGCGACAGCACCGCGAGCGGGTCGCGGGCAATTTTTCGTGCCTGAGCCTTCAGCTGCGTCATGATCCCAAAGGCGGGGAGGCGTTCCTGGGCGCGGCATTATGCCCGAAGCGCCGCCCACGGACTCCTAGACAAATTCCAAAAAGTCTCCTAGCCTTGCGGGCTCCCCCACCCGGACCGGCATCACAGACGGAGGAGCCACCGTGACCTTCACATTACCCTCGCTTCCCTTTGCACCCGGCGCACTCGCCGCCCGCGGCATGTGCCAGGAGACTCTGGAACTGCATCACGGCAAGCACCATCAGACCTACGTCACTGCGCTAAACGGTCTGGTCGAGAAGAACGAGGCGCTCAAGGGCAAGAGCCTCGAGGACATCGTGCGCATGAGCCACGGCCGCGAAGAGCTCGTGCCGGTGTTCAACAATGCCGGCCAGCACTGGAACCACAGCCTGTTCTGGAATTCCCTGTCCGCCACCGGCGGAGGCATCCCGGGCCACTTGGAGAAGAAGCTGGTCAGCGACTTCGGCAGCGTCGAGAAATTTAAGGAAACGTTCAAAGCCGCGGCACTCGGTCAGTTCGGCTCCGGATGGGCCTGGCTGGTGCTCGGCAACGACGGGCGGCTGAAGATCACCAAGACTGGCAACGCCGGCACGCCGCTCGCCACCGGCGATGGCAAGGCGCTGCTCGTCATCGATGTGTGGGAGCATGCCTACTACGTCGACTTCCGCAATCGCCGGGCGGATTTCGTCGACAACTTCCTCGCCAAACTCGCGAACTTCGAGTTCGCCGCCGCGCAGCTCGCCGCGGCCTGAGTCCACCGTTGACGGCCTGGGGAGGCATCGAACCACGATGCCTCCCCAGGCGCTGCTCCCGCGCCCATCGCCGCGCTCCGTCAGCCGCCGCTCGCCACCCAGGTCCGCACCGTCAGCCCGAAGGGGGCACCGCGTGCGCAGTGCAGCTCGCCCTGCACCACTTTGACGGGCAGCGAAGTCAACAGCGTCTCGCGGATCTGGCGCAGCAGCCGGCAGTCGCCCGGCTGCAGCCGCTTCGGCTCACCCGGTCGAATGACGATCAGGCGCTGCACGGCGGACAGTTGCGCCCATTTCACGGCAGCCCCATGCACCACCGCCGGCATACGAAAGCTCACCTGCACGCGTGGGGAGCGCAGATCGCCCGAGGCCGTCCGGCTGCACCGATAGGGCAGAACGTTCAAGCTCGCGATCGGTACGCCAAGCCGCAGCAGAATGCCGTGAAAAACGTACCACAGCTGGTCGCAGGTATAGGTACGCGACAGGTGATCCAGATCCACTACCAAGTCGTAGGTCCGCCAGATGGCCGGCTGCGCCGCCACCGCAGGTTGAACCGCACCCGCCCACCCGCTGATCGGGACTAGTGCGAGCACCCCCCCAAACAGCACGCCTCGCAAACGCCGCATGTGCGTCACCTCCCGTTCACCATCGCCTCAGAGTATTGGAGCGCTCCGGCGCGTCCGGGTTTCCTGCGGGCGCTGCGCGCGCCCCCTGATCAGCCCCCCCGGGGTGCTGCAGTCCGGCGCGCAGGATCAGCGCGAGCCGCCGCCGGTCCGGATCAGCCCCGACCCGCGGTCCGTGCTCGGTGAAGAGCATCAGCCGAGCGGAGCGTGCACGGTAGCGCGGCCACGCCGGCTCGCCGGGCGGGTCCGCTCGACCGGTGCGCGCAAAGGCGATCCAGTACCGCTGCATCACTCGGGCCATGGCCTCATCGGCGGGCGAAGTCTGCGCCCCGTAGCGCGCCCGAACGGTATTGAACACGAACGGGATCTCAGTCGCGTGCCCCGCGCCCCACGCCTTCTGGCGCATCGCCGTCGCAATGTAAGCGTAGCGGTAGGCGTACACGGGCTGCCCGCGCGCCGAGAGAATCCGGGCGATGGCGCGCGCCGGCTGGATCATCCACAGCGCACCGCCGATTTCCGCGCGGACCTGCTGCAGGGAGGCTCTGCCCTGCGGATCAAATGCCGCGCGCGCCTCGGCCGCATGGGCGCCAAACTCGGCAAACAGGGCGCCGAGGGAGTGACCGGGCACCGAGCCCAGATCCGCGCTGTTGCTACCGATCATGACCGGCACGCGAGCCCCCATACCCTGCGCGTAGGCGCGCACGGGCGGACCGAAGTACAGACTGTCATCGACCACAGGTCCACCGACATAGCCGGTCACCTGCGCGCGGGTCGCCATGTTCACCCCATCCAGGATCGCGGCGGCCGGCACCGAACGCAGCGCTGCAAGGGCACGCATCCCCTGCCCCGTGATGCCCAACTGGCGGGCGAGACGCACGCCGATGGCCTGCGCCGAGTGAGCTCCGCCGCGCAGTGCGCGATCCGGTCCAAGCCAGCCCGCACCGCCGCCGGACTCGATGATTGCCTTCTGGAACAGTCCCCGGGCCTGCGGCGTGATCAGCAGCGCGTTGACCGAAGCGCCGCCAGCCGACTCGCCGAACAGCGTGACATTGCGTGGATCGCCGCCGAAAGCGGCAATGTTACGTTGCACCCAACGCAGCGCGGCGATCTGATCCATGAAGCCGAAATCGCCCGCCGGCAGTCCGTGATGCACCAGGGCCGGAAAGGCGAAGAAGCCGAAATTGCCGAGCCGGTAATTGAAGCTCACCAGCACGACGCCGTGGCGCGCGAACGAGGCGCCATCATAGATCGCCGGTGAGCTGCCGCCGTCGACGAACCAGCCGCCGTAGATCCACACCATGACCGGCAGTGGCTTGCGCGTCGCGTGCATGGGCCGCCAGACGTTGACGTACAGACAGTTCTCGCTGGGCCGCGTGCGCAGCGGCGCCATGTCTCCCGGCGTGGGCCGCTGCATGCAGTCGGGTGCAAATCGCCGCGCCGGACGCACGCCGCGCCAGGACGGGGGCGGCTGCGGCGCGGCCCAGCGCAGCGCACCCAGCGGAGGAGCCGCATAGGGGATGCCCTCGAAGGCCAGCGCGCCGCGATCGAGCGTACCGCGCACCCATCCGGATTGGGTCCTCACCGTCAGGGGCGCCGCCGATGCATGCGCCGGAGCGCCGAGCAACCTCACGGCGCCAAGGACTGCCCACCCGGCCGCTTGCAGCAGCCCCGCGAGGTGCAACGCATCCGACCCCGCGCCACCTCGGCGGTTCATGGCACCCGGAAACCGCGGCCGGCGAAGAACTCTCGCATGACGTGCATCCCCGGCGCCAGATCGAGCCCCTTGGCACTTACCCAGGGATCGTTGAAATACGTCGAGGCGTAACGCTCTCCTTGATCGCACAGGATCGAGACCACCGAGCCGGTCAGACCCTGCTCGAGCATCTCGCCGATCAGGTACGCACAGGCCCAGAGATTCGTCCCGGTCGAACCCCCGCAGCGGCGTCCGAGTCGCTCGCTGAGGACCCGTGCGGCCGCAATGCTGTCCGAATCGCGCACCACGACGGCTCGATCGATCAGATCGGGGATGAAGGACGGCTCGACCCGGGGGCGACCGATGCCCTCAATGCAGCTGACGCAGCGCTCGACCGTCGTGACGCGCCGATCGGCAAAATGCCGATGGAACACCGAGCCCTCCGGATCGCTGAGACAAACCTCGGTGGCAAAGTGGTTGTAGCGCACAAAACGACCGAGCGTCGCGGAAGTGCCTCCGGTACCGGCACCGCATACGATCCAGCGCGGCACCGGATGGCGCTCGCGGCCGAGCTGCTGGAAGATAGACTCCGCAATGTTGTTATTGCTTCGCCAGTCGGTGGCGCGCTCGGCGTAGGTGAACTGGTCCATATAATGACCGCGTACCTCGCGAGCGAGCGCCTCGGCCTGCGCGTACACACGGTTGGGGTCCTCGACGAAATGACACTCCCCGCCCTGGAATTCGATCGCAGCAATCTTCTCCGCTGCCGTAGCACGCGGCACCACCGCGATGAAGCGCAGCCCGAGCATCCGCGCGAAATAGGCCTCGGAAACCGCCGTTGAGCCGCTCGATGACTCCACCACCGCCGTATCCGGCCCGAGCCAGCCGTTGCACAGCGCATAGAGAAACAAGGAACGGGCCAGACGGTGCTTGAGACTGCCGGTCGGATGACTCGACTCATCCTTCAGGTACAGCTCGATCCCCGGGTAGTACGGCAGCTCGATCGGAATCAGATGCGTATCGGCAGAGCGGTTGAAGTCCGCTTCGATCCGGCGTACCGCTTGATCGGTCCAGGCCCGGCGCGCGCGCTCGGATTGGGTCATACGCCAAACTTAGCACGATCCTGCCGGCGCGGCAGCCGACCCGGGTTGCCCTGGGCTCATCTGCGTCAGGGGGCGTGGATTTGATATCGGTCAAAAAATCTCCGGCGCGTCCGCATTACCCTCGAAGCCATGGCTGCGGCGGCCGGGGGGGCTGGCGCACACCCCTCTCATCCATTACGCCCTGCATCACCATGCGCCTGCTGCTGATCAATCCGAAATCACCCGAAAGCTTCTGGAACTTCCACTGGGCCGTGAGCGAGGTGCTGCCCGGCAAGCGCGCGGTCAATCCCCCGCTCGGTCTGGCCACCCTGGCGGCACTGTGTCCGGCGCACTGGCAAGTGCGCATCGTTGATGAGAACGTCGAGCCGCTGCCGCTGCATCCTGAGGCCGATCTCATCGGCATCGGCGGCATGGGCGTTCAATTCCCCCGTCAGCGCGAGCTCATCGAGTACTACCGCGGACTCGGCCACTTCGTCGTGGCCGGCGGCAGCTTCGCCTCGCTGTGCCCCGAGCGCTACGAGGGGCTGGCGGACGCGGTGATCTCGGGCGAAGCCGAGCGGATCTGGCCGCGCTTTTGCGCGGACTTTGAAGCCGGGCACACCGAGGCGCTGTATCGCGAGGACGGGATGATCGATCTGCACGAAACACCCGTTCCGCGCTTCGATCTGCTCTCCCTCGATCTGTACACGACTGCCACGATGCAGTTTTCACGCGGTTGTCCGTACCTGTGCGAGTTCTGCGACATCATCGTCATGTTCGGCCGCAAGCCGCGCCAGAAATCCCTCGAGCAGGTCGGTCGCGAGCTCGACGCGCTGCGCGCCCTGGGCGTACGCAAAGTGTTCTTCGTCGATGACAACCTGATCGGCAACCGCGCGATCGCCAAGCAGTTGCTGCGCTTTCTCAGCGAATATCAGCAGCAGCACAGCTACGCCTTCAGCTTCGGTACCGAAACCTCGCTGAATCTCGCCGAGGATGAGGAGTTGATGCGGCTGATGCGCGCGGCGGGATTCCGCTGGACATTCATCGGCATCGAATCCCCCGACGAGGCCAGCCTGCGCGAGATGCGCAAAGTGCAGAACATGCGCGCCGATCCGCTCGCCGCGGTGCAGCGCATCCACGGTCACGGCATCGACGTGCTCGCCGGCTTCATCGTCGGCTTCGACAACGACACGGTCTCGACGTTCGAGCGGCAGTACGAATTCATCGAGCGCTCCGGAATCCAAACGGCCATGATCGGCCTGCTGCACGCCATGCCGCGCACTCCGCTCTATGAGCGGCTGCGCGCGGCGGGCAGACTGCGCGAGGCGGACAGCGGTGGTGACAACACCAAGCTCGACACGAATGTCGAGCCGCTCAATATGAGTCGCGAGCAGCTCATCGACGGCTACCGTGAACTGTACCGCCGTTTGCTCACCGACCGCGCGATCGCCCAGCGCATCGTCAATAAATCACGCTCGCTCGGTCGGCCCGCAAGCGGCATGGAATACGGTGCAGCCACGGGACTTGCGATTCTGCTGCGACTGCTGTGGCGGGGCATCCTGCCCGGCGGACCGGTACGCCACTGGCACTTCCTGCGCACCGTGCCCTGGCGCAAGCCCTGGCAGTTGCCCCTGGTGGTGGGGGACTGGATCGTCGGGTTGTCGATGCAGGACTACGTGCGCCGGCACTTCGGCGCACCGGTTCCGGCGAGCGCGCATCGGGGCAACGAACGACTCGCCCGTCTGGCGCGCACCCTGCGCCGCGCACGGGCCGGCGAGGTCTCGGTGAGTTGCGGTGCGGTGCCCGAGAACACACTGGTACTCGATCTTTGGCTGCACGCGTTGCCCGGTCGGGCGCTGCGACGCATCGGCGCGGACCTGCGCGCCGTGCTGCGCGAGACGCCGGCCCGGCTGACGCTGCGCATCGAGCATGCCAGCGGTGCAGATCTGCTGCGCATGCGGTGGCTGCTGCGCAGGCTGCGGCGCTTCGCCGACCGGGTCTCGATCGATGCCGGCTCGCTGCGTGAGCCGATCCTCGCGCACGCCTGGCCGTTCCGGCTGCACCTGCGGGCGAGCGCGTCGGGGGTTTAAGCGGCGCTCAGGCGAGTACGCCGCCGAGGGCAGCGAGCGCATCGGGGCGCAGCACGCTGATGTCCCGTGCGCGTACACGCAGCCAGCCCTCGCGCTTGAACGTGCCGAGCGCGCGGCTGACGGTCTCGAGTGTCAGTCCCAGATGGCGTGCAATGTCGGCACGACTCATGCTCAGCCTGAATTCGTTCGGCGACAATCCGCGCCGGGCGAGGCGCTGGGAAAGATCGGCGAGGAAGTGTGCGACCCGGCCGCGAGCATCGCTCTGGGCGAGCTCACCGCGCAAGCGCTGCGACTCCTCGAGCGCCTGACCGAGCAGCCGCAGAATCTCCCGCCGCAGGCCCGGCAGCCGCTCCATCAGCTGCTCCAGTTTGCCGATCGGCACCCGGCAGTAGCTGAGCGGCTCAAGCGCGCTCACCTCGCAGGTAAAGTGCCCGCCCGCAAAGCCTTCCAGGCCCACCGCCTCACCGGGCAGCACGAACCCGTGCACCTGCTCGGCCCCATCGAGCGTGACGCTGTAACGTTTGGCCGAACCACTGCGCACCACGAACAGTGCGCTCATCGGCTCACCGGCACGCAGCAGCGCAGCGCCGGCGCTCAGTTGTCGGCCCCGCTCCACCGCCGCTTCGAGCACGCGCGCCTCCTCCCCGGGCAGATGGGCGGGCAGACAGATGGGCTTCAGCGCGCAGTCGCGGCATGAGACGCAGACCGGCGCTCCGGCCCCCAACAATTGCCGTATCGTCGCCATTTTTGGCGAGTATAGCCTCGCCAGCCATCCGGACCATGCGGATTGTCAGTACTTGACACGGATCAAATTCCGCGGCGCCCGGATCGCTACCATCGCAGCATGATGTCGCTCCTGCCTCCCCGTCCGCCATTCCTTGCGGATCTGGATCCGCTCGGTGAGCTATTCGTGCGGCTGTTCAACCACTTTGCCCGCGGTCAGAACATCGGCGCAGCACTCGAGCCGCTCGATGGCAAGCGGGTCTGCATACAGCTCAGCGATGCGCCGGTGCGGCTGCACCTGCGCGTGGCAGGTGGGGCACTCGCGGTCGCGCCCGCCGATGCCGAGCCGCACGTCACGCTGCGCGGGCGGCTCGCCGATTTCAGGCGGCTCGCCACCCGCGCCGAGGATCCCGACACGCTGTTCTTCCAGCGCCGTCTCAGTCTGGAGGGTGAGACGGAGACCGGGCTGGCGATCAAAAACGCGTTGGATGCGCTCGAATGGGACTGGCGGCGCCACCTGGCCGCGTTGCTCCCACAACGGCCGGTGCGCCTCCTGCGCGCACTGTTGCCGCCTCGCTCGGTTCTGCCGCACACTCCGTTCGGACCCAATCGACCGCTGCGTTGAAGCGTCAGCCGCCTCGCTCGAGCACCGGACCGAAGCAATAGCCACCCGGCAAAGCGCTTGGCGGGCACCGCGGCGCCTGTTCCCCGCGCGCCGCCTGAGCAAACGCCTCGATCACCTCCGCGAACGGTGCTGCGGCATTGGAATGCGGCGAGAGGCGCAGCATCCCGACGCCGGCAGCTTCAAGCTCGCTCACGCAGCCGATGAGATTGCGCACCTGCGCCGATTGGGTCTGCACGCCGTTCAGCGCGAACAGCGGCTTGCGCTCGCGAGTATAGACCGTGAGTCCGTCCCGATCTTCCGCGCACACGAATCCACAGTCGTCCTTGTTGGTACGACGCACGCGGGCGCTGAAGCAACGCGCGGAAAATGCGAGCGGCATGCGCCCGTAGGCGAACACCTCACACTCCATGCCCTGCGGCCGTTCGCCCAGCAACTCGGCGATCGCGGCCGTGTCGAGCTCGAGCGGCACCACCCAACGACGGGCACCGAGCGCACCGAGCAGCCGCAACGTCTGCCCGTTGTAGACATTCAGATGAGGACCGGCAACGAACGGTTTGCCCCCGGCAAGCTGCACGGCAGCCATGTCGTTCGCCTCGATGGTCACGTTGCCGGCCACGACCCGCGCCAGCGCCGCCAGCTCCGATTCGGCCTCCATCAGCGCCAGCGTAGTGAAGATCACCTCCTTGCCGGCGGCGGCCAGATCCTCGGCAATCGCCGCCCAGTCGGACTGCTTCAGCGCCCTGCGCTTGGCACAGACCACCTCGCCGAGATAGACGCACTCGACCGGCGCACGCTCGAGCGCGCGGTAGAATTCAAATACCTCCGCACGCTCCCAATAATACAACAGCGGACCGACCGACAGTTTCATCGCACATCGCCTCTCATTGCCATGGCCTGCTGTAGGCGCCGAGTGTCTGGGTCCGCCCCTCGGTGAGCCGCTCGAGCGCCGCGGCGTGCGTGAGGAGGGGTCGATAGCCCGCCGGATCGCGTTGGCATGCATCGAGCGCCGCCCGCAGCGCACGAGTCACCTGCGCCACGTATGCCGGACTGCGTTGGCGGCCTTCGACTTTGATAGCACGCACGCCGGCCGTGAGCAGCTGCGGCAGAATATCGAGCACATTAAGGCTGGTCGGCTCCTCCAGGGCATGCATGATCGAGCCGTTTGCCTCGAAGCGACCCTTGCACAGAGTCGGGTAGCCGGCAGCCTCGCCGGGGGCGAACTCGTCGATGAGCACGCCACTGAGGCGCACCTGGCGGCCGCTCGGCAGTTCCTGCCAGCGCACTGCGTGCGCTGGGGAGCACACTCCGTGGGTATTCGGTGACTCACCGGTCACATGCGCCGAGAGCGCGCAACGTCCCTCGACCATGATGCACAGGCTGCCGAAGCCGAACACCTCGATCTCGACCCCGCTGCGCTCGATGACCCGCCGCACCTGGGCCACCGACAGTACGCGCGGCAACACGGCGCGGCGGATGCCGAAGTGCTGCCGATAGAATTCCAGCGCACACCAATTGCTCGCCGAGGCCTGAACCGACAGGTGGCGGTTGACCTGGGGATACTTCTGCGCAGCGTAGCCGAGCAGCCCCGCATCGGCGAGTATCAGCGCATCGGCGCCGGCCTCGACCGCCGCATCCACCGCGGCGGTGGCCGCCGCCCAGCGCTTCGGTCGCGGATAGACATTCAGTGCGACGAACACCCGCACTCCCCGCCCGTGGGCATACTCGATGCCGCTGCGGGCATCGGCGGCCGTGAAGTTCAGCCCCGGGAAGTTGCGCGCATTCAACCCGTCGCGAAAGCCCAGATACACCGCATCGGCGCCGTTGTCGACCGCAGCGTGCAGGGCCGGCAGACTGCCCGCAGGGCAGACCAACTCGATGGGGCCGCGCTCATCCATGATCCATGCACTCCCGCCACAACGCATCGACGCGCCGTTCGACAGCCGCATCGAGCCGGATCGGGCGGCCCCAGTCGCGGCTGGTCTCCCCGGGCCACTTGTTGGTCGCATCGAGGCCGAGTTTAGAGCCGAGACCGCTCGCCGGACTCGCGAAGTCGAGGTAGTCGATCGGGGTGTTCTCGACCAGCATCGAATCGCGCGCCGGATCGACGCGCGTCGCGACCGCCCAGATCACCTCCTGCCAGTTGCGCACGTCGATGTCCTCGTCGGTAATGATCACGAATTTCGTATAGGTGAACTGGCGCAGATACGACCACACCGCCATCATGATGCGGCGCGCATGGCCGGGATAGCGCTTGCGGATACTGACCACGGCCAAGCGGTACGAGCACGCCTCCGGGGGCAGGTAGAAATCGACGATTTCGGGAAAGACTCGGCGCAGGATCGGTACAAAAACGTCGTTGAGCGCCACCGCCATCACCGACGGCTCGTCATGGGGCGAGCGTCCCATGTAGCTGCCCTGATAGATCGCCCCGTCACGCAGGTGCATCCGCTCGAGCGTGAGCACCGGGAAAGCGGCCTGCGAGTTGTAGTATCCCGTGTGATCGCCGAACGGACCCTCTGCGGCCGTATCGCCCGGCTGGATAAAGCCCTCCAGGACGATCTCCGCACCTGCCGGGGCATCGAGCCCGGTCAGCTCGCAGCGCACGACGTTGCTGCGCTCCCCGCGCAGCAGGCCTGCAAATTCAAATTCCGAGAGAGTGTCGGGGATTGGCGCTGCCGCGGCGAGCAGCGTCGCCGGATCTGTGCCGATCGCGATCAGCACCGGAAACGGCTCGCCCGGACGATCCGCCTGCCATTCGGCGAAATCGCCCGCTCCCCCCCGGTGCGCGAGCCAGCGCATGATCAGCCGGTCCCGCCCGATCACCTGTTGGCGATAGATCGCGACATTCTGCCGCTGCTTGCGCGGCCCGCGCGTGACCACCAGACCGAGCGTGATCAGCCGCGCGACATCCTCAGGCCAGCAACGCTGAATGGGCAACCGCGACAGATCGATCTGGCCACCGCCGAGTGTGTTTTCCTGAAATGCGGCGCGCGCCACGCGCCGCGGGGCGACGTGCGCCAGCTGCGCGAACTGCGGCCAGCTCGCGATCGCCTCGCGTACATTGCCCGGCCAGTGCGGCTCCTTCAGCGCGGCCAGCAGCTCGCCGAGCTCACGCATCGAACCACCCCGCTCGCGCCCGAGCGCCGCCTCGATGCGCCGCGCGTGGCCGAACAGATTACCGAGAAGGGCGTGCTGCGCTCCGCTCGGTCGTTCGAACAGCAGCGCCGGACCCTCGCGCTGCAGGGCGCGCAGACAAAACGACGTGCTCTCGAGCTCGGGGTTGACCGCAACAGAAACGCGGCGCAAGTCGCCGCGCTCGTCCAGGTGCGCGAGAAAACTGCGCAAATCGTGAAATGCCATCCGCACGCACGTTAGCGCAGCGCATGCGGACGGGTTTGATGCGGATCAAATTCCGCTCGCGGCCGGCCTACTCGGCAGCGGGCTGTATGGCCGCCGACTGCTCGCGCTCGTGTTCGTGGTCCGCAGCGAGCAGCAGATAGACCGCCGGTACGATAAACAGCGTGAACAGCGTGCCAATCGACAGGCCCGTCGCGATCACGATGCCCATTGCGCGCCGCCCAGCCGCGCCGGCACCGCTGGCGAACACCAGCGGCAGCACACCCATCACCATCGCCGCGGTGGTCATCAGAATCGGGCGCAGACGCACCTCGGCGGCCTCTTCGATCGCCTGCAGCTTGCTGCGTCCGGCACGTTGCAAATCGTTGGCAAACTGCACCATGAGAATGCCGTGTTTGCTGATCAGGCCGAGCAGCGTCACCAGACCGACCTGCGTGTAGATGTTGAGCGTCGTGACGCCGATATTGATGAACAGCAACGCGCCAAACAGCGCCGCCGGCACCGACACCAGGATGACCACCGGATCGCGGAAACTCTCGAACAGAGCCGCGAGCGAGAGAAACACGATGATCAGCGCAAACCCGAAGGTGGCGAGGAAGCTGTTCGAGCCTTTCATGAGCTGGCGGGATTCGCCGGCATAATTCGCGCTGAAGCCGCTCGGGGCGACTTTCTGCAGCACGTGGCGCAGAAACGCCAATGCCTCGCCCTGCGGCACCGCCGGCGCACCGGCGATGGTGGCCGAATTCAATCGCTGAAAGTGATTGATCGACTCCGGCACGACTTCCCGCCGCAGATGTGCCACGGTTCCGAGCCGCACGATCGCCCCGCTCGCGGTCCGCAGATGGTAGTCGAGCACTTGATGCGGATTTAGCCGGTACTTCTGCAGCACCTGGGGAATCACCTCGTAGGATCGTCCGCCGAGCTCGAAGTAATTGACGTATCCACCGCCGAGCGCCGCACCGAGCGTGCTGGCGACTTGCTGCTGGGTGAGACCGAGGTCCGCGACCTTATCGGGGTCGACCACGATCTTGTCCTGCGGCTGGTCGATCTTCAGATCGGAATCGACGAAGAAGAACAGCCCACTCGCGCGTGCCGCCGCGAGCACTTTCTGCGAAACCGCGTACAGGTTGGGCACGGGCTGCGCGGTGGTGATCACGAACTGCAGGGGCAGGCCGCTCGCCCCGGGCAGCGAGGGAAACTGGAATGCCGCCACGTGTGCCCCGGCGATGCGATTCCAGCGCTTCTGCAGCAACTGCTGCAGCTGGGTCGCGTTGCGCGTGCGCTCATCCCACGGCTTGAGCAGGATGCCGCCGAACCCCTGGCTGACCGACGGAGCGCCAATCATCTGAAACACCTGGCGGTACTCCGGCAGGGTGTCGGCAGCCTTGAAGATCTGCTGCGAGTACACCTGCATCTGCTGCAGCGTCGCGTCCGGCGGCCCGATCAACTGGTAGAGCACCACGCCCTGATCCTCCTGCGGGGCGAGCTGCGTCTTGGAGGTGCTGAACAGATAGAACACGCTGCCGAGCAGAATCAAACCCAGAACGATCAGCGTCGGCCAGGTTGCCAGCCAGCTCGACAGCACGCGTCGATAGCCCGACCGCAGCCGGTTGAATGCACGATCGAGCAGATGCGCAAAGCGGCCGTCCTCCTGTTCACTGCGGAAGATGCGCGAGCTCAGCATCGGGGAGAGCGTGAGGGCGATGATCGCCGAGCAGGTCACGGCGCCGACCAGGGTGAAGGCGAACTGCGTGAACAGCGCCCCGGTCAGTCCGGTCTGAAAGGCGATTGGCGCATAGGCGGCCACCAGCACCACGGTCATGGCGATGATGGGCCCATTCAGCTCGTGCGCGCCCAGGATCGCCGCATCAAGCGGAGGTCGGCCTTCCTTCATGTGCCGATCGATGTTCTCCACCACGATGATCGCATCATCGACCACCAGCCCGATCGCCAGCACCAGCGCGAGCAGCGTCAGCAGGTTGATAGAATAACCGAGCGCCAGCATGAAGATGAAGGCGCCCACGATGGACAGCGGCATGGCCAGCGCCGGCACCGCCGCGGCGCGCGGACTACCGAGAAACAGGAAGATGACCGCCGTGACGATCAGCAGCGTTTCGACCAACGTGCGCACCACATCAATGATGGATGCATAGATGAACGTCGTGCCGTCGAAGACGATTTTCTGGGTGATGCCGTGAGGCAACTGCCGGGCGATGACCGGCAGGGCAGCGCGCACCTTGCTCGCGACGGTGAGCACGCTCGCGTTCGGTGCCGCCTGGATGCCGATGAACACCCCGGGACGCCCGCTGAAGCGCACCGCCGAGTTGTAATTCTGGGCACCGAGCACCACGGTGGCGACGTCCTTCAGCCGCACGATGGCGCCGTTCTGGTCGCGGATCACCAGGTTGCGGAACTCGCGCAGGCTGTTCGGATTGGTCGTGGCGGAGAGCTTGACGCTCACCATTTGCCCGCGCGTCTGGCCAGCGGCCGACAGGTAGTTATTGGCGGCCAGGGCCTGGTAGACATCGCCGGCCGTGACTCCGTGTGCGGACATGCGCTGCGGATCGAGCCAGGCGCGCAGCGCGAACGTACGTCCGCCGTTGATCTCGGCGAACTGCACTCCGGGTATGGCGTTCAGCTGCGGCTGCACCACGCGCAACAGAAAGTCCGTCAGCGCGTTGGTCGGCAGCACCTTGCTGAAATACCCGACATACATGGTGTCGGTCGTCTGGTTCTTGGACAGCTTGATCACCGGCAGCTGGGCCTGCGGCGGCAACTGGTTGCGCACCGCATTCACCTGGGCACTGATCTCAGTGAGGGCGTGGTTGGCGTTGTAATTGAGCCGCAGCACCGCCGTGATCACCGAGCTGCCCGTGCTCGAGGAGGAGGACATGTAATCGATGCCCTGGGCCTGGGCGATGGCCGCCTCGAGCGGCTGGGTGATGAACCCGGCGACGGTGTTCGCGTCCGCACCGTAGTAATAGGTGGTGACGGTGATGACCGCGCTCTCGGTCTTCGGATACTGGGTAACCGGCAGCTGGAAGATTGCACGCAGACCCAGCACCAGCATCAGCAGGCTGACGACCGCCGACAACACCGGCCGGCGGATGAAGATTTCAGTGAACTTCACGCCAGCTGCCTCAGTGTTCCTGCGGCGAAGGGTTCGCCTCGTCGAGCGGCTGCACGCTGTTGTTGATGAGCACGGCAGAGCCGTTCTTCAGCTTCAGCTGCCCGCTGCTCACGATCACATCGCCGACGCGAATGCCCTTCAGCACTGCGACCTGATCGCCGCGCGTCGGGCCGAGGGTCACGAACACCTGCTCGACCGTCGGGTGCGCCTTGGGACCTGCCGCCGGATGCACCACAAATACCGTGTCGCCGTATGGGTTGTAGGTGATCGCCGTCTGCGGCAGGGTGAGATAGTTGCGCTTGTGGCCCGCGTCAACTTCGGTGTTCACGAACATGCCCGGACGCAGCAGCCGTTGCGGATTTTGGATGGTCGCCTCAACCTCGAAATTGCGCGTCGAGGGATCGACCAGAGGATCGATGGAGGTCACCCGCCCGGTGAAGGTTTGGCCCGCAAACGCACCGGCGGTGACGCGCGTGGACTCCCCGATGTGGATGCGCGACAGATCGCCCTGGGGCAGATGGAAATCCACGAAGATCGGATCCAGCGACTCCAGGCTGACGATTGTCGTGCCGGGTTGCAGATACTGCCCGGGATTGACCGTCGTGATGCCGAGCCGGCCGTTGAATGGTGCGCGTACGGTCTTCTCGGCAACCAGGGCTGCCTGGGCCCGCTTCTGTGCCTCGGCGCTCTTCCAGTTCGCCGTGGCGGCGTCGAGCGTCGCCTTGCCAATCGCCTGCGCCTTGTACTGCAGCACGTCGCGCTGGTAGGTGAGGGACGCATAGTGCGCGGCGGCCTGCAACGCGTGCAGCTGGGCAATATCCGGAGCCGCATTGAGCTGCACCAGCACCTGCCCGGCGCGCACGCTCTCACCGGAGCGGAAATCGATGCTCTGCACCATGCCGGCAAGCTGCGTGGTCACCTCGACCCCGTGCACCGCACGCAGGCTCCCGACCGCGCGCATCTGCGGCTGCCACTGTGAATAGCGCGCCGTCACGGTGCTCACCGTCTGCGGCTGCGCGGCGTTCATCGCCATGAACTTGCGAATGAAGTGCGCCTTGACGGCATTCCAGGCAACCACCCCGCCCAATACGAGCGCCATCGCCACCACCACGATGACCATCCGTCGCCACATCACGCGTTTATCCACGACACCCATTCTCCTGTGTCCTCGGGCGGGCACGCGCGCGCGCTCCGGAGACACCACCCGGTGCCGACCGGAGCGCGATGCGCATCCGCAAGGGTATAGGCTACTATTTTAACCACATCCCCCGGCCGCCCGCTCGCCCCCGGCGCGCCTAGCGGATGACCGAGGGCGATGGGACGCCCGCCCGCGGCGGACGCCGCGGGCTCAGAGGCGGGTTTCGCGGGAACGGATCCGCCGCCGCTGCTCGACCTGAGCCGAGAACGAGCGCTGTAGCAGCGCCATTGCCTGCAGACGCCCGAGGAGCGCAAAGTGCGCAAACGCGAATCGGCCCTCGCCGAGCGGCACGGCGAATCCCACCCGCTGAGCGTTCGCGATGCTCGCCTCAAGCTTGCGAGTGTTCATCAGCGCCATGCCATAAGTGTGCCGGCCGATCGCCCCGATGCAGAAAATCGCAATCGGCGTGGCGCCGGCGGCGGAATTGGCGAGCACGGGGTAGACGTCGCCGAAGCGGCACGGCGTGTGCACGGCCAGCAGCCAGTGGCAGGAGCCGGATTTGAAGGCGCAGAACTCGCCAAATACCTCACCCCGGCGATTGACCGTGGCAGCGTAGGAAAAGTGTCCATCGGCGGTGCTCGAGACCCGCCATTGACCGAAGGTGAAGCCGGCCGCCGTGGCCGCTCCGGCCCATCCCAGCAACAGCGTCAGCAGCATCGTGCCCAGCGTTTTTCTCATTCTGTGTCTCCTGGGCCGGCCGTGCGCCGCGGGCCCCGTGGCAAGCGCGAAGTCCCGGGGTGGCGCCACGGAGGCGTCCGAGCTTCTAATTCTGTGAATTTACTCCTTGATTTTGTCCGCGCCAATGCCGTTGGCGACATATTCCAGCCCGACCGCCGCCGCCTGTCTCAAGAGTTGCTCTGTCCGCGCAGATACTCCTCGACGCTCAATCGCGCGCACAGGACGCCCGCTCTCATCACGAGCACCTCATCGACCAGCTGGGCGAGCCCACTCAACCGGTGCGTGATCAGCAACAACGTGCGCCCCCGCGCGGCGGCCGCGAGGGCGACATACAGCTCGCGGGCCGTGCGCGCATCCAACCCCTCGGTCGGCTCATCGAGCACCAGCACCGGGGCGTCCTGCAACAGCGCGCGGGCGATGGCGATCCGCCGCGCTTCGCCCCCGGAGACCAGTGCGCCCGCCTCACCGAGCACCGTGTCGTAACCCTGCGGCAGTAAGCCGACGAATGCATCCAGCTGCGCCAGGCTGACCGCTCGCTCGATCCGGCCCGCATCGGCTTGCGGAGCCGCCAGCAACAGGTTCTCGAGCAGCGACTGATTGAACAGGACGGTCTGTTGGGCGATCACCGCAACATGCCGTCTGAGCACGTCCCCCTGCAGCGCCTCGAGCGGCTGATCACCGAAGAGCACGCGTCCGCGCTCAAGCGGGTATAGTTTCAACAAAGCGCCCAGCACGGAGCTCTTGCCAGCGCCCGAGGCGCCCACCACCGCCACCCTGGCACCCGGCGCCAGCGTCAGATTGAGATTCTGCAGCGCCCACGGTGCGTTGGGGTCGTAGCGCAACCAGACGTTTTCGAACACGATGGCGGGCCGAGGCGGCACCGGGGCCGAGACCGGCGGCTCCCTGAACGGCGGCTCGGTGTCGGCGAGGGTAAACACGCGCTCGCACGAGGCCATGGTCGCAGACCATTTGGTCAACGCCTCGGACAGTGGACCGATGAGCTCGAAGGACGCGAGCACCAGCAGCGCGAGCAGGACCAGAAGCGGCGGGGACAGCCGGTCACGATGTACGGCCGCGAGAGCCAACACCAGCACCGCGAGCAGCGTCAGCTGCGCGCACAATCCGACCACTGCACCACCGAGCGCCTCGTGCACCTCGAGATGAGTTCGTCGCGCATCCAGGCGCGCCGCCAGCGCATTGATGCGGGCGCTGTGCGTCTCGACCGCGCCCCAGGCGAGCAGCTCCGCGTGCCCGCGCAGCGCATCGAGCAGCTGACCGCGCAACTCGGCGCTCTCGCGCACCGCCAGTGCCGCATCCGGCGCCGCTCGGCGCTGCAGCCAAAGCGGCGCCAACACCCCGGCCAGCAATGCGCCGATGAGCAGTATGCCCGCGGCGGCAGGCAGAACCACCAGGCACAGCGCAATGGCGAGAGCGACGCTCAGCAAGGCCACGGCGGCAGGAACCATCACGGCGAGATAAAAGTGCTCCAACGCATCGACATCGGCACGCAGTCGCGCGAACAGCTCGCCGCTGCGCAGCGCCGCGAGCCGCGCCGGCGCAAGTGGAATCAGCCGACGGAACAACCACACGCGCAACCGCGACAGTCCCCGTAATGTGGCCTCGTGTGTGACCACACGCTCCCCGTAGCGACCGCCGCTGCGCAAGATCGCGAACAGGCGGATCGCAGCCGCCGGCGTGTAGTAGTTGATCGCAAGCCCCCCCGCTCCGGCCAGAGCCATGGCCGCGATGAACCACCCGGACACACTCATCAGACCGACGGCCGCCAGTGCGGCGAGCAGCGCGAGCGCGGCGCCGCCGAGCATCCAACGCCGCTCGGGATACGACACCGCGAGCAGCCGACGCAACATCGGCGGCAGGCTCGCCCTCATGACTGCTCCGCCTGCAGCAGTGCGCGGTATGCACCACCGGCACGTTCAAGCTCGAGCGGCGGGCCTTGCTCGACGATCCGCCCCTCGCGCAGCACGACGAGCCAGTCGGCTGCGCGCGCCGCGCCCAATCGGTGCACGGCGAGCAGCACGGTGCGATTGACCGCCGCGGCGCGGATCAGTGCCTCGATCGAGCGGGCGCCCGCGCCATCGAGGTGCGCCGTCGGCTCATCGAACAGCCACACCCGGGCTCGCTCGCGCAGCAGCGCGCGCGCCAGCGCCAGACGCTGCAGCTCACCGCCCGACAGTCCCAGCCCGCGCTCACCGAGTACCGTTTCCCACCCGCTCGGCAATCTCGCCAGCACCTCGGCAAAGCCGCTGGCCTCGACCGCCCGATCGAGCGCAGCTGCATCGGCGCGCGCCGCGGCAAGCAGCAGATTCTCGCGCACCGTGCCCTCGAAGATGTGGGTCTGTTGCGGCACCCAGGCCACACACTCGCGCCACTGCGCCGGATCGAGTCGGGCCAGCTCGAGCCCATCGATCAGGATGCGGCCCTGCTCGGGTGCCGCGAAGCCGAGCAGGAGACTGAGCAGCGTGCTCTTGCCGCAGCCGCTCGTCCCGACGAGCGCCGTCACCTGACCGGGTCTGATCACCAGATCGCAGTCGCGAATGCCGACCTCGCGGCCCGGATGGCGGTACGTGACGCGCTGCAGCTGAATCTGTGGGGATGGACTGCCGCGCACCGCGGCGGCGCCGCTGAGGGGTATGGCGGGCGCAGGCGCACCGGCGTCAAATGCTGCCAGATGCTCGGCTGCGGCCAGGGCATCCATCCGCGTGTGGCGCAATGCCCCCAGCGCGCGCAGCGGCAGATAGAACTCCGGTGCCAGCAGCAGCACGAACAACCCGGCCCGTAGCGGCAACTCTCCCCACAGCAGCCGAAAGCCAATCAACACCGCGACGATGGCGATGCTCACCATCGCGAAGAACTCGAGCACGAGGGCGGAGAGAAACGCCACGCGCAGCACCTGCATCGTCAGCGTTCGATACGTCTCGCTCTCGGCCTCCAGGTGCGCGGCAAACCGCTCGGCAGCCCCGAGCTGGCGCAACGTGAGCAGACCGCCGAGCGCCTCGATGAATGCGGCGCCGAGCCGCGTCAATTGCGCGTAGCGGCGCTCGCTCGCGCGGGCGGCGGCCCTGCCGACGAGCACCATGAATAGCGGGATGAGTGGGGCGGTCAGCAGCAGGACGAGCCCCGAGAGCCAGTCGACCGGCAGGATGGCCAGCACGAGCACGCACGGCACGAGAACCGCAGCCAACATCTGCGGCAGGTAGCGCGCGAAGTAGGCGAGAATGGCCTCGATGCCGTCGACCAGCCGGGTGATCAGATCCCCGCTCGACTGCGCACGCAGGCCATAGGGGCCGAGAGCCTGGGCGCCGCGCAGCAGTCGGGAGCGCAGCGTCTGCGCCAGGCGTTGAGCACCCCGAAATGCGGCCTGGCGTGCACCCACGGCCAGCACGAAGCGCAGCAGGGCCAGGAGCAGCAGCAGCAGCCCCAGCGGCCACAGCTGGCGCAATGGGGCCTGCTCGAACACCCCGGCGGCCAGGAGCACCGCGAGCACCCACGCCTGCCCGAGCAGAGCGCACGCCAGCAAAGCAGCGAGCAGCGCGGTGCGCACCAGCGGTCCGCGGATCCCGCGGGCCTGTCTGTGCAGCCACTGTGCGGCGGCGCGGTTGCCGGGCGATGGGGCGTCCGCCGCCGCCTCAGACACCAACTCGGGTCCGCTCAGCTCTGGGGACGCTGCTCATCCGAGTGCATCTGGTCGAGGTGCTCCTCGTGGGCATCGAGCATCGCACCGCCGGCGGCGCTCACCAGCACGATCATGGTGGTGCCGATGAGCCATGCGAAGTACCAGGCCCCCTCGTTGCCGAGGATCGCCGCAAGCACGGTGACGATGATGGCCAGGAGCAAAAACAGGATGAAGTAGAGAAAGCTGCGCATCTTCGTGCCCTCAATAAGCGTGTTCGTCGTTGACCACCCTCTCCTCGCTCACCTTGCCGCGCATCACCCAGAATGCCCAACTGGTGTACCAGAGGATCAGCGGCACGAACACCGCCGCGAACCCGATCATCCACAATAGCGTCAGCTCGCTCGAGCTGGAATTCCACACGGTAAGGCTCATCGACGGATCGCTGCTCGAGGGCAACATGAAGGGGAACAGCGCCGCCCCGGCACTGCCGATCACGCCGATCCATGCGCCGGCACCGAGCCACCAGCCCAGATGCGAGCGTGCGGCCCGGGCCGCAAGCACCGCCCCCAGCATGCCCGCGAAGCCGAGCAGAGGCACGAGCCACAGCAGCGGATGTGCGCCGAAGTTCTGCAACCAGGTGCCACCAACGCCCACGGTCTGCTGCAGCGGGGTCTGCGGCACGCCGAGTCCGGGCACGCTGAGCAGCTGGTAGCCGGGCAGCGCATGCACCCAGAACCCGCCCATCGCGAACAGCGCCATGGCCACCAGTCCCGCGACCTGTGCCAGAGCGCGCGCACGCTGAAACAGCGCGCCCTCGGCACCGTTCATGACGGTCAGCGAACCCATCATGGCCGACAGCGACAGCGACAGCACGCCGGCCATCACGGCAAACGGGTTCAGCAGCGCGAGAAAGCTGCCCGTGTAATAGGAGGTCATGTCCCAGTCGAAATGAAACGGCACGCCGTGAAACAAATTGCCGAAGGCCGCACCGAAGATGATCATCGGCACCGCCCCGCTCACCACGAGCGCCCAGTCCCACACGTTACGCCAAGCCGGGTTGTCGATACGGCTGCGGTATTCGAATCCGATCGGCCGCATGATCATCGTCCACAGCAGCAGCAGCATCACCACGTAAAAGCCGGAGAACGCCGTGGCGTAGATGAGCGGAAAGGCCGCGAAGATCGCTCCACCGCCAAGGATGAACCACACCTGATTGCCGTCCCAATGCGGACCGATGATGTTCAGCGCCACGCGCCGCTCCACATCGGTGCGTCCCACGTAGCGCAGAATCGCCCCGACGCCCATGTCCATGCCGACCATGACCGCAAGGCCGATGAGCAGCACGCCGAGCAGCAGCCACCAGATGACTTGCGCGGTTGCAAAGGTATTCATGACTCAACCCTCCAGTTTGGTGCCGTAGGGCGCAGCCGGGACCGGCCGCGGCGCGAGCGTCGGACGCGAATGCTCTGCGCCTCCCCCGCCATGCTCCGGCGGACCGAGTCTGATGGCGCGGACCATCAGGTACATCTCGACGGCAATGAAGATCGAATACAAGGCGACGAAGCCGATCAGCGAGAACGCCATGTACCCGACACTGTGCGTCGAGGCACTCATCCACGTCGGCAGCACACCGTACACCGTCCATGGCTGGCGGCCGAGTTCGGCGACCAGCCAGCCGGCCTCATCGGCAAGGAACGGCACCGGAATCATCCAGACGGCGACCTTCAGTATCCAGGTCTTCTTCTGAATCCGGTCGCGCAGCGAGTAAAGCGTGGCGAGCACGAAGAACGCGAGCATCAGCAGCCCCAGGCCCACCATCACCCGGAACGACCAGAACACCGCTGCGACGGGTGGGATTGTGTCCTTCGCAGCCCTCTGGATCTCCGCCGGCGTGACCTGAGTGAGTCGCGGCGCATAGCGCTGCACCAGAAAGCCGTAACCGAGGTCGGCCTTGTGCGCATCAAACTGCGCCATGGCACTGGCGTCCTGCGGATCGTGCGAAAGCGCCTTCAGCGCCTCGACCGCCGGAATCCCGTTCTCGATTCTCCGTTCCGCGCGCTTCTCGAGCGTATCGATGGCCGGGACCGTGCCGGTGAGCGAGTGGGTGACCAGCAGCGAGAGCACCGCCGGTACCTGCACCGCATCGAGATTGCGCTGCTCGGCCTGCTCCGGGATGGCGATGACATTGAACGGCATGGGTGCCGGTTCGCTGCGCCACAGCCCTTCCATGGCAGCAAGCTTGGTCGGCTGCGCCTTGGCGTCCACGAACCCGAGCGCATCGCCGAGCGTCACCACGCCGATCGTGGCGAGCACGCCAAACAGCACGGCGATGCGAAAGGAACGCTTGGCGAGGTCCATATGCCGCTTACGCAGCATGTAAAACGCACTCACCCCGGCGACGAACGCCGCGCCGGTCACATAACCGGCGATGCTGGTATGGACGAACTTCGACTGCGCATCGGGACTGAAAATCAGCTGCTGAAAGCTGGTCAGATGCATCCGCATCGTGATCGGATCGAAAGCTGCGCCCCGAGGATTCTGCATGAAGCCGTTCGCGACCAGGATCCACAGCGCCGAGAGGTTCGAGCCGAGCGCCACCAGCCAGGTGACCGCCAGGTGTTGTCCCTTGGACAGACGTTGCCAGCCGAACACCATCAATCCGATGAAGGTCGACTCCATGAAGAAGGCCATGAGGCCCTCGATCGCGAGCGGTGCGCCGAAGATGTCCCCGACGAAGCTCGAATAAAACGACCAGTTCGTGCCGAACTGAAACTCCATGGTGAGCCCGGTCGCAACGCCGAGCGCGAAGTTGATCATGAACAACCGGCTCCAGAACATCGCCATCTGCTTGTAGATCGGCTTGCCGGTGGTGACGTAGACGGTCTCCATGGCCGCAAGCAGAAAGCTCAGCCCGAGCGTCAGGGGCACGAACAGAAAGTGATACAGCGCGGTCGCTGCGAACTGGATGCGGGACAGGTCAACAACGGTTCCGTTAATCATCGTTTCCACCCTCTGTGAGTGCGGCCGCCGCGGCCTGCGCACCGCGCGAGCAGACAGCGCGCGCGGGGTCGGACTCTGCGGCCGGATCGAACCGGGCGAGGAGCGCATCCCGAACGCACCACACGGTGCGCGCCGTTACGCCTTGGCTGCGCACTGAAACTGCGTTGCGCTTTGTCATGGCCCGTGCAGATTAGTACAGGCGCACAGGCGCGGGAATGGCGACCGATACGCCCCCCGCTGCGGCAAGTACCGACTTGCGGATCGGGCGCAGCCACGGGCTGGACGGTGTGCTTGAACGGGACGGTATTTTCAATGACAATCCTCACACCTGGACGGGCCCCTCGAATGCGCAGCGCCATGGTTTGCCGCGGCTCCGTCCCCCATGACAGGCACTTTGGCGCGGTCAGTTGATGAACGACACGTCCACCGAGACCGAGACGCTCGAGCGACTGCTCTCCCGCACCGCGATGCGCGACCGCGCGGCATTCGCCCGGCTCTACGAGCTGACCTCCCCGCGGCTGTTTGGCCTGTGCGTGCGGATGTTGCGCGATCGCGGCGAGGCCGAGGAAGTGCTCCAGGAAGCCTTCATCTCCATCTGGCGCCGTGCGGACGGCTATGACGCCACCCTCGCAAGCGCCAACACCTGGCTGACGACCCTGGTGCGCAACCGGGCCATAGACCGGCTGCGCCAGCGGCGCGAGGACACCCACAGCGATCCGCTCGGCCTTGAGCAGCTACCCGATGAAAGCCGCGGACCGGCCGGCGAGGCCGAGGCGAGCGAGGATTACCGACGGCTCGAGCGTTGCCTTGGCCAGCTGGATTCAAAATACAGCCGCTCGGTGCGTGAAGCCTTCTTCAGCGGTGCTACGTATAAGGAATTGGCAATGCGGTGCGAAGTGCCGCTCGCCACGATGAAAAGCTGGATCCGTAGGGCCCTTCTGCAATTGCGCACCTGCCTCGAGACATGAATACGCCGCTCAACGAGGACGCTAGCGATCTGCGCTACGCCGAGTACGTGCTCGGGGTGCTCGATGCCGATGCACGCGCCGCCGTCGAGCAGGAGCTGGCTGACGGCGCCGCGGCGGCGAGCGCCGTCGCGGAGTGGGGACGGCGGCTCGCACCGCTCGCCGAGGCGATCGCGCCCGAGCCCCCCCCGCCCCGACTCTGGCAACGCATCCGTACGCGCCTCGAATTCGACGGACCGGATCCGGATCGCCGCATGCGGCTCTGGGACAATCTGCCGCTGTGGCACTGGCTGACGCTCGGCAGCGGGGCGTTGCTCGCGGCGGCCTGCGCCGCCCTGGTGTTCCTGCTCGTGCGCCGCCCTCCCACGCCGGCCATCCCCTACATGGCGGCCACCATCACCGAGAACGATGGCCAGGTGGGGTGGACCGCGACGATGGACATTGGCAAGGCGCGCATGATCGTGGTGCCGGCCACGCCGTTGCCGGTGCAGCCGAACCGCACACCCGAGCTGTGGCTCATTCCCCAGGGCGGACGACCGATTGCAGTCGGCCTGATCTCGACCCAGGCACCGATCACGCTGCGACTCAGCGCCACTCTGGTCGCACGCCTCGGGCCCACCGCGCGCCTTGCGGTCTCGATCGAGCCGCACGGTGGATCGCCCACCGGAGCACCCACCGGGCCGGTAATCGCCGCCGGTGCCATCGGCGCAGCGCCCGCCGCCGCCGGTCCCGCGGCAGCGGCTCTGCGCCTGCGCGCCTCGTTGCAACGGCCGGTCTGAGCCCTCCTCATCCCCGGGGAGCCCCCCGAAGCGCTGCGCGTCGGGTGCGGCGTGCATCCAAATGCTGTGCCGCTCCGTATAGCGCACCAGAGTCCCCACTGGTGCCCGACGATGAGCGTGTATCCCGTACCTGCCCCCGTTCCCGCCGGCTCGGCCCGTCCGTCGCGCCGGG
The DNA here is from genome assembly GCA_027324195.1 of Gammaproteobacteria bacterium. Taxonomy (GTDB): domain Bacteria; phylum Pseudomonadota; class Gammaproteobacteria; order Steroidobacterales; family Steroidobacteraceae; genus 13-2-20CM-66-19. The sequence goes on along the minus strand of DAHVTM010000035.1, from coordinate 7,600 downwards.
AAACGCTGCGCCGCTGGTTCGACACCCGCCAGAGCGGCAACCCGCTCGATCCGAGCCGCGCCGATCGCATCGATTGGCTGCGCGCGGTGCCCTTCATCCTGCTGCATCTGGGATGCCTCGGGGCCCTGTGGTGCGGCTTCTCGCCGACGGCACTGCTCGTGGCCGGCGTGCTCTATGCGGTGCGCATGTTCGCCATCACCGGTTTTTATCATCGCGGCTTTTCGCATCGCGCATTTCGCGCCTCGCGCGGGGTGCAGTTGCTGTTTGCGCTGATTGGCGCCGCCTGTGTGCAGCGCGGCCCACTGTGGTGGGCCGCGCACCATCGCAATCATCACCGCAGCGCCGACACGGCGGGTGATCCGCACTCGCCCCGTGTGCATGGCTTTCTCTGGAGCCACATGGGTTGGTTCCTCACCCGAGGCGCCTTCGACACCGATCTGAAGCGCGTTGCCGATCTCGCCCGATATCCCGAACTGTGCTGGCTCGACCGCTTCGACATCGCAGTGCCCGTGTCGCTCGCGCTCGTGCTGTACGCGCTCGGCGCAGCGCTGCAGCGTTTCGCCCCGCAGCTCGGCACCGATGGTCCGCAGCTTCTGGTCTGGGGCTTTTTCGTCTCGACGGTGGTGCTGTTTCACGCCACCGTCACCATCAACTCGCTCGGCCACCGCTGGGGCTCGCGCCGCTTCCTCACCCCCGATGACAGCCGCAACAATTGGCTGCTGGCGCTGCTGACCTTCGGGGAAGGCTGGCACAACAATCACCATCGCTACCCGGCCACTGCCCGCCAGGGGTTCCTGTGGTGGGAGATCGATCTCACCTGGTATGGGCTGCGGCTGCTCGAGCGCCTCGGCCTGATCAGCGGGCTGAAACGACTGCCCGCGCACGTGCTCGAATCCGCGGAGCGCTGAGGCCATGCGGATCGCAGTCATCGGCGCAGGCATCGCCGGGCTCGCCTCGAGCTGGCGGCTCTCAGCGCGACATGAGGTCACGCTGTACGAGGCGAATGCGTACTTCGGCGGGCACACCCACACCCACCAGATCACCCTGGCCGGCCGCCAGTACGCGGTCGACTCCGGATTCATCGTATTCAGCCCCCGGCATTACCCGCTGTTCAGCGCGCTGCTCGATGAGCTGCAGGTGGCCTCGCAGCCGACCACCATGAGCTTCTCCGTGCGCAACGAGGCGAGCGGGCTCGAGTACAACGCCACCCGGGTCGATACGCTGTTCTGCCAGCGGCGCAACCTGTTCTCGCCGCGTTTCCTCGGCATGGTGCGCGATCTGCTGCGCTTTTACCGCGAGGCGCCGGCGCTGCTCGAGGCGGAGGAGCCGGGCCCGACGCTCGCGGAGTATCTGGCCGCGGGCCGCTACGGCGCGGCCTTTCGCGACGATCATCTCGTACCCATGGCTTCGGCACTGTGGTCCTCACCGCCGAGTTGCATCCTGTCGTTTCCCGCCCGCTATCTGGTGCAGTTCATGGCCAACCACCAGATGCTCTCGGTGCGCGGCCGCCCCGAATGGCGCGTGGTTTGTGGTGGATCGGCCAGCTACGTGCGGGCGCTGCGGGCGCGCTGGCGCGTGCAGGAGCGGCTCGCCTGCCCGGTGCAGAGCGTACGCCGCGATGCCCATGGGGTCAGCGTGACCCACACCGCAGGTACCGAGCGCTTCGACCAGGTCGTACTCGCCTGTCACAGCGATCAGGCTTTGGCGCTGCTGGCGGATGCAAGTCCCGCCGAGCGAACCGTCCTGGGTGCGATCGCGTATCAGCCGAACGAGGCGGTCCTGCACACCGACGCCTCACTCCTGCCGCGCAATCCCAAGGCCTGGGCGGCATGGAACGCGCACGTGCCACGCGAGCCGGACGCACCCTGCACGGTGAGCTATTGCATGAACCTGCTGCAGGGACTCAACGCACCGCAGCCGCTCATCGTCACACTCAATCGCAGCGCAGCGATCGATCCGGCCAAGGTGCTGCGCAGCATCCGCTATGCGCATCCGGTTCACACCCATGCGGCAGTCGCGGCACAGCGCCGGCGCACCGAGATCCAAGGCGTCAACCGCACGTGGTTCGCCGGCGCCTACTGGGGCTGGGGCTTTCACGAAGATGGCATGCGCAGCGCCCACGCCGTGGTCGACGCCCTGGATGCAAGCCCGGACTGCGGAGCATCGCGCAAGGACGCGGCATGAGCGTTGCGCACACACTGAACAGTGCGGTGTACGAGGGTGTCGTGCGCCACTGGCGCCTCGAGCCGCGACGGCACGCGTTCGGCTACCGCATTACGCAGCTGTTGCTCGATCTCGATGAGCTCGAACAGGTATTCGCCACCCGCTGGCTGTGGTCGCTCGAGCGGCGCAATCTCGCTGAGTTTCGCCGCACCGATTACCTTGGACCGACCTCGCTGCCGCTCGCCGAAGCGGCCCGCACGCTGGTCGCACAACACACCGGCACGCGACCGGCCGGACCGGTGCGACTGCTGGCTCATCTGCGCTATGGCGGCTACATCTTCAACCCCGTGAGCTTCTATTACTGCCATGAGGTGGGCGGGGAGCTCGCAGCGATCGTTGCCGAGATCACCAACACGCCGTGGAAGGAGCGTCACGCCTACGTCCTGCCGCTCTCCCAGGCGCAGCGCCGAGGCCGCCACTGGTGCTGGGAGTTCGACAAGACTTTTCACGTCTCGCCGTTCCTGCCACTCGAGCGCACCTACCAGTGGCGCTTCAGCGCACCGGCAGAGCGACTGCGCGTGCACATGTCGGTACAGCGCAGCGGCGCGCGCGAACTCGAGGCCGACCTCGATCTGACCCGACGCGCGCTGACGGGCGCGAGCCTCGCCCGTGTGCTGTGGCGATTTCCTCTGATGAGCACCCAGGTGATCGGGGCAATTTATTGGCAGGCGCTGCGTCTGTGGCTGAAGCACACGCCGGTCTACGACCATCCTCAACGTCTACGAGGTTCCGCATGAATTCCGTCGCCGCCGACTTGAACCGCCCGCGCACCGGTGCGCTCGATCGCTTCCTGCGTGCACGGCTGCTCGCTCGCCTCAGTGCGCTGCAGCATGGCCGGCTCGAGCTGCGCGATGCGCACGGCAGCCTTCTCATGGGCCGCGGCGTCGACGGACCGCACGTGCGCCTTGAGGTGCTCGATCCGGCGTTCTATCGGATGGTCGCCGCCAGCGGCAGTGTCGGGGCCGGGGAGGCCTACATGGCCGGACTGTGGCGCTGTTCGGCGCCCGGACTGGACGAGTCCGATGCACTAGTAGCGCTGGTACGGCTGCTGGTGCGCAACCGCAATCTGCTCGATGGGCTCGAGAGCGGCTGGGCGCACCTCGCCGGCGCCGTGCGGCGCCTCTGGCACACAAGTCGAAACAACACCCGCACCGGAAGCCAGCGCAACATCGCCGCGCACTATGATCTCGGCAACGAGTTCTTCGAACAGTTCCTCTCGAGGGATCTGATGTACTCCTCGGCACTGTGGCTCGAGGCGACCGACACGCTCGATGTGGCCTCGGCGCGCAAGCTCGAGGCGGTGTGCCGGCGGCTGGCATTGCGCCGCGATGATCACTTGCTCGAGATCGGTACCGGCTGGGGCAGCCTCGCGCTGCACGCGGCGCGCCATTACGGCTGCCGGGTGACGACCACGACCATCTCCCGCCGGCAATATGAGCTCGCGCGCGAGCGGGTGCGCGCCGCCGGTCTCACCGGGCGGATCGAGGTATTGCTTAAGGATTACCGCGAACTCACCGGTCAGTACGACAAGCTGGTCTCGATCGAGATGATCGAGGCGGTCGGCGCCGATCACCTCGAGGAGTACTTCAGTGCCATCGACCGTCTGCTCGCGCCGCATGGCGTGGCGCTGCTGCAGGCGATCACCATCGAGGATCACCGCTACGCGCAGGCCTTGCGCGCGGTGGACTTCATCAAGCGGCATGTGTTTCCGGGCAGCTTCATTCCCTCCGTGCACGCCATACTCGCGGCCAAGACCCGCGCAAGCGACCTCGCCCTGGTCGAGTTCGAGGATTTCGGGGACTCCTATGCGCGCACGCTCGAGGCGTGGCGCAGACGCTTCCTGTCGCGGCTCGCGGCGGTGCGCGCGCTCGGCTTCGATGAGCCGTTCATCCGATTGTGGGAATTCTATCTGGCCTATTGTGAAGGGGGGTTTCGCGAGCGCTCGATCGGGGTGGCGCACCTGAAGTTCGCCAAGCCTCTCTGGCGTCACGAGCGCGCGGAGCGTGCCGCGTGAGTGCGCTGCTGACCTTCGTCGGTTATGAACTGGTGTGGTGTGCCGCGGTCATCGGCGCCGGGCACGGGCTCGCCTGGCCCGGCCTCGGCGCCGCGTGCGTGTTCATCGGCTGGCGGCTCACCGTCTCGCCGCAACGGCGCGTGGAGGCGGCACTGCTCGCCGTGTCGCTCGCCATGGGTACGCTGCTCGAGAACTGCTGGGTGCGCACCGGGTTGATCCACTACGCGGCCGCCTGGCCGTTCGCGTTCGCGCCCGCCTGGCTGCTTGCGCTATGGGCAGCTTTCGGCCTGACCATCGTGCCGCTGTTCGGTTACCTGCATACGCGCCCCGCGCTCGCCGCGCTGCTCGGGGCCATCGGCGGACCGCTCTCGTATTCGGCAGCTGCGCGCGGCTGGCACGCAGTGATGTTTCCACCGCGACCGGCGCTCAGTCTGCTCGCCCTGGCACTTGGCTGGGCCGCCGCACTGCCGGCGCTCACCGCCCTGGCACGGCGCTGGCTCCCCGCGCGGGGTGTCGCATGAGTCCCGCCCGCGCGCTCGGTGTGCTCTGGGCATTGTCGGCTGCGGTGATGTGCCTCGGCTGGCTGTGGCAGCGCCGCCGGCACAATGCAGGTATCGCAGATGTGTTGTGGGCAATGCTGCTCGTCAGCGGCGCTTGGCTGTTGGCCGCCGTCGGCGCCGGTGCACTCACGGCGCGTGTGTCCCTCGCCCTGCTCGGCGGCCTGTGGGGCATGCGCCTGGCGCGGCATCTTGCCAGGCGCGTGCGCGGCGAGCCGGAAGATGGCCGCTATCAGGCGCTGCGTGCCCGCTGGCGCGGTGCGCAGGGGCGCTGGTTTGCGTTCTTCCAGATGCAGGCGGTCTCGATCCCGCTGTTCGCGCTGCCGTTCGTCGCGGTCGCCGCCAATGCTCATTTGCGGCCGCCGTGGCTCGCCGCCGGCGCACTCATCGGGCTCCTCGGAGTGCTCGGTGAGTCGCTCGCGGACCGACAGCTCGCGCGCTTCCGTGCCGCACCCGGCCATCGCGGGCGCACCTGCCGAGCCGGCCTGTGGCGCTACTCACGCCACCCCAACTATTTCTTCGAATGGCTGCACTGGTTCGCCTACGTAGCCTGGTCGGTCGGTTCGCCCTACGCACCGCTCGCCTGGCTCGGTCCGCTCACTATGTACGTATTCCTGCGCTTTCTGAGTGGCGTGCCCTGGACCGAACAGCAGGCCGTGCGCACCCGGGGAGCCGACTATCTCGACTATCAGCGCAGCACCTCGCCGTTTTTTCCTTGGTTCCCCCGCCGTCTGCCACCAGGAGCCGATTGATGAGTACCGTACTGTCCTCCCGCGCCGAACTGCCCGTCGACCGTCCGGCACCCGGCCTGCTTGGGCTCGCCGAGCGCGGCCTGTTGCCCGATGCGCTGGTGCGCCTCGGCATCCGCAGAATGTGCGCCGAACGGCTGCGCAGCGAACAACACGGGGCTCTCGCGGCCGAATCGGAGCGCTTCGCCGCACAGATCGAGGCGCTGCGCGCCAGCCCGCTCGCGATCCACACCGAGGCGGCGAACGCGCAGCACTACGAGCTGCCGGCCGAGTTCTTCGCCCAGTGCCTCGGGCCGCGCCTGAAGTACTCCTGCTGCTATTTCCCGCGCGGCGGGGAGAGCCTGGCCGAGGCCGAGGAGGCCATGCTGCAGTTGTACGGCGAGCGCGCCGAATTGGCCGACGGCCAGCACATCCTCGAGCTCGGCTGCGGGTGGGGCTCGTTGACACTGTGGATGGCCGAGCGCTTCCCGCACGCGCACATCACGGCAGTATCGAACTCCCACGGTCAACGCCACCACATCGAACAGCAGTGTCGCGCGCGCGCACTGGACAACGTGCGTGTCCTGACAAGAGATGTGAATTCGTTGATTCTCGATGGCGCACAGTTTGACCGCTGCGTGTCGATCGAGATGTTCGAGCACATGCGCAATTACGAGGTCCTGCTGCGCCGGATCGCCACCTGGCTGAAGCCCGACGGCAAGTTGTTCGTGCACCTGTTTGCGCATCGCACGCTGATGTATCCGTTCGCGACCGACGGCGCCGACAATTGGCTGGGCCGGCATTTCTTCACCGGCGGCCTGATGCCCTCCGCCGACACGTTACTGCACTTCCAGAGCGAGCTCGCGCTCGAGCGCCGCTGGCTTCTCGACGGCACGCACTACAGCCGCACGGCAAACCTGTGGCTCGCACGCCAGGACGAACAGCGCGAGCGCGTGCTCGCCGTGCTGCGGGTGAACTACGGCGCGAACGCCTCGCTGTGGTTCGAGCGCTGGCGGATTTTCTGGATGGCGTGTGCAGAGCTGTTCGGGTATGCGGGCGGCCGTGAATGGCTGGTGGCCCATTACCGATTTGCGCGGCCGCGGACCGGAGCGCGTTCATGAGGGCCGCACGCGCAATGCTGGTGCTGCTCGTAGCACTGAGCCTCGCGGCCTGCCGGACGCTCGCGGCCGAGAAGCCGATTCCGCCGGTCGCGCACGTCAACCTCAAGCGCTACATGGGCCGCTGGTATGTCATCGCCGCGATCCCCACGCACATCGAGCGCGACGATTACAACCCGGTGGAGAACTACCGCCTGGCGCCGGATGGGTCGATCTGCACGGTGTTTCGCTTCCGGCGCGGCAGCTTCACGTCCCGGCTGCACACGGTCCACTCGACCGCCACGGTGGTCCGCCACACCGGCAATGCCCAGTGGCACGTGCATCTTTTCTGGTTCCTGCGCCTGCAGTACATCGTCGCCTGGCTCTCACCGCACTACAACCGGGTGATCGTGGCGCGGGATGCGCGCGACTACGTCTGGCTCATGGCCCGTACACCGCAGATCTCCGCGCACGATTACCAGGCAATGGTGGCGCAGGTTGCCGCCATGGGTTACCCGCTGAGCAAGCTGCGCAAGAGCCCGCAACGCTGGCCGGAACCGGGCGGGCCGCGTCCGTCCTTCGCCTCGATCTGCCGGTGAGTGCAGCGCAAGCGGTGGCGTGCCTGGAAGATTTGCCGCGCCTGGGGTAGCTTAAGCGCTCGAATCGTCCCTGCGGGGTGTTCCGTGAAGAAGACATCGCTTGCATCGTTTGGGGTCTGCCTGCTCGCCGCCGGCGTGCTCGCCGGGTGCAGTTCGCCGAACGCCGATTGGCAGAAAGCCTCGGCGCAGAGCACTGTGGCCGCGTACCGCAGCTTCATCAAGCACCACCCCGATGACCCTCGGGTGCAGCAGGCCCGCAACCGCATCGCAGCCCTCGAGGACAAGCAGGCCTGGCAGAGCGCGCACAGTGCGGGCACGGAGCAAGCCTATCAGCAGTACCTGACGCAGTACCCCGACGGTGCCTATACCGCTCAGGCACAGG
>DAHVTM010000012.1:0-44885 GCA_027324195.1 Gammaproteobacteria bacterium | reverse complement strand
TACCGAAGATCGTCGATTGGTATATGGACAAGAAGATTCGCATCGACGAGCTGATCACGCACGTCATGCCGGTCGAGCGCATCAATGAGGCGTTTGACCTGATGCACCGCGGCGAGTCCATCCGCTCGGTGGTCACATTCTGAACGAAAGCCTGTACTGAAACTAAATCGAGAGGAAACACAACATGGCTATTGCGATTCATCCTGCGGTTGATCAGGGCGTCAAGCCGGGCAAAGCGGACTTTGCCGGCGGCACGCTGGTGTGCCGCTGCTCATCCGATCCGGTCAAGGTGCACATCGGGGCGAACGTGGCGTTCGATCACGTCTGCGGCTGCACCAAGTGCTGGAAGCCCAAGGGCGCGCTGTTCTCCCTGGTGGCGGTCGTGGCGCGCGAGAAGCTCAGCGTGGTTGCCAACGGGCACAAGCTGAAGGTGGTCGATGCGAGCGCCGTGATCCAGCGGCACGCTTGCAGCGGATGCGGCGTGCACCTGTACGGCCGGATCGAGAACAAGGATCACGCGTTCTACGGGTTCGATTTCGTGCACCCGGAGCTGCTGCAGGAGCAGGGCTGGGCGGCACCGGAATTCGCTGCGTTCGTCTCCTCGATCATCGAGTCCGGGTTCCCGCCGGCGCGCATGGGCGAGGTGCGTTCGCGTCTGAAGGAGCTGAAACTCGAGCCGTATGACTGTCTGTCGCCGGCGCTGATGGATGCCATCGCCACCCACACGGCCAAGCAGAAAGGAACGCTCGCGTCCTGAGTGTTCGGGGCGAGGCAGTGAACTGCGGTGCATTCGGCGGCTCCGTGCTGCGAATGACCGAGCCTGCGTGTCAGTCCCGACTCATTGTGACGCCGGCCGTACCCTTAGGGGTACGGCCGGCGTCCTCTCCCCGCCTCTAGCCGATGTTGCTCTTGCCGCTCACGCCTGTGCTGAGGCCGCGGCAGAGCGCTCACCCACCCGCGCATCGTTCCCGGACTAGCGCCCGTTCGCCGTGGAGCTCGGCCTTGACCGTCGCGGTCGCGCACGCGGCCGGTTCGCCAGCGGAGCGAATCCTCGGCTCCGCTGTGCAACACATTCATTTTATTGAATTCCTTCCGGAAGAGCCGCTGCGGCTCAGGGTCTGCGTCGGGACCCGATGTTGGACTGGGTCCAGCCTGGCGAGTGTCGCACGTTGCACTCAGCGTCTAGCTTCAGGTCCCGCAGGGGAGACACGACGTTCCATTGTTGACACACTCTCGGCGCTTCGGAGGCGCCGGGGCACAAAGCGCAGGGATTCAGCTGAGTTTGCGTTGCAGGGCGGTGTCGGCGGGTGTATTCATAGCGCCCGACAATGCAACCGGGCGAGACATGCGCCTCAAACCATGTGCGCCCTGGATGGGAGGGGCGGAGCGCGGGGAATCGGCCGTATTTCCGAAAGACCAAGAATTTGGAGGGGAGTATGAGCGATCAGTTCCAATCCTTAACCGTCAAGGCGACCGAGCTCGCCGGGGCGGCGGCGATCTCGAAGTCCTTAGTAAAGGGGGATATATGAAATTAGCGAAAAGGCGCTGGCTACTGGCGCCGGCAGTGATTCTCGTCGCGGCGGGCATGGCCTGCGGAGCGGTTCAAGTTGCGCGAGCCGGATCCGATGCCCAAATTGAGAGCATGAGCGCAAACCCCAACCTCTGGCCGGCAATGGGCCAGAATTTTGCGCTCGACCGGCACAGCAATCTGTCGCAGATCAACACCAGCAACGCCCAGCACCTGGAGATGGCGTGGGCCCAGTCGATGGGTACCCTGCGCGGCCAGGAAGGACAACCGATCGTCGTCAATGTCGGCGGCAAGCCGATGATGTACTTCGTCAGCGGCTGGCCGAACATCGTACAGGCGCTGGATCTGTCGCATCCGGATCATCCCGTCGAAGTATGGAACTACGTGAAGAAGACCGGCCGCGATCTGTCGGCCGTGCCGCGCGCCTGCTGCGACACCGTCAATCGCGGTCTGAACTATGCCGATGGCAAAGTTCTCTTCAACACTCTTGATGGCTACCTGATCGCGCTCGATGCCCGCACCGGCAAGGTGGACTGGGAAGTCAAGCACGCCTGGCCGGACAAGGGCCAGACCGTGACCAACGCACCGCTGATTGCCGACGGCAAAGTGATCGTCGGCTTCGGTGGTGATGAGTTCGGGGCCCGCGGTGCGATCAAGGCCTACGATCTGCAGACCGGCAAGATGCTCTGGGAGTACTGGGACAACGGTACCGACCAGCAGGTCGGCTTCACGCCCCAGACCAACAAGTGGAATCCGCAGTATGGCACCTATGGCCATAACCTCGGCTTGACCTATCCGGGCGACGAGTGGAAGCGTGGCGGCGGCGCCGCGTGGGCGTGGTACAGCTACGACCCGCAGCTGAAGCTGTTCTATTACGGCTCGGGCAACCCGGGTCTGTGGAGCCCTTCGTATCGTTGCGGTGCGGCCAAGATCACCCAAGAGTCCTGCAACGACGGCAAGTGGGACAACAAGTGGTCGATGACCATGTTTGCCCGCAGCATCGTGACCGGCAAGGTCGTTTGGGCCATGCAGATGACCCCGTTCGACCAGTGGGACTATGACGGCGTCAACGAGCCGATCCTGGTCAACATGAAGATCGACGGCAGGATGCAGCGCACGCTGGTCCAGTTCGACCGCAACGGCTTCGCCTACGTCTGGAATCGCCGGACCGGCACGCTGCTCGCGGCGCACAAGTTCGTGTACGTGAACTGGGCGGAGAAAGTCAATCTGCACACCGGCCGTCCGGTCAAGGTCTATGCGCACTCGCCGCTGTGGGTCAACAAGATGGCCCAGGCCTGCCCCTCGGCGATGGGTGGCAAGGACCAGCAGCCCGCCTCGGTCAATCCGGCCGATCCGCAGGTGTTCTTCGTTCCGACCAACAACTGGTGCATGCAGGATACGCCGCAACCGCGTACCGATATTCAGCAGGGCTTGGTCTACGTCTTCGCCAACGTCTACATGTATGAGCACAAGCCGGGCGTCGCAGGCCGGTTGAAAGCCTTCAATGTGGTCACCGGCAAGACGCTGTGGAACATCCCGGACAAGTACCCGAACTGGAGCGGCACGCTCAACACCAACGGTGGTGTGGTGTTCTACGGCGATCTCGGCGGATACTTCCGTGCCGTCGATGCCAAGACGGGCAAGATCCTCTGGGAGCGCAAGCTCGGCTCGGGCATCATCGGCAACCCGATCACCTGGGCGGTCGATGGGCGCCAGTACGTGTCGGTGTTCGCCGGTATCGGTGGCTGGATCGGATTGCCCGTTACCGCGGGTCTGGATCTGAACGACAAGTACGGTGCCATTGGCGCAACGGCGATGGCCAAGGCAACGCACCTGAATATGATCCCGCAGGGTGGAACGCTGTACACGTTCCGCCTGCCGAAGCGGTTCGATTCGGGAATGTGATAGTCTGAAACCTGAGGCACCCCGCGGCAGCAGCCGCTGCCGCGGGGTGCTGTGTCTCCGCCCCCAAGCGACCTCAGGGCGCGACGCGGGGGCGAGAGCGGACGGATCGTCTTCGATAGGTAACGCGATGTCAGAAATGCCGCGATTGGGCCGCCGGGCGATGACGGTGGCCGCTCTAGTGCTGAGCGCCTTTCTCCTCTCACCCGCATTTGCTGACAGTCACACCGCCACTTCGGCGTATCGCTCCGGCCCCTGGGCCGGTAAAGATTTCAACCAACTCGATCGGGCGGAAAAGGACGCGGCCAAGCAAGCCGCGCTCAGCGCCCACTTCAGGGTCCTGCGTGTGTGCGCCGACCCGGGCAACATGCCGCTGTCCGATCGCAAGAAGCAGGGCTACGAGAACAAGATCCTCGCCGTGCTGGCCAAGGCGATGGGCGCGCGGCTGCAGTATTATTGGCGCGCCTATACCGTGGACATCGTCGGTCAGGCGTTCGGCACGAGCAATGAATGCGACGTGCTGATGGACATGCCGGTGCACGCATCCGGGGTCCTGGCGACCATGCCGATCTACCGCACCACCTACGTGCTGGTCTCACGTACCGCCGAGCACCTTGACATCAAGAGCCTGAACGACCCGCGGCTGAAGAAGCTGCGCCTCGGGGTGTTTCAGATCTCGGCACTGCGCCAGGCGCTGCAGAACCACGATGTCTACAAGGGCGTACAGGTCTGGCCGGTGCACAACGATACGGAATGGAATCCGGCGCATCAGCCCTGGAACCAGGTGCAGGAGGTGGCGGACGGTAAGCTCGATGTGGTCGGGGCATGGGGGCCGATGGCCGGCTGGCTGAAGACCATGAAGGGCGAGCCGCTCACCCTGCAGCCGACCAATCTGATGGATAATTCGGTGCCGATGGAATTCAGTCTGGCCATCGGCGTACCGCCGCGCGATGTGGTGCTGCACTACGCGCTCAACAATGCCCTGAAGGCAAATCGGGCGGCGATCGAGCACATCCTGGTGCAGTACGGCGTACCGCTCGTACAGTGCCCCAACTGCCTCATTGCCGGTAATCTGCCGGCGCACGGCAGCTACATGGTCTCGCACTCGCTGTCCGACGCCGGCGCGAAGCCGACGCACTGGACCGTCTCGCGCGCCCAGCTCAAGCGCTGGCTGGCGCACGGTGCGAGCGTCGACAAGGAGCTGTATGACGCCGTCCTCGCCAACGATGTCTCGCGTGCGGCCTATCTGCTCGGCAAAGGCGCTGACGTCAACAAGCTATCGAATCTGGGCAACTCACCGCTGATGACTGCGGCCCGCAACGGTTGCGTGCCGATGATCAAGCTGCTGGTTGCGCACGGCGCGAACGTCAATCTGCCCGACAGCGGCGGGGCAACGCCACTGCAGGGGGCGGTGCTGCGCAACCGGGCCGATGCGATCCGCTTTCTGCTCGCACATGGCGCGAATGTCACGCAGGCGGCGCCGCGCGGTTTCACGCTGCTGACGATGGCCCTCGCGGAACAGCAATTCGATGCCGCATACACGCTGATCAAGGCGGGTGTGGACGTGAACGCTCCCGGCAGCAAGTATCGGCTGACTCCGCTGATGATCGCGGCGAGTTACCGGCCGCCGTCGGCGGACAGCCGGGTGCGCCTCGTGCAGACTCAGGGACCGATGAGCATTGCGCGTGCCTTGATCGCCCACAAGGCGAAGGTCAACGCGACCGATGCCCAGGGCGTGACCGCGCTCATGATCGCCGCGGCGCACGACAACTCGCCGATGATCGGTCTGCTGATGCAGGCTGGGGCGAACCCGAACCTGAAATCGGCGGCAGGTCAGACGGCCCACGACATTGCGGTCAGTGACAACAATCTCGGCGCCACGCGAATTCTCGATATGCTGGCCCACCCGTGAACGAACGGTGAAGGGTCTGGTCCAATTCAATTGAGCAACCGGAGAAGATGATGACGAAACGGTTCGGGGGTTTGGCCGCATTGGCTTTGGCATTCGTAGGAGCAGCGTGCTGGCTCGCCGCGCCTTCGTTCGCGGCGACCGCAGCCAGTGCTGCGCCCGCAAAGATCTCCTTTGCGAAGGGGTCTCCTTACCTGAAGGAGCCGCCGCTGAAAATTGTGCCGATTGCACCCAAGGGCTCGCTGCACAATCCGTACAACGGCAATGCGCAGATGGCCAAAGAGGGCCACAAGCTGTTCATGAGCTACGGCTGCAGCGGCTGTCACGGTGGCGGCGGTGGTGGCGGCATGTGCCCGCCGTTGATCAACGGTGTATGGATTTACGGTGGCAGTGACGACACGCTCTTCCGTCTCATCACGCTCGGCTCGGTCAAGCTGCATCAGGCCGGCTACCACCGCGAGGCCATCGAGAACGTCGTGGGACCGATGCCCGAGATGGGAGTGGTGATCAAACATGCGAGCGACGTCTGGAAGATCATCACCTGGATCCGTTCGGCGTATCAGGGTCCTCCAGGCCACAAGTACCACTAAGCGGCACGTGACTGTGCGGGGTGGTTTTCGCATCCTCGGGTTGCTCGCGCTGGTCGTGCTGACCAGCGCGAGCGTTTCCCTCCCGGCGCGCGCCGCGACGGGACGTGCCGGATTGAAGACATTCTCGATCGTGCTGCTTCGCAAGCGCTATCACTTCAATCCCGAAACGCTGCCGTCGCTGCTCGAGAGCCATCCGGCCAATCTCGGGGTCGCCGGCGCCGAGGAGGCGACCTACGAGCTCAATACGGCCGGAAAATTCATCGGCTGGAATTTCAAGCTCGATGTGGTCACGGTGCCCGATGGTGGCAACCTGGTTGCCACGGCACAGCAGCTGCTCGCGCACGGGCCGCGGGTCATCATCGCGGATCTGAAGGCGAACGATCTGCTGACGCTGGCGGATCTGCCGGCCGCCAAGCAGTCCGTCATTCTCGATATGCGCACGATCGACGACAGTCTGCGTCAGCAGCAGTGCCGTGCGAACGTGTTTCATCTGCTGCCAAGTCAGGCGATGCGTACCGATGCGCTGGCGCAGTATCTGGTGCTGAAGCGCTGGACCCGGTGGTTCATCATCCAGGGACCCACGCCGCAGGATGCCGTGTACGCCGCGGACATCCGCCGCTCGGCGATGCGCTACGGTGCCCACGTCGTGGCGCAGAAGATCTATAACTACAATCCTGGCTCGCGGCGCAGCGACACCGGTTATCAGCAGATTCAGACGCAGATGCCGCTCGCCACCGAGGTCAATGCCGATTACGACGTGATTTTCGTGGCGGATCAGACCGATCTGTTCGGCGACTACCTGCCGTACAACACCTTCGCTGCGCGTCCGGTGGTCGGGACACAGGGGCTGGTGGCGACGGCCTGGTCCCCTGCCTATCAGGAATATGCGGCGCTGCAGATGCAGCAGCGGTTCGATCTGTTCGCCCACCGGCGCATGACCGAACTCGACTACGGCGGCTGGCTGGCGGTACGCATCGTCGGCAACGCCGTGATGCGCGCGGACATTACCTCGCCCATCCCGATGCGCAAATACCTGCGCTCGAAAGACTTCCTCGTGCAGAGCTATAAAGGGCAGGGACTGAACTTCCGCCGCTGGGACCAGCAACTGCGTCAACCGGTGCTGCTGATGACGCCATTGATGACGGTTTCAATATCGCCGCAGCACGGTTTTCTGCATCCGGGATACACGACCGACACCCTGGGCTTCGATAAGCCGGAGAGCAAATGCCATCTGCACTGAGCCGACGCGGCGCGCCGTTGCTTGTGGCGCTCGCCTGTCTTGGCGTATTTGCCGCGCGGGCCCGTGCCACGGAGCTGTTCGTCTCGAATGAGATCGACGACACGGTGACCGTACTCAACGGGGACACCTACAAGGTGATCGCCACCATCCCGACCGACCAGCGGCCGCGGGGCATCGTCGAGACCCCGGACCACAAGTACGTGCTGGTCTGCGATGGGGACTCGGGCAACATCGATGTCATCGATACCCGTACACTGAAGGTCGTCCGCCGGCTGAAGACCGGACCCGATCCGGAAACCCTGGCGATGTCCCCCTCGGGCGACAAGGTCTACGTGTCGAACGAGAACAATGCGCTGGTCACGGTGATCAATTTCGCGACCGGCAAGTGGATCCGGCAGATTCCGGTGGGCATCGAGCCGGAGGGGCTGGCCGTCACCCATCACGGGCACACTGTCGTGGTCGTGTCCGAAACGACCAGCATGGCGCACTTCATCGACACCAGGACCTGGAAGGTCGTCGCGAACGTGCTGGTGGACACACGGCCGCGAATCGCCGAGTTCACCCCGGATCAGCACCTGCTCTGGGTGTCCTCGGAAGTCGGCGGCACGGTGTCGGTGATCAATCCGCGCACCCATCGGATCGTGCACATCATCAATTTCCATATTCCGGGCGTCGATCGGGAATACATCGGACCGGTAGGCGTGCGTTTCACATCCGACGGCCGGACCGCTTTCGTCGCGCTCGGGCGCGCCAACCGGGTCGCGGTCATCAATGCCAAGACGTACCGGGTCGAGAAGTACATCCTGGTCGGCCAGCGCCCCTGGCAGATGATGTTCAGCCCGCACCGGCGGCGGCTGTTTGTCGTGAACGGGCTGACCAACGACGTGACGATCATCGATGTGCCGTCATTGCGGGCGGTGCGATCGGTGCCGGTGGGCCGGCTGCCCTGGGGCATTGCGGTGGTGCCCTGAGGGCAGTGCGCACTCCACAGACGGTCGAGGCGGTGCCTCAAGCGCGCGCGGTTGCCGAGGCGGATGCGGGATAGAGGCGGGGTCCACAGGAGGATGCGGGCGGTGAGGTGCTGGCGCCGGACTGTTGCGATGCTGCTGCTGATCGTTGCCGCACCGGTGTTCGCGCGTGCGCAACCCACCGTGCGCATCGCGGTGTTGAAGTTCGGCACCGTCAACTGGGTGCTCGATGTCATCCGCCATCACGAGCTCGACCGGGCGAATGGTATCCGCATCGAGGTGTTGCCGCTCGCCACCAATCAGGCCACGCTGGTGGCGTTGCAGGCCGGCCGAGTCGACTGCGCGGTGTCCGACTGGCTGTGGGTCTCGCGCCAGCGCGCCGCCGGGGCGCACTGGACGTTCTTTCCGTTCTCGACGGATCTCGGCGCCCTGATCGGCGCGCGCGGCACCTCGATCCGCAGCCTCGCCGACTTGCGTCACCGCCGCCTCGGGATTGCCGGCGGGCCGCTCGATAAGAGCTGGGTGCTGCTGCAGGCGCTCGCCCGCGAGCAGCACATCGACCTTGCGCGCGAGGCCGAGCTGTCCTTCGGCGCACCGCCGCTGCTCAATCAGGAACTGCTCGCGGGCCGTCTTGATGCGGTGTTGACGTTCTGGAACTTCGCCGCGCGGCTCGAGAGCCATGGTCTGCCGGTGGTGCTGCCGATGCGGGCGGCGCTGCGTCAGCTCGGCTTCAAGGCGCCGCTGGCGCTCGTCGGCTATGTCGTCTCGAGCCGCTGGGCCCGGGCGCACCCGCGAGCGCTCGCCGGGTTCGTGCGTGCCACGCGCGAGGCCGATGCCATTCTCGCCACCTCCAATGCGGAGTGGCAGTGGCTCGGGCGACGCACCGGGGCACGCACTGCGGTGGAGCTGGCGGCACTGCGGAATGGCTTTCGCGCGGGCATTCCGGCGCACTGGGGCCCGCAGCAACAGCGCGAGGCCGAGGCGTTGTATGCTCTGTTCGCCAGGGTCGGCGGTCGAAAGCTGGTCGGCGCCAGTGCGCGGCTGCAGCCCGGCACGTTTCTCGCCACGGTGCACTACTGAATGCGCGCGAGCACCGCTGCCGAGCGCACCTCGTCCTGGCTGGTGAGTTCCTCCCTCGCACAGCGGATCGCCTCGGTCGCGCTGTTCGTCGTGGTGTGGCAGGTCACGGCCGAAGTGCTGCATAGCCGGCTGCTACCGACGGCGACGGCGGTGTTCGTCGCCCTGGTGCACCTGTGTGCCAACGGTTCGCTGCCGTTCAATCTCGGCATCACGCTGGCGCGGGTGGCGGCCGCGTTCTTCGTGGCGATGATCGTCGGCACGGCGATTGGCATCGTGATGGGCCGCTCGCGCACCATCGACGTCCTGTTCGACAGCTGGCTCGTTCTGCTGCTGAACTTGCCGGCGCTGGTGATCATCGTGCTCGCCTACGTCTGGTTCGGGCTGACCGAGGCGGCCGCGATCGGCGCGGTTGCCGTCAACAAGATCCCGGCGGTCGCCGTGACGCTGCGCGAGGGCGCGCGCGCCCTCGATCGCAGCTACGCCGACATGGCGCAGAGCTTTCAGATGGGCCGCTGGCGCACGCTGCGACACGTCATCATGCCGCAGCTGTATCCGTACGTCTTCGCCGCCGCCCGCTCCGGGCTGGCGCTGGTGTGGAAGATCGTACTGATCGTTGAGCTGCTCGGGCGCAGCAATGGTGTCGGTTTCGAGATTCAGCTGTACTTCCAGCAGTTCGACGTGACACGCATTCTCGCCTATACCATCGCTTTTGTGGCGGTGATCCAGTTGATCGAATGGGCGGCCTTCCAGCCGCTCGAGCGGCGTGCCGCGCGATGGCGCCCGTGACGCCGGCCCTGGATGCCGAGATCCGCGAGAAGCACTACCCGCGCTCGCGCGGCGGCCGTGCGCACCTCGCACTCGCCGGGCTTTCGCTGCACATCGAGCCGCGGGAAATCGTCGCGCTCGTCGGCCCCTCGGGCTGCGGCAAAACGACCTTTCTCAACATCGTCGCCGGCCTTGATCGCGAATTCGACGGCGAGGTGCACCTGGCATCGCGCCCCGACGGTGCGCCCGCCCGGGTCGGTTACGTCTTTCAGGAGCCGCGGCTGCTTCCCTGGCGCACGGTGTACGAGAACCTCGCGCTGGTGCTGCCGCCGCATCGCGCCGAGCCGATCGTCACGGACATGTTGAAGGCCGTGGGACTTGCCGAGGCCGGCGAGCTGTTTCCGGCGCAGCTGTCGGTGGGTATGAGCCGGCGCGTCGCCATCGCGCGTGCCTTCGCGATCGAGCCCGATCTGTTGTTGATGGACGAGCCGTTCGTTTCGCTCGACCACGACACGGTGGAGCAGTTGCGCGAGCTGCTGCTCAGGCTCTGGCAGGCACGTCCCACCACGGTACTGTTCGTGACGCACGACCTGCGCGAGGCGTTGGTGCTCGCCGACCGCCTGGTGCTGCTGTCGGGGCCGCCGGCGCACGTGGTGGGACAAGTGCCGGTGAGTATGGCTCGCGAGCGCCGCCGCAGCGGCGCCGAACTCGAGCGGCTGCGCGATGAAGTGCTGCGCCAGCACCGCGAGCTGATCGGGGCCGCCGGCACGATGTCATCCTCGCCGCCTGCCGCCGTCGAGCAGGCAGTACATCGAGACGGCCGGTGAGCGGCGACTTCGGCGCTGGCCGCGTACCGCTGCGCCGTCGAAACGGGCTGTACAAGGCGGCGCGTTGTGGCATATTGCGCACGCATATCCGGTGCGGCCGTGGAGGGGACGTCGGCCGACCGCGGGACGATCGTGCGAGGCCGGGCCGTGCGCCACGGTCGGGGCCCGGCCCGATCAGGCGCCAGTTGGTGTTGGTCATGAGGCGGTGAAGCGCGATGTTGGATGTCAAAGCAGACGCAGCTGACCGACAGACAGTCCGTTCGCCAGACGGGGAGGCACAACCCCTGGTGGTGGAGGGACTCAGCCACGCATTCGGCGAGCGGCACGCGCTGCGCAACGTTTCCTTCCAGGTCAAGCGCGGCGAGCGCACGATGCTGCTCGGCCTCAACGGCGCGGGCAAGACCACGTTGTTCTCGTTGATCACCCGCCTCTACAATCATCGCAGCGGCTCGATCCGCATCTTCGGCTGGGAGATCAAGCACAAGCCATCCGAGGCGCTCGCCCGACTCGGGGTGGTGTTTCAGCTGCCGACGCTCGATCTGGAGCTGTCGGTGGCGCAGAACCTGTACTATCACGCGGCGCTGCACGGGTTGCCGCGTCGGGAGGCGGGGGTGCGCCTGCGGCGCGAGATCGAGCGGGTCGGACTGACGGA
This sequence comes from Gammaproteobacteria bacterium, assembly GCA_027324195.1. Lineage (GTDB taxonomy): Bacteria > Pseudomonadota > Gammaproteobacteria > Steroidobacterales > Steroidobacteraceae > 13-2-20CM-66-19. The sequence continues at coordinate 33,424 of DAHVTM010000012.1, read as the reverse complement.
GCGGCTGCGCGAGCATGCACGCACGTTAAGTGGGGGCCAACGTCGCCGCGTCGAGATCGCGCGTGCGCTGATCCATCGGCCGAAGCTGCTGCTGCTCGATGAGCCGACGGTCGGGCTGGATGTCGCGAGCCGCCAGTTTCTGCTCGATCACGTGCGCATGCTGGCGCGCGAGGAAGGGCTCGCGGTGCTGTGGGCGACCCATCTGATCGATGAGGTGGACGCCGATGCGCGAGTGATCGTGCTGCACCAGGGGCGCATTCTGGCGGAGGGTCCGGTGCCGCAGGTCATCCGGCAAGCGAACGCCGCCTCGATGCGTGAGGCGTTCGACAATCTGATCGGCGAGCGCAGCGAATGAAACCAGTGCATTACTACCGCTGTCTGCGCGGCATCGTGTGGCGCGAGGCGCTGCGCTTCATCAACCAGCGGGGGCGTTTCCTGGCAGCGCTGGTGCGACCGCTGGTGTGGCTGCTGATCTTCGCCACCGGCTTTCGCTTCGTGCTCGGCGTGTCGATCATCCCGCCGTACCAGACCTATATTCCCTATCAGGTCTACATTGCACCGGGCCTGCTCGGCATGATCCTGATGTTCCAGGGCATGCAGAGCTCGCTGTCGATGGTGTGGGACCGCGAGACCGGCAGCATGCGCACGCTGCTGGTCAGTCCGCTGCCGCGCTGGTACCTGCTCACCTCCAAACTGATCGCGGCGGTGATCGTCTCGGTGCTGCAGGCGTACGTGTTCCTCGCCGTCGGCTACTTCTGGGGCATCCATCCGCCGCACCGCGGCTACTTCACGGTGCTGCCGGCGCTGATTCTCTCGGGGATGATGCTGAGCTCGCTCGGGTTGTTTCTCTCCTCGGTGATCCGCCAGCTGGAGAATTTCGCCGGCGTGATGAATTTCGTGATCTTCCCGATGTTCTTCGCCTCCTCGGCGCTCTATCCGCTGTGGACGGTGCGCCAGGCGAACGAGCGGCTCTACTATATCTGCAAGGCCAACCCGTTCACCGATGCGGTGGAGCTGATCCGCTTCGCGCTCTACGGGAAGTTCAACCTCGAGGCGTTCGCCGTGGTCGGCGGCTCGCTCCTGGTATTCATGACCCTGGCGATCCTCGGCTATGACCCGGGACGTGGGCTCATCACCCGCCGCGGCGGCGCCGAGTGATGCGTAGCGCGGCGCGCGCGGCGGGCCACATCTACAGACGCTTCGGCAGTACCCGATACAACACCCGGGCGATGCCCGGCACCAGCCGCGGGCGCGCCAGCCGCGCGTCGTAGCGGGCCATGCGCCGCTCGTTCTCGGCCAGACACGTGCCGAGCAGTCCGTGCAGCGTGATCGGTGCGGCGATGTCCTGGTGAGCGGTGAGGGTAAAGTTCTCACCGGAGCCGCTCTGCGCATCGGCGCGGCCGAGGCTGCGGGCCGTCTTCACCCGCGAGGCGATCTGTTTCAGGATGATCCATCCGCAGCGCAGCCGATACGCCGGCCGCTGCCACCACGGCTGCTGCATGCGCCGCGCTTTGACCCAGTTGACGAAGAACAGGATGTGGCGCACCTCTTCCTCCATCACCGGGTCGAACACCGTAACCAGGTCGGCCGGAAAGAATCCCGATTCGCGCGCCAGTGCGAACAGGCCGAAGGCGAAGAACGAGTCGAAACACTCCCCGAAGCCGGCGAACAGGAAGTCCCCCTCCAGGTCGCGCGGGGTGTAGGGCGCGGGGAATTCGATCGGGATCCGGTAGTGCGCGGTGAGCGCGGCGAGCAGGCGCGCGTGGCGCTGCTCCTCGAAGCCCTGCAGCGCGATCGCGCGACGCAGCTGCGGGTCGCGCTCGAGCACGGCGGCGGCCGTCACGGTGTGGGAGGTGACGTTCTCGGTGGACACCGCTTCTTGCCAGAAGGGCAGACCAGTGAGGCGCTTCAGTTCCTCGGCCGAGAGCTTCGGCCAGGGGATGTGCTCCGGGTCGTAATCGAGGTGCGTGTCGAAGAAGAACTGCGCGAGCAGCCGCTTGTGCTCGGGTGATCCTGCTCGGGGGGCGAGCTCAGCCTGAACCGCGGACATGGTGTAATTCCCTCTTTCCCTCAGTCCAGTACCAGGATAGCAACGCGGGTGCACTGAAGAGAATCTCGCGCATGCGCTTGGTCAGCGACAGCGCGAGGGCGAGGTCGGCATCGACGCCGAGCAGTCCGCCGATACCGACCAGGGTTGCTTCCTGCACGCCCAGCCCGGCGGGCACCACGAAGATGAAGTTGCGTGCCGCCTGAGTCAGGCTCTCCAGCACCAGCGCCGCCTCGAAACTGACGGCATGCCCCAGCCAGCGCAGCGCGAGCCAGGTCTCGAGCGTCCCGGCGAGCAATCCGGCGAGCTGCCAGAGCATGGTGCGCACCCAGCGCGTCCAGTCGGCGATCAGCGTACGCAGCGCCGCATCGAGTGCGCTCCACTTGCCGTTGAGCAGACGCAGCGTCTGTTCACCGAGCATCTTCACCGCCACTTTCTCCAGCCGCTCGAACACCGAGCCGTAGTGCAGCAGCGCGGCGGCCAGTACGAACAGCGGCAGGCTGGCGGCCAGTCCGAGCAGCACGTCGCTGGCGGAGCGGACCATGCCGATCAGGCTGAGCAGGCAGGTGCCCCCGATCAGCACGAACAGGTATTGACTGAACAGCGTGAACAACAGCTCCGCGGTGACGCTGGCGGCGGCCCACACCCCGTCGACTCCGCCTGCGGCGAGCAGGCGGATGCCCACGAGCTCCCCGCCAATGTTGGCCACCGGCAGCAGCCGGTTGATCGCCTCGCGGACCGTGGCGATCCAAAACAGGCGCGCAGCGCTCACGCGCTGCTCAATCAACGCCTGCCAGCCACGCGAGTCGAGCAGAATCGGCAGCGCGTGCAGTGGCACGAGCCACAGCAGCACCCAGCCCGCTCGCGCGATGGGCGTGAGGATGGCCGGGCCCTCGCGCGCCAGCAGCACCACCAGCAGCGCCAGCCCGGCGATCAGCGCAATGCGGACTGTGAGTCTCATGCGGCCTGATGAGAGGCGAGCGCGCCGCGCCCGGCGGTGAGCGCGCGGAATCCTCCGGTGTTGGCGCCGCAGGCGTGCACCGCCGCGCGCACCCGTGCACTGAGCAGCGCATCGAGTTCGTCGCGGTGGCGGTAGCTGCCCATCGTCGCGGTGAGCGCATTGCGGGTCGCCGGATGCAGGTAGATCTCGGTGAGCCCCTCGGGCAGACGGGCGAGGATCTCGAGCAGGCGCGACTCGTCCATGGCGCCGCTCGCCGAGAGGCCGAAGAGCTGATCGTTGCTCGCGATGCCGGCCGCGCGCAGCCGCAGCCGCATCAGTGCGAGCCAGGGCGAGAGCAGGGCGCCGGCGAGCGCGGCGCTGCCGCGCGGGGCCGCCCAGCGCGGCTCGCGCGGCCAGCGGATGGGCGGGCGGCCGTACTCGGCGCCAATGGCGAGCAGCATCGACAGCACGGTTGGGTGCAGGTGAAAGTGTTTGTGTGCGTTCACGTGATCGAGCGGCAGGCCCGTGGCGGCAAAGGCCGCGAACTGCGCGCGAATCTCCGCCTCGAGCTGCCGACGCACCCGCGGCAGGCTGAAGAAACGCACGCCGTCGCGGGCCATCCGGTCGGCAAAACGCCCCGAATCATCCACCAGGGCCGGAATCTGCCGCGGCGGCAGTACGGCCGGTCCGTCGGCGAGCACGACGTGCAGCCCCACGGCGAGCTTCGGCAGTGCCCGGGCGCGGCGCACCGCGTCCTCGCACGCCTCGGCTGCGACCATCAGGCTCGCGCAGGTGAGTACGCCACCCTGATGGGCCTGCTCAATCGCCTCGTTGACCGCCTCGTGCAGGCCGAAATCATCGGCGGTGACGATCAGCGCCTTCAACGGCCGGCTCAGGCCTCATGCGCGTGCAGGAAGCGGAAGAACTCCACGCCCTCGCGCAGGCGCCGCTTGGTCATCTCCCAGCTGCGCAGCATCTCGCCGGTGAGTTCGGCGATCTTGCGCGGGCGGAAGTAGAAGCGCTTATAGAAGGTTTCCACCGCGTGGTAGATCTCCTTCGCCGGCAGGTGCGGATAGCTGATCGGGGAGAGCTGCACGCCGCGGTCGTTGACGAGGTTGAGGTTCTCGTAGGCGGTGAGCCAGCCATTCTCGACGGCCTCCTGGTAGAGCTGCGTGCCGGGGTAGGGGGCGGCGAGGGAGACCTGGATGGTGTGCGGGTTGATGTCGACGGCGAACTGGATGGTCTCGCGAATGGTCTCGGCCGTCTCCCCGGGCAGGCCGAGGATGAAGGTGCCGTGAATCACCACGCCGAGCTTGCGGCAGTCGCTCGTGAAGCGCCGCGCGATGTCAGTGCGCAGGCCCTTGCGGATGTTGTGCAGGATCTGATCGTTGCCGGACTCGTAGCCGACCAGCAGCAGCCGCAGGCCGTTGTCCTTCATGATCTTCAGCGTTTCGTACGGCACGTTGGCCTTGGCATTGCACGACCAGGTGACGCCGAGCTTGCCGAGCCCGCGGGCGATTTCCTCGACGCGCGGGCGAAAATCCGTGAAGGTGTCATCGTCGAAGAAGATCTCCTTCACCTCGGGCATGTTCTCCTTGATCCAGCGCACCTCGTCGATGACGCTCTGCGCGCTGCGCACGCGGTAGCGGTGCCCACCGACAGTCTGCGGCCAGAGGCAGAAGGTGCACTTGGAGCGGCAGCCGCGCCCGGTATAGAACGAGACGTAGGGGTGTTGCAGGTAGCCGATGAAGTAGTTGGGAATGGTCAGGTCGCGCTTGTAGACCGGCGTCACCCAGGGCAGATCGTCCATGTTCTCGATCATGGCGCGCGCCGGGTTGTGCTCGACCTGCCCGTCGGGGCGGCGGTACGACAGCCCGGTGATGTCCTTGAACGCTCGGCCCTCGGCGACTTCCTTGCAGGTGTAGTCGAACTCCTCGCGCGCCACGAAATCGATCGCCGCGGAGGCCCCGAGTGAGCCGGCCGGATCGACCGCCACCTTGGCGCCGACCATGCCGATCTTCAGCCGCGGGTTCTCTTCCTTCAGCAGCTCGGCGACTTTTGCATCCGTCGGGAACGACGGGGAGCTGGTGTGCATGATGACCAGGTCGTACTCGCGGGCGAGGGGCAGCACCTCGGCCATCGAGAGCCCGTCGGCCGGCGCATCGAGCAGCCGGCTCCCCGGTACCAGTGCCGCCGGCTGTGCGAGCCAGGTCGGGTACCAGAAGGAGCGGATCTCCCGCTTGGCCTGATAGCGCGCTCCGGCGCCGCCATCGAAGCCATCGAATGACGGGGGATGCAGGAACAGGGTTCTCATCATGACTTCAGGTCCTCAAGTAATCGGGTGGGCCGAGCCGTCCCGGGCCACGCGGTATCGCATCTGGCGCCACTGCACTTCGCGGGTCGCGAAGCCCCAGCACCACAGCGCAAAGCCGAGCAGATCGCTCGCCGGCAGCAGCCACAGGCCCCGCCAGGCGCGCCCGTCGGTGGGGCGCGGATCGCCGGCTGCGAAATGTAGCATTACACGGGCTGCCGCGGTGACGAACAGCAGGGCGGCGGCGGCCGGCGCGCCGCCGGCGAGCGCCCAGCCGAGCAATGCCACGGGCAAGCTGAAGGTCACGCCGGCGGCGGCATAGCCGGCCGGACGGACGGCACGGATGGTGCGCAGCCAGCGCGTCACGTGCTGCGCCAGTTGGCGCAGGCTGCGCTCGTCGATGGCAGTTTCCACCACGACTTCCGAGAGCACCGTGTGCAGACCCAGGCGGCGGGTGAGCTCACCGATGCGGTAATCATCGGCCAGCTGATCGACGATGGCGGGGAAGCCGCCAATGGCCTCGAGCGCCGCGCGGCGCAGCGCGATGGTGGCGCCGAAGGCGAACTCACGCGAGCCGAACAGGGCGGCCACCCGCACCGAGGGCATGAACCAGTCGTTGACGAACAGCGCACCGAGGCGCGAGAACAGCGCCGCACGGCCATGCGGATGCGCCGGACGGCCACGGTACGGGCAGGTGACGATCCCGACCGCCGGATCCGCCAGTGGTGCACAGACCCGGGCGAGATAGTCCGGCGGCACCAGTACGTCGCTGTCGGCCAGCACCAGCCAGTCGTGACGCGCCGCTCGCATCATGTTGATGAGGTTGCTGACCTTGGCGCTGAAGCCATGGCGGGTCGGATCGATCACCACCGCGATGTCGAGAGCGGGATAGCGCTGCTGCAAGTCGTGCACGACCGCGAGCGCCGGGTCGGCCGGATCCTGCACGCCGAAGACGATCTGCAGGTGCGCATAGGGCTGCTCGCACAGGCTGCGCAGTGCCTCGGTGAGTCCGGGCTCCGCGCCGCACAGTGGCTTCAGCACGGTCACCGGTCGCGCCGCGTCCCGCGGCGGTGGCGCGTTAATGTTGCGCGCCCGCCGCACCGCCAGATAGGCTGTGAGTGCATAACCAAGCGCGGCGGCGCCGAGCAGCAGCCCGAGAGCGAGCATGATCCTTGAGGAGTTATACTGAACGTGATGCGGGTAATCATGTCCAAAGGAATCCCAACGTCCCGGACTGCCATGAGCGACAGATCCCCAGGCCTGCGATTCCCTGAACGCCCTGAGCCCATAGGGTACACGGTTGCACCGGTGCCGGGGGGTGTGGCGTGATGGATCACGCACAGGCTTCGCGCGAGCTGTTGCCGGAAGGCGACAGTGTCGTGGGCGGTGAGGCGCTCATCCTGGTCGACGATGCCGACCGCGAGGTCGGCCACGCCAGCCGGGCGCGTTGCCACGAAGGCAGCGGGCTGTTGCATCGGGCGTTCTCGCTGTTCGTGTTCAATGAGCGCGGCGAGCTGCTGATTCAGCAACGGGCCGCCGGCAAGCGGCTGTGGCCGCTATACTGGTCGAACAGCTGCTGCAGCCACCCGCGGCGTGCCGAGAGCATGGACTCGGCGATTCACCGGCGGCTGCACGAGGAGCTCGGGCTCGACTGCCCCTTGCATTTTCTGTTTAAATTCAAGTATCAGGCACAGTTCGACGGTGCCGGTGCTGAGCACGAGCTGTGCTCGGTGTTCATCGGCCGCAGTGTCGTGCCGCGGGTGCGCGCCAATCGCAGCGAGGTGGCCGCGTGGCGCTGGGTCGCCCCCGAGGCGCTCGATGCGGAGATGAGCGCCGGCACGGAGCGATTCACCCCCTGGTTCACCCAGGAGTGGGCACGGATCAGAAAGGACCACCAGCCGGCCGTGCGCGCGCTCGAGCGCGGCTAGGCTGACCAGACACCGCGGCTCCGGCAATCGGAGCCGGCCGACGGCCCGCGCGTCGGCACAACCTTGGGAGACGGATTTGGGTATTCCGCTAATTCAACAGTACCGGGTCGCCCGTTACATCCTCAGCTGCAAACTGCGCGGGCAGAAACGCTACCCGCTCGTGTTGATGCTCGAGCCGCTGTTTCAGTGCAACCTCGCGTGCGCCGGTTGCGGCAAGATCGACTACCCGAAGGACATCCTGCAACAGCGCCTATCGGTCGAGGCGGCGCTCGGGGCCGTCGACGAGTGCGGCGCGCCGATGGTGTCGATTCCCGGCGGTGAGCCGCTGATCCACAAGGAGATGCCGCAGATCGTCGCCGGTATCGTCGCGCGCAAGCGCTTCGTGTACCTGTGCACCAACGCCATCCTGCTCGCCAAGCACATCGATGAGTACCAGCCCTCGCCGTATCTCACGTTCTCGGTGCACCTCGACGGCAACCGCGAGCGCCACGACGAGTCGGTCTGTCAGGAAGGTGTGTTCGACAAGGCCGTGGCCGCCATCCGCCTGGCGCGCAGCAAGGGCTTTCGCGTGACGGTCAACTGCACGCTGTTCCAGAACGAGGACCCGGACGATGTGGCGGAGTTCTTCGATCTGGCCATGGGCCTGGGCGTCGAGGGCATCACCGTCTCGCCGGGCTACAGCTACCAGCATGCCCCCCGGCAGGATGTTTTCCTCGGCCGCAACGCGAGCAAGACGCTGTTTCGTTCGATCTTCACGCGCGGCAAGCAGCGCCGCGCGCGCTGGTCGTTCAATCACTCCGCGCTGTTCCTCGATTTCCTCGCCGGCAACCAGGCGTATCAGTGCACGCCCTGGAGCACGCCCACCTACAACATCTTCGGCTGGCAGCGCCCGTGCTACCTGCTGACGGGCGAGGGCTATGCGAGCAGCTACCGCTCGTTGATGCAAGACACCGAGTGGCAGCGCTACGGTGCGGGGCGCAATCCGCTCTGCAACAACTGCATGGCGCACTGCGGTTACGAGGGCACCGCCGTCGAGGATGCATTCGCCCATCCGCTGAAGGCGATGTGGCGTGCGTTGCGCGGCCCGCGGCTCGAGGGGCCGATGGCCCCGGATCTGCCGGTGGTCTATCAGGAGCCGCCGCTGAAGACGCCGGCGCCCGCCGAGGTGAAAATTCCCCTCAGCGCGGTGCGCAGCAGCGCGAACCGGGAAGACCGCCGTGTCAGCGGCGCCTGAGGCATTCGGCGCGCAGCTCGAGCAGTGGCGCGCGCACATGGAGGATGCGCTCTCGCGTCGGTTGCCTTCGGCAGAGCGGCTGCCCGAGCGGCTGCACGCGGCGATGCGCTACAGCGTGCTCGGCGGCGGCAAGCGCGTGCGGCCGATCCTGCTGATCGCCACCGCGCGCGCGCTCGGCCTCGCCGAGCGCGAAGTCGAGGCGGCCGCCTGTGCCCTGGAGCTGGTCCACGTCTACTCACTGGTGCACGATGATCTGCCGGCAATGGACGACGACGATCTGCGCCGCGGCCGGCCCACCTGCCACAAGGCCTTCGATGAGCCTACGGCGCTGCTGGTCGGCGATGCGCTGCAGTCACTCGCCTTCGAGCTGCTGGCGCGCGATCCAAGTCTGCCGGACTCCCCGGCAGTGCGGGTGCGGCTGGTCGGTCTGCTGGCCGAGGCGATCGGCAGCTGCGGCATGGCGGGCGGGCAGGCCATCGACCTCGAGTCCGAGGGGCAGCGCCTCGAGATCGAGCAGGTCGAGCGCATGCACGCGCTGAAGACCGGCGCGCTGATCCGCGCCAGCGTCATGATGGGGGCGGCGTGCGTGCCGCAGCTGGAGCCGGCCCTGGAGCGCGCCCTCGCGGGCTTTGCCGCGCCGATCGGACTCGCCTTTCAGATCCAGGACGACCTGCTCGATGTGCTCAGCGATACCGCTACGCTCGGCAAGACGGCGCAGTCGGATCGCGAGCGCGGTAAATCGACCCATCCGGCGATCCTCGGCATTGCGGCCTCGCAGGAGCGCGTGCGGCGCTTGAGCAGCGCGGCGCTCGACTCGCTCGCGCCGTTCGGGGCGCGGGCTGATGCCTTGCGCGCAGTGGCCGACTGGCTGCTCGCGCGGCGCAACTGATCGGCAGAGGAAGCGCATGTCAGAACTGCCAGTGTCCGACGAGGCCTACCAGGACGAGATCCTGCCGCACGTCTCGCGCACCTTTGCGCTCACCATCCCGCAGCTGCCGGCGGCGCTGCGTACCGCGGTGACGAGCGCATATCTGCTGTGCCGCATTGCGGATACCATCGAGGACGAGCCGGCGCTCTCGGCCGAGGACACCTACCGGTTCCTGCGCCGCTTCACGCAGGTGGTGCAGGGCAAGGAGGACGCCGGACAATTCGCACGCGAGGTGCTGCCGAGGCTCACCGAGCACACGCTGGCGGCCGAGCGCGATCTGCTCGCCAACACCGCGCGGGTGATGCGCGTGGTCGAGCGTTTCGAGCCGCGCCAGCGCGCCGCGATCCGCCGCTGCATCGAGGTCATGAGCCACGGCATGCACCAGTTCCAGCGCACGGCGAGTGTGCGCGGACTGGCGCGCTCGAGCGACCTCGACGCGTACTGTTATTACGTGGCGGGCATCGTCGGGGAAACGCTCACCGAGCTGTTCTGCGGCTACTCGCGACAGATCGAGCGCCATCACGCCGAACTCTATGCGCTCGCCCCGTCCTTCGGCCAGGGTCTGCAGATGACCAACATCCTGAAGGACGTGTGGGAGGACCGTGCCCGCGGCGCCTGCTGGCTGCCGCAGGAGCTGTTTACCCGCCACGGCGTCGATCTCGCCGCGCTCACTCCGGCCAGCAGCGATGCGCGCTTCCAGGCCGGCATGCTCGAGCTGATCGGGATTGCGCACCGGCACCTGCGCAATGCGCTCGCCTTCACGCTGCTCATCCCGGGCGAGGAGGTCGGCATCCGCCGCTTCTGTCTGTGGGCGATCGGGCTTGCGGCGCTGACGCTGCGCAAGATCCAGGACAACCCCGGGTTCACTGCGGGCCGTGAGGTCAAGGTGTCGCGCTCGGCGGTTGCGATGACCCAGACGCTGACCAATCTCTCGGTGCGCAATGACGGCATGCTGCGCCGGTTGTTCGAGCGGGCCGCGCGCGGCCTGCCACTCGCCGCCGGCGAGGTGCCCCTGCGCCCGGCAGGCGTACCCGGCGGTGCGCTTGCCGAGACGGACGAGGACGAGGAGCAAAATGCCGCCGCCGCGTATTCCGGCGGCGTGCACTGTGGGGGACGGTCACCATGAATGGGGAATCGCAGGTCGTGGCGCTCGAGACGCCACGCGGCACAGATCCGGCGGCCCGCGGCGGGCGGCTCGAGCGGGCGATTCGTGCCGCGCGCGATGCGCTGCTCGCGCTGCAGCGCGACGATGGGCACTGGGTGTTCGAGCTCGAGGCCGACTGCACCATTCCGGCCGAATACATCCTGATGATGCACTACCTGGATGAGATCGATGCGGCGCTCGAGCAGCGCATCGCGGTCTATCTGCGCGCGCATCAGCAACCGGGCGGCGGCTGGCCGCTCTACGAGGGTGGCGAGCTCGATCTGTCCTGTACCGTCAAGGCGTATTTCGCGCTGAAGCTCGCGGGCGACGATCCGGACAGCCCGCACATGCAGCGGGCGCGTGCGGCGATTCTCGCGCGCGGTGGAGCGGCGCACACCAACGTGTTCACCCGCATCGCGCTCGCCCTGTTCGGCGAGGTGCCGTGGCGGGCCGTGCCCTACATCCCGGTGGAGATCATGCTCCTGCCGCGGTGGTTCCCGTTTCACCTCGAGAAGGTGTCCTACTGGTCGCGCACCGTGATGGTGCCGCTGTTCGTGCTCTGCACTCTCAAGCCGAGGGCGCACAATCCACGCGGCGTGAACGTCCGGGAGCTGTTCACGACCCCGCCCGAGCAGGAGCGGCATTACTTCCGTCTGCCGCAGCAGGGCCGGGGGCTCGCGCGGGTATTCTTCGCGCTCGATCGAGTCTTCCGCGTGATCGACCCGTTGATTCCCGCGGTGATGCGCCGGCGCGCCATCGCGCGCGCCGAGTCGTGGACGCTCGAGCGGCTGAACGGGGAGGATGGGCTCGGGGCGATCTTTCCGGCCATGGTGAATGCCCTCGAGATGATGGTGCTGCTCGGTTACCCCGCGGATGATCCGCGGCGCGTGACCGCCAAGCGAGCGATCGAGAAGCTGCTGGTCGAGCAGGGCGATCGGGCCTACTGCCAGCCATGCGTCTCACCGGTGTGGGACACGGGACTGGCCTGCCTCGCACTGCAGACCGTTGGGGACGCGGAGAGTCTCGCCGGTGTACAGCGCGGACTCGACTGGCTGCGCGAACGCCAGGTGCTCGATACCGTCGGGGACTGGTGTGCCCGCCGGCCGGGGCTGGCGCCGGGCGGTTGGCCCTTCCAGTACGGCAACGCGCACTATCCGGACCTCGATGACACCGCGGTGATCGCCTGGTCGATGCATCAGGCCGACGCGCCGCAGCGCTACGGCGAGGCCACCGAGCGCGCGCTCGAATGGCTCGCGGGCATGCAAAGCCGCAACGGCGGCTTCGCCGCCTTCGACGCCGACAATACGCACTACCGGCTGAACCTCATTCCGTTCGCCGATCACGGCGCGCTGCTCGATCCGCCCACGGTCGACGTCACTGCACGCGTGGTGACACTGCTGGCGCGCGTCGGGCGTCCCAAGGATCGGCCGATCCTCGAGCGTGCGCTTCAGTACCTGCAGGACGAGCAGGAGGCGGATGGTTCGTGGTTCGGCCGCTGGGGCACCAACTACATCTATGGCACCTGGTCGGTGCTGGTGGCGCTCGAGGCGGCCGGTGTCAGTGCCGCCGAGCCGATGGTGCGCCGCGCGGTCGAATGGCTGCTTGCGCGCCAGAACGGCGACGGCGGCTGGGGCGAGAGCAACGACAGTTACGATCGGGCGCGCTACGGGGAGCAGCCCTTCCCGAGTACGCCGTATCAGACCGCCTGGGCGCTGCTCGGACTGATCGCCGCCGGACAGCGCGACCACGTCGCCGTGCGCCGCGGCGTGGAGTTCCTGCTCGAGACCCAGAAGCAGGGCCTGTGGCGGCATCCGAGCTTCACCTCACCGGGCTTCCCTCGGGTGTTTTACCTGAAATATCACGGCTATCCGGCGTTCTTCCCGCTCTGGGCGCTCGCCGCCTATCGTCAGGGGAGGCCGCGCGCTCCTTGAACCGCGTGGGCATCGTCGCGGCGCTCGCCTCCGAGGCGCGCGCGCTGACCCCGGGGCAGCCCGCCCTTGCCACCGGCGGGGAGGTCGTGCAGCTTGAGGACGAGTTGTTGCTCACGGTGAGCGGCATGGGTTGGGATGCGGCACACGCCGGCGCCTTGCGGCTCGCGCGCGCCGGTGCGACCGCGCTCGCGAGCTTCGGTACGGCCGGCGCACTCGACCCTTCGCTCGAGTGCGGCGCGGTACTCGTGCCGCGCGAGGTCCACGTGCCCGAGGGGGCGCCGCTGCCGACGCATGCGCGCTGGCGCGAGGCGGTGCTCGCGGCGATGCCCCAAGACTGTCAGCTCAGCGACGGCCCGCTGCTCACCAGCCGCGAGCCGATCGGCTCGCGGCTCGACAAGGCGATTGCCTGGCGGGAGAGTGGCTGCGTTGCCGTCGACATGGAAAGCGCTGCCGTGGCGCGCTTCGCCGCCGATGCGGCCGTGCCGTTTCTCGTGCTGCGGGTCATCGTCGATACCGCCGCGGATGAGTTGCCCGAGGCCGTGCTCGCCGCGAGCCGCGCCGGTCAGATCGCGATCGGCCGGCTGTTGGTCGGGCTGGCGCTGGCGCCCTGGAGCATTGCGGCGGTGCGCGAACTCGCCCGACGCTTTCGCGTCGCCTGCGACATGCTCTCGCGGCTGGCCGAGCCGGGACTGCCGGTACGGCGCGCCCTGAGCGGCGAGCGCTGGCGGGAGGCACATTGAAAGCGCTCGTCACCGGTGCCAGCGGGTTTGTCGGTGCGGCGCTCGCGCGCACGCTGCTCGCCGCCGGCTGGCAGGTCCGTGTGCTGGTGCGCGCCGGCTCCGACCGGCGCAACTTGCGCACGCTCACGGTGCAGAGCGCGATCGGCGATCTGACCGATACCGCCTCGCTCGAGCGCGCCGTCGAGGACTGCGATGCGGTGTTCCACGCCGCGGCCGACTACCGGTTGTGGGTGCCGGATCCGCAGAGCATGTACCAGGCCAACGTCGAGGGCACGCGCAACCTGCTCGAGGCGGCCCGGCGAGCCGGCGTGAAGCGCATCGTTTACACCAGCAGCGTCGCCTGCATCGGTCTGCCGGCCGATGGCAGTGTCGGCACCGAGGACACGCCGGTTTCGCTCAAGAGCATGGTCGGGCACTACAAGCGCTCGAAATTCCTCGCCGAGCAGGCCGCGCTCGAGGCGGCCGAGCGCGGCGTGCCGGTGGTGATCGTCAATCCGGCCGCGCCGGTCGGGCCGCGCGACCTGAAACCGACCCCCACCGGGCAGATCGTGCTCGATGCGGCGCTTGGGCGCACTCCGGCCTATGTCGACACCGGCTTGAATATCGTGCACGTCGATGACGTCGCCGCCGGCCACGTGCTCGCCTTTCATTATGGACGGGTCGGCGAGCGCTACATTCTCGGCGGGGAAAACCTGCCGCTGCGCGATATTCTGGTCGAGATCACCGCTCTCGCCGGCCGCTCCCCACCGCGGCTGAAGTTGCCGCACGGGGTGGTGCTGCCGATCGCTTATCTCGCCGAGGGTTTTGCCCGCCTGAGCGGGCGCTCCACCCGGGTGACGGTTGACAGCGTGCGCATGGCGCGCAAGCGTATGTACTTCTCGAGCGAGAAAGCGATGCGCGAACTCGGCTACAGCTACCGTCCGGCACGCCTGGCGTTCGCCGATGCGCTTGAGTGGTTCCGTGCCGAGGGCTATCTGCGCACGCCGGCTCAGAACGGGTAGTTGATTCCCGTGAACACCGCGATGCCCTCACTGCCCTTGCCGACATCGACGTAGCCCACCACCGAGGGCGGGGCAAGGCCGCGAAAGCCGATGCCGAGCACGTTGTGCAGGTGGGTGAAGGGCAAGGTGCTGAAATGGTGAAACACCCGTCCGGTGTCGAAGAAGGGCGTCACCTGGATCACGATGTGCGTCGAGAGCGTGTTCAGAGATAGCACGGTCTGGCGCAGCTCGATGTTCGCCACGAAGGCATTGCGATCATAGAAACGCGCGGTGCCGTAGCCGCGCAATGGCTGCGAGCCGCCGATCATGCTCGCATCGCCGCCGAGGCTGCTGAGTCCCCAAAATGGCACGTGGTGCGTGGTCGGCTCGTAGCGCAGATCAAAGTGCGCGGCCACCGTCAAAGTGCGCATCGGCGACCAGTAGAAGCGTCCGTCCGCGCCCGCCTCGGTGAACAGCGAGTCGTCGATCGACACATTGCGGCTCGCCACCCCGCCGTACACCACCACGTCCATGCCGTGGGTAGGGATCACGATGTTATTGCGCGTGTCGTAGATCATTGAGACGCGGTTGAGCAGCTCGTGCGTGGTGCCGACGCCGAGCAGATGCACGAAGCGCTGCGTGATCGAGGGTATGCGCGGCAGGCTGCCGGCGGTGATCTTCACCTTGCGCGCCTCGAAGGTGTAGGCGAGCTGCCAGGAATGGGTGATGTTCCAGCCGATCTTGGTGCGCACCCACATCTGCTGGCGGGTGTAGTCGGTCTGATTGATGCGCAGCGAATTGTTGCCGAAGCCGAAAAAACGCGGCGTGCCGCTGCGGTCGTAGTCCGCCTCGACGGTGACCGTCCAGCGCGACTCGCGCAGCAGTCCGGTCTGCCAGAGCGCATCGAGGTAGCTCTGCACGCGTTGCTGCATGCCGGCGACCACCGACCACTGGGTGTTCAGCGAGGGATACTCGAAGATGCGCGCATCGACACCCCAGCCGAAATACGGGTTGTGGGTGAAGTCCGGAGCGATGATGCGCGTGATCTGGTTGGCCGAGTTGGTATGCAGGATGGTCGGGATCAGCCCGATGGTGGTGCCGCTGTTCGGCCCGACTGCGATCTCCGGCACTGGCAGCACCGGCCAGGTGGTGGGATTGAGCCAGTTGACCGGCTGCTTGCGCACCGGTGCGGGCTGCAGATGAAAGCACGGCTCGGGCACGCGCTGGGGCTTGACGCACGAGCGAGCTGACGCGCAGGGCGCTGGCGCGGCTTTCGGCTTCGCGCACGAGGCCGGCTTCGCAGTCGCGGCTCGAACCAGGCCGCCCGTGCCGAGCAGGGCGAGGGCGAGCAGGGCTGCTGCCCGCAGCGGCGGCGCTGGGCTATGCTTGCGCGCGATGCCGTTGTTTTTTTTCAGGTCGACCAGCGTTCTTTCCGCGCCATCGGGCCGCGGCCTCGAGCTCACCGTGCATGGGATCATCGAGCACCGCCGCTGCGCCCCGCGCGCTAGGCGCGTTGCGGCAGCCTCGGGCAATCGATGGACGCGCGGATTATAACGATGAATGACCGTTTGCACTGGCCCGTGTACGCCCCCGTCCCGCCCGCCCGGAGCGCCCGATGAGCGACCCGTGCACGCTCGCCTGGGTGCCGCTTGCCATCTGGCTGTATCTGTTGTTCGCGCGCGGTCGATTCTGGGTGCCGCGCACGCTGCCGCCGGCGGGCGCTCCGGTGGGCGGGCGCGTAGTGGCCGTGGTGCCGGCGCGCAACGAGGCCGAGCACATTGGGCGGGCGGTCGGTTCGCTGCTCGGTCAGGACTGGGGCGGCTCGCTGCAGGTGATCGTGGTGGACGATGGCAGCTCGGACGACACGGCCGGTGCGGCGCGCCGAGCGGCGGTGGCGGCGGGGGCGAGCGCCCGGCTGACGGTGCTCACGGGGGCGCCGCTCGCTCCGGGCTGGAGCGGCAAGCTCTGGGCGATGTCCCAGGGCGTGGCGGCGGCCACCCCCTACGCGCCGGATTATCTATTGTTCACGGACGCGGACATCGAGCATGCCAGTGACTCGGTGGCGGCGTTGGTCGGGCAGGCCGAGCGCGAGCAGCGCGACCTGGTTTCGGTGATGGTGCGGCTCTCAAGCGCGACCTGGGCCGAGCGCTGCCTGATCCCGGCTTTCGTGTTCTTCTTCTTCAAACTGTATCCCCCCCGCTGGATTGCCGCGCGCACCGCGCGCACCGCCGGGGCCGCGGGCGGCTGCATCCTGATTCGTCCGGCGGCGCTGGCACGCGCCGGGGGACTCGAGGCGATCCGCGGTGAAATCATCGATGATTGCGCGCTGGCGGCGCGGGTCAAGGCGAGCGGGGGGACGCTCTGGCTCGGGCTCTCGAGCGCCACCCGCAGCCTGCGGGTGTACGGCAGCTTCGCGGAGATCGGGGCGATGATCTCGCGCACCGCATTCAACCAGCTGCGCCATTCCTGGGGGCTGCTGCTCGCGTCGCTCGCCGGACTTGCCGTGACCTACGTGGCGCCGCCGCTGCTGCTCGCGAGCGGCGCACCCCAGTGCATGGCGCTCGGGGCACTGGCCTGGGCGCTGATGACGCTGTGCTACCTGCCGCTGGTGCGCTTCTACCGCCTGGCGCCGAGCTATGCGCTGTTGCTGCCGGCGGTTGCACTCTTCTATGCCGGTGCCACGCTGCACTCGGCGCTGCGCTACGTCTTGGGTCGAGGTGGGCAGTGGAAAGGACGCGCGCAGGACACGCGCGCCTCGGGGTGAGGGCGAGAGTGGTGCGGTGCAGTGCACGCTGCGCGAGGCGCTCGTGAGCGAGCCGCTTGGACCGCAACCGATCGAACTGTGGTGCGCGTCGCTTGCGGACATCGACGCGGCGCAGTGCTGGGAGTCGTATCGGGCACTGCTCGACGGCCCCGAGCGGGCGCGCCAGCAGCGACTGCGCATGTCCGATGACCGCCGGCGCGATCTCGCCGCGCGCGCACTCGTGCGCACGGTACTCTCGCGCCATGCGCCGGTGGCACCCGAGGCGTGGGAGTTCGCTCCGGATGCGCACGGCCGCCCGCGCATCCTCGCGCCGCAACCGGTGCCCCCGCTCGAATTCAACATCGCGCACAGCGGGGAGCTGGTGGTACTCGCGGTGCGCCGCGCAGGGGCGCTCGGCGTTGACGTGGAGTGCCTCGAGCGGCGCACCGACACTGTCGCGCTCGAGCGATATTTCGCACCCGAGGAGGCCGAGGCGTTGCGTGCGCTGCCGCCCGGGGAGCGGCGCCGCCGCTTCTTCGAGTTGTGGACCCTGAAGGAGTCGTACCTGAAGGCGCGTGGGGTCGGGCTGCGCTTGCCGCTGCGCGGCTTTGCATTCGGCTTCACTGCGCCGGGGACACTCGAGCTCACCTTCACCGGACTGTTCGCGGATGACCCGGCACAGTGGGCGTTCGCTCAGTTCGCTCTGGGCGAGCGGTACGTGCTGGCGGTGTGCGCACAGCGCCGCGCCTCACAGGCGCTCGCACTGAAGATGCATGCGGTCGTGCCGCTCGTCTGGCAGCGCCCTCTGAGCGCAACTCTCGAGCGCACTGCCGGGATGAGCGTTGCGCTAGGGGGCTGAGGTGCGCGGCAGCACCGGCGGCGGTGCGCGCAGAGTGTGGTGCATCATGGCTGCGCGGCGTGCGCCGTAAGGGCTGTCGGCGGCCCATTCGGGCCACTCGGTGCTGTCGGCGAGGTTGCGCCCGAGCAGGTAAAGCGTCTGGATGTCCTCGAGCGTGCCGCTGAGGTCGGCGTGCGCATCGAAGGCATCGCGAGGCGTGTCGAGTCGTATCTGCAGCGCCCGGCGCAGGGCGGCCAAGCCAGCGGCCCGTCCGCCGCTCACCAGGTCCACTCCGGGGCCGGCCAGGATGGCGGGCACTCCAGCGCGCGCGAAGCTGTATTGATCAGAACGGTAGGCGAGGCCGATGGCTGGCGGCGGATCGGGGGTGACGGTGCGGCCCTGCAGCGCGAGCAGCTGCGCCAGGTCGCTCTCGAGCGTCGACTGGCCGGCATCGAACACACTCATGTCGCGCGCCCGGCCGAGGATGGGCCATAAATCAATGTTGATGTCGGCAACCGTCCGATCGAGCGGAAACACCGGGTGCTGCACGTAGTAGCGTGAGCCGAGCTGGTCGGCGCTGCCGAGCGTCGGCAACAGGAACAGTACGGTGCGCGCCGGCGGGCTCTTGCGGTGCGCGAAGGTGTCGGCGATCTCGAGCAGCGCGGCCACGCCGTTGGCGTTGTCCATCGTGCCTGGCAGCGGTACTGACTGCCCGCGCGGGCCGCGGATCGTGCCGAGACCATCCCAGTGGGCGCTGTAGAGGACGACCTGATCCGGGTGCACTGCGCCGCGAATCAACGCCAGCACGTTGTCCGACCAGCTGTAATCGACGGCGCTGTCGAGGCGGATGCTGGCGGCCGCCGGAAGGGTCACGGCCTTGAAGCCCGGCTGGGCGGCCGCCGCGCTCAGCGCAGCGAGGTCGAGTCCGGCGGCGCGGAACAGGCGGGCGGCGGCCGCGCGCCGCAGCCAGCCGGCCACGGCGAGGCGCGGGCCCGGGGCGACGTTCGCCGGCAGACTCTGCTCGGCGCCTGCGCTCGCGTTGCGCAGTGCAGCCCAGGTATGACCCGATGCCGCGCCAGCGTGAATGATGAAGCAGCCCACCGCACCGAGGCGAGCCGCCTGTGCGAATTTGTAGCGCGCCAGACCATAGCGGCTGAGTGCCGCGCCGTCGAACGTCGAGGCATCTTCGCTGCTGGCGGTGCCGGGGTCGTTGGCGAGCACGATCACGATCTTGCCGCGCACGTTGAGCCCCTGGTAATCGTTCCACTGGCGTTTGGGCGCATCGATGCCATAGCCGACAAACACCACCGGAGCGTTCACGATGGCGAGGTGGGCGCGCGCCTGCTGCGTGGCGGCGAGCATGTCCTGGCCGTACAGCAAGCTCTGCGTGCTCCCGGGCAGTTGCACCTGCAGGCGCGCGCGGGTGCTCAGCAGCCGCGTCGAGACGACCGGCACCGGCTGCAGCCACGTGCCGCGGTAGCCGGGGGCGAGGCGCATCCGCTGCAGCTGCGTGACGAGATAGTGTGTGGTCAGAATCTCCCCGCGCGTGCCGGGCTTGCGCCCGGCGAGCGCCGGGGCGCTCAGCGCGCGCTCGTAGCGCAGAAAGTCGGCGGCGTTGATCTGCGGCGCGAGCGTGATCGCCATCGGCGGCGGGGTGCTCGAGGCGGCGGTCGCGAGCAGTCCGACGGGCGCACTGTGGCGACCTCGGTCGTGGCAGCCGGTCAGGACCAGCGCCAGGAGCGGGATGAGGAGGAGGCGGCGCTTGGACGCGTCGGTGGACACGCGGCGATCATAAAGGCGAGCCCCGGGGCGGCACAGTGACGAATTCTTCATGCGTGCTGGCGCGGCCACGGTGAGCCGGAATCGATCCAGTGCTTGACGCTCGGGCCCGAGTCTGCGGATACTCTCGGATGATAGCGCTATCATGTCTGCGCCGCGGTTGTCCCGAGCGCAGCGAGGAGGTCTGCCATGCCGTTTTCGTCCACCCGCCGCCGGTTCCTGCACGACAGTGCACTCGCTGCGCTCGCTTCACCGGCGCTGCTGCGGGCTCGGGAGGCGCTGAGCGCGCCGCGCCGCACGCCCGCGCGCATTTACTTTGACGCGCGGCGTACTGTCGGGACGCTCGAGCGCAACCTGTTCGGCTCTTTCCTCGAGCATCTGGGCCGCGCGGTATACGAGGGCATCTATCAGCCGGGCTCACCGCTTGCCGATGCGGAGGGATTCCGTACCGACGTGCTTGCCGCGGTGCGCAGACTTGGCGTGCCGCTGGTGCGCTATCCCGGCGGCAGTTTCGTCTCCCAGTACAACTGGGAGGACGGCATCGGGCCGGCGGCGAAGCGGCCGCACACGCTCAATCTCGCCTGGAACACCGTCGAGACCAATCGTTTCGGTACCGATGAGTTTCTTGCCTGGTGCCAGGCGGCGCACACCGCGCCGTATCTGGCCGTCAATCTCGGCACCGGCTCGATCCTCGCGGCCGCCGCGCTGGTCGAGTACTGCAACCGCCCGGTCGGCACGCACTGGAGCGATCTGCGCCGCCGCAACGGGCACGCCGCCCCGTACGGCGTGCGCTACTGGGGACTCGGCAACGAGCTGTTCGGCCCGTGGGAGATCGGCCACATGGGCGGGGCCGCCTACGGGCGCAAGGCGGCCGATGCGGCCCAGGCGATGCGCCGCGTGGACCGATCGATTTATCTGATCGCCTGTGGCTCGAGCGATCCGGCGCTGCCGGACTATTTGCAGTGGGACCGCGAGGCGCTCGAGCGCTGCTACCACGAGGTGGACGCGGTGTCGCTGCACTGTTATCTCGGCGATACACGCGCGCAGACCGGGGGCAGTACCGCCAAGTACCTCGCGCTCAATCTGCAGTTGGAGCGCCAGATCCGCGACAAGCTGGCCGTGTGCGAGTACGTGCGGACGCGGCTCGGTGCGCGCAAGCGTCTGGCGCTCGCGCTAGATGAGTGGAACGTGTGGGACTACGGCAAGACCCCGAGCAACGGGCGGGGACAGCGCGCCCCGCATCTGCTCGAGCAGGACTACACGCTCGCCGATGCGCTGGTCGCCGGCAGCATGCTCAACACCCTGATGCGCCACGCCGGACGGATCAAGATCGGCTGCCTCGCACAACTGGTCAACGCGCTCGCGCCCATCACCACCGATGCGCACGGGCTGTTCCTGCAGACCATCTACTATCCGTACCGTTGGGCGCTCGAATACGCCAGCGGGGCGAGCCTCGATCTGTGGCTCGAAGCGCCGCGCTACGAGGTGCCGGGACTGCCGCCGGTGTCCTATATCGATGCCGCGGCCACTTTCGATGCGGCCACCGGCCGACGTACGCTGTTTGCCCTCAATCGCGACCTGGCGGCGGCGCGGCAAATCGACATCGTCTGGGAGAGCGCGGCGCCGCAGCGAGTGCGCGCCGCCTCGGTGCTCACCGGCACGGATCTGAATGCGGCCAACAGCCTCGCCGCACCGCGGCGGGTTCATCCGCAGCCCCTCGATGTACCGGTGAGTCGCGCCGGGCGCACACGAATCGAGCTGCCCGCCGCCTCGTATGCCGTGATCCAGTGGGAGTGACCGGCCCGCGCGTCGCGATCTCGCAACCTCGTCCAATGCCGCCGCCGTCGTGCGGCTGAGGTGGCGCGATCAACTGTTGCGCGGGCGTGCGGCGAGCCGAGCGGGTGTTGGTACGCACCGGCAGGCGATCACCGAGCGGCGACAGCGCCGATGACACCGCGGACGCCGGAGGGCAGGCGGCCATCGCTGGTGCGAACATGGATCGCTGAGTGCGCTCGGTCCCCTCCGGTGCCGCACGCAACGCCCGGCGACCGTTTTGGTGTGGCGCGAAAATGACAACGTTTGCGTTCCTGCCGTCCTTGTAGTAAATATCGGGCAGAGAATCATGGGCCGATGCGGGCGAAAGGGGGCCCACGGCCTCATGCCAGGGGGGAATGATGCACGGACTGAGGCTGCGCGCCCGGGAGCGCGCCGTCGCACCTTGGAAATGCCTGCGCCACAACCGTCTCGCCGCCTGCGACGAGCCTGGGGTGGGGAATCCGTACGCCATGGCATTGCCAGCCACCGCGGTCTCAATGCCCGAAGCAGACCGGCGCTCACCGCGCTGCGGCGCATGGGACCTCGCAGCCGGTGCTCGCGAGGCAAGTCCGCAGAGTAGGTTCTCCTTCAGAGCCAACGTGCGCGGCGGGGCTTCTTGTCGTGAGCCGCGGGCGACGCCAGTCTTCGCCATCCGTGCGGACACGGTTGCTCACGGCGATCCCGTGTATCGACGCTGGGTGGGCGTAGCCCTGCCTAAATTCGACCCTGCGTGCGACTCCTCCATCTGCTGGCGGTCACGGTGAAGCGGTGGGGTCGGCCAGAATTCTTCCTGAAAATGCAAACGTTGCCATTTTTCCCGGCTGCGACCGCGGGGCGCGACCGGGCGTCGATGTGGATGACCGTTTCGAATGTAACGAGAGGGGAAAGCATGAAGAGTCAAATGGCCAGTCGGGCACATGGAATCTGCGCGCCGCGCGTGGTTGCAGCAGTGACTGCAGTCCTATCAGGATGGGCGTCGCTTCCTGCGCTGGCGCATGGCGCGGGGCGGGTCGGGACGCAACTGAAACTGCACGAGGTGATCGTGACGGCCGAGCGCCGGGCCGAGAACGTCGAACGCACTCCGCTTGCGATCACGGCGATTTCCGGATCGGAGCTCGGCACCCTCGGAGTGACCTCGGCAACGCACCTGAACGGCCTGGTGCCGGATGTGCATATCGGTAACGCCGGCCCCGGTGTGGAAATCTCAGTTCGCGGCATCGTGAGCACTAACAATACCGAAGTCGGTGACCCGGCCGTTGCCTTCAACGTCGACGGTGTCTACCTCGCGCTGTCGCGCAGCGCGGCCGGAACTCTGTTCGATATCAAGCGCATAGAGGTCCTGCGCGGACCGCAGGGAACATTGTATGGCCGAAATGCGACGGCCGGGGCGATCAACGTCATCACCAACAAGCCGAATCTCCGACGCACCTACGGCAAGGTTGCGCTCGAGTACGGTAATTACAATACGGTAGAAACCTTCGGGATGGTCAATCTCCCGGTCGAGTCGAATTTCGCCATGCGCGCGGCATTCATGACGAACCACCACAGCGGCTATTCGGATAACTTTCCCGCGCAGCCGTACAACGACCTCGCCTCGGACGCAGCCCGCGTCGAAGCGCTGTGGAAGCCGTTGCGAAATTTGTCGTTCCTGCTGAGCCTGAACTACTACCACGACGGCGGGGCGGGGGCTGCACTGAATGCACCCATCGGTCTGTATGCGATCGGTGGCCACGCGACGCCTTACTCCTATCCGGTGTCCGCAAACGCCTATAACGATGAGACGGCCAAGGGTGTGACCTTGACGGCCAAGTGGATGCTGCCGATCGGGACGCTCACTTATATTGGCGATTATCGGCAGGATGACTGGCACAACTCGACCGGTTCGGATGCGGTGGGGTCCTATGGCAGCAGTTGTGCGACCGCAACCTCCGCATCCTGTCAAAACGTGGTGTTCTCGTCCTTGCAGGGACAAACATCCGATGAGCTGCGGCTCAGCAACAGCGTGGGTGCGTTCAAGTGGGTCGGTGGCTTGTACTATTTCCGCGAGCACAACAATGTCTTTCTGGGTTTGAGTCCAATCGCGGGAATTACTTCGCTCGCGTTCGTGCAGCCGAGCGTCTCGGAAGTATCGCGCGCGGTGTATGGGCAGGTGACTTACGGCATCACGCGGCACGTTCGCCTGATCGGCGGCCTGCGGTACAACAAAGATCACAAGGGCAGAATCGGCTCGACGGAGGCCTTCGGGCCGATCGTGGGCGAGACCTGCTCAGGCTGCGTTCCTCTGTACGATAATTTTGCCAGCTTGAATTGGAGCAAACTGACCTGGAAGGCGGGGATCGACGTCGATGTCAATCGCCAGACCATGCTGTTCGGTACGGTCGCGACCGGATTCAAGGACGGTGGCTACGGCGACGGCGTGCCGCCCAATAACCATCCGTACAATCCCGAGACAATCTTGGCTTACGAGTTTGGCACGAAAAACGTCCTCTTGCACCATCGTCTGCAGTTGAACGCGGATGTGTTCTACGACCTGTACAAGAACTATCAGGCAAGCGGACTTGCACTGGTCGCAGGCCAGCCATCGACGGTGACGCTCAATGCCGGGAAGGCGACCATAGATGGCCTCGAGGTTGAGGCCCATGCGTTGCTCACCAGGCACGACGAGCTGAGTTTCAGTGCGTCCTACCTGCACGCGTACTTCACTCAGTTCTACCTGCCGCTCGGTGATTCCTTCAATTCCGGTCCGGTGAATTATGCGGGTAATACCTTGCCGAATGCGCCGCACGTCACGCTCCATCTCGGTTATCAGCACGTATTCCCGTTGCGCAACGGCGCCGCATTGGTGTCGCGCATCGATACCGGCTGGACCGGTAAGCAGAACCTCGACTATCACAACTACGCGCTGACCGAGCAGTCGGCCTATACCCGCACTGATCTGTCGTTGACCTATCAGGCACCGAAGAGTTGGCGAGTGATGATCTATGTGCACAACTTGGAGAACAAAGCCGTGCTGACCACGGCGGCTCCGGATCCGCGTGCCATCACGCAGGCGATCGGCAGGCAGGCGGGCTACGGCATTTACATGGCTCCGCGAACCTACGGCGTACGAATCAGCGCATCGTTCTGAGGGCCACCGGATCGCGAGGCGACGCCTCGCGATCCGGTCGGCGCATCCCGATATTGAACTCGAGGAAAACATGAAAGTATTTGACTGCGATGGCGAACCTGCCGTGCACAGGATACGGCCGCGCTGGCTGTTTCTCGCGGCGCTGGCCGGCTTGGCGTTGAGTGGGGCGGGACACGCAGGATTGCTGCAGAGGCCGATGCCGACGGTCTTCCCGTGGAGCAATCCGGCGCTGAGTCCCGGGCAGCGCGCCGACATGGTCATGCAGCGCATGACGTTGCAGCAGAAGCTCTCGCTGGTGCACGGCGCGGGGTTTCTCGGTCTGCCGGGCAGTGAGCCCTCGCTCGTGCGCTCGAACGGAGGGGCGGGGTTCGTGCCCGGTATCGCGCAACTCGGCATTCCCGATTTGAATATGAGCGATTCTGCAGTCGGAGTGGCGAATGCGGCCAGCAAGGGCCGCTATGCCACGGCGCTGCCGTCGGCGCTGGCGCTCGCCTCCAGCTGGGACGAGCGATTGGCCTTTCAGTACGGCTCGCTGATCGGTGCGGAACTCTCCGATCTGGGTTTCAACGTCTCGCTCGGCGGCGGGGTGAATCTCGCACGCGATCCGCGCGACGGACGCACCTTCGAGTTCATGGGGGAGGACCCAATCCTGGCCGGCAGTATGGTGGCGCGGGTCATCGAAGGCATTCAGGCTCATCACGTGATCGGGGACGTGAAGCATTTCGCGATGAACGATCAGGAGACCGGTCGGATGTTCGCCAATGCCGTCATCGGCGTGCGGGCGATGCGCGAGAGTGATCTGCTGGCCTTCGAGATTGCGGTGAAGCAGGCGCACCCAGGCATGGTGATGTGCGCGTATCCGTTGGTGAACGGGGTCTACTCGTGCCAGAACCGGTACTTGCTGCATACGGTGTTGAAGAAGGACTGGGGCTTCAAGGGCTGGGTCATCTCGGACTGGTTCGCCACGCACAGTTCGGCGAGGGCCGCGCTCGCTGGGCTCGATATGGAGATGCCCGATGGGGCCTACTTCGGTGCGCCGCTGCAGCGTGCCATCGAGACCGGCCGGGTACCGATGTCGCGTCTGAACGATATGGTGCACCGCATTTTGCGGACCGAGTTCGCCGTCGGTATCGTTGATCACCCGCCGGTGCCGGAGGTTCCGGATATCTTCAAGGGCTTCAGAGTCGCACAGCGCGTCGAGGAGCGCAGCGCCGTGCTGCTGAGAAATACCGGGGTGCTGCCCCTCGATGCCGCGCGCATCGCCTCGATTGCAGTCATCGGATCGCACGCCGACGTGGGCGTGCTCTCCGGCGGCGGCTCGGCGCAGGTCGATGCGCCAGGGGGCAACGCGATCGACGTGAAAATGGCGCCTGCGAGCGACCTGTTGGCGAGGCTGCGCATCCCGGTCTGGGATCCGTCCTCGCCGCTTCGGGCAATCCGTCGGCACGTGCCGCATGCCGAGGTAACCTACAACCCGGGGACCAGCATTCAAGCGGCGGTTGCTGCCGCGCGTACAGCGCAGGTCGCCATCGTGTTCGTCCATCAGCACATGATGGAAGGGACGGACCTGTCCTCCCTGCAACTGCCGGGCGATCAAAACGCGCTTGTGGCAGCCGTGGCGCGCGTCAATCCGTACACCATCGTGGTGCTCGAGACCGGCGGGCCGGTGGCGATGCCATGGGCCAAGCGCGTACAGGGTATTCTGGAGGCATGGTATCCGGGCATCCGCGGCGGGCAGGCGATCGCCAATTTGCTCTTTGGGACCGTCGACCCCTCCGGCAAGCTTGCAATTACCTTTCCGCGGCGCTCGGCCCAATTGCCCCGCGCCACGATCGTGCGACCGCCGGGTCCGCTGCCCAAACCGTTCATGCCCGTGCTGCGGCCGCCCTTTGCAATTCACTACACAGAAGGTCAGGACGTCGGCTACAAGTGGTTCGACGCCCGCCACGAGCAGCCACTGTTTCCGTTCGGCTTTGGGCTTTCATATGCGAAATTCGCCTACGCCGATCTACGCACTGTGGTGCGTGCCGGGCGGCTGACCGTCAGGTTCACGGTGCGCAACGTCAGCGACCGCGCCGGGACGGAAATCGCAGAGGTTTACCTGCGCTTCCCGGCTCAGGCCGGTGAACCACCCTTGCGCCTGATCGGTTGGGCGCGCGAGCGGCTGGCCGCGGGAGCGACGCGCCGGGTCATTTTGCACATCAAGCGGCTGTATCTGAGCATATTCGACGTGCAACACAACGGCTGGCGGGAATTTCCGGGCCGCTACACAGTGCAGGTCGGACCCTCATCGAGTGACCTGCCGCTCGGCTCGGCAGTGCGGCTGCGCTAACGTCGTGCTGGGTGGGACATGCGAGCGGCGGCGGGCGCTGCCGTGCTTTCGCGTACCACCAGGCGGGTGGGCAGCAGTACCTCGTGCGCGACGTCGCGGCCCTGGAGCCGATCAATGAGTTCCAGGGCCGCGCGGCGGCCGAGGTCATGGCGCGGAATATGCAGAGTGGTGAGCGGCGGTATGGAGTAAGCCGCCATGTTCTGATCGTCGCATCCGGCGATGGAGATGTCCCGCGGCACGTGCAGCCCGAGTTGGCGCAAGGCATGGATGGCGCCGTAGGCCATTTCATCGTTGGCACAGAAAATCGCAGTGGGCGGGTGCTTAAGCTGCATCAATGCGTGCAATGCATCGATCCCGGACTGCACACCGTAGTTGCCGCGCTGGATCATCTCCGGTGGCGCACTCAGTCCGGCCTGCTCGAGTGCGCGGCGAAAGCCCCCGAGACGCCGCACGGAGCTTTGCGCTACCTTGTGCCCGCAGATGTGCGCGATCCGTCGGTGCCCCAAGCCGATCAGATGCTCGGTCGCGCGCATCGCGCCGGTGTCGTCATCGACTCGAATCAACGGGACCGATTGGCTGGGGCAGCGCTCCATGATCATCACCAGCGGCGGTAAGGGACGCTTGCCACTGGCATAGAGGCTCGGCACTGCCGCACTGATGATGCCGTCCGCCCGGCCGCTGGCCACCTGATCGAAGCAGGCGATTTCGCGAGCCGCATTCTCTGCGCCATGGCCGAGCAGCACGGAGAAGCCGGCTTCCTGGGCCGCTTCCTCGGCGCCGGCGAAGATTTCCATGAAGAACGGGCTGAGGTTGGGGACGACCAGCAGAATGGCCCCGGCGCGGCCGCTTTTCAGCCCACGGGCGAGCAGATTCGGTCGGTAGT
The DNA here is from genome assembly GCA_027324195.1 of Gammaproteobacteria bacterium. GTDB lineage: Bacteria > Pseudomonadota > Gammaproteobacteria > Steroidobacterales > Steroidobacteraceae > 13-2-20CM-66-19. Next base: position 5,724 of record DAHVTM010000012.1, on the reverse strand, counting down.
TCATCTGCTCGACGGCGGCGAGTACCCGCGCGCGGGTCTCGGGCCGCAGCAGCTGGGGGCGGGTCAATGCCCGCGAAACGGTCGAAATCGATACCCCGAGCTCGCGTGCCACATCGGTAATCGTCGCCGAGGTGGCGCGCGCTCTGGCGGAAGACTTTGCCATGCCCGAACATCCAATCGTTGCGTTCCCCGCCGATTCTGCACTTTGGAAGCAGGCTTGAAAACGTTGCTGGGGGCTCGGCAGGGCTTCGCCGGCCCGCCCATGGCAACGGTTGCCGGCCGCGACCTCCGGGCGATGAGGATCTGCCTGGCGCGTGAGCCGACCACGGCCGCCCGCTGGCCGCCATCGGGTCTCATCGTGTCCGGGCGAGAAACTGCCGCGGCCGGGCTGTGCACCCGGGGGGTTGGGGCCGCGCGGCAGGCTTCCTGCCGCCGGCTCCCTACCGCAGATCAGTCGGTGCTGCCAGCGACGATTTGCGTCGCGCACCGACGGGCAGCGGCTGCGCGGCGCTCAATCGAAGCGCGGGGCGCGAGCCGTGCCGGAGAATTGCAGTCCATCGAGCAGGTTGTAGGCTTGTGCATCGCGTTGTTGCAGCGGCTGCAGCCCGAAGCGGGCCTCGATGAAGGCGAGCACCGAAGTGGTGTTGGCGACGCGGTGATCGACGTAACCGCGGCGTGACCACGGACTGATGAGCAACGCCGGGATGCGTGTCCCGCAGCCGTAGGCGTCGGGGCGCGGGGGGGGCACGTGATCCCAGAACCCGCCGCCTTCGTCGTACGTGATGATAACCGCCGTCTTGTCCCACGCGGGGCTCTCACCCACCGCCCGCAGCAGGCTCATCACCCATTGCTCGCCCCAGTGCGGGGTCGAGTCGGCCGGATGCTCGTCGTGCGCGCCACTCGCCTTCACGAACGACACGCTCGGCAGGCGGCCGGCACGCGCATCGGCGAAGAAGTCCTCGCTGTCGCGGATGTGGCCGGCGCGCACGTTATCGAACCAGCTCGGGTAGTACTGGAAGGGGTTGTGATGCGGCACATAGAGTCGGCTGGTGTCGACCACTGCCGAGCCGCTGTCGCGCCCGAAGGCGCGCTTCAGGGCCCAGGGCTTCACGCCATTCCAGCCCTCGTTGTACCAGGCCCAGGAAATGCCGGCGCTGTTCAGGCGATCGCCAATGTTGGGGTAGGTCTGATCCTCGGGCGGCGGGCTCAACTTCAGCGCACGCGGGTCGGCCTCGGTCGGTCCGTTGAGCGGCGGTAGATCATTGATCAGCATGCCGTGCGGGTCGTAGGGCAGATCGAACAGCGGCGGATCGAAGCTGCCGCGCACGCGCGCGGGAGCCTGCGGCCACAGCGCCGAGTGGGCCGCCACCAGGTACAGCGCATTGCAGGTCGAACCGCCCGACATGGCCTGGAAGAAATGGTCGAACAGCACGTACTCATCGGCCAGGCGGTGATAGTGCGGGATGTCCGCGCGCGTGTAGAAGCCGAGCACCGGGCCGGAGGGGCGCGATTCATCGAGCAGCATGATGTCGCGCTCGCCGGCGTGGCGAAACGCCGGGTGTTGGCGCTTCAGCGCGAGCGCTACGAACTGGTCCATCGCACCATTGTCGACCTGGGCAAACATCCGAAAGAAATGATGCTCCGGATCCCAGGGCATGTTCTCGCCAGGCGGAATGAACGGTGCGAGGTGAAACGGTTGATTCTCGAGCAGCACTCCGTCGAAGCCGGCGATGTTGTCCGGCAACGGCAGATAGGAGTAGACGATGCCAGCGGGGTTTTTCTGCAGTCCGTGGAAACGTCGGTCGATGTGCCCGTCGCGATCGAGCAGGCCGGTGACCATGGCGCCGGCGGGATGCTGGTAGGCGCCGAAATAATGATCGAAGCTGCGATTCTCCTGAAACAGCACGACGACGTGCTCGATGTGCCGGCGCAGGCCGGCGAGGTCGGCGCCCCCGGACGCGCGCGCCGGTCGGCCCGCACCGGCCAGTGCCGCGCCGCCGGCGGCGGTGAGGGATTTCAGGAATGCTCTGCGCGTCAACTGCGGATCGGTCATCCTCATTGTCCTCCTGCAGACGAAAACGGCCGCAGCGAGGGCTGTTCGCCCCCTGCGGCAGGTTGGCAGCGCGAGTTTAGCCGCTGTGCGTGCCGGATGGGACAGGAATCGATGCCGGACGCTGCCGCGAGGATTTTCCCTGCGATAGCCCACTCACCGGTCTTGCCCCCCGGGCGCGCCTTCGGACGATGAAGCGGTCCGGCCGCCCCGCGCAGATAATCCACTTCAGGCTTGCCTGACCTCGGTTCGCGCGGCGGCCAGGTGCTGTCAGGGTGGCGCAAGGCGGGCACCACGTGCCCAAGCCTGATGCGCTCCGTCTGCTGTTGTGCACGAGCTGGGGTCGGGTGCATCGCGGTGTCGACCGAGCGGACAGCTGGTGAGACTGCGGCCCATTCGCGCCGAGCAAGCGGGACAGGCTGTGCCGTTCATTCGCAGTCTGTGTGCGAGCCGCTCACTGGATGTCGGGTCCGAAGGTCACACTGCGTCCTTGCTGCCTCGAGCAGGCGGATACGCGCACTGCCCAGTCGCGGTGCTGTTGGCATTTGACGTGCGGTTCGGGTGGCGTTTACGCTTGATCGTGGTCGCCTTAGGAAGCCAAGACCAGTGATCCGGACACATTGGAGCCATAGGCTGGCGCTGTGCGCATACGGAGCGGCTGTTGCGCTCCTGGGGGGAGTGGCCCGCGCGGATCCGGGCGCGATCACGCTGCGTGGCGCTGAACGGGTCGCGTATCGGGTGGGCGTGCAGCATCCGGAACGGTTTCGCGTGCAGGTGCCCCGAGGTGATGTGGTTCGTCTGCGCATCCGCCAGACAGTTGGCCCGGTGCTGGTGCACTTGCGCACGCCAGACGGCCGAGCACACACGCCGCGCTATTGTCAGAGCGGTGTCGATTGCGTGCTGCACGTGACGCTGGTGAGCACAGCCGGCGGTACCTTTGGCGTCACAATCGGCTTCTTTGTGCACTGCTGCGACGCCCGGCAGGCTAGCGGCACGATCCGCGTTTCGGCGCCGCGCCCGGCGACGTCCTCTGATCGCCTGCGCAGCCAGGCGGAGCAGCGGCTGGCACGCGCCGAGTGGGCGCAATTGCAGGGGCCCAGTACGGCGTGGCCCGGCGCACTGCGCAACTACCGCGCCGCGGTCGCGATGGCGCGCCGGATCGGGGACGTCTGGGTGTTGCGGGTGGCGCTTCCGGATGAGGCGCGGCTCGACACCTACGAACTCGCTCACTATCACGCAGCGCTGCGGCTGGCACGTGCGGCCGCGCGGCTGCATTACGGTCAAGACCGGGCGGACCAGGAGTACACGCTGTTTGCGCTCGGTCTGGTCTGCCAGTACCGGGCCCGTTATGGCGAGGCGATCCGTGCCGAGCGGCAGGCGCTCGCACTCGCGAGGGCGCTCGGGGAGCGTCAGGGCGAGGACATCATTCTTGGCAATCTGGCCGGCGTGTACGAGCAGATCGGGCGCACGGGTCTGGCTTTGCGCACCGCCCGGCAGTCCCTGACGATCGCCCGCGAGATCGGTGATGGCAAAGGCGTCGATTACAACTTCGAGCTGATGGCCGAGCTGCAGCGCGATCGGGGGAATTTCAATCGAGCCTTCGCCGACTTCCAGCGCGCGCTGCACAGCGTACGTCGCTACCCGTACCCCGACAGCGAGGCGCGTGACTGGATCGGTCTCGGTGAGCTCTATGTGACGCTCGGCGAGCCGGCCGAGGCGCGCAGCGCATTGCACCGGGCGAAGCAGATCGCGACCGCCGCCCACGACGACACGGCGCTGTTTCGGGTGCTGATGGACTCGGCGGTGGTCAAGCGCCACAGCGGCGAGTTGCGCGCGGCACTCGCGCAAGACCAGCGGGGCATTGCGCGCGCGGTACGGGCGGGCCTGCCGCGCCAGCACGCGGCACTGCTGCTCGAGCTCGGTCGCGATGAGGCCGCGCTCGGTCAGCCGAAGCGCGCGCAGGCGGCGTTTCGCGAGGCGGCGCAGCTTGCCCGCCATATCGGTCAACTCGACAGCGAGGCAACCGCCTGGCTTGCCCTCGGCGATGAGGCGACACGGCTCGGCAACACCGTGCACGCGCGCGCCGATTACCTTCGTGCGCTGGCATTGGCGAGGCAGCTCTACAGTCCGCTCACCGCAGCGCGGGCCCAAGGCAGCCTCGCGCGACTCGATTGGCGTCAGGGCCGCCTTGCGCCGGCCGAACACCGGATCGAGCAGGCCGTCGCGCTCATCGGCACGGTCCGCAAGACGGTGACCACCGAACGGCTGCGCACGGAATATTTCGCCTCCGAGCATGGTTATTATGATCTTGGCGTGAGAATCCTGATGGCGCTGCGGCGGGACCATCCGGGTCAGGGCTTCGGGCGCGCCGCGCTGCGCATGGTCGAGCGCGCCCGGGCGCGCTCCTTGCTCGATGCGCTGCATGGCGCGGGACGCGTGGATGCCGCACTGCTCGGCGCCGGTCTGGTGCGCCGGATTCGCCACACGACGGCCCAGTTGGATGTTGCGTATGCCGATTGGCGCGACCTGCTGCAGGAGCCGCAGGCCAGTGCGGCGCGTTTTGCCGAGGTGCGCCGCCAGATCCGCAAGCTGCGCCGCGTGAGCGCGACGCTTGAGACCCTGGCTCGTGCCCGCAGCGGTCGCTACGCCGCGCTCGCCGATGTCCATCCGGAGGGCCTGCGGCAGCTGCAGCGGCAGGTGCTCGCTGCCCATGCAGCCGTGCTCGAATATTGGATCGGCGCGCAGCGCGGCTACGCTTGGCTCATCCGCCGCCATACGATCACGACGTTGCCGCTGGTGGGTCAGCATCGACTCGAACCGGAGGTGCAGGCGCTGCGTGCGGCGCTGACCGCACGATCGCGCACGGTTGGCGGTGAGACTCTTCAGCAGCGCGTGACGCGCATTGCGGCAGCGGATGCGAACGTGCGGCGGCTGGACGATGAGTTGGGGGCGCAACTGTTGCCCCGACAGGCGCAGCTGCGGGGCATCGAGACCATGTATGTCGTGGCGGATGGTCCGCTGTTCGGCGTGCCGTTCGCGGCGCTGCGCCCGCCCGGCGCGAGCGGGGCGCTCATCGAGTCTGCGGCGGTTCTGCAAGAGCCGTCCGCCTCGGTGCTCGGCGCGCTGACGCGCGAGCACCCGCCCGCTCTTGGTGGCCAGATCGACCTCTATGCCGACCCGGTGTACAGCCGCCGCGATCGGCGTTTTGCGGCCGGGGTGCATCCGGCCGCCCGGGCTGGAACTGCCGGTCGCCTCAGCTGGGCCCCCGAGGCCCGTCTGGCGCATCTGCAACGACTGCCGGCCTCACGGACCGAGGCGCTTGCGATCGCGCACCTGAGCGCAGGGCGAGCCGTCTTGCACCTCGGCTTTGCCGCCTCCGTGCACTCGGTGCAGCAAACCGACTGGCGGCGTGTGGCCGTGGCGCATTTCGCAGTGCACACCCTGCTCGATGCCGCCCATCCAGCATTCTCCGGACTGGTGCTGAGGCTGTTTCATCGCAACGGCTCACGCGCACAGGGGGTGCTGTGGCTGCGCGAGGTCTATGCGCTGCACATGCCCGTTGATCTGGTGGTGTTGAGCAGTTGTCGGACGCTCGGCGGGCGCGCGGTGCCGGGCGAAGGGCTCGACGGGCTGTTCCGCGCGTTCCTGCTCGCGGGCGCGCATGCGGTGGTCGG
>DAHVTM010000121.1:0-21108 GCA_027324195.1 Gammaproteobacteria bacterium | reverse complement strand
CCGGCGAAGTTCCGCGAGAGCATCGAGCCGCTGATCGGTCGCCCGGTACCGGTGCCGGCGCAGCTGGCCGAGCTGTACGAGCGGCCGAGCCAGTTCGAGGAGATCGACGCCGATCTCAGTGCGCTGCGCGCCGCGCTCGATGAGCAGGTTGCCTAGGGGAGCAGGCCGTGGGGCAGTTCGTGCGCCAGCCGTTCGTTCCGTGGGCGCTGCTCGGGCTGGGGGTGGCGCTGATCATTGCGCTCGCGTGGCTGATTCGTTGGCATCGGCGGCGGCGCGCGCGCAAGGCGTTGCACGCGGCAGTCGCCGCCGCCGGCATCGAGCACCTGATCGACATGTCTGTGCCGGATGGCATGGGGGGCGGATACCATGTTGATTTTCTCCTGCTCAGCGTGCACGGCATCCTGATCATCGATGTGCGTCAGGTACGCGGTAACATTTTTGGCGGTGATCAGATGGCCGAGTGGACCGTGATGGACGGGCCGCACCGCTTCACCTTTGTCAATCCGCAGGGCGGCCTGTACGACCGTATTGCAGCGGTTAAAGCCATCACCGGTGATGTACCGATCGAAGGCCGGGTGGTCTTCACGCGTGAGGGCAGTTTCCCGAAGGGACTGCCGAAGTGGACCGTGACGCTCGACTCGCTCGGGGCGGAATTTCCGCCGCTCGAGGGGGATGTCGAACCGGCGAGCCTTGCGGTGTACCGCGAGGCCTGGGAGCGGCTGCGCGCGCACGTGCGCCCGAGCAGCATGGCGCACATGCGTTGAGGAGCTCGCGTGCGCTCAGTGAGACAGTGCGCGCGCGTGCTCGGCGAGCACCAGCGAGACACACGCGGTGAGCTTCTCGGCGTAATCGAGATGTAGAAACTCGTTCGGGCCGTGTGCATTGGCATGCGGACCGAGCACGCCGGTGATGAAGAACTGCGTGTGCGGGAAGCGCTCCCCGAGCATGGCCATGAACGGAATCGTGCCGCCGCAGCCGACGTGTACCGCGCCCTCGCCGTAGATCTGGCTCGAGGCTGCGTCGATTGCAGTCTCGAGCCATGGCGCAAATGAAGGGGCGTTCCAGCCCGCGGTCGGCGTGCCTGGCGAGAAGCGCACCTGCGCTCCATACGGCGGATCATGCTCGAGGACCGACTTCACCGCGCGTGCCGCCCGCTGCGGCTCGCAGGTTGGCGGTAGACGCAGCGAGAGCTTCACGGTCAGTGCCGGCAGCAGCACGTTGCCGGCCGACAGCGTCGGCGGTAGTCCGTCGGCGCCGGTCACCGACAGGGTGCTCTTCCAGGTGCTGTTAATGAGCAGTTCGACCGGATCGTCGCTGACGGGGTGCACCCCGGGGCTCCAGGGCAGCTTACCGGCGACCGCATCGCCGAGCACCTGCGCGGCGGTGCGGATCTGTGCGAGCCGATCCGGCGGCACGCTCACCGAGAGTTCCGCGGGCTTCAGCGCACCGTCGGTGGGTTCCTCGAGTCGCGCCAGCAGTTGTCCGAGGATACGAAAAGGATTCGGTGCGATGCCGCTTGCCATGCCGGAGTGCACCCCTTCCTCGAGCACCCGCACGGTGAGCTCGCCGACCAGGTTGCCGCGCAGGGAGGTGGTGCACCAGAGCTGATCGTAATTGCCGCACTCGGCATCGAGGCACACCACCAGCGAGGGTTCCCCGAGGGCTTTCCCGAGCGCATCGAGATGCGCTGGCAGATCGACGCTGCCGCTCTCTTCAGAGGCTTCGATCAGCACGACGCACCGTGCCAGAGGTATGCGTTGCGCCTTGAGTGCCGCGATTGCCGCAAGCGAGCTGAACAGCGCATACCCGTCATCGGCCGCCCCGCGGCCGTAGAGCTTGCCCGCGCGCAGCACCGGCTCCCAGGGCGCAAGTCCGGCCTGCCAGCCGGTGAACTCAGGCTGCTTGTCGAGATGCCCGTACAGCAGAGCGCATCCGGGTAATTCGCCGGGCACGTCAATCCACAGCACCGGCGTGCGGCCTGGCAGGCGCTTGATCTCGACCGTGAGGCCCGGAATCGGCTGTGCGCGGGACCATTCGGCCATCAGCTGGATGGCAGCCTCCATGTGGCCGTGCTGCTCCCATTCCGGGTCGAACAGCGGTGACTTGTTGGGAATGCGCACGTAGGCGGCCAGACGCTCGACAATCGAGTCTCGCCATGTCGCGGCGATGTGCGCACGGAGCTTTGCAACGTCCACTCGTTCTCTCCCGGACAGCTCGCTTTGAGACTGTGGCGATGCAACGGCCCGTCGAGCGCTTGCGCATCGACCACGGGCGCATTATGAAAATGCCCCATCTGCTGTGCAAGTGCGCGCCGCAGCGCACGCCCGCTATGCACTGCAGTCGGGCTGAGGGCTCGGCGGCACCTCTGGCAGGGAAAACAGATTGCGGGCCGCGGCGGTGCTCGAGCGCGCGAACTGCTCGAGGGTCTCGCCTCGTGCGCGGGCCACGGCGGCTGCGATGTGTGCCAGGTACCGCGGCTCGTTGCGGCGCGAGAGGGGCTTGGGCGCCAGATCGCGCGGCAGCAGATAGGGACCGTCGGTTTCGATCATGAGCCGCTCGGCGGGGATGCGTCGCATGAGCGGTACCAGGTGCGCCCCGCGCCGCTCGTCGCAGAGCCACCCGGTTATGCCGATTGCGAGGCCGAGCTCGAGGTAACTGTCGAGTTCCTGCGCACCGGCGGTGAAACAGTGCGCAACCCCGCCGCGGAGCGTTGCGGCATGCTCGCGCAGGATGGCGAGAAAGTCCGTGTGCGCGTCGCGCTGATGCAGAAAGACCGGCTTGCCGGTGCGGGCTGCGAGCTCGAGCTGATGATGAAAGGCACGCTGCTGGTCGGCGTGCGGCGAGAAGTTGCGGAAGTAGTCAAGACCGCACTCGCCGACGGCGACGACCTGCGGCTCGCGCGCGAGCTCGCTCAGTTCCCCCAGCAGCTCGGCAGTCAGTTCCGAGGCGTGATGCGGATGTACGCCCACCGTGGCGAACAGGCGTTCAGGGTGCGTGCGAGCGAGCTCGATGGCTTGGCGGCTGCTCGGCCCGCAGGATCCGGTGACGATCATCTGCACAACCCCCGCAGCCTGCGCGCGAGCGATGACCGCGTCGCGGTCTGCATCGTAGCTATCGTGTGCGAGATTGATGCCGATGTCGATCAGACTGGGCGGGGGCATGCTCATGCGGCGGTGCGGCGGTGTGTGTTGCGAGTGCGGCTAGTATGTCCGATCCCGCGCAGGTCAGTCGCAGATGCATTGCAGAAGCGATTTGGCAACGCATCCCGCGATGGTCCCTGGGCGAGGAGCGTTCACTATTGGCAGGGACGGCGAATTGCCCTGGGGCTCAAGCCCAATCGGGCGCGTTGCCGGGCTTCCACTTGATGCTGCAGCCGATGCTCGCGTGCTGCTGCTCGAGTTCGCGGCCTGCGAGCAGCGCATCGAGTGCGGCGCGCAGCTCCTCACCGGTGACCGGGATGCCGTTGCGTGGTGAGCTGGCGTCGAAGCGACCGCGATAGACCAGATGTCGCGCGGCGTCAAACAGAAAGAAATCCGGTGTGCAGACCGCCTCGTACGCTCTTGCCGTGCCCTGCGTGACATCGATGAGGTACGGAAACGTGAAGCCCTTGTTCGCCGCAACGCGCGCCATGTGCTCAGGGGCATCATCCGGATAGGCGTTCGAGTCGTTCGGATTGATGGCGATGACGGCGAGGCCGTGGGGACGGTATTCGTGCGCGAACGCGACGAAGCGATCGAGGATGTGCTGCACGTACGGGCAATGATTGCAGAGGAAGGCGACGAGCAGGGCGCGCGAATCACTGACATCCTCCAGGCTCCAGAGCCGGCCGCTCGGGTCGGGCAGGTGAAACTCGGGCGCGCTCGTGCCGAGCGGCAGCATGCGGGAGTGACGGGCCACCATGACGAGTGCCTCAGTTGCGACGGATGAGCGTGTTTACAGCGCCTCGAGCGCCTTGCACAGTGCCTCCACATGGGCCTCGTCCTGGTCCCAAGCCGCCACGAGACGGGCCATGCCGGCACTCTCGGCGCCCCAGTCGTAGAATTCGAAGCCCGCGGCGCGCAGCACGCGCTTGCCCTCGACGCCGAGTTGCACGAATACCTCGTTCGCCTCGACCGGGGCGAGCAAGCGCGAGCCTGCGGCGAGGCCGATGTGCTGCGCGCAGCGATTGGCGTGCGCAGCGTTGCGCCGCCACAGATCGTCCTCGAGATAGGCGAGCAACTGTGCCGCGACGAAGCGGGATTTGGAGATCAGATGCCCGGCGCGCTTGCGGCGCAGCTCGAAATCGGCCACCAGACTCGCATCGAAGAACACCACCGCCTCGGCGGCGAGCGCGCCGTTCTTGGTGGCACCGAAGGACAACACGTCGATACCCGCGCGCCAGGTGACATCCCCCGGGTGGCAGCCGAGGAACGTGACCGCGTTGGCAAAGCGTGCCCCGTCCATATGCACCTTCAGGCCGTGTGCGTGCGCGACTTTGGTGAGCCGGGCGAGCTCCTCGGGGCGGTAGGCTGTGCCGAGCTCCGTCGCCTGGCTGATCGAAACGGCCGCCGGCTGCACCGTGTGCACGGAAACCGGATGCGCATCGAGCGCCGCGGCGAGGGTGCTGGAGGTGAGCTTGGCGTGCTCCCCGGGTAGCAGCGCCAGCTGCGCACCACCGGTGTAGAAGGCGGGCGCGCCGCACTCATCGCAGGCGATGTGCGCCTCGTGATGCGCGAAGATCGCGCCGTACGGCGGACTGAGCGTCGCGAGCGCGAGCGCATTGGCCGCGGTACCGGTGGCCACCGCAAAGGCCCGGACCGGGGCGCCGAAGAATGAGCCGAGTGCCTGATCGAGGCGCTGCGTCCACGGATCATCTCCATAGGCCATCTCGAATCCGTGGTTCGCCGCGGCCAGCGCCGCGAGCATCTGCGGACAGGCCGTGGCCGTGTTGTCGCTCATGAATCGCATCGTCTGTTTGCCCATTGGTCTCTGTTCCCCTAGGTGCGCCACTTGAACGACCAGGCGCCGAAGCCAAGAAACACCAGCGTCACCGCTGCGAGGTACATCAGGCTCGGGGCGACGGTGCCGATGCCGGCCCCATAGAGCATTACTTCGCGGGCGGCATGCAGCATCTGCGTCAGCGGCAGCGCATCGGCCACCCAGCGCACCCAGCGGGGTGAGCCGGCGAGGGAGAACCACACCCCCGAGAGCAGCATCATCGGCCAGGTGAGCAGGTTCAGCAGGCCGTTGACGAGTTCCTCGCTGGCGAAGCGGGCCGCGACGGTGAGTCCGAGTGCGATCATCGACAGCGCCCCGAGCACGGTGATCAGCAACAGTAGCGCGACGCTGCCTGCATTGTGGAAATGAATCATCGCGCCGACCGCCGCGTACAACAGCGTCGTGATCAGCACGATGATGGTAAGCCGCGAGAGCACCTGGGCGCTGAGAAACTCGAACGCGGTGAGCGGGGTGGCGTTCAGGCGCTTCAGAAAGCCGCTCTGGCGGTAGCGCAGCACGACGTAGCCGACGCCGAACAGGCAGCTGAACATCAGGTTCATGCCGAGGATGCCCGGGAACAGCCAGTCGAGATAGCGGACCGACCGGCCGTGCACCGGCAGACGCTGCGCGCGCGGGTCGGCCGCAAGCAACAGCCGCTCGGCGATGTAGCCCTTCGGGGAATCGGTGTTGACCCAGTAACGTGGCGGTGTGCCCGGTGCGAGCAGCAGATCGATCTGCTCGCGGCGCAGTGCGTGCAGGCCGAGCGCGGCGCTGTGCACTGGCAGGAACTGGACATAGCGGGTGTGCACAAACGGATCGGCGTGCGCTGCGCTCGTTCCGCCCAGCACCCCCACTTTGAACAGCGGCCGCGGCGGACCACCGAAGATGAAACCCATGCCTACGATGATCGACAGCGGCAACAGCAGCGTGAACACCAGCGTACCGCGATCGCGCAGAAACTCGAGGTTGCGCGCGTGCCAGACGGCCAGCAGCCGGCGCATCATGCGCGCAGCTCCCGGCCGGTGAGCTCGAGAAACAAATCCTCCAGGTTCGCTGGCCGGATGCGCAGGTTGCGCAGCGGCACCTGTGCGCCGATCAGCGCCCGCAGCGTCGCATCCAGATCGTCGCTGGTGATCTCGATGCGATCCTCGGCCTCGATCAGCTGCAGCGGCAGGGCCCGGGCGGCGGGCGGGAAGTCCGCCTTCGGCAGCTCGAGCAGCACGGCGGCAAAGTGCTCGCGCAGCAGCGCTCCGGGGGAGCCCTGCGCGATGATGTGCCCGCGGTCGACGATCGCGATCTCATCGCAGAGGATTTCGGCTTCCTCCATGTAATGCGTCGTGAGAATGATGGTCTTGCGGCTCGCCTTGATCGAGCGGACCAACGCCCAGAAGTTGCGCCGTGCCTGCGGATCGAGCCCGGTGGTCGGTTCATCGAGGAACAGCACCGCCGGATCGTTCACCAGCGCGATGGCGAGCAGCAGCCGCTGCAGCTGTCCGCCGGAGAGCTTGCGGTTGTCGCGCTCGGCGAGGCCCTCGAGCGAGCACAGCTTGAGCAGCTCTTCGATGTCCCGGCCGCGTGCGTACAGGCCGCGGAACATCGCGAGGCTCTGGCGCACGGTGAGGAAGTTCTGCAGTGCCGTCGCTTGAAACAAGATGCCCGCTTCCTCGCGGAAGCGCTCACCGAGCGGCTCGCCGCGGTAGCGCACCTCACCGGCGGTCGGGGTGAGGATGCCCTCCATGATCTCGATGGTGGTGGTCTTGCCGGCGCCATTCGGGCCGAGCAGCCCGAAGCAGATTCCCGGCGGCACGCGAAAGGAGATGCCGTCGACGGCCCTCACGCCCGGGTACTGCTTGATCAGGTTGCGGACTTCGAGAATCGGTTCGTTCATGGGCCGCTCGGTCACTCGGCGGGAGGCGGCATCGTAGCCGATCGCCCCCGCGGCGTCTGCCCGCCGCAGCGCGGCTTGTGGCTGGTAGAATGCACCGGTTACCGACATGGCGCGCGATGGGCGCGGCGGAGTTGCTGTGATTTGCGATGGAGCGGCAGCGCAATTGCCGCTGTGGTCTGAGCAGGACGCAAGCTGGAGCGTGCGCGAGAGCCGCCGCGCTCGGCGCATGGTGGTGCGGGTATTTCATTCCGGTCGGGTCGAAGTAGTGGTGCCGGTGAAGACGCCACCGGGACTGATCACGACGTTTCTCGAGCGGCATCGACTGTGGATCGAGCGCAAACGGGCCGAAGCGCGCCGCACGGCGGTGGCGCCCGAGCCGTTCCCTCCGGCCAGCATCGATTTGCCCGCCTGCGCGCAGCGCTGGCGGGTGCACCTCGCCGGCGGCAGCGGCCGGGTGCGCCTCACGAGCCACGAGGGACTGATCACCCTCAGTGGCGATGTGGCACTGCGCGAGGCGCAGCGCAAGGCGCTGCGGAGCTGGCTGCTCGAGCGTGCGGCCGAGGTGCTTGGCCCGCAGCTCGAGGCCTGCGCGCGCGAATTCGGTTTCACGTACGAGCGGATGGTGGTCCGTCGGCAGCGGACTCGCTGGGGCAGCTGTTCGATGCGCGGCACCATCAGTCTCAATGCCTGCCTGTTGTTCCTGCCGCCTGCCGCGGTGCGCTATCTGTTGATCCACGAGCTCTCCCACACTCGCCACATGAACCATTCGCGTCAGTTCTGGCAGTGCGTGGCGCGCTGCTGTCCGGACTATCGGCGCCTCGACCGGCAGCTCATCGAGGGCTGGCGCAGCGTCCCGGCGTGGGTGTTCGGCGAAGGCGAAGCATGAGCGAGCGTCCTTTCGATAACAGCGAGCGCGTCGATCTCACCGGTGAGGCGATTCACTGGGACCTCGGCAGCTCGCTCTCCTACGGGCAATACCTGCAGCTCGACAAAGTGCTCGATGCGCAAAAGCCGCTCTCGGGCGAGCACGACGAGATGCTCTTCATCGTGGTGCATCAGGCCTCGGAGCTGTGGATGCGGCTGATGCTGCACGAGCTCGCCGATGTGCTCGCGCGTGTGCAGCGCGATGATCTCGGTCCTTCGTTCAAGAGCCTGTTGCGCATCTCACGCGTGCAGTCGCAGCTGCTCTCGAGCTGGGAGGTGCTCTCGACGCTGACCCCGGCGGATTATTCTGCATTTCGCAATGCGCTCGGGCGCTCCTCGGGCTTCCAGTCCTATCAGTACCGGCTGCTCGAATTTTTGCTCGGCAACAAAAACGCCGAGATGATCGAAGTGCATCGGCGCGATCCTGTGGTCTATGCGCGCCTCGAGCGAACGCTGCGTGCCCCGTCGCTGTACGATGAGGTGCTGAGGCTCCTCAGCCGCCGCGGCTACGGCATCCCCGAGGAGTACCTCAACCGTGAGTTCAGCGAGCCGTACCGTCCGAGCAAGCAGGTCGCCGGCGCCTGGCTTGGCATCTATCACAATGCCGAAAAGGACTGGGATCTTTACGAACTCGCCGAACGGCTGATCGATCTCGATTACAAATTCCAGCTCTGGCGGTTCCATCACCTGAAGACCGTCGAGCGCATCATCGGCTACAAAAGCGGCACCGGCGGTACGGGCGGGGTGTCTTATCTCGCCAAGGCGCTCGAGCTGAAATTCTTCCCCGAACTGTGGCAGGTGCGCACCTCGATGTGAGCGGGCGCGCTCAGCGCCAGCGCACGCACTCGAGGCCGACTCGGCGCGCGGCGCGCCGAGCCGATGCATTGCCGTTGACCAGCACGCCGTGCTCGACGAGCTTCAGGTGCGCGATGTCCGAGTGGGAGTTGCCGTACGCGCTCGCCTCGCCCGCTAGGCGAGCACGCAGCTGCCGCAGGCATTCGACCTTCTGCTCGCCCTGACGGTTGGCGGTGGCGAGCCGCCCGTCGAGCCGTTGTCCGCGCCAGCGCACGCCGGTGCAGATCGACTCCTGAAAGCCGAGCGCGCGCGCGATGGCGGGCACGTACAGATCCGGACTGGCGCTCATCAGGATCAGATGATCCCCGGCGCGCGCGTGCGTCTCGATGCAGGCGCGTGCCGCGCCGAACGTGCCGCGCGCGAGCAGCCGCTCGACGAAGCGCTCGGTCCAGCGCTCAAGGTCCTGCCGTGAAACGCCGCCGAGCGCCGAGCGCATCAGGGCGGCCTTGAGCGTGCCGCGACCACATATTCCCAGCGCATAACCCAGCAGCGCCGGTATGACCCCGAGCGCACGCAGGGCGCGCCAGGGGTGGCGCAGCAGGAACCCGCCGACGTAGGGCGCCAGGGTGTCGTGGCGGGTGATCGTGCCGTCGAGATCGAAGATGGCAAGCCGCATCGATTCGGCTTCGCACGGCTTGATGCCGACCGCAGCGTCTGCCGGCTCGGCAGGGCTGCGGCCGGCGAGCCGCACTCAGGCGTGGCCCACGCCGGCGAGCTGCCGCAGCACGTACTGCAGGATTCCGCCATGCAGGTAGTACTCGCGCTCCTTCGGCGTATCGATACGCACGCGCGCCTTGAAGGTACGGGTCTTGCCGCCCTCAGGCTCGCTCGCCTTGACCGTGACCTCGCGCTCACCGGCGGCGAGGCCACTGATGTCGAAGATCTCCTTGCCGCTGAGTCCGAGCGACTTGGCGCTCTCGCCCGGCAGGAACTGCAGCGGCGCGACGCCCATGCCGATGAGGTTGGAGCGGTGGATGCGCTCGAAGCTCTCGGCAATCACCGCGCGCACCCCGAGCAGCATCGTGCCCTTGGCTGCCCAGTCGCGCGACGAGCCGGTGCCGTACTCCTTGCCGGCAAGAATGACGAGCGGCGTGCCGTCGGCCTTGTAGCGCATCGCCGCATCGTAAATGGATGCCTGCTCGCCGCTCGGCAGATGCACCGTCACGCCGCCCTCGACGCCCGGCACCAACTGGTTGCGCAGGCGGATGTTGGCGAAGGTGCCGCGCATCATCACCTCGTGGTTACCGCGGCGCGCACCGTAGGAGTTGAAGTCCTTCGGCGCCACGCCGTGCTGCTCGAGATAACGGGCCGCCGGGCTCGTCTTGGCGATGTTGCCGGCCGGGGAGATGTGATCGGTGGTCACTGAGTCGCCGAGCAGGGCGAGCACGCGGGCGGCGCGGATGTCGCTCGGGGGCGGGGGCGTGCGCGTCATGCCGTCGAAATACGGCGGATTGCGCACGTACGTCGAGCTCTCATCCCAGGTGTAGAGCTTGCCGGCCGGCACCTGGATGGCGCGCCAGTTCTCATCGCCCTCGAAGACGTGGCCGTAGCTGTCCTGGAACATCTTCGAGTCGATGGCGTGGGCCAGGGTCTGCTGCACCTCTGCATCGCTCGGCCAGATGTCGGCGAGATAGACCGGCTTGCCGTCCGAGCCAGTGCCGAGCGGCTCGCTCGTGAGGTCGATGTCGAGCGTGCCGGCGAGCGCGTAGGCGACCACCAGAGGAGGGGAGGCGAGGAAGTTCATGCGCACCTCGGGGTGCACCCGCCCCTCGAAGTTGCGGTTGCCCGAGAGCACCGAGCAGGCGGTGAGGTCGCCGGCCTTGACCGCTGCTGAGATCTCCGGCTTCAGCGGCCCGGAGTTGCCGATGCAGGTGGTGCAGCCGTAGCCGACCAGCTCAAAGCCCACCGCGGCGAGATCGGCGAGCACGTTGGCCTTGCGGAAATAATCGGTGACCACGCGCGAGCCGGGCGCGAGGCTGGTCTTCACCCAGGGTTTGGCCGACAGGCCGCGCTGGCGCGCTTTGCGAGCGAGCAGGCCCGCGCCGAGCATGACAGAGGGGTTCGAGGTGTTGGTGCAGCTGGTGATGGCGGCAATCAGCACCGCACCGTCCTTGAGCTCGACGGGCTTGCCATCGAGGTGGGCCTCGGCGCCGCCGGTGGCCTGCGGGGTGCGCGCAGCGCGCTCTTCGGCGGCCTTCTTGGCGTGGCTCTCGTACACGCTCTTGGCGGACTTCAGCGGCACGCGGTCCTGGGGACGGCGCGGGCCGGCAAGACTCGGTTCGACCGAACCGAGATCGAGTTCCAGCACATCGGTGTAGGCGGCCGCTGGCGCCTCGGCGCGTCGCCACAGGCCCTGATGCTGGGCGTAGGCCTTGACCAGTTCGATGCGCTCGCGCGGGCGGCCGGAGAGCTCCAGATAGCGCACGGTCTCCTCATCGATGGGAAATATGCCGCAGGTGCTGCCGTACTCCGGTGCCATGTTGGCGATGGTGGCGCGGTCGGCGAGCGGAAGGTTGGCGAGCCCCTCGCCGAAGTACTCGACGAATTTGTCGACGACGCCGCGCTTGCGCAGCATTTCCGTCAGCGTGAGCACCAGATCGGTGGCGGTGGCGCCGGGCTTGAGCCGACCGGTGAGGCGCACGCCGATCACCTGCGGGATCAGCATGGTCACCGGCTGGCCGAGCATGGCCGCTTCTGCCTCGATGCCGCCCACGCCCCAGCCGAGCACACCGAGTCCATTGATCATCGTGGTGTGCGAGTCGGTGCCGACCAGTGTATCGGGGTAGGCGCTGTGCACGCCGCTGCGCTCCAGATCGAACACGACGCGACCGAGGTACTCGAGGTTGACCTGGTGAACGATGCCGGTGCTCGGCGGGACCGCAGCGAAATTGCGGAACGCCGACTGGCCCCAGCGCAGGAACGCGTAGCGTTCGCCGTTGCGCGCAAACTCGATGCGGGTATTGGCCGCCAGAGCGCCCGGGGTGCCGTACTCATCGACCTGCACGGAGTGGTCGATCACCAGTTCGACCGGCGCGAGCGGATTGACCCGCTCGGCGTCCCCGCCGAGACGCACGATCGCCTCGCGCATCGCCGCGAGGTCCACCACGCACGGCACGCCGGTGAAGTCCTGCAGTATCACGCGCGAGGGCGTGAAGGCGATCTCGTGCGAGGGGGCGGCCGAGGGATTCCACTCGAGCAGCGCCTCGATGTCCGCGCGCGTGACGTTGAGGCCGTCTTCAAAGCGCAGCAGGTTCTCGAGCAGGATTTTCAGGGAATACGGCAGTCGGGCGACCTGGGCCTGCGGCAGGGCCGCGAGGCTGAAGATCTCGTACGAGCGACTGCCGACCGCGAGGCTGGTGCGCGCCTTGAAGCTGTTCGTCATGAGTGGGGCTCTCCGGGAGGGGCCAGGAAAAGGCGGCGCGGATTATAGTCGCTCTGGCGCATGTGCGCTGCGCGACGCGTGCGCGAGCGGAGCGGTTTTCGGCCGCCATTCCTCATACAAATTCAGGCTGCAGCGGCGCGTGCGTGGACCCGCTCGATCACCGCACCGGCGAGGCAACGCTCGCCCTGGTAGGCGACGGCGTACTGACCTGCGGTCACCGCCCGCTGCGGCTGCTCGAACACGATGCGTGCGGTGCCGTCGGGCAGCGGCTCGAGCCGCGCCGGCTGGTCGGCCTGGCGGTAGCGCACCTTGACGGTGCACTCGAGCGGCTGAGCGCGGGCCGGGGCCAGCCAGTTGAGCGGTCCGGTGCTGAGTGCCTCGCTGAGCAGCAGCGGATGATGCTGCCCCTGTACGACGATCAGCGCATTGCGCGCGGGATCCTTGGCCGCCACGTACCAGGGCAGCTCGCTGCGGCCGCAGTGCCCGCCGATGTTCAGCCCGGTGCGCTGCCCGAGGGTGTAGAAGGCGAGCCCGCGGTGGATGCCGAGCCGCTCGCCGTCGCTCGATTCGATCGGGCCCGGCTGTTCGGGCAGAAACTGCGCGAGAAAGGCCCGGAACGGCCGCTCGCCGATGAAGCAGATCCCGGTGCTGTCGGGTTTGTCGAACACCGGCAGGCCGGCCGCGCGCGCTCGCGCACGCACTTCGGTCTTCGCCAACTCCCCGAGCGGCATCAGTGTGCGCGCGAGCTCAGCGCGCACCACCGCGTGCAGGAAATAGCTCTGATCCTTGCTCGCGTCGCGTGCTTTGTGCAGCTCGGGGCCGTCGGGCCCCTCGTTGAGGCGTGCATAGTGACCCGTGGCGAAGTACTGCCCACCGAGGCGCTCAGCATAGCGCAGGGCCGCACCGAACTTGATCTCCCGATTGCACAGCACATCCGGGTTGGGGGTGCGCCCGGCGCGGTGCTCGGCGAGGAAGTGCGCAAAGACTCGGGCGCGGTACTCGGCTGCGAAACTGACGCGGTGCAGGGGGATGCCGAGTTCGCGCGCCACTGCACGGGCATCCTGGAAGTCCTGCGCAGCGGTGCAGTAGCCGTCCTCATCTTCCTCCCAGTTGCTCATGAACAGTCCCTGGACATCCCAGCCCTGTTCCTTCAGGCACAGCGCCGCAACCGCCGAATCGACGCCGCCGGAGAGTCCGACGATCACCCGCTTCATAGCGGCTCGGCCGCAATCGTGAGGGCCGCATCGAGCTGCAGCTGTCCGATCGGATCGAGCGGGGCGCGCGTCCCGGTTAGGTAATCCTGCACGCAGCGCAGCACGAGAGGACTGCGCAGATGCTCGAGGCGCGCGCGGATCTCATCGGCGCTCAGCCACAGTGTGCCGACGATGCCCTGATCGAGCGGTTGCTGCGCCCGATGGTCGCTCACCGTTCCGGTGAAGGCGAAGCGCTTGTAGAGCCGTTGGGTGTGCGGCTGGCGCCACAGGTACACCCCGAGCAGCTGCTCGGGCTTGAATCGCCAGGCGCTCTCCTCGCGCACTTCGCGTACCACCGCCTCGAGCAGCGTCTCACCGCGCTCGAGGTGGCCGGCCGGCTGGTTCAGCACGAGCTGCCCGTTGATGCGCTCCTCGACGAACAGAAAGCGGCCGTCGATCTCGGCGAGCGCCGCGACAGTGATCTCGGGGATAGACATGGGCGCAATTATAGCCGCCCGGGCCGCAACGCTCAGGCGGGACGGGCGAGGCGCAGGTTCTCTGGCGGCGAGCAGGTGTCCCAGAGCTGATCGAATTCGTGCAGGTACAGCCGCGCGACCGGGGCGTTGTCCAGGTCGGCGATGCCGTCCCAGCAGTCGGCGCGCAAGCGATACACGATCGCCCGCTCATCGGCGATGAGGTACGCACAGTGCGGCGCGCCGCTGCGTACCGGGAGGTTGCGGATATCGATGCAGCTCGAGAGCCGGCGCGCCATCGCCAAGAAGCGCTGGCCGTCGGTGCTGGCGCGACCGGGCTCGCCGACCAGTACGCGCACCTTGGCAAAGGGACGCGCCAACACCAGACGCTTGACCACGTCGAGAAACTCACTCTGATCGTACAGTTCCGGCTCTAGGTTGGGAGTGTAGATGGAGAGCAGTCGCTGGGCGCGTGCAGCGACCTGATGAATGGCGGCGCGCGCCTCCGTGACCGAGGTCAGTACCGTCAGTGCATCGAGGCTGCAGGGGCTCTCCGGCGCGTCCGACTCCGGTGCGTAGCGGGCATGTGCGAGCCCGGCGAGCACGTTTGTGTTTTCCACACCCGACGACACTGTTGCGGTCCGTCATCCACGTCTGCCGCGCAGACCTTGACGGGCATCTTAGAGAGGCCAGGGGGAGGGGCCTTACCGAGCCGGTCACAAAATCGCCCGACCGATCAGCGTCGGATGAGCCGATTTGTCATATTTCGCCGGCGAGTTCCGCGGCCCAGCCGATGTAATCGGCCGGATGCAGCGCACGCAGCCGGCGCTTGTCCGCCTCCGGCAACGCGAGGGTGTCAATGAACTCTCCGAGTGAGCGCTGATCGATCGAGCGCCCGCGGGTGAAGGCTTTCAGCAGCTCATAGCCCTCGGCGATGCCGGCGGCGCGCAGTACCGTCTGCACCGCCTCGCCGAGCACTTCCCAGGCACCATCGAGGTCGGCGCGCATGCGCGGCGCATCGGCCTCGATCTTGCCGAGACCTCGACTCAGGGAGCGCCAGGCGATCAACGTGTGGCCGAGCGCAACGCCGAGGTTGCGCAGCACCGTCGAGTCGGTGAGGTCGCGCTGCCAGCGCGACACCGGCAGCTTCTCGGCAAAGTGGCGCAGCAGCGCATTGGCGATGCCGAGATTGCCCTCGGCGTTCTCGAAGTCGATCGGGTTGACCTTGTGCGGCATCGTCGAGGAGCCGACTTCGCCACTCACGGCTCGCTGTTTGAGATAACCGAGGGAGATGTAACCCCAGAAGTCACGGCTCAGATCGAGCAGCACGACGTTCAGCCCGGCGAGCGCATCGCAGTACTCGCCGATCCAGTCGTGCGGCTCGATTTGCGTGGTGTAGGCGTTGCGCTCGAGGCCGAGCGAGGCGATGAACTCGCCGCTCAAGGTGCGCCAGTCGACCGCGGGCAGCGCGGCGCGGTGGGCGTTGAAATTGCCGACCGCGCCGTTCCATTTGCCGAGGATGTCCACCGCGGCCCAGCGGTGCTCGGCGCGGCGCAGGCGAGCGACGAAGTTCGCCACCTCCTTGCCGAGGGTGGTCGGGCTCGCCGGCTGCCCGTGGGTGCGTGCGAGCATCGCGTGCCGGGCCGTGCGGTGGGCGAGAGCGGTGAGCTCGGTGTCGAGCGTTGCGAGCGAGCTGCGCAGCGTGAGGCGCGCCTCGCGCAGCAGCAGCGCGTAGCTCAGGTTGTTGATGTCCTCGGACGTGCAGCCGAAGTGCACCAGCTCCAGCGTCGCCGTCGGTGCCCCGGCGGCGGCGAGCTCCCCGCGCACGTAGTACTCGACTGCCTTCACATCGTGATTGATGCGTGCCTCGATGGCCTTGACGGCCGTCGCGCAGCCCGCATCGGGATTCTCGGCGAGGCGACGCGCCCGCTCGCGCACCTCGGGGGCGAGCCGAGCTCCGGGCAACTGCGGCACCGCAGCGGTCAGATGTGCGAGCCAAGCCGCCTCGACGCGTATGCGCGCGCGGATCAGACCCGCTTCCGACAGCAGCGCGCGCAGCGGCTCGGTGGCCGCGCGGTAGCGGCCATCGACCGGGGAGAGGGCGAGAACGGCGGGCAGATCGCTGTGGGGTGTGTCGCTCATGCGCTGTCAAACAAAAAGGGCCGGGGCTCGGATGGATTATGATATCGCATACCGTAGCGCGTCCGCTGGCGGCCCCCCGCGGCGCGGTCGAACCGTCTCGTGGGCCACGGAGCCAGTTGCATGACGAAATCCTTTCGAATCGAGCACGACAGCATGGGCGAGCTCAAGGTGCCCGCCGAGGCCCTCTGGGGCGCACAGACCCAGCGTGCCGTGGAGAACTTCCCGGTGAGCGGCCGGCCCATGCCGCGGGCCTTCATCGGCGCGCTTGGCCTGGTCAAGCAGGCGGCCGCCCGGGCCAACAGTCGGCTCGGATTGCTCGACGCGAACCTCGCCGAGGCCATCGCGGCCGCTGCCGCCGAGGTCGCCGAGGGCCGCCACGATGCGCACTTTCCGATCGATGTGTTTCAGACCGGCTCGGGCACCAGCACGAACATGAACGCCAACGAGGTGATCGCGGCGCTCGCCGCACGCCGCCTCGGCGCGCCGGTGCATCCGAACGATCACGTCAATATGGGCCAGAGCAGCAACGATGTGATTCCGACCACCGTGCACGTGAGCGCCGCGCTCGAAGTCCGGCGCGAACTCGCCCCGGCGCTCGAGGCACTGTGCGCCACGCTGCGCGCCAAGGAGGCCGAGATCGGCGCGCTGGTCAAGACCGGCCGGACCCATCTGATGGATGCGATGCCGGTGACCTTTGCGCAGGAGCTCTCCGGCTGGCGCGCGCAGATCGAGAGCGGGCTCGAGCGCCTCGCAGCAAGCGCCCCTCGCGTGCATCGGCTCGCGCAGGGTGGCACGGCCGTCGGCACCGGCATCAATGCCCATCCGCAGTTCGGTGAGCGTTTCTGCCAGGCGCTCGCCGAGCTCACCGGCTGTCCGTTCGAGCCGGCACGCAATTATTTCGAGGCGCTCTCGAGCCAGGACACGGCGGTCGAGCTGTCCGGACAGCTCAAGGTGATCGCCGTCAGCCTGATGAAGATCGCCAACGACCTGCGTTGGATGAACAGCGGACCACTCGCCGGGCTCGGCGAAATTGCTCTGCCGGCGTTGCAGCCGGGCAGCAGCATCATGCCGGGCAAGGTCAATCCGGTGATTCCGGAGGCCACCGCCATGGTGTGCGCGCAGGTGATCGGTCATGACGCCACGATCACCGTAGCCGGTCAGTCAGGCAACTTTCAGCTGAACGTGATGCTGCCGGTCATTGCCTACAACCTGCTCGAGAGCATCCGGTTGCTCGCCAACACGGCGCGGCTGCTCGGCTCGCGGGCGATCGCGGGGTTCAAGGTCAACCCCGAGCGGCTCGCCGAGGCGCTCGAGCGCAATCCGATCCTGGTGACGGCACTGAACCCGGTGATCGGCTACGAGAAGGGCGCGGCGATCGCAAAGAAGGCCTATGCCGAAGGGCGACCGATCCGCGAGATGGCCGAGAAGATGACCGATCTGCCGCGCGAGCAGCTGCATAAACTACTCGATCCGCAGGAGCTCACCCGCGGTGGCATCAAAGGGGGTGGCGGCGGCGGTGGTTGAGGGCGGCGGCAACGCGCGCGCCGAAGCGCCCGCTGAGGGCGCCGTGACGCTGCGGGGCATTGCAGCGCGTCTGGCCGGAACGCGGCCACGCCATGCGCCCGAGGAGTGGTTGGTGCCGGGGCAAAGCCCCGAGCGCAGCCGTGAATTGCGAGCGTATTTTCCCGCCGCACCCGCCCCGGCTGCGGTGCTGGTGCCGCTCGTCGATCACCCTCAGGGGCCCACCGTGCTGCTGACGCGTCGCGGGCGCGGGCTGCGCAATCATGCCGGCCAGGTCAGCTTTCCCGGCGGTCAGATCGATGCCGAGGACGCCGATCCGGCGGCCGCGGCGCTGCGCGAGGCGCACGAGGAGATCGGGCTCGAGGCGCGATTCGTCAGCGTCATTGGGTACCTGCCCGATCACGTGGTCATCAGCGGCTTTCGCGTCACGCCGGTCGTGGCGCGGGTAGCGCCGGGATTCGAGCTGACCATTGCCAGTGATGAGGTCGATGCGGTGTTCGAGGCGCCGCTCGCTTACCTCTTCGATGTGCGCAATCACCGTTCACGCCGCCACCGCTTTCGCGGAACCGACGTCGAGGTCGAGCTGATCGACATCCCCTACGGGGAGCACAACATCTGGGGCGCCACCGCCGGGATGCTGATGACCCTGCAGCGGCTGTGCCGCGGGGAGCTCGGCCGTGGCGCGCACTGAGCCGGCCGCTGCGCTCTCGGCGCTGCTGGCGCTGATGGCACGGCTGCGCGAGCCGGGGCGCGGCTGCCCGTGGGATCTGGCGCAGGACTTTCGCAGCATCGCGCCGTACACGATCGAGGAAGCTTACGAGGTCCGCGATGCCATCGAGCGCGCCGATGCCGGGCAGTTGCGCGAGGAGCTCGGCGATCTGCTGTTCCAGGTGGTTTTCCACGCACGCATGGCCGAGGAGCGCGGTTGGTTCGACTTTGCGGCAGTCGCCGACGGGATTCACGCCAAGCTCGTGCGGCGCCACCCGCATGTGTTCGGCGCCGGGGCGCACTCGATGCCGGCCGCAGCGCCAGGCGATGCGGCCGGACAGTCTGCGCAGTGGGAGCAGATCAAGGCGCACGAGCGCGCCGCGGGCGGCGGGGCGGATGCGAGTGCACTTGCCGATATCCCGCGCGGGATGCCGGCGCTGATGCGGGCGGCCAAACTCGGCCGGCGCGCCGCCCGGGTGGGCTTTGACTGGCCGCACGGTGAGGCGGTGCGTCCGAAGGTGGCCGAGGAACTCGGGGAACTCGAAGCGGCGCTGGCCGCCGCGGGCGGTGCGGCCGATGCACACGTGATCGAGGAGTTCGGCGACGTGCTGTTCACGCTCGTCAACTGGAGCCGCCATCTGGCGCTCGATGCCGAGGAGTCCCTGCGCAGGGCGAATGACAAATTCGAGCGGCGCTTCCGGCGCATGGAGCAGCTGGCCGGCGAGCGGGGTCTGACGTTGACGGCTCTCGATGCTGCGCAGTGGGATGCGCTGTGGGTTGAGGCCAAGCGGCAAGATTGAGTGCGGCCCCCGGCCATATTCAGCGGCGATTCACCGGTGCTAGTCTAGGGTCAGCGCTGCCGGGCCGGCCCTGCGATGGCGGCCTGCAGTTGGCTGCTCAAAATGCGACAATTATCATGAAACGTGTGCCCGTGGGGTTGCTGGCCGCCGTTGTGGCCGCGCTGGCTGGCCTACCGGCCTATGCGCAGAGGCCTGCATCTGCTGCAGCGCACGGCGGGCCGCTCGCCCCCGTGCGCCTGTCCATGGCGCAGGCCGTGCAGATGGTCGAGCAGCGCTTTCGCGCACGCGTGGTGCGCGCCGAGACCACCGAGCAGGACGGGCGCACGGTCTACGTGCTGCGGGTGCTGGATCGCTCCGGGCGGGTCTTCACCGTGCGCGTCGATGCGGCGAGCGGGCAGATTCTCTGAGCGGGACCGGGAGGGGGCGATGCGGGCACTGGTAGTGGAAGATGAGGCAGCGCTGCGTGAGAGCCTGCGAACACAGCTCGCCGCGGCCGGCTTCAGCGTCGATGTCGCGCAGGACGGGCAGGAGGGGCTGTTCGCGGCAATGGAGTATCCGCTCGATGTGGCACTGATCGATCTCGGGCTGCCGCAGCTCTCCGGACTCGAGGTGATCCGACGTCTGCGCGCCGCGCATAAGACCTATCCGATCCTCATTCTCACGGCACGGGATAACTGGCAGGACAAGGTGGAGGGGCTGCAGGCCGGCGCCGATGATTACGTCGCCAAGCCGTTTCACTTCGAGGAGGTGCTGGCGCGGCTGCAGGCGTTGCTGCGCCGCGCCGGTGGCTGGGCAAGTTCCGAACTGAAGTGCGGGCCGGTGACGCTCGATACGCGCGCGCAGACCGTCGCCGTCGACGGCGCGCCGATCGAACTGACCACCTTCGAGTACCGGATCCTCGAGCATTTGATGCTGCGAGCCGGGGAAGTCATCTCCAAGGCTGAACTCACCGAGCGGCTGTACGACCAGGACTACGAGCGCGACAGCAACGTCATCGAGGTGCTGGTCGGGCGGCTGCGCCGCAAACTCGATCCGCACGACACGCTGAAGCCCATCGAGACGCTGCGCGGGCGTGGCTATCGCTTCTCGCTCGCGCGCCAAGCGGCCAGTTAGGCACCGCCCGGCACGGAGCCATGCACTCGCTCAGCCAACGGCTGCTGTTGTCCGTGGCGGTGCCGCTGGCGTTGTTCTTCGGCTTCATGACCCTGGTGCTCGACAGTGGCTTTCGCACCCTCTCGGAGCACTCGCTGCACGAACTGCTCGACTCGCAAATCATCGCGCTGATCGCGGCCGCTGAGCGTGAACCGCACAAGGGCTATGTGGCGCCGCTCGGCGCGCTCGATTCGCGTTTCGCGACGCCCCGCTCGGGTTTGTACGCCGAGATCCGCTCGGTGCACCATGAGTGGCGCTCGCCCTCGACGGCCGGAGCCGGGGTGCAATTCGGGCCGTTGCTGACACAGGGCGAGCGTAGTTTTTTCTACGCCTTGGCGGGCCATCGGCGCCTGGCGATCGAGAGCCGCGGCGTGGCGTTCGCGGACGACCCGGGCGGCGGTGGCTCGGTGACATTCAGTGTGGCGGTGAGTCTGACGCCCTACGAGCAGCAGCTGTGGGAGTTTCGCCGCCGGATGGTGCTGTGGTTCAGCGCACTGATGCTGCTGCTGTTGGCGACGTTGGCGGTGCTGCTGCGTGCCGTGCTGGCACCGGTGCGCCGCTTGGAGCGCGAGATTCATGAGGTGGAGGAGGGGCGCACCGAGGTCCTCGGCGGCGGCTATCCGCGCGAATTAAGCGGCGTGGCACGCCATCTCAACGCGCTGCTCGTCGGGGAGCGAAAACGTGTCGCGCGGTATCGCAACACGCTCGGCAATCTTGCGCACAGTCTGAAGACGCCCCTTGCCGTCATGCGCTCGGCGCTGCCGGCGGCCGGGGAGGCACAGGGTGCGATCGAACCGGAGATCGACCGCATGAGCGGGATCATCGAGCACCAGCTCAAGCGCGCCGCTGCCTCCGGCGGGGCGCTGCTCGGCCAGGCGCCGGTGCCGGTGGCGCCGGTGGCGGCCGATCTGCGCGCTGCGCTGCTGAAGGTCTACCGCCACAAGGACCTCTCGCTCGAACTCGCGGTGAGCGCGGCCTGTCAGTTCGCCGGTGACCGCGCCGATCTGATGGAGATGCTCGGTAACTTGCTCGACAATGCCTGCAAGTGGTGCGCGCAGCGCGTGCGCCTGACCGTTGAGGTCGACCCGGCCGG
>DAHVTM010000096.1:0-25814 GCA_027324195.1 Gammaproteobacteria bacterium | reverse complement strand
GCGACGCCATCGAACTGGTTTCCGAGGGCCAGGCCATTCCGTACTGCAGCGTGCGGATCGCCGACGAGCAGGATCAGCCGCTCAGCGAGGGACGGGTGGGGCACCTGCACATCCGGGGTGAGAACGTCACGCGCGGCTACTATCGGAATCCCGCGGCCAACGCGGCGGCGTTTACAGCGGACGGTTGGTTGCGTACCGGGGATCTGGCAGTGATGCAGGACGGGGAGCTGTACGTTTCGGGGCGGGCCAAGGACATCATCTTCATCAACGGCCAAAATTACTACCCGCATGACTTCGAGGCGATCCTCGGGACGCTCGATGGGCTAGAGCTCGGCAAGGTGGCTGCGGCCGGCGTGCGGCGCGACGATGAGCCACTCGAGCAGCTGGTGCTGTTCGTACTGCATCGCGGCACGCTGGCGGATTTCCTGCCGACTGCGAGCGCCGCGGCCGGCCGTATCACTGAGCAGACCGGACTCGAGGTGGCGGAAGTGGTGCCGGTCATGCGCATGCCGAAGACCACCAGCGGCAAACTGCAGCGCTATGCGCTGGTAGCGAGCTACCTCGAGGGGCAGTTCGACGAGGCGTGCCAGGCGCTGGTCGCGCTGCGCGCCGCGCAGCGCACGCCCGAGACGGCCGCCCTAAGCCATATCGAGGCGATGCTCACCAGTATCTGTGAGACGGCCCTCGGTGGCAGGCGCGTTGAACTCACGGACAACCTGTTTGATCTCGGCGCCAGTTCACTGAAGCTCATCGAGATTCACGAGCATATCGATCGGGAGTATCCCGGCAAGATCGATCTGCCGGAGCTGTTCGATTTTCCGACCATTGTCGAGCTGGCGCGCCAGCTGCAGGAGCGACTGGCGGCTGCGGCCTGAGGGCGGCGCGCCTCACAAGAGAGCCGCGGCGGCCGGCGGCTCTGCAGGGAAACCCGCTCTGCGGGGCCGCTCGGGGCAGCCGAGGGGCGTCACTCGTCTGCCCATGGGACCTTGGCAGGCGAGAGGGTGGCCGTTGCCATGTCCGGAGTCGATCGCGCCGCAACAAGTATCGCGTGGGGTCGGGCAGTGGTGCAGATGAATCGACGCTCGGTGCATCCTGGCGCCAGGCGCAGCCGAGGCGGCTGAGCGAGGTATTCGGAGAGCTGGCCCGGCGGCTAGCGGCAGAGCAGTTCGGCGAACCGCCGCAGATGCTGCGGATCGAGAGGCGCCTCGGCACTGATCGAAACCCCCAGCCCGTGCAGGCAGAGCCGATAGTGCAAACGGATCTCGGTCAGATAGCGGTGCGGCGGCTCGCCATGGCCCCTGTCATTTTCGGCATGCACCTCGAGGAAGCCGACCTCGAGCCGCGATGTCGCGGTGCGAGACGGAGGCAGGCCGCGGGTGCGCCGGTTGCCTGGGTGGGAACTCCTTTGCCCGGGGCGAGCTCAGCGGCTGCCTTCGGTGATCCGGCCGAGGCTGCCGTGGCCGTGCACGATGGTCACATAGGGCGTGCGGATGGCCGTGCAGGTTCCGGTCGGCACGAGCTTGAAGGCGTTGCCTTGATAGTTATGCGTGGCAGTGCCGGCGCAGGTGGTGCCGGGGCCGGCGTAGCAGTCGTTGTGGCCGGCGAGGGCGACGCCGAAGCAGCGCACGAAGCGGCCGGTCTGCAGTTCGGCCATGGTGTGTGCGCGCGGATTCATCGCCATGCCGCCGGCGCTGGCGAGCGGGCTGCTCAGGGCAGCGACGGCGGTGGCGAGGGCGCCGGCAACGGCGAGGGATACGGTGCGAGTGGACATGGCGAGTTCTCCGCGTCAGTTTTGCGATGGGACCGGTGGATCGAGCTGATCCTGTGCATGGCCGGTACTGCCGATACATTCGTGCAGAGCGGGCAAATGGTTACATCGAGCGCGGATCACTCTAGACTGCACCGGGGCCATGATCGGGCGGCGTCCGGGGGGCGGCCTGGCCATCCGGGCCACTGCGCAGTGCCGGGGAGCGGGTGCAATATCTGCAGTCCAGGACCGGTCTGTGGTCGGTGGAGTCGGGTCGGCCGTGAACCTCGGCAGCGAAAGTCGTTACAAGCCAGTGGAATCCATTTACTACGTGTTGTCCTGGGCGTGTCACCGCAAGTGCCGCCATTGCTACGAGGGGCGGTTCAGACCGTACGTACGCGGCGCGCTCGAGGCGGTGGTGAGCGAAGCCGCCGCGAACATGCCGCGCATCATTGAGCATCTGCCGCCGCGGATGAGCTATCTCGATCGCGAGCATCCACAGGCGGACGGCAGCCTGCCGCAGCGGCGCGGACGGATCATTCTCGCAGGCGGCGAGGTGCTGCTCGAACCGGTGCGCCTGCGTGTGCTGTATCCGGCGCTGGAGCGGCTGCGCTCGCGCTATGCCGATCGGGGCGGCGTCGATCTGCTGGTGCAGACGACCGGTGATCTGCTGACCGATACGATCGTCGAGGAACTGCTCGCCCGCGGGGTGGGAACGATCTCCGTGTCCGGGGTTGATGATTTTCACTCCGGCATGCAGGGCATCACCCGCCAGAACGCCTTCCGGGAGCGGCTGACGCGTCTGTTCGAGTCCCACGGCCTGCGCAGTGCCGAGACTGCCGTGCCGGCGGCGCCCTCGGCACACGCCTCGGCCGGTCCGTACTACAATTTCTTCGGCGCCACACCCGAGACGTGGATTGGCCGGCTGTGGCCGCGAGGCCGTGCTTGGGAGAACGGCTTGTCGAGCGCAACGATCACCGATAACTTCTGTAACCGCTGGTCCGGCGGACTGCAATTCCTGCAGCACCAGTACAACGGTTCGGAAGTGTCGATCGATCCGAACGGCAACGTGTATCCGTGTTGCATCAAGACCCGTCTGCCGCTCGGCACTTTGCTCGAGGATGAATTGATCAGCATTCTCGACTCCCTTGCGCAGGAGCCGGCGTACATGGCGATCTCGCAGGGTCATCCCGAACGGATGGGGCTCGCCTACGGATGGAGCGAGGAGCAGTTCATCGCAGCATCCCACACCGTCACGCCGAAAGGGACTCCATACGGCAACCTGTGCATCGGCTGTGACCGCTTTCACGAGGCGGTGTTGGCGCCGGTGCTCGAGGCGGCGCGAGCCCGACGAGCCGCGCAGCGGGCGGCGCTGCCGTGAGCAGGCGAGGGGTGGCGGCGGCCGGCGCACTCGTTCTCGCCCTCTGTCTGCTCGTCCCCGTGCGCGCACGCGCCGCACCGTGGCAGCAAGTGCTGCACCAAGCGCGGGGTGAGACCGTGTATTTCGACGCGTGGGCCGGCGACCAGCGGGTTAACTCGTTCATCGCTTGGGTCGCCCGACAGGTTGCAGCCTGCTGCGACGTTACGCTGCGCCAAGTGCCCCTGGAGGATACCTCGGCCGCGGTGACGCAGGTGATCGCCGAGAAGGCCGCGGGAGACAACGCCGAGGGAACGGTCGATCTGATCTGGATCAATGGCCCGAATTTTTATGCGCTGAAGCGGCGCGGCCTACTGTATGGACCGTTCACCCAGCAGCTACCCAATGCCGCGCTGCTCGATGTGCGCGACCGAGCGAACCGCTTCGACTTCACGGTGCCTGTGGACGGCTACGAGTCGCCCTGGCGCAAGGCACAGCTTGTCTTTATTTACGATTCGGCCTACCTCAAGCACGTACCGCACGGGATCCGCGCGTTTCCGGCCTGGGCGAAGCGTCATCCGGGCCGCTTCACCTTTCCGCAGGTGCAGAATTTCCTCGGGGTCGCCTTCCTCGAGCAGGCGCTCTATGCGCTGACTCCGGACCCTGCAGTGCTGCAGCGTCCGGCGACCCCGGCAATTTTCGACAAGGCGACCGCGCCGCTGTGGGCGTGGCTCGATCAGTTGCGGCCGTACCTGTGGCGGGGCGGGAGGGAGTTTCCGGTGAGTGGACCGGCCGAGCGCCAGTTGCTCGAGGACGGGGAGATCGATCTGATGCCCTCGTTCAATCCCACCGAGGCGGCCGCAGATGTCGCTGCAGGGCGTCTGCCGCGAACGGTGCGAAGCTATGTACTCACACACGGTACGCTTGGCAACACGAGTTTTGTCGCGATTCCGTACAACTCACCGCACAAGGCCGGTGCGATGGTGGTGGCGAACTTTCTGCTCTCGCCGCGGGCGCAGGCGCGTGCCGGTAACATCCACTATTTGGGCGGCCCGACGGTGTTAGACCTGAAGCGGTTGACAGGGAGCGAGCGAGCGCGTTTCGCGGCGCTGCCGCACAGCCCCTGGATGCCCTCGGACCGGGCACTGCGCCGAGTGCTGCCGGAGCCGCATCCGTCCTGGGCGAGCCGGCTGGCGGCGGCCTTCGAACAACGTTACACGCCTTGATGCGCATCCCCGCCACGACTGCGCCGTCCGTGTCGCCCCAGATGCGCCCGACGTTCTGGCTACGCCAGGCACCGCGCGTCACGGTGTTGCTGTTTCTCGTGCCGGTTGCCGCGGGCCTCGCTGGCACGGTGTTGCCCGCCTTTGGCTGGCTGCCTGCGCTCGGCGGACGGCACCTGACGCTCGCCCCGTGGCTGCGGCTCGCCGCCGAGCCGGGGCTGGGGCGGGCGATAGCGCTGACGTTCGCAACGGGACTCACGGCGACGGTCGTGTCGGTACTGCTCGTGCTGGGCTTGTGTGCGCACTGGCACGGACGCAAACCAGGGCGCATCGGGCGGGCCGTGTTCGCACCGATTCTCGCTGCACCGCACGCCGCCATGGCCATTGGTGTGGGCTTTCTGATTGCACCGAGCGGCTGGATCGTGCGGCTGTTGTCCCCCTGGCTCACCGGTTGGCATCAGCCGCCGGATCTGGCCACGGTGCAGGACCCCTACGGATTCGCCCTCACGCTGGGCCTGCTGGTGAAAGAAGTGCCCTACCTGTTGCTGATGACGTTGACGGCACTCAGTCAGTTGCCCGTGGCGCGGGAACTGGAGGCGGCCGCGGCGCTCGGTTATGGGCGCAGCGTGGCGTGGTTGAAGATCGTTCTGCCGCGACTGTATCCGCAGATCCGACTGCCCCTCTACGCGGTGCTCGCCTACGCGCTGTCGGTGGTCGATATGGCGTTGATTCTCGGTCCGAGTAATCCTCCTACCCTCAGTGTGCTTGCCCTGCGCTGGTTTACCGCGCCCGATGTGAGCATGTACTTCCCGGCGGCCGCAGCGGCGCTGCTGCAGCTGCTGATCGTCCTTGGCAGCATCGCCTTGTGGCGTGCCGGGGAGCGGATCGTCTGCGCTCTTGGCCGTCGGTGGATCGCGAGCGGCCGGCGCCGTTCGCGCCTTGAGCCGCTGAGTTCGCTCGCCGCGGTGCTGGTGGCAGGGTTGGGTCTGCTCGGTGCCGCAGCGCTGCTGGATCTGGCGGTCTGGTCGCTGACCTCGCGCTGGCGCTTTCCGCGCATCCTGCCGAGCCACTGGAGTGCAGCGGCGTGGCGCGAGCAGGTGGCGGTGCTTCTCTGGCCGCTCGAGACGACCGTCACCGTGGCGCTCGTGGCGAGCGCACTCGCCGTGGTGCTGGTTCTGGGTTGTCTCGAGTACGAGCAGCAACGCGGCTCGGCACCCCAGGCTCGCTCGCTGTGGCTGCTCTATGTGCCGTTACTCGTGCCGCAGATCGCCTTTCTATTCGGCATGCAGGTGTTGCTCACCTTCTCGCGTCTCGATGGTACGCTGCTCGCGGTGATCTGGTCGCATCTGCTGTTCGTAGTGCCGTACGTGTTTCTCTCCCTCGCCGATCCGTGGCGCTCACTCGACACTCGCTATGCGCGCACCGCACTGTGTCTCGGTGCTTCCCCCCGCCGGGTCTTCCTGCGGATCAAGTTGCCGCTGCTGCTCAGACCCGTGCTGGTCGCGGCGGCGGTGGGTCTGGCGGTCAGCATTGATCAGTATCTGCCGACACTGTTCGCCGGCGCCGGCCGAGTCGTGACGCTCACCACCGAGGCGGTGACGCTTGCCAGTGGCGGCGGGCGGCGCGTCACCGGAGTCTTCGCGCTGCTGCAGGCCCTGGTGCCGCTGGCAGCCTACGGGTGCGCGCTCGGGGTGTCGCGACGCCACGGGCCGCGGCGAGTCCTGCCAGGTGCGCGCGCATGAGCGAGCCGCTGCACCTCGATGAGGTTTCGATCAGCCTGCCCGAGCGCCTGCTCATTCCGCCGCTGAGTGTGCGGGTCATGCCGGGGGAGGTCGTGACGCTCATGGGTCCGAGCGGCGCGGGCAAGTCCACGTTGCTCAGCTTTCTCTGCGGAACGCTGAGCGACGGCTTTCGGGCCACTGGCCGGGTGTGGATCGGCGGCAGCGAGGTCAGTGCGCTGCCGGCCGAGCGTCGTCGCATCGGCGTGCTGTTCCAGGACGATCTGCTCTTTCCGCACTTGACGGTGGGCGAGAACCTCGCGTTCGGTCTGAGCTCGGCGGTACGCGGCCGTGCGGCACGCGCTGCGCGCATCGCCGCTGCGCTCGAGGAGGCCGGGCTTGCCGGGTTTGCGCCGCGCGATCCGGCAACGCTCTCCGGTGGACAGCGGGCGCGGGTGGCCGTCTTGCGGCTGCTGCTCGCCGAGCCGCGAGCGCTCTTGCTCGATGAACCGTTCAACAAGCTCGACGCGGCGATGCGCGCAGATTTTCGCCGTTTCGTGTTTGAGCATGCGGCGGCAGCCGGATTGCCGGTATTGATGGTGACGCATGATGCCACCGATGCCGCGGCGGCTCGCGGGCGGGTGCTGACGCTCAGCCAGGCTCCGGACGGCTCGGCCCGGATCGAGTCGGCGGACGGCGCGCTGAGCGTCGCGCACGGCACCGAACGCAAGCCCGAACATGAGGGCGGCGCTTTGGTGGCGAACCGGAGGTCATGATGGCGAGTCGTCTCGAGTGCGACCTGTGTGTCGTCGGTGCAGGGGCTGCCGGTTTATCGGTGGCGGTCGGTGGCGCCCAGCTCGGCGCTCGCACCGTCCTGTTTGAACGGGGTGCGATGGGAGGGGATTGTCTGAACTATGGCTGTGTGCCGTCCAAGGCGCTGCTCGCGGCAGCGCACGCCGCACACACCATCAGGGCTGCACAGCATTTCGGCGTGCGTGCAACGTCCGTCGAGGTGGATTTCCCCGCAGTGATGGCGCACGTGCACGAGGTCATCGGGCAAATTGCACCTCATGAT
This sequence comes from Gammaproteobacteria bacterium, assembly GCA_027324195.1. Classification (GTDB taxonomy): domain Bacteria; phylum Pseudomonadota; class Gammaproteobacteria; order Steroidobacterales; family Steroidobacteraceae; genus 13-2-20CM-66-19. The sequence continues at coordinate 18,694 of DAHVTM010000096.1, read as the reverse complement.
TCGGTTGAGCGGCTCGAGAGCCTGGGCGTGCGAGTCATCCGCGCCACGGCTGAATTCGCCAGCCCGCGCGAGCTCAGTGGTGGCGGCGTCTGTGTCCGAGCACGACGGTTCGTGATTGCCGCTGGCTCCTCCGCCGTGATACCGGCGGTGCAGGGCATCGAGTCGGTTCCCGTGCTCACCAACGAGAATCTGTTCACCCTGCAGGAGCGCCCGCGGCATCTGCTGATCATCGGTGGCGGACCGATCGGCGTGGAAATGGCGCAAGCGTTTGCGCGTCTCGGTAGCGCCGTGACTGTCTTGCAACGCGGGCGGTTGCTGCCACACGATGAGCCCGAGCACGTCGATGTGGTGCGCAGGCAGCTGAGCGCTGAGGGCATCACGGTGTACGAGGGAGTGACGATCGAGCAGATCGCGCGCAGCAGCAACGGGGTGGTGGTGCGCGAGGCCAGCGGACGGGACACGGCCGGTTCGCATTTGCTCGTGGCGGCCGGGCGACGGCCGCGCCTTGCGGGGCTCGGCCTCGAGCGCGCGGGCATTGCATTCGCAACCGAAGGCATCAAGGTCGATGCGCGATTGCGCACGAGTAATCCTCGGGTGTACGCGCTCGGTGATGTCACGGGGCGTCCGCAATTCACACACGCGGCCGCTCACCAGGCCGGCATCGTGATTCGCAATGCGCTGTTCAGGCTGCCGGCGAAGGTCGATTACCGCGCTTTGCCGTGGGTCACGTACTGTGATCCGGAGCTGGCGCAGGTCGGTCTCACCGAAGCACAGGCCCGAGCGCGCTTCGGTGCCACGGTCCAGGTGGTGCGCGCGCACTTCGCGGACAATGACCGGGCCCGCGCCGAACGGCGCACGGACGGCGGCATCAAGGTGGTGCTGGATCGGCGTGGCACCGTCCTCGGGGCCGGTATTGTCGGGGCGCAGGCCGGGGAACTCATCGGGCTGTGGGCGCTCGCCATCGCGCGCCAGTCGCGCTTGAGTGCGCTCACCGGGGTGATTTTCCCCTATCCGACGCTCGGTGAGATCGCCAAGGCAGCCGCGAGCACGTTTTATGCTCCGAAGCTCTTCAGCCGCTGGCCGAAGCGGGTGGTGCGCCTGCTGCTCGCCCTGCGCTGAGGGGGAGGCGGATGCCCGACTCGCAGCCAGACGCTGGGGTGCTCGAGGTGTCGGTGATCATTCCGACCCTCAATGCCGCGCGCCATCTGCCCGCGACGATCGGTGTCTTGCGCGGCGTGCGCGAGGTGATCATCGTCGACGGGGGTTCGCACGATGACACGGTCGCGATCGCGCACCGCCTGGGCGCGCGGGTGCTGGTGTCAGAGCCGGGCCGCGGTGTGCAGTTGCAGGTCGGGGCGAGCGCCGCGCTGTCGCAGTGGCTGCTGTTCGTACATGCCGATACCGTTCTCTGTCATGACTGGCGTGGGGCGGTGCGGGCATTCACTGCGCCTCCTGCCCATCGCCGACGTGCGGCGACATTCGCGCTCGGACTCGACGATCCGAGTGCTGCGGCCCGGCGGCTGGAGCGTCGAGTTGCCTGGCGCGTACGTCATCTTGGCCTCGCGTACGGCGATCAGGGTCTGCTGATTCATCGCGAGCTGTACGCCTCACTTGGCGGGTTTCGGGCCTGGCCGTTGATGGAGGACGTCGATCTGGTGCGCCGCATCGGCAAGCGTCGGCTATCGCTGCTTGCGGCCGTTGCGCGCACCTCCGCCGAGCGATGGCGCGCGCAGGGTTGGCGCCGGCGCAGCGCCCGCAACCTGCTCTGCCTCGCACTGTACTTCCTCGGCATACCGCCACAGCTGATCGTGAGGATTTACCAGCGATGAACGCTGCGCATCTGGTGATTTTCACACGAGTGCCCCGGGCGGGTCAGGGCAAGCGGCGTCTGGCCCGCGATATCGGCGACATCGGCGCATTTAGATTTCAGTATGTGATGGTAGCGCGGCTGCTGCGCACGCTCGCTCGGGATCGGCGTTGGCGGACGTGGCTCGCTGTGACCCCGGAGCGCTGCGGACCGTGGCCGGCGTCCTTGAGCGTGCTGGCGCAGGGACGCGGCTCCCTCGGGCAGCGGATGGCTGCGGTCCTTGCGCAGCTGCCGCCCGGACCGGCGGTGATTGTCGGCAGTGACATTCCGGGTATCCGCGCCGCAGACGTGCGCGCTGCATTTCGTGCCCTGGGGTCGCACGATGTGGTCGTGGGACCTGCGCGCGACGGTGGCTACTGGCTTATCGGGTTGCGACGGCCGCTGCCGCGAATCGATCCCTTTGCGCACGTACGCTGGTCGAGTGAGCATGCGCTCGAGGACACGCTGCGCAATTTCAACGGCCGACGCATCGCGCGATTGCGCACGCTGGCCGATGTGGATAATGGCGAGGACTGGCAACGCTTTCAGCGCGGCGAACTCGCTTGAGACGCGAGCCGTGCGCCGCCCCGTCTGCAGCCGTCGCCATCAAAAAACGTGACGGTGTTGCAACAGGACCTTCGACGGCTGGCGCGTTGCGACCCGTGCCGTGACGATACCGTTGGCATCGTCTTGTGTACAGCAGATGTCGCCGAGATTCGCGCGCGCATTGATGGCAGTCGAATATCGATGAACACTTCTGGCGCACCTTGGCGGATCCCGATGCGAAAAGCCAATACATAGGAGCTACGGGTCGTGCTCGTGCCGTTACCGCCGTTGAACAGGGCGCGTCTGTCAGTCCTGTCGTAGCCGAGGCCGCCGCGCCCGCGCGAACGTCTCTGGAGGCAAAGCCATAAATCACCGTGCGGCGGTCGAATTGATAGGACCGGGGCACCTTCGGCCCGATGCCTGATTGTCGGCTCGATTGCGGATCGCCCGGTGCTGGCCCGCCGCGCATAGACTCAGAGCCAGCGGCAGCGCAACCGTCTTGCCTCACGAGGCGCGAGCGGCGGGGGTGGCGGGTACGCCAGGGCTGATGGGGCGGCGTGCCAGCCGGCTTCGCACGGTCTCGTGCAGGACAGCCAGGAGACGCGTTGGCAGTCTTATTCTAGTTTGTGCGGCAGAAAGAGTACGGCAGCGGATCGTGCCGGTACGTGTGCGGCGAAGCGGTCACGGATGCAGCTCCCGGGCAAGCTCGCGCCGCACGAAATGAGTGAGCAGGACGACCAGCAGGATCGTGGCCGCGAGACCGGTCCAGAGCAACAGCTCGCCCGGTCGGCCGGCCTCGGTGCGGCCGCGAAGCACGGCGGACAGATTGGCTGCGGCGGTACCGACGTACACATAGAGCAGACCACCCGGTAGCATGCCGATCCACGAGGCGAGCAGGTAGTCACGCGGGCGCACCGCCGTGATGCTGTATGCGTAGTTGAGCAGGCCGAAGGGGATGAGCGGCGAGAGACGGGTGAGCAATACGATCCAGAAGCCGTGACGTGCGGTCGCACGCTCGAGGGCGTGGAATTTCGGCCAGCCTGCGCTGCGCCGCTCGATCCAGCCGCGTGCCAGAGTTCGACCGATGAAGAAGGCGGCCGTCGCTCCGAGCGTACTACCGATCGACACCAGCACGAACCCACGTACGAGCCCGAAGATCGCACCGGCGGCGAGCGTGAGCAGCGAATCGGGCAGCAGCGCTATGGCGGTGAGGATATACACGAGGATGAATGGAACCGACGCGCGGTCCCGATGGGCCGCGAGCCAGCCGAGCGCGGGTGCCAGAGCGAATTTCACCACGACGAAAAGGATCGCGGCCCCGGCAAGCAGGGCCAAGCCATAAGTGGCGTGTACGCGGAACCTCACCGCAGGGGTCGCAGCAGCAGATGGGGCTGGGGGCGTTCTGCAGCGCTCATGGGGGTGTCCTTCGACCCTGCGCGCCAGACACCGACCCCGAATGTACGCGCGGGACACTGGCCATCGAGATGATGCGCGCAAGATCCCGCTGGGCGGGTAATCCTCCGATCACGTAAACCTTACCCTGAGCGTCGGCGAAGACCAAACCTGGGGTGCCGTTGATGCCAAATGCCCGCATGAGCTCGAGATTGCCCTCGAGCGTGCGCAGGTCCGCGGCACTGGGGTGCGCGATGGGGCGAATGCCCCCGCGCCGATCCGGGCCTCCTCCCCAGTGCAGCTCGTTCGCGCGCAGCGCCTGGGCCGGATGGGGGGCATTGAAGATGGCCGCTGCTTTGCCGGGGCTGCTTGCCGAGATCACACCGATCAGTATGTTGCGCACCTGCAGGCCCGCACGGTAGTAGGGTTGCAGCTCAACCCACAGGGTATGACAGTAGGGGCAATTGGCGTCCATGAACACGTAAATGACGTGATGCGGATGGGAACTGCCCTGGCGGATCCAGCGGGACTGCTGCAGAGCTCGCATCGAACCGGCTGCGATCGGAACCTGCGCGCGAGCAGCGCCCGCGAGCAGCGCCCCGAACAGGGCCGCAGTCAGCCAAACCCATCGCGCCATTGCACCACGCATCCTCAGAATCCTCCGCCAAGATGCCATTGACTCCGCTCTTGTAGCGTAGATATTGCGCCGACTGTACCGCGACGCCCGCGCCGCGCGCATCCCCAGCGGCGTGCCTCTGGGACGCGGTGCGCTCAGCCGCGATGGGGCGAGGACAGATCGATGGGCAGCGGCTTCGGCGTGAGCGGATTTCGCGGTCAAAACTTGCAATTGCGGGGGGCTGGCCATAACCTTCACCGCGCACAAATAATGTTGTGTCGCAGCAGGAGCGGGTGGCGGCCCGGGGAGTGCCCGGCGAGGCGATCGCGCGGGTCGAGACGCCTTCTTTTCCGGTTCGCTCTCGAGCCAGCGAGCGGAGCCCGGCGGGGAGTCACGCCCAGGTCCTGACCAGGCCGGCTGTGGCCATCTGTTCGCCCAGTGGTCCTGCGTATCGAGGTGATGCGTGTTGCCGCTACCAGAGCTGGCGCCAGTGGCGTCTTCTGGCGCCGCGCGGGTCGGTCTGTGTTCGTTCTGGCTGTTCAGTTGCAGGGTCGTGCCGCGGCCAGGTGTGGTGGCGACGGTCCGGCGAGGTGAGGATCTTGGATACGCTGCATGCGCTTCTGTTCGCCGTTCTACAGGGCGCGACCGAATTGTTTCCCGTCAGTTCGCTCGGTCATGCGGTCATCGTACCGGCACTGCTGCATTGGCCGATCGACCAGGCTGCGCCGGGCTTCTTGCCTTTTCTCGTCATGCTGCATCTGGGCACTGCGACCGCGTTGCTGCTCTATTTTCGTGCCGACTGGCTCGCCATGCTCGCCGGTGTGCTCGGTCGGGGTGAGGCGGCGCAGAATGCGGCGCAGCGTGGCATGCTTGTGCGGCTGATCGTGGCAACCATTCCGGCGGTGATCATAGGCTTCACGTTGAAAAAGCCGCTCGCTCACCTGTTTGCGAACCCGTTTGCCTCGGCGCTGTTTCTGATCGGCAATGCAGGGCTGCTGTGGGTCGGCGAGGCGCTGCGCCGCGCGGGCGCACGGCGGACCGAGCAGCTTTCGTATCTCGATGCACTCATCATCGGTGCCTACCAGTGCCTGGCGTTTCTGCCGGGAATCTCGCGCTCGGGTGCGACCATCGTGGGGGGGCTGTCGCGCGGCATCGACCACGAGGCCGCAGCGCGCTTCACGTTTCTCATGGGCACCCCGGTGATCTTCGCCGCGGCTGCGCTCGAAGTGCCCAAACTGGTCCACGGCCACTTGCTGCATGCGCTGTTCGGACCGGCTCTGCTGGCGGCCGTGGCTGCCGGAGTCGTCGCTTACGCCAGCAGCGCTTTCCTGATGCGCTATTTCCGCAAGCACGACGTCTGGGCGCTCTCGCCGTTCGCCTGGTACTGTCTGGTGGCAGGGGCGTTGTCGGCTGCGGCCTTCGGCTTCGGCTGGTAACGGGACGCAGCCCGTTCCGAGTCCCGTTGCATGCGGGCGGCTCGGCTAGCCACTGCGGCGTAGCCTGCGAATCCGGCACTGTGCACAGCACGACGGTCGAGTTAGGGCGCTGCGCGGAATACGCGTATTGTCCGCCGCAGCCGATGCACCCAATCTGACCGACGGCGGCTTCGGCGAGAGCCCTCGAACGAGGCGCGCAGGCCGCCTTGGCGCGCGTTGTGGTGCACAACGCCCGACTGATGCGATACACCAAGGTGGCCTTCAGATTGATGCGGCGAACTGCACTGCGATCGAGCGCTCGCCGACCGGCACAGCCCGAAGGCGACCCGGGGCAGGCCACTGTGCGCGGAGCAGGGGCGCGCCTGCACCCGGATGTCTTTCGACTCGGCGTGGTCAGCCTGCTGACGGACGTCAGTTCGGAGATGATTTTCGCCGTATTTGCGATCTTCTTCACGACCATCGCCGCTGGGTCAGCCGCGCTGCTCGGTGTCATCGAGGGTCTCGCCGATTTTGCCTCGTGCGCCTTGGACTATTTGGCCGGTTGGCTCTCCGATCGCAGTGGGCGGCGTAAAGCGCTCGCGGTGTTCGGCTACGGATTCTCGACACTGGCCAAACTCATCCTGCTCGTCGCGAACTCCGTCCCGGCGCTTGGTGCGTTTCGGATCGTGGAGCGGCTGGGCAAGAGTTTCCGGGGTCCGCCGCGGGATGCTTGGCTGGCCTCGGTTGCGGCACCGAGCGCGCGCGGCTATGCGTTCGGCGTGCACAAGGCGCTCGACAAGTCCGGTGCGGTGCTCGGGCCGCTGCTCGCGTGGTTCTTGCTGCATCGACTGGGAGCGACGGTCGAGGCCTATCGGACCGTGTTCCGTGTGGCCTTCGTGCCTGCGCTGCTCGCGGTGGTCCTGCTGCTGTTCCTCACCGAACGGAGCGCCGGGCGGTATGAACGTGAACCGTTGCTGTCGGCATGGCGAACGCTCCCCAGCGGCTTCAAGCGCTATCTTGGGGTCGCGGCGATCTTCTCACTCGGCTATTTCAGCTTCGGCTTTCTGCTCTTGCGTGCGTATCAGATTGGCTTCTCGCTGCCGGACACGGTGCTTCTTTATACGCTGTTCAATGCGACATTCGTCGTTGCGGCACCGTGGGTCGGCCGACTGGGTGATCGCATCGGCCGCGGCAGTATCGTGCTGATTGGCTATCTGATCTATCTGCTCATGAACGTCGGCTTTGCGGTGGTCGCGGCCAAATGGGAACTCGCGGCGCTCTTTGCGGTGTACGGGGTTTTCTACGCCATTGACGAGGCACAAAGTCGCGCTTTCATCGCCGACCTCGAGTCGCAGCGGCGCGCCACGGCGGTCGGTGCGTATAACTTCCTGACCGGCTCGATCTACCTGCTGGCATCGATCGGCGCAGGTTTACTCTGGGCCGTCGCTCCGACCCTGATCTTCATGCTTGCCGCCCTCACCTCGGCGGGCGCGCTGATCGCGCTGGTTCGGCTGCAGCCCTGGGCACGATGAGCGCCGCACCCGCTGCGCCCGCGAAGGAGGGGGTGGACGAGGTTGCTCGGCTGCGTGCTCGAAGCGACTTCCCGCTCGCATCGGGGTCGTTGAGAGGGATCTGCGCGCCGATTCAGGCAGTGTGGGAACGGAGGTTTTCTCGAAGACGATGCCGTGCTGGTTCACCACGAACGTCATGATGCCGGAGTCACCGTATCGGGCCGGATAGGCGAGAAGCGCAAGTCCGCCGCTCAGGCGGCCACGGTTGAAATAAGTCTTCTCACCACCGAGGGCGAGGGAACCCGGCCCAGCGATTATCCGGAAGCACGTGGCTGCTGGCCCCGGGTACGTGTGAACCGCGGGCCGAGCGGACTTTGCGGCTGAGCCGGTCGGGTCGGCCAGTACAAACGATCATGCCCACCGGCACGGCTCGTGAAGCGTTGCGCGTAGTGCGGTGCCGAGGTTGATCTCGCCACCAGAGTCACATACTGCATCGGCGGCTCGAAGTAGGCTTGGCAGACCTGGAGTACGGCGAGTTCATCGCCTGCGATGCGTTGGTCGAGGCTCTGCTGCCGAGCGGCGTAATCGAATGTCCAGCCCGCACGGGAGCGAGTCAATGGAAGGGACAGCGGTCAGATCGGCAGAGCGCGCGGCACTCACCAGAGCCTCGATCGCCCGATCGGCCTTGGCAGTAGGACTGTGCTTCATTTCGGTGGCGTGCGCGACGTCTCTGCCCCAAAAGTCAGGAACGCCAGCGTTACAGTAAAGCCTGTCTGCGCGATCTGTGACTCGGCTGTGAAGGCGACCGGGTTCCTCTGGGGCGGCTGCGGCGCTCCCGCGGGCGCCACGATCGCGCTCACTGGCGGGGAGGCCGGGTGCTGCGGCCTCTGGCTGGACGCGCTGAGCCAGAGTGGCTGGGAGCAGCGCCGCTGCCGGTGCCTCGCGAGGTCTCCTCCCGCACCCGTGGGCTGGACCGAAATGACTGGAATGTCGGTGAGCCCCGGCGCAGCGTGCCGGAGGGAGGCGAGGTGTGACGAGGGGCATGTCGGAGCGGTCCGGGAGCGCCTTGCCAGGCTCCGCGATCCGGTTTGCCTGGGGCCGGGCTGCGCGGGCGCGGGGGGCGCGCTGGTCGCGTCGGAAATCCCGGATGAGCGCGCCAGGAGCGCGCGTTGGGGCCCGGGTAGCGGTGCGTTGTCGCTGCATCGCGATACGGCACGCCGTGTCGATGCGCCGGGTTGTGTCTCCAGGGGCGCACCGGATGACCGCCGGACCACGGCACCACATAAAACTGATGTCTGCGCCAATTCCAACGCCCCCACCCCCAGTAGGGTCCGACGATGCCAAAGCCGATCCCAAAGGTTAGCAGCGGCCCCGGCGGACAGAAGCCGGTCGATAGCGGAAAATAAAAGGGCGGATAGGCGGGCCAAGGCCATGCGCCATATATGACGGGCGTGTAGCAGGGCACGTACAGCACGTCGACCGAGACCGGTTCTATAACGATCTCATCGTCGCTTGTCGAGACCGTCTCCTCGGGCGAGGAGTGCAGTGCGCCGGAGTCAGCCGCGCGTCGGCGCAAAAATTGAATAGAATCCATCACGCCCGCCTGTTGGGTCAGAAACGCGTTGCCGAGTCGCTCCGTCCACTCGATGTTCTCGTTCATCATGCGCAGCACTTCGGGTACCGCGACCAGTCCTTTGACGCTTCGGTCCCAGCTTTGCGCGGCGAGCTGCGTATTCAGATCATCGCCTTGCAGCGCGGCATGGTCATCGGCATCGAGCCAGCGTGTCGCTTCAACGATTTCGAGGGGATACGTGGCCGCGCTCAGAATCATGCCGAGCAGAGGATCGGAGTACAGAGCGATAGGCGCGGTGAGTTGATCGAGTTCGCCCTCGCTCAGTGGGGCGGAACTCTGCGGTGCTGACTCAACTCCGGACGGCTCGACCGTCAGGTCGACGGTGTTGTTCTGTACCATGGCCGCACCATGCGAAGCGGCCGCGATGCACATGCCGGCGAGCAGAGCGGCCGTCCATCTGGCGATGCGATTGTTCATGAGCATGGACTCCCCGGCATGACCGGATCCGATAATGGGGTGCGAGGCGTTATGGCCGGTATATGTATTATTGCGTACACAAAGGCGATGTCGAACCCTGCTGCGCGCAGTTGTGTCTGCAGGGGACAGACCTGGCGAGTTGCTCCTTAAGCGATCAATGTCGACGTGGCGGATCAGAGCAACGGTCGGCAGCCATCCCAATGCGACCCGCCGGATCAGCGCAAGTTCAAGCAAGACAGAGTGCGGCTGCAACAGACGGGCTTGTACTTATCGACAGCGCCGCGCACGCCCGTAATCTCGCTGGCGCCCGGCGAGTTAGTACGCCATGACTGGAGGATCTGTAATGAACATTCGCCCCCTTATTCGCACGCTTGGCTCAGCGCTGCTCGTGACAGGACTGTGCTTCGGCACGGCAGCCTTGGCCAATGAGCTGGCCACGATCAAGATCGAGGCTTCCGTGATCAACAAAAAGGTGATCGAAACGTCTGACATCGGAATACCCACTGAGGAGGTGACCGTCTCGCGGCGTGTGGGCTACTCAGACCTGAATCTTACGACGCACCTCGGCACCATGGCGCTGCGCGAGCGGGTGAAGAAGGCCGCCGAGCTGGCCTGCAAGCAGATTGACGAACTGTACCCGCTGGAACGTTCGGAAGCGCCGCAGTGCATCAAGGACGCCATCGCGGCGGCTGACCGCCAGGTCGACGAGGCGATTGCTGCAGCACACCAGAGTGCCGAATAGCAATCCTGAGGGGTGAGTGCAACCCGCCGTGGCCCGCTTCGCGAGCGGGCACGGCGGCTGGTGAGGAGCAACCGGGCGAGTGGGCACCGGGCACACGGACGCAGGGTGCGGCTGCAGCATCACAGGTGCAGGTCCGTTCGGGAAGATTGGCGTTATACTGAGGGTGCACGCCGGCGTCCGGCAACGCATTGGGAGCGGACGGACTGTGCGTGCAGCAGGCGCGTGGAGGCGGCTCGCCACTTGTCCGGATGGTTCCATTCGTGCTCGATTGGTCGGTGCGCATGTCTTGCGTTCGTGGCGGGCCTTTCGCTCTGTCTCGCCGGCTGCTGGGTGGCGCCCTCAGCGAACGTACGGCCTGCCGGCGTGGAAGGAATCATTGCCCGCGACCTAGCGACACAATGGTCGGTACGGTCCGCGGCGGTGGAATCAGCGGATGCGGCCACCGGTACTGTGGCGCTGCGGGTGCACGGGATCCGGTTGCCAGCCTGTCCGGCACGCAGAGCCGAGATCAATCGGGCAGACTTTCGGCGCGGTGACAGGCTCCGAGCAACGATGCAAGTGCGCCTCCTCATCTACCTCCCGCCGGTCGGGCAGAGCAGTACGCAGGCGGCGGGATTACCGGTCGCGCGCGTGCTTGAAGTCGATCCGAGTTACCGGGTACTCACCCTGCAGTTTCCGGATGGTGAGCGAGCAGCCCTCAAGATGGGCCTACATGCGCATCTGACGCAGGTCGAACCGGGCGATTCCGTCGCAATTCACTGCATCCGGCTGCACCAGGTGCATGCCCTGCGCCGTCGCGTGAGCCGTCAGGAGAGCGCTCATTCGCGCCCGAGCGCAGCGTGAGGCCGAGCAGCGCGTGCGGCGCAATGTGTGCGCCAGCCGAGCATCGGCCCTGGCGTTTGCTCTTGTTGTGCTGCCGGTACTCCTCGCCAGCGGTGCCGATGCACAGATTTCGCCGGCGCGTGCTGCGGTCATTGAGAATGCGATCGGGGCGCGTGTTGAGGCGCTGACGATTCTCGGCGGTGATTTCGGTCTCTCCGATGGAAATTTCCACTCGACGGGCAGTCAGGGCTTGGGTTCCGGGGCGCCAGTGGACACGCGGATCACGAAGTTCGGGGGCGATGGAGACGTGGGTAGCCCTAAGGCATTCGACGGACTGCACATCGGGTGGCAGCCGACTCTGCAGGGCAATATGGGCTATCTCGAGTCCGCAACACATCTGCGTGGAACGCTGAGTGCCGGCGATACCAGCACCCTCAGGATCGTGGCCGTGGAGTTCGGCGGAGGTGTGCGATTTTGGACCGCGCGAAAATTCAGCATCGCTCCGAGCGTGATGGTTCTGTACGGTCATGCAAACAACAGCGTGTCGTTCGCCGGCGCCTCGGGCCGGCAGGCGATTGCGACGCTTGAATCTCTCGGGCTTGTCGATTGGAGCGTCAGCACTTGGTCGTTGCGACCGGCGGTGGACCTGCAGTATGTCCAGCCGATCGGCAGGATCCTAGTCACGTTCTCTTCTGATGCAACGGGCTTTTACACCCATGGATTCGGACGCTCCAACGTGCATCTCACGGTTGGCGGCGCCTCTGGATTCGTGACGAACAAGGTCGATCTTGATGTTCCTCTTGGTATCGCCATCGCCGGGCATGAGCTTCGAACCGGCGGCTACATCAGCCGAACCGATCTACTCGGCGATCTCGAGAGCGGTCTTGGCGTTGAACATCTGAACGAGTTGCACGGTCGCCTGGTGCTCGACTTCCTCAACCAGTGGACGGGAATTCAGTGGCTCGGAGTCGGGGCGTCGTACCTTTGGGGACCGCATATCCATGGCTGGACGGCAGGAGCTGACGTCGCCTTCCACTTCTGAGCGCTCGGGCGTCGCCCGGCTAGTGTTCGCATGCGGAGCGCCTGCCTCACCTCAGCATTTACATCCGTTCACGCATTGTGACAATGGTGTTCGTCTGCGTCCCGACATTGATGTTCGAGCTGCACGGTGACGTGTGTAATTGCGTGACGGGTGCGCAAGCGGGCGAGGATCGCATCCAGCATCGATTGCGGATCCGTGCCGGCATTGATCTGCGCGTGCAGGGTCACGACGGGTGCCTCGCCAGTCAGCGACCATACATGCAGGTGATGCACATTTTGCACGCCGGCGATCTGCTCCAGATCGCGTGCAATCGCCTCGGGCTGCAGTTCCTCCGGGACGCCCTGCAGCAAGACGTGTCCGGCTTCGTGGGTCAGCTGCCAGCCGGAGCGCAGTATGAGCATGGCGACCAGGATGGAGAGTATCGGATCGGCGAGCGACCAATGCCGATACAGGATGAGCGCCGCCGCGCCAGCGGCCGCAGCCGAGCCCAGCAGGTCGCTGAACACATGGGCGCGTGCGCCGCGCTCATTCAAAGAGCGCGCACCCGAGAGAGTGATAAACGCAGCCAGATTGGCTAGACCACCGAGCAGAGCAATGAGCAACATCAACCGTCCATCGACTGGCGGTGGATTGATCAGTCGACTCACGGCTTCGCAAAAGACCCAAATCGTCAGCGCAACGAGGATGAGGCCGTTGGTATAGGCGGCCAGAGTCTGGTAGCGGCTCGCGCCGTAGGTGTGTCGGGCATCCGCCGGGCGGCGGCTGGCTCGGATCGCAAGTACGGCAAGCACGAGCGAGCCGGAGTCGGCGAGCATGTGGCCAGCTTCGGCAAGCAGCGCGATGGAGTTGGCTAGCCATCCTCCGACTGCCTCGATCAGGGTAAAGGTCAGTAGGATGGCCAGTGTCATCAGTAGTCGCCGCTCACTGGCGCCGTCACCCGCGGGGTGATGGTGCTCGCCAGCGTGAGTGTGAGAATGCGCGTGCGCGTGGGAGTGCGGATGTGTCATGCGATCGGCGGCCCCCGGGGGGCAGGGGTCACTTGAACAGCTTTGGGTGGACGCTTATCCTAAAACCTATAGTTACTGGAGCTTCAAGCATGCGCGAGCTGACGATGCCGATTGGTGAGCTGGCACGCACCGTCGGCTGCAAGGTGCAGACGATCCGCTATTACGAGCAGATCGGGCTGCTGCCTGTTCCGGGGAGGACCGCCGGGGCACAGCGTCGCTACGGTGCGGCGCACCGCGAGAAGCTGAGCTTCATCCGCCATGCGCGCGAACTCGGATTTCCGCTGCCAGCAATACGCGAACTGCTGGCGCTCGCAGATCAGCGCGAGTCCGACTGCGCGCAAGCGGATCAGATTGCGCGCCGGCAGCTAGACGCGGTGATTCGGCGTATCACCATGCTGAATAGCCTGCGCGCAGAGCTCGAGCGGATGCTGCAGCATCGCCGCGGACATCGAATTCGTGACTGCCGTGTCATCGCTACGCTGGCGGATCACGGGCTGTGTCAAGAGGCTCATCACGGGCACGCGCCGCAAGCCTGATCGGGCAGCTCGAACCGGCTCCTCAGGGTTCCTCCTGGCTCGCCGCAAGTCCCTGCATGCATCGGGTGCGGCGAACATTGCCCAGCGGACGAACCCGTCCGACGCGGCAGCGTAGATCTATCGGATAGTGCATCGGTCATTCGGCCCCCTTTCCGATTGAGTGGTCCGGCCGGAGGGTTCCGTAGAGAGGTCGTTGCTTTTGACATTATTCGCGTCAGCCTGGTCGATTCCACCAGGCATACGGGTTGACGTGCCTGTGTGGCGTCAAGAGATTTCAGACCGATCGTCAGCGAACCTTTCGCAATGCCAGGATGTGGACATCCGCTATGTTCGCGCGCCCCGTGCTGTCCGATGATCGGCGGGCAGTTGCAAAGGTCACAGTAAGTAGAAAATGGGGAGCGGACGCAATGGAATGCCGGAGGCCGGTTCGTAATCTCAGCGGATCGAATTCGGTCTGAGGATGGCGGTGCCGCTGAATCTGGGTTGGATAAGCCTGAGGTGAGTGCTCGGTTCATCTGGAAAACGTGACGGGAGAGCGACATGAACGTCGCAGTTGTCTGCACGAATACAGCTGAATTGTCAGCAGAGAGTCCTGCCCGCAAGCGCAGGCGCGGCTCGTGGTCATTGACTGACGGTCGTCCAACCTGCAGGACATTCCGATGAGCGCGCGCGGCCTGCTGGCGGAGCGGACAGTGTCCGCTGAGAAGAGGCAGAGTGCTGCGGTGACTGGGCAGGCCGGGGCGTATGCGTCGGCTGTGCGTGAGATCTGGCGAGCTGCGCGTGTTCCGTTGGAGTCCGAGGAGGCCGCAGTCCGGGAAGTGGCTCGTTATGCGACGTTGGCGCCAAGTCATCGAAACTCCCAGCCCTGGTTATTGCGCAGCAGTGCGCGCGAACTGCTTGTCCATCCGGATTTTGCTCGCCGCATGCCGATGGCATTTCCGGACGACGAGCAACTGTTCGTCTCACTTGGGTGTGCTGCGGAGAATGCCAGTATCGCAGCCCGCGCGTTTGGACTGAGCGGCGATGTCGCCTACCATCCCGTGGGGCGCGGCGGATTGCGGGTCGGGTTGCAGCCGCTTACTCATATCGCGCCATCGGAGCTGTTTTACGCTATTCCAAGACGCCAGAATACGCGAGGTGTATACGATGGACGGGTGCCGTCTGTCACAGAACTACGGTTGCTGGGGCGGTGTGCCGAGGATCTGAATGTGCACGTCGAGCTTGTTACGGAGCCGTTCCGGAGGGACAGGCTCATCGAGCTACTGCGCGCCGCTCAGGCGATTCGGGCGACGAATACGGAATTTCTGCAGGAGCTGAAGGGTTGGATGCGATTCAACGAGCGCGAGGCGCTGCGTCAGCGTGATGGTTTGTTCGCGCGGTGTTCCGGAAAGCCATGTTTGCCACGCTGGCTCGGCGAGCAGCTTCTCGACATGGGCATCAGTCGCGTAACGGATTGCGGGGAAGACATCTGCACGGTCCGCAGCTCCGGAGGCTTTGCGATATTCGTCGGCGCGGGGCATGAGCCGAGGTATTGGACGGCCGTTGGCCGAGCATGCGAGCGCTTCCTCCTGCTGGCGACGGCGCTGAATATGCGCGCGTCAATCGTCAATGAACCGATCGAAATTCGCGCGACACGGGTTGAGCTGGCAATGGCGATCGGCGCAGACCGCTGCCTTCCGAGTGTGCTCATCCGGTTCGGCTATGCGCCGCCCAGCGCTCGTGCGCTGCGCCGGCCTGTGGAACAGGTGATGGTGTGAGCACCTCGGTCTGCGCATGCCATGGTTGGCCTCGGGAGGACACAGAGACATGAAGCTGCATGCAAGGCACTTGTTGATCGTGCTGCTGGTCGCAGTGATTTTGCTCGTGATCACAGTGGTTGCGGCGCGGATCCGATCCTGAGTATTCGATCGATGCGCTGCACGTGTGCGCGGAATCAGCAAACCGTGGCGGGGTATCCGACGGTTTGGGCAAACGTCACGAATTGATTCCGGTGCAACTGCAGGGCGCGCTCGAGTCGGTCATAGTCGATGCCGCCGCGAAAGACGGTGCCGAGCCCTTCGCAAGCGGCACACAGGTAGATGTTCTCGCCGATGAACGCTGCGTCGACTGAGGCGTACAGGCGCCGCTCGGCAGCGGAGAGTTCGGCCATACGTTCACCCTGCGCCACGTAGATCAGATCAAGGGGAGCGGTCCCAATGAAGTCCTGTCGGCCTGTCTGTGCGCGGATGTCCTGCGGTAGGTGCAGTATCAGAGCATGCTTTTCGGCATCATAGCGCCAGACACCGTCGCTCAGTGCGGCATAGACGTCGATTACCATCACGTGTCGCCAATAAGGCGCGGTGCGCTCACCGCCGGGACGGTTGATGCCATAGGCTGCCCACAGCAGATTGGACAGGACCTGAGCGGGGAGGGGACAGTTCGAGTAGGCGCGCGTCGAGTGGCGTTGGGCGAGGGCTTCATAGAGTGGCAGACCGCCGGCATGCGCTGGCCGGGGCAGGGACACGGCCGCCCCGATGCTCGGAGAGCCTGTGGTGCGCGACTGCGGTCGACCCCGGAATGTAGGCTCATTGCTCATGAGCGCTCGAACGTCTCAGTGATCTGTGACTCGCGGGCCCGGTTACTCATGGCGAGGGCAGTTCTAGGCTCGCGTGGACCAGATGGGCCGATTCACGACGCACCGTGGTTTTAAAGTCCGGTGGCTTGACGATCAGAATGTCGCTCGGGAGCGTATCGAGCACTCGCTCGGCGGTATGACCGATGATCATCCGGCGCAGCCGTGAACGTGAGACTGCGCCCATGACGACGATATCCGCATTGATCGCCCCCGCATAGTGAGGCAATCGTTCTGCAGCGTGGCCATCTTCGACGTGCACTTGTTCCGGCTCAAGGCCGTGGCGCTCGGCGAGGTAGACGACGCTCGCATCCACTCGGTCGAGATAGTCGCGATGGAACTGCTCGTCCTGATACTCCGGCAGGTCCCATAGATCCGGGTCCGCGCGCAGCGCCTCCTCCCAGGGGGTGCGTGCGTGGAACAGCACGAGTTTACCCGCCAACGCCTCAGTCAGTCGGAGCGCGGCATCGACTATGTGCTCATCCAGCACGGCCGGTTTGTCATGCGCGTGGCCGGGATCGACGGCAGCGACAATAAGGGGTGGTGCGCAATAAGGGCGATGTGTCTTCAGCAACAGCAAAAGCGACGGACAGGTCTCAATCAGCTTGCGGTCCGTCTGCGACAGAAGCGCACGCGTCAGTGGATCACGGGGACTGCTCTGCGCGATCAGCAGTCGCGGCGAACGTCTCAGGACCTGTCGGACGATTCCCTCGTGGACCGGGTGATCCCAGCGGATACTCACTTTCGCCGGCACACCGAGCGAGTGAAACTGGTCGGCGAGCAACTGCAGGCCGTGGTGTGCGTTGGAGACCAGTCGCTGGATCTGCTCTTCAGTTCTTTCGGGCGCGAATTCGCTCTGCTGCGTCGAGTGAGAATCGAACACGCAATGAAAGAGCTCAAGCCGTGCATCGAACGCGGTTGTGATCCGCGCAACCTTGGCCGCTTCGATGGGTCCGACCTCCTGCGGCGTAGAGACGGCGAACAGGATTGTGCTGCGGCTCATGAGTTCGGCTCCTGGTCCTCGGCGAGCATCCGAGGAACGTCACTTCCGGTTGGCGAACCGGATTTGGGGAGTTTGCGCTGCGGGGCGAAACGTACCATTCGTAATGATGCGTAGCGATTAACCGGTCCGTGCAGACCGGATTGAGGCGACCAGCAGCGGGGGGAGTTCCCGGTAGGGGCTATCCGCTAGCGGATGCGCACAGTGGGAGGCAGTTGGGGCACAATGTCGGACCAGTAATGCGGTGGCGAAGGGCGAAATCGATGGCAGCGAGACACAGCCGAATGGCATTGGATTTGCAATTCGTGCGGGGGCAGTTCCCGGCCTTTGGCGAGCCTACGCTCGCGAATCAGGCGTTCTTCGAGAACGCCGGCGGCTCATATGCCTGCGGGGCGGTGGTCAGTCGGCTGCACGAGTACTACCGCCGCCTCAAAGTTCAGCCCTATTACCTGTTCGCCGCTTCCGCCGAGGCGGGGGAGTGGATGGATGCCTCGCGCATCCGGCTGGCCGAGTATCTCGGCGTGTCGGCTGCTGAGGTACATTTCGGCCCCTCGACCTCCCAAAATACCTACGTGCTCGCACACGCATTCCGCTCGCTGCTTAAGCCGGGCGATGAAATTATCGTGACCAATCAGGATCACGAGGCAAACAGTGGCGTGTGGCGCCGGCTGGCGGCCCATGGCGTGCTGATCAAGGAATGGTGCGTCGACCCCATCACGGGCTGTCTCGATCGGGGTGAGCTCGATCGGCTGCTGTCAGATCGCACGCGACTGCTCGTCTTTCCACATGCGTCGAATATCGTCGCGCATGTCAATCCGGTCGCCGATATCGTTGCGCGAGCGCATGCGGCAGGAGCGCTGACGGTAGTCGACGGAGTGTCGTGGGCACCTCATGGTCTGCCCGATATCCGAGCGCTGGGCGCGGATATCTACCTCTTTTCTCTCTATAAGACCTACGGACCCCATCAAGGGGTCATGGTGCTCAGTCCCGATCTGCTTGAGCGGCTCGACAATGAAGGTCATTACTTCAATGCCACCGAACCGTTCAAGCGCCTCGTGCCTGCTGGACCCGACCATGCGCAAGTGGCGGCAGCGCGCGGCATTGCCGAGTATTTTGACGCGCTCGATGAGCATCATCACCCGGGCGCAGAGGCCGCCGGTCGCGCGCAGCGAATCCGTGCAGCGCTGCGGGAAGCGGAGCACCCGCTGCTGCGCAGACTGCTCGCATTTCTCGAGAGTCGTAAGGATGTGCGCGTACTAGGGCCGACAGATGCTGCGGAGCGAGCGGCGACCGTCGCGTTCGTGCCAACTGCCCTAGAACCGCGAGAGTTGGCCCGCCGACTCGCCGAACGTGGCTACATGATCGGTAACGGTGATTTCTACGCGACGCGTCTGCTGACAGCGATGGGCGTCGACCCGGTGCGCGGTGCGGCCCGGGTCTCGTTCGTGCATTACACGACAGGCGATGAGGTCGACGGACTGATTGCGGCACTAGAGTCATCTTTGACACCTTGAGCGTCGCGCGGACCGTGCTCGCGTTGACTCGCCGGGAGAATCCC
>DAHVTM010000090.1:0-40949 GCA_027324195.1 Gammaproteobacteria bacterium | reverse complement strand
CGTTCATGAGCAACGCCATTCACCTGACGAACGTGGAACGTATGGAATTGGAGCGGCGGGCGGCAAGCAGAACGGGACGCGCGGAAGATGCGCGCCGTGCTCGGCTGATTCTGCTGTTGTCCGAGGGCCATACGTTGGATGAAGCGTACGAGCGGGTGCCTTGCAGCCGTGGGTTTGTAGCCAGCTGGACGAAGCGCTTCGAGGAGCAGCGTCTGGCGGCCTCTACAGCCGACACATCGGGCAGGTAGCCACGGTACTGACCCCGCAGCTTGAGGCACGGATTCTGGACGCGACGCGCACCGGTCCGAAGGACGGCACGACGCACCGGAGCACGCGCCGGTTGGGTGAGCACCTGGGCGTCAGTCACATGATGGTCGCTCGAGTGTGGCGTAAGCACGGTCTGAAGCCGCACCGTCTCGAGCGCTACATGGCCTCGAACGATCCGGACTTCGAAAAAAAAAGGCCGCTGACGTCATCAGGCTGTACCTGAGCCCGCCTGCCCACGCGGCGATCTTCTGCGTGGATGAAAGGACGCACATTCAAGCACTTGACCGGAAAGACCCAGTGCTGCCGCTCTCTCCGGGGCGCCTCGAGCGGCACGGCTTTGAGTACTACCGCCACGGCACGCTCTCCTTGTACGCCGGCTTCAACACCTAGACCGGTGAGGTGCTGGGAAAAACCGCCGCGCGCCATACCTCGGCCGAGTTCGTGGCCTTTCTCACTGACATCGTGCTGAACCAACCGCGTGGCCAAGAGATTCACGTGATCGCGGACAATCTCTCTTCGCACAAGACTGACCAGGTCAAGGCGTTCCTGGCCGAGCATCCGAACGTGCAGCTGCACTTCACTCCGACCTATTCCTCCTGGCTCAATCAGGTGGAGCTGTGGTTCGGCAGGATCGAGCGCGACGTGATCGCCTGCGGCGTGTTCACCTCGGTCGCCGATCTGAGGAAAAAACTCATGCGCTACATCCGCAACTACAACAAGGCCCCGCGCACCGTGACGTGGAAGTACTCCGACACCAGCAAGCGTCTCGGTACACATTCAGCTGTTACAGGCCAATGGCGGCCCTCCCCGAGCACCCACCTCACAGTGCGTCAGCAGCCGGAGCAACCGCACGCAGTTCACCGGCTGAAATCGACCCCAAGCAGAAGCCACGAACTTCCGGTATCACATATCCGCCAATCATCGGCTTATTGGCCGTATTCACTGAGTGTCCTGATCGCAACGACCGTCCCGTTTACGAACCGAATTCTCATCATGAGCTTGTTTGGACCTCTGTTGTACGTCCACGTTTCGACCGGGACCTCAGTTCCGACCGAGTGCGATTGGCCGCCTACCCGTATGGAATTTGTGCTGCCCTGAAGAGCGCTCTGCGCCACAGTCGGGCGACCACAATACGCTCTCACGGCCGCAATGGAATCACCGGCCGTAATGAGCATGTTGCCGCAACGCATGGTATCGCCCCACGCGTATTGGGTGGCAATAGCACCTAGAACAGGGAGCAGACAGACGATCAATGTCTTATAGCGGATCACGGAATTCTCCTCTCGGCATCGATATGCATGTCACAGCGCATCCTGGCTTGAGACAACGCCAAGCTCGCCGTTAGGGCGTCTAAATCGTCTGCCAAGTTCATCATGCGTTCGCGATCGCCGCAATGGCAATTGAGCAAAACCGCAACCAGCCGGCCGCGGGACCGCGCCCGGCACACCCACGGGGCAGATTCTGGCCGACCGTCCCCTCGAAAGACATTTCTGGCCGCGGGTGGCCGCCTCTAGCCGAATCATGTGCCACCAAATCCGCACAACGCCGCAGCGCCAGCACCTGAAGACGCTCGGTGTCACTCTGCAGTTACCCGCATCGCTTCATGCAGAACGTTCGCGGCAATTCCGCACCGCTTCCGCTCTGCTGAGAGCTGCCGCGCCATGTTCCAGTCCAACTTCGGTTCATCGCGGCGCAGCCCGTGACTGATGCAGCTCTTGAGCCGCATCTGGCAAGCCAATGAGCCGCGCGTACGGGCAATGAGCTTGAGTTATTCGACCACCTCGGCGGGCATGCTGATCGCACTGGTTGTGCTCGGCCGAGCATTCTTCAGCCGCTTCCTAAGCTGTTCATTGATCATAGAGGGCGTCCTCGATCGGCGAGGTACACCAAGCTGAAACGATCCGAATGAACTCACCGTCGCACTCCATGTGCACGATCGTCAGCAATTGACCAGCGGCAATGACGCAATCGCTGACTCTATTTGTTCCTCATTCCGTGTCGCGTCCTGCAGGACAAAGAGTGCGTCATTGGAGACCGCCACGACTTACTCAAATGGGATACTGTGTTTGCGCTGGTTATCCGTGACCTTTGGGCTGGTTGCAGCGAAAGATAGTGCCGGCATGCTCGGGAAGGCAGTCCATAAATTGCACTGCACTACTAAGTATTTGGCCCAGTCAGATCCGCGCTGCGGAGTGATCAGCGTTCCTCCATCGCAGCGGGGCGCGCCCAGAGATACTCCCGACGTGCGCTCACGTGGACTGCAGCTATTTCTGGGCATGAGCGCGAGTCGTGGTCGGGATGATCTGGTAAACGCCACTATCCTCAAGGACTTCCGCGCAAGATTCGACTCCGATCTTGCGCCGACCCAGCAATTGACACCCGAGTGAAGCGAGCCGGGCACCGCACGGGCGGGTGAGCACTCAATCCTTGCCCGGCCTGAACGCTGTGTCGCCAGTACGGAGCATCAGCCGGTAAACGCCTATTGACATATGGTTTCCGTGGAAACTATATTTGCGTCCATGAAGCGCATGTCGAGAAATCTCCAGGAAGACCATTGCGCTGCCGATCCGCCGACTTCGGCATTGGAAGTTCATCTCGGATACTGGCTGCGGCTCGTATCCAACGAAGTCTCGCGCGTCTTCGAGCGAGAGCTGCAGAAGCGAGACATTTCAGTTGCCGAGTGGGCGGCAATAAATCTGCTCGCAGCGGGAACCGGCCTTACGCCCGCAAAGCTTGCGGCAGCAATGGGAATGACTCGCGGAGCCATCTCAAAAGTCCTGGGCAAGCTCGAGGCGAAGAAGCTCGTCTCCCGTGCGGTCAGCCCGCTGGACAACCGCGTTCAGCTGCTCACCCTGACCAAACAGAGCAGACGTATTTTGCCACGACTGGGCCACATTGCCGATGGTAACGATAGACACTTCTTTGCCGCGCTCAACCTTGATGAGAAAGCCGCGCTGCGCAATTTGCTGCAAAAGGTAGCGGCAGCTCACCAAATGAGCCGCGTTCCAGTGGAATGACCATTAAGGCGCCGACCGGAGAGTTTCCATGAGCCAAGCGATCACGAACCTGCAAACCGCACAGGAGCGCGCGATGGCTACTCGCCCCAAAGTGGGCGGCTTCCCCTATTTGGCCGAAGCGCTCCGGCGCGCCGGAGTGATGCGCAACATATGGTTCCTGCCGGCGTGCCAAAGCCTGTATCTCACAGAGGCGGGTCCCGTGGTATTGCAGGGCCAACCATTATTGAGCGGCGCCGCTGATGTGCCGACGTTTAACCAACAGGCGCTGATAGCAGCATTGCGTACCGACCAAGCAGGCACGAGCACCTTCCCTGAGTTTCTCAGCGCCGCCTGGCAGGCAGGCGTCGTTCGCTATGAAGTCAACCTGATTCAGCGCACTGTGACTTATTTCGGTTGTAACGACGATGAATACACCGAGCGCTACCCGGTTGTGGAAATCTCCTGACGAATTCTCACTTGCTTAGCTCATCTACCAGATGCCTCCGAGCGCCACCGTAATCGCCTCACCATTGATGCCCCCGGCCGCGTCACTGCACAGGAAGGCGATCACCTCGGCAACCTCGCGCGGTTCGAGAACGCGATTCTGTGGATAGATCGCTGCGCGCTCGCGCCAAACCTGATCGACGCTGACGCCGCGGCGCTCGGCCTCGGTCTTCGCCGAACGTTCAGCCATGTCAGTTCGCACCCAGCCGGGCAGCACTGCGTTCGAGGTCACGCCGAATGGACCGGCATCCTGGGCGATCGCCCGCGCGAGGCCGATAACGCCGTGCTTCGAAGCAGAGTAAGCGCTGCCCGAGCGCTCAGCCTTCTCACCGGCAGTCGAGCTGGTAAACACCAGGCGACCGTAGCCGCGCTGAGTCATCCCGCCGACGGTAAGTCGCGCAAGTTCGAACGGACCGTCAAGATTAATGCACATGGTTTCGCGCCATACTGCTGGATCTTGTTCCCAAATGAGCCGTTCATGTGCAGACCCGATCCCGTGATTGACGACCAACAGATCAATCGGGCCAAGCCGCCGCTCGGTCTCGCAGACTGCCTGCGCACAACCCTCTGAAGTGCCGAGATCGGCGGCAACGTAATCGAGCCCAACCGATGACAGTTCGGATGCGCTGCGCGCAACGACCATGACCCGGGCGCCCGCTATAGCCAGTAGTCTGGCGACCTCTCGACCGATTCCCCGTCCGCCGCCGGTCACCAGTGCCACCCGTCCCTTCATCGAATCAGCTCCGGTGTTGAAAGCTCGGCATCCTCCCACGTTGCCGCGCCGCGGACAATCATCGCCCGAGACTGACTGGAATCACTAGCCCGCGTGCCGTCGTGAAGCGCCATCGGCCAGGGCTTTTGCCGCGCGGCCTTGGTTTTCTGCGCTCACGTTTGCCGAGCCGAGCAAGCACGCAGTGGCGACGATACTGGTCTGCCGGTCCTGCCATGGAAAACGCGGGGGGAGCTGCTTTGGCGGCATTTGCGAGGTGCAGCTGATATCCCGGTCAGCCATCTTCGGCATTGCGCCCCATCCGCTCCCGGACCACCGGGCCGATGACTGGAACGGCGCACGGCGCGAGACTGCCACGCGTCAGGAGCGGACCCTGCTCCATCGGGGCGGGCACGCGGCCGGGTGACTGGCTGGCGCACCCCACCCACCGACAGGAGCATTCCGCAGCCCTATCCCGGCCTTACGCGCCCGCAGGCACGTCGGTGAACATAAAGCCAGATAAACCGTACGGGCACGGCGTCAAGTAGCTGCGGTTGGCAGCGATCCCAGTAACCGGATCCGTGGGAGCGGCGTGCAGTGAGCGCCAAATGGCACCGGATTGCCTTCCCATGAGCGGAATCGGTATGGTACGGATTGGATCCCCCGCGCACCTATCCAGGACCGGGCACGGTGCGGTGCGCAGCCCGGCCTAGGCAGCCGGGTGCATGCCGCTGAGGTGTACTGCCTTAAAATCGGCGATCCCATACCGCGTCGTGCGCGGAAAGCGTGGCACCGGTGCCAAATCCGGTGCATCGTCCTCGAGCCGAGTGTCCCGTGGCCGATAGCGGCGGTAACGGGAACCTTGGCGCGCGGCCCCCGTCGATGAATGTGACCGACCGCACGACTCGGCCCGGCCCGGAAGCCCGCGCACGCAGTGGTGAGCGAAAACGTGAAATTCAGTGCCTCTCGTCATGGACCGCAGCCGTAAGTTCGCTGAGATCATGAGCGGTCCTTACCCTAGATGGCCTCAGGTGGTGCGTGCCGGCGCGCTAGCGCTCGCCGTGGGCGGCTGGCTCCTCGGCGCAGTGGCATACGCCAGCTGCTTCGCGATACGCGAGCCGGCGTTCACGGCGCTCTATCCGCTCATCGCACAGGATCCCTCGCGCGCGCTGACCGCGGCCAAGGCCCGCATCGCCGCGCTGCCCGCCAATGCGAGTTCGCAAGAGCCGCGCACGGTTGCAGCGCTGTACGCCATCCAGGCGGACGCCTACGAGGCCCTCACGCTGACTCATGCGCAACGCACAGCCGCCCGCACGGGCCTGAAGCTGCTGCACGGGCCGACGGACCCGCTGCGACTGGAATTGCTCGCCAATTACGCGAGCAGCTTCGCCTCACCCGCTTCGATCGCCCGCGCCATAGTCCAAATCAGGCAGGCTCGCGCACGGCTACGGTCCGGCTCGCGCAGCGACATCTGCCTCGAGACCACCGAGGGCATACTCGATATGCTGCGCGACCGCTCGGATCTGGCAATTCGGGAACTGACGCAAGCCTACATGCAAGGTCAGGCCCAGCAACTGTCGGACGCCCGGGTTGAGGCGGGCGAGGGACTCGCCATCGTGCTGCGCAGCATGGGCGATGACCACGAAGCTCTGGCCTTTGCCCGGCAGAAAATCCAGTGGGATCAGACGCACCACGCCAGCGAGGATCTGTCCCAGGACATCTACATCAAAGGGGAGATCCTCAGGACGATGGGGCGCTACCATCGGGCCATTGCCGCGTTCCGTCAGACACGCGCCCTTAGCGCCACACTCGGCGACCATCAGGGCGTGGCCTACGCGGACCTGCGCATCTGTGAGGCCGAAATCGGCCTCAAACAGTTTGCCGCAGCACGTCGGGACTGCGAACGGGCCGCGCCGGTGCTCACCGCCGGACGCGTGGTGGGCATGATCAAGGAAACGCAGGCGCAGCTGGCGCGGATCGACCTCGCCGAAGGACACCCGGCCCTCGCTGTCAAGACCCTCAATCGGGTACTTGCCGATCGCGGCGCGGACATGGTCGCCTACACTGTCGCGCCGGCGTATCTGGCCCGCGCCGAAGCTAATGCGGCACTGCAACACTACACGGATGCGTACCGTGACCTCAGTACCTATCTGCACCTGTACAAAGCACTGAATCGGGCCAATCGCACCCGGCTTCGCGAGGCGCTCGAGGTGCGCTTTCGCGCCAAGCAGGAATTCGAGCGCAACGCGGTGCTGCGGCACAAACTGCAGCTCGCATCGAACAAGGCCATCAAGCAGCGACAGCTGTTGCACTGGATGGAAGCGGCTGGCATCGCCGGTGGCCTCGCGATCGCGCTGCTCTCCTACATCTTGATTGCCGACCGGCGCCACCGCCGCCAGCTCGTGGTGCTCGCCAACGAGGATCCGCTCACCGGCATGCCGAACCGGGGTCACACCGCACAATTGGCCGCCACGGCACTCGAGTCCGCTGTTGCGAATGGTCGTCCGCTGACCGTTGCGTTGATCGATTTCGACTTTTTCAAGGCGATCAATGACCGCTGCGGACATGCCGCCGGCGATCACGTACTCAAGCAGTTTGCACGTCTCTCGCGCGGCGCGCTGCGCACTGGGGACATTCTCGGCCGCTGGGGCGGGGAAGAATTCCTGCTCGTGCTGCCGGATGCGCCCCTCGATGCGGCGCTCGCCACGATCGAGCGCCTACGTCTGCTTGCACTCGGCATCCAGATCCCCTGCCCCACACCGCAATCCGGCCTGCCGCGGGTCACCTTCAGTGCCGGGCTGGCAACGACGGCCGAGGGAGCGCTCACACTCGATGAGATCGTGGCCCGCGCCGATACCGCCCTCTACGAGGCCAAGGATGCCGGGCGCGACGCAGTACGCATCAGCCGGGCACGCGCCGAGAGCACCGCCGCACCACGACGGGCCTGAGCCCCCAACGGGCCGGCACTGCGGATGGGCCGCAAGGTCGACAAGCGTCCGCCACCACCGTATGCTGGCTGCTGCTTCCTTGCGTTCAAGCTGCGCGCGTTGTCCCTGCCATCGCCCAACACAATGAATTTCTGCAGCCAATGCGGCGCACGGCTGACGATCCGTGTGCCACCTGGCGATCACCTGCCTCGCTACGTCTGCGACGCGTGCGGCACCATTCACTATCAGAATCCCCGCCTGATCGTCGGCTGCGTTCCAGAGCACGATGGCAGGATTCTCCTGTGCCGCCGGGCGATCGAGCCACGCCGCGGCTTCTGGACGGTTCCGGCCGGATTCATGGAAAACGGCGAAACGCTGCAACAGGCGGCGGCACGGGAGTCGCGCGAAGAGGCGCTCGTGGAGGTGCAAATCGGCTCCCTGCTGTCGGTCGTGCACGTCCTGCATGCCCACCAGGTGCACGTCTTCTTTCGCGCCACCATGCCGCGCGACGAACACGGCGCCGGGCCCGAGAGCCTGGAGACCGCACTGGTGCTGCCCGAGGATATTCCGTGGCGGGAGCTGGCATTCCCGAGCACCGAATTCAGCCTACGCCGCTACCTCGAAGATCGGGCGGCAGGACGCGACGCACATTACTTCGCCGCCTTGGAGCGGCGTCTCGGCTGAGACCCACCGGGCTGCGGACATCACTTTGCGGGCCGCGTGCCTGACATGGCACAATTATTCTCGTCGTGGCCGACCCAAGCCCCTCCACCTGAGGCTCCTGTGTGCATTGCGCCTTGCGATGCGCGGGCGGCCGATCCGTTGATCCAGAAGGAATTCCGATGACTTTCGTGGTGACTGAAAACTGCATTAAGTGCAAGTACATGGACTGCGTGGAAGTCTGCCCTGTGGATTGTTTCCACGAGGGACCGAACTTTCTCGTCATCGATCCGGATGAGTGCATCGATTGCACGCTGTGCGAGCCGGAGTGCCCTGCCGAGGCGATCTTCTCCGAAGAGGAACTGCCGACCGGTCAGGAATCCTTCAAGCCACTGAATGCGGAACTGGCTAAGAAGTGGCCCGTCATCACGGAAAAGAAGGACGCTCCCGCGGACGCCAAGGACTGGGACGGCAAACCGGACAAGCTGAAGCTACTCGCCCGCTGACGAACCAGGGTGCCCGCGGGCACCCTCAGGAACGCGGGTGGTGCCGCGAGTGCAGTCCCTTCATGCGCTCGCTCGCGACGTGCGTGTAAATCTGCGTGGTGGACAGATCGCTGTGCCCGAGCAGGATCTGGACCACTCGCAGGTCCGCACCATGATTGAGCAGATGCGTCGCGAAGGCGTGCCTCAGAGTGTGCGGCGACAGGCCCTTGCCGATGCCTGCCTTGCGCGCATAGCGCTTGATGATGTGCCAGAACGCCTGGCGTGTCATGCGATCGCCGCGGCGCGTCGGGAACAGATAATCGGTCTGGCGCTCGAGGAGAATCTCATCGCGCGCCCCGCGCACGAATTCACTCAACCAGCGTACCGCCTCGTCGCCGAGCGGGATCAATCGCTCGCGGTTGCCCTTGCCCAGAACGCGGATGACGCCCTGATTGAGATTGATCTGCTCATAGCGCAGGTTAACCAGCTCAGAAACGCGCAGGCCCGTAGCGTAGAGCACCTCGAGCATGGTGCGGTCGCGATTGCCGAGCGGGTCACGTACCGCCGGGGCCGCCAGCAGCGCCTCGACCTCCTCCTCGGTGAGCGATTTCGGCAGCGAGCGGCCGATCTTCGGCATGGCGATCTGAGCGGTCGGGTCCTCCTGAATCAAGCCCTCACGCATCAGGTAACGGAAAAATCGGCGGAAACTCGACAGCTGCCGGGCGGTCGAACGAGGACGCGCCCCGGCGTGCACCCGCCAGGCGATGAAGTCCTGCAGGTCCACCCGGGAAGTGCTGAGGATCGGCACGTGCCGTTCAGTCAGCCAGCGCGACAACGCGGTGAGATCGGCTCGGTAGGCCGCGAGCGTATTCGCAGACAGGCCACGTTCCATCCACACCGCGTCGAGAAAGCGGTTGACCGCTGGATCGGCGTCTGGATAGGCGGGCTTGGCAATTGCGGCAAAATCGTTCGACAATTTCCGTCTCGCTGCAGATTCCGGTGTTCCCTCCGAGAGGCCTCGGGCCGTCGGTAGGAAAGGCCGGCGTCAGGCTGGCAGACGCAGTATGGTGAGCAGTCGCCCTCGAGCGACGTGATCACCGTCACACTCAGATCCTCTTGTTAACGTAATAGAGAACCCGATCACAGTACCCAGCGCACCGATGCGCGGAGGGTTCACCCTACGATGCCACAAAACGCCGTTCCGCCCTCGCGTTCGATGCGCACTCTGGCCTTGCTTCCGCTCAGGCTCGCTTTCGCCTTGTATGCCGCGACGCTGTTCTTGATCATGGGACTGAGCGCACTACTCGCGGCCTCGGCGCTGCCTGGCCTCGCGCGTCGCCGCTCCGCCGCTCGCCGCATGGCGCGTGTCCTGCTGACCTGCGTCGGAATGCGCCCCGTCGTACGGGGCCTGGAACATCTGCCACCGGGCCAATGCGTCATCGTCGCCAATCACGCCAGTTACCTGGACGGCCCTGTATTCACCGCCGCGCTTCCGGCACGGTTCGGCTTCGTGATCAAGCGCGAAATGGCAAAAGTACCGCTCGCGGGCGCGTTTCTGCGACGCATCGGCTCGCAATTCGTCGAACGCTTCGATCGGCAGCGCGGCGCCGCCGATGCACTGCGAGTGCTGCGTACCGCCAGCAACGGACATTCCTTGGTGTTCTTTCCCGAAGGCACCTTCACGCCAACGCCGGGGCTGTTGAAGTTCCACAGCGGCGCCTTCACCACGGCAGTTCGAGCCGGCTGTCCAGTGGTCCCGGCCGTCGTCCGCGGCACGCGGGCTGCTCTGTCTCCGCGGGGCGACCTGCCCCGACCGGCGCGCATCGAGGTGCACATTCTTCCGCCCCTCGCGCCACCCGACGGCGCCCCGGCCCACGCCGCCGCGGCACTGCGTGAGCAGGCGCGTGCTGCAATTCTCACCGTTCTCGGCGAGCCGGACCTGAGCTCACACGTTGCGCCGGTAGCGGCCGCCGACCTCATACAGGGCGTTGGAGATCTGTCCGAGTGAGCAGCTCTTGACGGTCTGCATCAGTTCTTCGAAGACATTGCCACTGGCAGAGGCGACTGCCTTCAAACGGTTGAGCGCCGCAGCCGAGCGCTCGGTATTGCGCGCCTGAAACGCTCTTACGGCCGCCACCTGTGCCTGCTTTTCTGCCTCGCTCGAACGAATGAGTTCGGCGTGAGCGTGTTCTGCCTCGGCATCCGACTTTGACAGGAATGTGTTTATACCGACGATCGGCAGACTGCCGTCGTGCTTACGGGTCTCGTAGTACAGGGACTCCTCCTGGATCTTGCCCCGCTGATACATCGTTTCCATAGCGCCGAGAACCCCACCGCGCTCGGTCAGGGCATCGAACTCCCGATACACGGCCTCTTCGACCAAGTCAGTCAGGTACTCGATGGCGAAGGAGCCCTGCCAGGGGTTCTGAGTTTTGTTCAACCCGAGTTCGCGATTGATGATCAACTGAATGGCCACGGCCCGGCGCACACTTTCTTCAGTCGGAGTGGTCAGCGCTTCGTCGTAGGCGTTTGTATGCAGACTGTTGCAGTTGTCAAACAGGGCATAGACGGCCTGGAGCGTGGTGCGGATATCATTGAAGGAAATCTCCCGTGCATGCAGGCTGCGCCCCGACGTCTGGACGTGATATTTCAGCATCTGACTGCGCGGATCGCCGCGATACAGATCGCGCATGGCACGCGCCCAGATGCGGCGGGCCACGCGACCGATCACCGCATACTCCGGATCCATCCCGTTGGAGAAGAAAAACGACAGGTTGGGCGCGAAATCATCGATCTTCATGCCGCGCGCCAGATAGTACTCGACGATCGTAAAGCCGTTAGCCAAGGTGAAGGCAAGCTGTGAAATGGGATTCGCACCCGCCTCGGCGATGTGGTAGCCGGAAATCGACACCGAGTAGAAATTGCGCACCTGCCGGTCGATGAAGTACTGCTGCACGTCGCCCATCATGCGCAGCGCGAACTCGGTGGAGAAGATACAGGTATTCTGCGCCTGATCCTCCTTCAGAATGTCTGCCTGCACCGTGCCGCGTACCGCGCTCAGCGTCTCGGCCTTGATGCGCTCGTACACTTCGGGCTCGAGCAACTGATCGCCAGCCACGCCGAGCAGCGCCAGCCCCGTGCCGTCATGCCCGGCAGGCAGCTCGCCGAGATAACCCGGCGGCGCGAGACCACGCTCGGCGGCCTCGCGGTGCAGCGCCTCAATGCGTCGTTGCGCATCGCTCCAACGACCTTCGGCGCGCAAGTAATGCTCCACGCGCTGATCGATGGCCGTATTGAGGAACATCGCCAGAATCATCGGGGCCGGTCCGTTGATGGTCATCGAGACCGAGGTCGCGGGGTGCGCCAGGTTGAAGCCCGAGTACAACTTCTTCATGTCATCGAGCGTGGCAACTGACACCCCGGAGTTTCCGGTACGCCCATAAATGTCGGGCCGCGTATCCGGATCTTCGCCATATAGCGTCGTCGAATCGAACGCTGTCGACAGGCGGGCCGCACCGTGCCCCTGGGCCAGGTAGTGAAATCGCCGGTTGGTTCGCTCCGGAGCCCCTTCGCCGGCAAACATGCGCGTCGGGTCCTCCTGTTCGCGCCGGTAGGGGTAGACCCCGCCGGTGTAGGGGAAACCGCCGGGCAGATTCTCGCTACGGATGAAGCGCAGCAGTTCGCCCCAATCCTGCAGCTTCGGCACCGCGATCTTCGGCACGCGCTGGTGAGAGAGCGTCTCGGTGTAGTTCTCGCCGGCGACTTCCCGGCCGCGAACCCGATAAGAGTAGGCGTCGGCGCTCGCAGCGCGCACGCGTTCCGGCCAGCCCTGCAACGCCGCAAGACCCTCCGCACCGATATCCGCAAGGGCCTGGTTATAAGCGACACGCAAGTCCCGCAGCGTGCCGTCGCTCGCCTCGCGCAACGCCGTCTCGGGGTACGGCTCGAGCGGTATTGGCAGCGGATCGCGCGCGAGCGCAACGAGCGCGCGGTACAGACCATGAGCCCGGCCTGCCGCCTCGGCCACCCGCTCGATGTCCTCGCGCACCGCACGTCCGTGGCGGGCGATCTCGGCAAGGTAGCGCACCCGCGCCCCCGGGATCAGCGCCTCACGCGGACCGGCGGAGTCCGGGGCGCGATCGCGGGTCTCCCAGCGCGCCGCACCGATGTGTTTCTCGCCAAGCCGGCGACACAGCGCTGCGAACAGCTGATTGACTCCCGTGTCGTTGAAGCGGCTGGCGATGGTCGGGAACACCGGCAACTCGGCATCGGCGAGCGCCTTCGCTTGCGGGTGATTGCGCCGCCACTGCTTGCGCACGTCACGCAGACTGTCCTGCGCCCCGCGCTTGTCGCTTTTGTTGAGCACGACCAGATCAGCGTAATCCAGCATATCGATCTTCTCGAGCTGGCTCGCTGCACCGTACTCGCTGGTCATCACATACAGCGACACGTCAACGAGGTCGACGATCTCGCTGTCGGCCTGGCCGGTACCGGCCGTCTCGACCAGGATCAGATCGAAACCGGCTGCCTGATAGAGCTGGATGACGTCCTTCAGCACCGCAGAGGTCGCCATGTGCTGACGGCGGGTCGCGAGTGAACGCATGAAGATGGAGTCTGCATCGAGGCTGTTCATGCGGATCCGATCGCCGAGCAACGCGCCACCGCTGCGTCGACGCGTCGGGTCCATGGCCACCACGGCAATTTGGCGATCCGGAAACTCTCGGCGGAACCGTGCGAGCAGCTCATCAGTGAGACTCGATTTGCCCGCGCCACCGCTGCCGGTGATGCCGATGACCGGCACACGGTTGGGCGAGCGCTCGATGACGCGGCGCAGTTGCTCGAGCTCAGGCTCGCCAGGCGCCGCATTTTCGAGCAACGTGATCGCACGAGCGAGCTGCGACGGGTCGTGCACGGTGCATGGCCGCGCCTCATAGAGCGGCTTGCGGGCTGCTCGCACGCGCGTAAAGACATCCTCGATCATGCCGTCGAGGCCGAGACGACGGCCGTCCTCCGGCGTATAGATGCGCTCGACGCCATATCGCTCGAGTGCCTCGATCTCCTGCGGCGCGATGGTGCCGCCACCACCGACCACCACCCTGATGTGCGAACAGCCGCGCTCGCGCAACATGTCCACCATGTACGCGAAGTATTCATTGTGGCCGCCCTGATACGAACTCGCCGCAATCGCGTCCGCATCCTCCTGGATCGCCGCGCGCACGATCTCGGCGACACTGCGGTTGTGGCCCAGATGCACCACCTCGGCACCATGCGCCTGCAGCAGGCGACGGATCATATTGATCGCCGCGTCATGGCCATCGAAGAGCGAGGCGGCCGACACGAAGCGCAGCGGCGGATCAAGACGGGTCGGTATAGGCTCGCCGCTCGGGACGGACGCAACGGCACTGGTGTGCTTCGGCAGCATAGCTTGCTCGCTGGGCGCTTGGCGGGCCAAAAGCCTTTACGCGCCGGTAGGATAGTTACCGACGAGTATGATACAGGCGTACCTGAGCGGTCAACGCGCCGCCCGGGACCGCCGCCCCGCAGCCGCTCGACATTGCACCGCCTGGAGCGGACGCGCACGCGCCGCGGCGTACGGTTATACTGCACGCGACGGAGCCCTAGCACTCCGCGGACCCCTCCGTGAACCGCTTATGCCCACCAGCCGACGCAAATCTGCGCCCGCACGCGCGCCCCGCACATCGGAATCACCAGCAGCGGCGCAGCGATCACCTTGGCGCGCCAGCCGCGAGCGATTGCGCGACCGGCAGATCAAGCGCGAAGCGGTCATTCGCGCCGCGGCGCATGCATTTAATCGCAAGGGTTATCACAACACCTCGTTGGACGACATCGCCGCAGCGCTCGAGGTAAGCAAGCCCACGGTGTACTACTACGTCACGAACAAGGAGCAATTGCTCTTCGAGTGCTTCGTGACCGGCATCGAGCCGATCCGCACGGCCTTTCGCAAGGTGCGCAAGCTCAAAGCCAATGGCCGCGAGAGACTGAAGGCGGTACTTGGTCATTACGGACAGGCGGTTGCCTCAGAGTTCGGCTGGTGCATGGTGCGCGCCGAGGACCAGGACCTTTCCCCCGCGATGAGTGCGCACATCAAGTCGCTGAAATCGGAGATCGACCAGGGCATCCGGCGCCTGCTGCGCGAAGGGATGCAAGATGGCTCGATCCATCCCTGCGACCCGAAGATGACCGCGTTCGCGCTTGCCGGCGCGCTCAATTGGATCGCGCACTGGTATCGGGAAAACCAGTCCATGACCGGTGCGCAAATCGCCACCGCGTTCATTGCCGTGTTCGAGAACGGACTCAGTCCGCGCGCGCTCGCCGAAGCCGCTCGTCGGCCGGGCGCTGCGCCCGCCGCTTGACTTTTGCACAGAGGACTTTTCATGTCGAAAACCGAAATCGTCATTGCCGCCGCCCAGCGCACCCCACTCGGGGCGTTTCAGGGGGCGCTGAGCCCCCTCACCGCCCCGCAACTCGGCGCATGCGCGCTGAAGAGTGCGATCGAGGCGGCAGGCATCCGCGCCGCCGAGGTAGAGGAGGTGATTCTCGGCTGCGTGCTGCCGGCCGGCCTCGGCCAGGCGCCCGCCCGCCAAGCTGCGATTGCGGCAGGCATACCGCTCGCCACGCCCGCCACCACCGTGAATAAGATGTGCGGCTCGGGCCTGAAGACCGTGATGATGGCCGCCGACCAGATCCGCGCCGGCAGTGCCGCCGTCGTGCTCGCCGGCGGTTTCGAGTCGATGACGCAGGCGCCGTACCTGCTGCCCAAGGCCCGCGGAGGCTACCGCATGGGTCACGGCGAGGTGTTCGATCACATGTTCTACGACGGACTGCAGAGCCCATTCGATGGCAAGCTCATGGGGTGCTTCGCCGAGGCCACCGCCGCCCGTTACGGCTTCACCCGCGAGCAGCAGGATGCGTTCGCAGCCGAATCGGTGCGCCGTGCACTCGCGGCGCAAGCGCAGGCCTTCAGCGCCGAGATTTCGCCCCTCACGGTCAAGAGCCGCAAGGGTGAGGTTGTGCTGCAGCGCGACGAGACGCCGGGAGCCTGCGATCTGACCAAGATCCCAACTCTGCGGCCGGCATTCGCCAAGGATGGTACGGTGACGGCTGCCAGTTCCTCGTCGATTGCCGACGGCGCTGCCGCGCTGGTGGTCATGAGCGCGCAGGCCGCCGAGTCGCGTGGGGTCAAGCCGCTGGCGCGCATCCTCGCGTACGCCAGCCACGCCCAGGAGCCGGAGTGGTTCACCACGGCTCCGGTGGGCGCAATTCGCAAAGTTCTTGTCGCACTGGGGTGGCAAGCGGACGACGTTGACCTGTATGAAATCAACGAGGCGTTCGCAGCGGTCACGATGGCAGCGATGCACGAATTGCACCTCGATCCTGCTCGCGTCAACGTGAACGGAGGCGCGTGTGCCCTGGGTCACCCGCTCGGCGCCACGGGAGCGCGCATCTTGACGACACTGTTGCACGCGCTGCGCGCCCGTGGCGGCAAACGCGGCATCGCAGCGCTGTGCATCGGCGGCGGCGAGGCGGTGGCGGTGGCAGTGGAAACGATCTGGTAACCTATCGTTATCACAGCAGGGGGATCGATGAAGATTCAAGACGCTCGCGCGGTCATCACCGGCGGCGCCTCGGGGCTCGGGCACGCCACCGCCCGGCACCTGATCGCGCAAGGCGCCCGGTGCGTGCTGCTCGACTTGCAGGAGGACTCGGGGCACGCAGCGGCGGCAGCGCTCGGTCCGCAGGCGCACTTTCTGCGCTGCGACGTCACCCGCGAAGCGCAAGTCGAGGCAGTCATGGCCGAAGCCCGGCAACACCTCGGCGGACTGAATCTGCTGGTCAATTGCGCCGGCGTTATCGGCGCCGGCCGGGTCCTCGGTAAGCACGGCCCGATGAGTGGAGAATTCTTCACCAGGGTCGTGCAAGTCAATCTCATCGGTACTTTCCTCTGCGACAAGGCGGCTGCGGCGTTGATGCAGCAGAACGCGCCCAACGAGGATGGCGAGCGCGGCCTGCTGGTGCACACCTCCTCGGTGGCTGCCTTCGAGGGCCAGATCGGCCAGGCGGCTTATGCCGCGACCAAGGCAGCGCTGGCCGGGATGACCCTGCCGATGGCCCGCGAACTCGCCCGCTTCGGCATCCGGTGCATCGCCATCGCACCAGGTATCTTTCTCACGCCCATGGTCGAGTCCATGAGCGCAGAGCTCAAAGCCTCGCTGGCAGCACAGATTCCCTTCCCTCACCGGCTCGGCAAGCCCGAAGAATTCGCGCAGCTCGTTGCCGCAGCGTTCACGATTCCCATGCTCAACGGCGAGACCATCCGTCTCGATGGCGCCGTGCGGATGCAACCACAATGAATACCGACTCCTCCCTCCAAGTTGAACGCGATGTCATGGAATATGACGTCGCGATCGTCGGCGCCGGTCCAGCCGGACTCGCCTGCGCGATCCGGCTGAAGCAGCTCAAGCCTGACCTTAATATCTGCCTGCTCGAGAAAGCAGCCGCGGTCGGCGCACACGCCCTGTCCGGCGCGGTGATCGAGCCGGGGCCGCTCGATGCGCTGGCGCCGGAGTGGCGCCAGTCGCCCCCGGCGATCTGCGTGCCGGCGACGCAGGACGAGATGTATCTGCTCACGCGCAAGGGCAGAACCCGCCTGCCGCTGCCGCCGCAATTGCACAACAGCGGGAATTTCATCATGTCGCTCGGACTGCTGGCCGCATGGCTCGCGCAGAAGGCGGAGGGCCTGGGAATCGATATCTTCCCCGGCTTTGCCGCAGCTGAGCCGGTACTGGGAGCCGACGGCACTGTGCGCGGCGTGCGCCTTGGCGATGTCGGCCTGGATAAGGCGGGCGAGCCCGGCCCGAACTACACGCCGGGCGCGGAAATCCATGCCACCACGACCATCGTGGCCGAAGGCGCCCGTGGCAGTCTCGCCAAGCAGCTGATCCGGCGCTTCGAGCTCGATGCGGACAGCGCGCCGCAAACCTATGGTCTTGGCATGAAGGAACTGTGGCAGTTACCCGCCGGACGCGTGCAACCCGGTCTGATCCAACACAGCGTCGGCTGGCCGCTCGACAGCGGCACTTACGGCGGCAGCTTCATCTACCACCTGAGCGACGATCGGGCCTATGTGGGCTACGTGGTTGGCCTCGATTATCAGGATCCGCGCTTCTCGCCATTCGAAGCTTTTCAACAGTTCAAGCACCACCCGAGCGTCAAACCGCTGCTCGAGGGTGGAGAGATCCTCGCCGCCGGCGCGCGCACGATCGCCGCGGGTGGCTGGCAGTGCATTCCGCGCCTGGAGATGCCGGGCGCTCTGTTGATCGGCGATGCCGCTGGCGGGGTCAACGTGCCGAAGATCAAGGGCGTGCACCAGGCGATCCGTTCGGGGATGCTCGCCGCCGAACACCTCGCCGAAACCGGCGCGCCGAGCGGCTGGGACGCACGCTGGCGGGCCTCCCCGGGCGGCCAGGAATTGCGCGCGGTGCGCAATTTCAAACCGGGATTCAAGCGCGGCCTGTGGTTCGGCCTGGCTAACGCGGGCCTGGAATCCCTCACCCGCGGCCGCACTCCCTGGACGCTCAGGCACAAGCAGGCCGATCACGAACGCCTGCGTCAGCTCGATGCGTACAACTCCCCGCAGCGCCACTGGGTCGAGCGCACGCTGCCGCCGCGCGACCGGCTCTCATCAGTGTTCTTCGCCGCAACCAATCACGACGAACATCAACCGGCACACCTGAAAGTACGCGACACGAGCATCTGCACCGACCGCTGTACGAGCGAATTCGGCAATCCATGCCAGCGCTTCTGCCCGGCGAGCGTATACGAAATGGTGCAGGACCAGGGCGCCTGGCGACTGCAGATCAATGCGGCCAACTGCGTGCACTGCAAGACCTGTGACATCAAGGACCCCTACGGGATCATAGACTGGACGCCGCCCGAAGGCGGCTCCGGACCGAACTATCAGTCGTTGTAGCGCCGCCAATGGAAGCGATCTGGCAACCCTCCGCGCAGCGCGTGGCCGCCTCCAATCTCACCCGCTTCATCGGCTGCATCAACGCCAGACTCGGCCTGAGCCTCGAGGGCTACGCGCAGCTCTATGCCTGGTCGATCGCCGAGCCGGCGTTGTTCTGGAGTGAACTCGCACACTTCGCGGCCGTGCGCGCCGACTGGGGCAAGAGCGCCCCGATCGAGCATCCCGAGCGCATGCCGGGCGCGCGCTTCTTCCCCACCGCCACGCTCAACTTCGCCGACAACCTGCTGCGGTTCCGCGACGAGCACCTGGCTGTCGCGTTCAGCAACGAACGCGGTAGCGACCAGCGCCTGACCTACCGACAGCTGTACGATGAGGTGGCGCGGATCGCAGCGGGACTGCGGGACGTCGGAGTCGGCCCGGGCGACCGGGTCGCCGGATACCTGCCGAATCTGCCGCAAACACTGATCGCGATGCTCGCCACGGCGAGCCTCGGGGCCATCTGGTCGTCGTGCTCACCGGATTTTGGGGTACACGGCGTGCTCGATCGCTTCGGCCAGATTGCCCCGAAGGTACTGTTCACGGCCGATGGCTATCTCTACACCGGCAAAACACTCGAGTCGCTGACCACGATCGGTGCGCTCGCCGCACAGATTCCGAGCGTCGAGCGCATCGTGATCATCCCCTACATCAGTGAACGGCCCGCCCTCGAGGGCCTGGGGGCGGCCGCCGCGCGGGCCACGCACTGGCAGGACTTCGGCACCCGTGGCGCGGCACTACGCTGCGTGCCGCTGCCGTTCAATCATCCGCTCTATATC
This sequence comes from Gammaproteobacteria bacterium, assembly GCA_027324195.1. GTDB lineage: Bacteria > Pseudomonadota > Gammaproteobacteria > Steroidobacterales > Steroidobacteraceae > 13-2-20CM-66-19. The sequence continues at coordinate 21,595 of DAHVTM010000090.1, read as the reverse complement.
CTATTCTCATCGGGCACGACCGGCGTACCCAAGTGCATCGTGCATGGGGCCGGCGGCACGCTGTTGCAGCACCAGAAGGAGCACCTGCTGCACACCGACATCAAGCGCACCGACCGGGTCTTTTACTACACGACTTGCGGTTGGATGATGTGGAACTGGCTGGCGAGCGTGCTCGCCACCGGCGCAACGCTCATTCTCTACGACGGCAACCCCTTCCATCCCGATCCCGGGGTGCTCTGGCGCCTGGCCGATCGCGAGCGAATCACGGTATTCGGCACCAGCGCGAAGTATCTCTCGGCGCTGGAGAAGAACGGTTACACCCCGGCCCGCGAGGTCGATCTTGGCGCGCTGCGCTGCATTCTCTCGACCGGCTCGCCGTTGCTGCCCGAGGGCTTTGACTTCGTGTACCGCGCGATCAAGTCCGATGTGCATCTGGCCTCGATTTCCGGCGGCACCGACATCGTGTCGTGTTTCGCGCTCGGCTGTCCAACGCTGCCAGTGCACCGCGGCGAACTGCAGTGCCGCGGACTTGGCATGCGGGTGGAGATCTTCGATGATACTGGCCAGTCCGTCCGGGGTGAGCGTGGCGAGTTGGTGTGCACCGCACCGTTTCCCTCCATGCCAGTGGCCTTCTGGAATGATCCGGATGGCAGCAAGTACCACGCTGCCTATTTTGATCGCTTCCCGGGCGTGTGGCATCACGGCGACTATGCCGAACTCACCGCTCACGACGGTATAGTCATCTACGGGCGATCCGATGCGGTACTCAACCCCGGGGGGGTTCGCATCGGCACGGCCGAGATCTACTCGGCAGTCGAGAGTCTGCCCGAGGTTATCGAGTCGATTGCGGTTGGCCAGGAGTGGAACGGCGATGTGCGCGTGATTCTGTTCGTGCGCCTGCAGGCAGGCATCGCGCTCGATAAGGCGCTTAAGGACCGCATCCGCATGACGATCCGCACCAGCACGACGCCACGGCACGTACCGGCGAAGATCATTGCCGTAGCAGACATTCCACGGACCCGCTCCGGCAAACTGACCGAGTTGGCCGTGCGCCACGTGATTCACGGCCAGCCGGTAAAGAACATCGACGCGCTCGCCAACCCCCAGGCGCTGGATCATTTCCGCGACCTGCCGGAGCTTGCCGGCTGAAGCGGTCCACCCGACATGGATGATCCGCCCGCGCACACGCTGCGCGAGATCTACACGCAGACGCTGCACGAGCGCGGCTACCGACCCGATCCGGCGCAGCTCGAAGTGCTGGCCCGACTGGAGGACCTGCGCACACGCCTGCTTGCCGCCAGGGCGGCCGAACAATCGCTCACCCGGCGGGTGCTGCAGCGGTTCACGCACCACCCAGCGCAAGCGCTGCGCGGGGTTTACCTGTGGGGACCGGTCGGACGGGGAAAGACCTGGCTGATGGACCTGTTTTACCATAGCTTGCCGTTTCCCGAGCGCCGCCGCCGGCACTTTCATCGCTTTATGCATGACGTGCACGCGGAACTGAAACGACTCGGCACTCACGACTCGCCGCTCGAAACCGTAGCCGAGCGCATCGCCGCCGATACACGCGTGCTGTGCTTTGATGAGTTGTTCGTCGCCGACATCGCCGATGCAATGATTCTCGGCACGCTGTTCGACGCTTTGTTCCGCCGCGGCGTGACCCTGGTGGCGACTTCCAATACCCCACCGCAAGGGTTGTACCGAGATGGTCTGCAGCGGCAACGCTTCCTGCCGGCAATCGCCTTGCTCGAGCGACACACCGAAGTCGTGTCCGTCGACGGCGGCAGTGACTACCGGCTGCGCCAGCTGACTCAGGCCGGGATCTACCTGCTGACCAACTGGGACGACACCCCGGCGCGGCTCGGTGCGCTGTTCGCCGAGCTGTCGCAGCACGCGCACTGGAGCGGCGACGCTCTGCAGATCAACGAGCGCCGCATTCCAGTAGTGCGCCAGAGCGACAGCGCAGTATGGTTCGATTTCCAGGCGTTGTGCGCCGGGCCGCGCAGTCAGGAGGACTACATCGAGCTCGCGCGTCTCTACGCCGCGGTGGTGGTCTCCACCGTGCCCGAGCTGGATGAGACCCGACACGATGAGACCCGGCGGTTCATCGCCCTGGTCGATGAGCTCTACGATCGCAACGTGAAGCTGGTGGTATCCGCCAGCGCCGCCCCGGCACAACTGTACCGCGGGGAGCGGCTGCGGTTCGAATTCGAGCGCACCGCAAGTCGTTTGATCGAGATGCAGAGCGCCGAGTACCTCGCACGCGAACACCTGCCCTGAGCAGGCAAATCGCTCATCAACGCGTCAGCCAGCCGCGCGATCGCACCGTGGCCAGTGCGTACGGGAAGATCCAGAACAGCGCGAATGAGTAGAAGTACGCGTACAGAACTCCGTAGATGAAATTCATCGACCGTTCGCTGCGCAGATAATAGAGCACATTGAACAACGACACCCCGCCCATCGCGAGCAGCAGCGAGCCGGCGATGCCCGGATCGTGCGCAAGCACCAGCGGCAGCAGGACGAGCCCGGAGTATGAGATCGGGTAGCTGGCGTTGGTGACGAAGCGGTCGAATGAGGCCAGGATGCGCGTCGGCCAGGGTCGCTTCCACACGATCCGCGCAAAGCGCAGTTCCTCCCGGACATACGAGCGATCCCAGCGAAGGAACATCTTGCACAGCTTGTCATAGGCGTGCGGCACGACGGTGTGTACGACCGCAGTGCGCTGATAGAGCGCATCATAACCGCAGTCCAGCAGGAAATTCGTCATCGCCCGATCCTCGCCGAAGGTGCAATGGCTGCCCAGGAAGCGCTGATTGCGCCAGCGCTCGAGGACTCTGCGCACCGCCTCGGTACGCAGCGCCGTGAGCGCCCCCGGACAGCAGTAGACGTTGCGGTACACCGACTCGGCTGCCCGCTGCATGTCGAACGAGAGGATGAATCGCACGTGCAGCATGCGGGGAATGAGCCCGCGCGCCCGATTGTACACCATCACCTTGCCGCCGACCGCGCCTACCCGGGCATCACGAAAGGGACCGGCAATAGCCAGCAACGCGCCGCGCTCGATCACGCTGTCGGAGTCGATGGTGACCAGCACCGAGCCGCGCGCGCGCGCGAAACCGAGCGCGAGCGCCTCGCGCTTGCCCATGTTGCGCTCCTGACGCAATGCGGTAACCAGTCCCGGGTGGCGCTCGGCAGCCTGCAGAATATAACGCCAGGTGTCATCGCGGCTGCCATCGTCGATTACCAAGATCTCCAGCCGCTCGCGCGGGTAGTCGGCGCGCGTCACGGACTCGATCGACTGCAGTACCATGGCTCCTTCGTTGTAGGCAGGAATGATCACGGTGAGCGTCGGTGCTGCGTCATGCGTGGCGGGCGGCGCAGGGCGGTAGGCGATCCACAACACCGTGCGCACGACAGCCAGCACGAATCCCAGCACGATCCAGACGATCGACAGGTAAGCAACCGAGCGGATGCTACCGCGCGCGGCGACCGCGGCGAGCACGCGGGGGGTTATAACCCCAAACTGGTACAGGGCGATCAGCAGCAGGCCGGCGCAGATCAGCGCATAGACGCTGAGCACCCAGGAATTGCCCGGCTCGCCGCGCGGCGCCACGGCGGCCCGACCAGGCATGGCGAACGTCGCTTCGGACTCTGACATGACGCGATCTTCCGCAAGGCAGTGGTGGACCGGCACGCCGCGATCGGCGCCACCGTGTGTCAACAATCCCGCAGACCCGTGTCATAGGATGTTCGCCAAGGGGAAAAAAGCCATTGCCAACTCTACGTATGATGGTCGGCGTCCGAGCGTCGACAGACACTAGACAGCTTGGGCACGCGCTTCGGCTCGGGCCCGCTCGAGCTGCTCGGTGAGGCGCCGCTCAGACACCGTCACAGCAGTACGTAGTTCCTGCGCGAAGAGCGATACGCGCAACTCCTCGATCATCCAGCGCAGCAGCTCGAGCTGCGGGCGCTGCGTCTCACCGTGCTGTGCGCGCAGCAAATCGCGCCACGCGATCACAAACGGCGCAACCCGCGCAGCAAGCTGCGCGTCACGGCGTGCGTCCGCGGGCAGACGGTTCGCACGGCGCAGCGCGGCGCGCAGATAGCGGGGCAAATGCGCAAACCACGGATTGGGGGTGGCGGTAATGAATTGCGGCGGCAGCAGTTCGGCAAGTTGCGCATCGATATCACAGACCGCGGGCCCGGCGCTGCTGCGCAGCGGACCGAGTGCGCTGCGCAGCAGGCGCAACTCAGTACAAACCGCACGCAGCACGTTGATGATGCGCTCACCGGTGGCTTCGAGTTCTGCCCGCCCCTGCTGCAGTCGCTGCTCGAAGGCCGATCGTGTGCGCGGCGCCGGTTGCTCGGCCGCGGCGAAACATTCGGCGAAAATGCGCTGCACGGTCAGCTCGGCAATGGGGTGCTGCAGACCCAATGCGCCGCTCGCGAGCACCAGCTCGCGTTCCTCGGCGACCCTTCTGCTCCAGTAGCGCGTCTGTTGCGGCAGCGCCAGCAGCGCCAGGCGCGTGACTGCGCCGCGCAGCAATACCCCGGCGCTCAGTGCATCGCGCGCCTCGATGGATGTGACGGCCTGGCCGAGATCCTGCAGCGTCGGGTAGATCTGCAGTTGCAGTCCATTGCGTTGCACGAGGCGGGTCTCGGGCAGATCGCCAAAGTCCCACTGCCGATGCGTACTCTGGCGGGCTGCCAGGGTGTACGCGTCCGCTACAGGGCGCGCGCGCAGCGCACGTTTGAGCGCGGCGAGATCCCTGCCCTCGGCGAGAATGGCGTCATTCGCATCGATCACGCGCACATTCAGCCGCAGGTGCTCAGGCAGCTGCAGCGCGGCCAGATCCGCAGGGCTCACCGCACTAGCGGTGCGCCGCGCAACCCACTGCGCCAACGCGGCATAGAATCCCGGCAGCGCCTCGTAATCGAGCGTCTCCCCAACGGCCAGCTCCTCGAGTGCCTGACGCGCGTGCTCGGGCACCGGGACCAGTTGCTTGCGCTGGTTCTTCGGCAGCTCGCGCAGCAATGCGGTCACCTTCTCCAAACGCCAACCCGGCACCAGCCAGGCAAGGCGGTCAGCATCGAGACTTTCGAACAGTACGTCCGGCACGTGCAGAGTCAGTCCATCGCCGCGCTCGCCAGGCTCAAAGGCATAGCTGAGCGGCAGGCGGTTGCCGCCGATCGCCAGGGCATCCGGAAAGCGCTGCTCGTCAATCTCCTCGGGCACGCGCAGCAGCACATCCTCCCGTCGCATGTGCAGCAGCCGCGGCGCGCCGCGTTCAACCTGGCGCCACCAGCGGTGGAAGCTGCCTGCGGAGCTGACCGTAAGCGGAATGCGCTCGCGGTAAAAATCGAGCTGCCGCGCCTCGGTGGCAAGGATATCGCGGCGCCGGATCTTCGCCTCCAACCCACGCAGCTCGGCGCACAGAGCACGATTAGCCTGCAGAAACGGCGCCTCGATCACGGCGCGCGGCGGACCGTGCTCAGGATCGATCAGCGCCTCAGTGATGAAGATGTCACGGGCCTGCGCGGGGGCGACCCGGCCGTAATCGACCCGTCGGCGGCTCGCGAGCGCCAGACCATAGAGTGTCACGGTCTCAAATGCGCCCACCATGGCCCGCCGCTCGACCCAATGCGGTTCGCTGTAGGTGCGCTTGAGCAGGTGGGCCGCCGCCCGTTCGATCCAGGCCGGCTCGACGGCTGCCACCATGCGCGCGTACAACCGCGTGGTCTCGAGCAGGCTCGCCGCCACCACCCACTTGGGCGGCCGTGCACCAAGCGGGGTTCCCGGGGCGATCACGAAGCGAATGCCGCGCGCACCGTCGTATTCGCGGCGCTCGTTGAGCGTGCCGATCGAGCCGAGGAAGCCGGTGAGGATTGCCTGGTGCAGCTCGGCGTAGCCGGCGGGGATCTGGTTCGGCCGCAGCGCGAGCTCGCGCGCACTGCGCTCGAGCTGCTGGTGCAGATCCTGCCATTCGCGCATGCGCAGGAAGGACAGGAAATGCTCCCGGCACCACTTGCGCAGCTGACTTCCCGAGCGCTCGGCGCTCTGCTCGAGGTAGGCGCGCCACAGATTGAGCACGGTGATGAAATCCGAACGCGCATCGGCAAATAGGGCGTGCTTCTGCTCGGCCTGCTGCTGCAGATCTGCGGGCCGTTCGCGCGGGTCCTGGGTTTCCAGGAAAGCCGCGATCACGAGCATCTCGGCAAGGCAGCCGAGCCGGGCCGCCGCGAGCAGCATCCGACCGAGACGCGGATCAAGCGGAATCGCAGCAATTTTGCGCCCGAGGGCGGTCACTGCCCTGGCGCCATCCATCGCCTGCAGCTCCTCGAGCAAGCGTACGCCGTCATTGATCAGCCGTGCATCCGGCGGATCAAGGAATGGGAAGTCCTGCGGCTCGCCGAGTTCGAGACTCGCCATGCGCAGAATCACGCTGGCGAGATTCGTGCGCAACACCTCAGGGGCGGTAAAGGGCTCGCGGGCAGCAAAATCGGCCTCCGCGTACAGACGGATGCAGATCCCCGGAGCTTCCCGGCCACAGCGCCCCTTGCGCTGCTCGGCGCTCGCCTGCGAGATCGGCTCGACATGCAGGCGCTGCACCTTGGCGCGCGGGCTGTAGCGGCTGATGCGCGCAAGACCCGAGTCGATGACGTGGCGAATGCCGGGGACGGTGAGGGACGTCTCTGCGACATTGGTGGCCAAGATGACCCGCCGTCCCGTGTGACGCTGGAAAATGCGTGCCTGTTCTGCGCTCGACAGACGGGCAAAGAGCGGCAGCACCTCGGTCAGACGCAGCTGCGCACGCGCGAGCGCCTCAGCGGCTTCCCGAATGTGCTTCTCGCCGGGCAGGAACACCAGTGTGTCGGCCTCCGGGCCGGCGCCGGCGAGCTCACGCACGGCCGCGACAACGCCCTCGGGCAGCGAGAGCTCCGCCGCATCCTCGTCCTCGGCGGCGAGCGGCCGATAACGCACCTCGACCGGATAGCTGCGCCCGGATACCTCGATCACCGGCGCCTCGCCAAAGAACGCCGCGATGCGGGCCGGTTCGATGGTCGCCGAGGTGACGATCAGGCGCAGCTCCGGCCGTCGCGCCAGCAACTGGCGCAGCACTCCGAGCAGCAGATCGATGTTCAGACTGCGCTCGTGCGCCTCGTCGATGATCAGCGTGTCGTAGCGGCGCAGCTCCCGGTCGCTCTCCAGTTCCTTCAGCAGGATCCCGTCGGTCATGAGCTTGACCCGGCAGTGCGGCCCGGTCCGATCGGTGAAGCGCACCTGGTAGCCGACCGCCGCACCGACGCTCGTACCGAGCTCCTCGGCGAGGCGCGAGGCCAAGGCGCGAGCGGCGATGCGTCGCGGCTGGGTATGGCCGATCAGCCCGGAAGTGCCCCGCGCAGCTTCGAGGCAGAACTTGGGTAACTGCGTGGATTTGCCCGAACCGGTTGCCCCGCACACCACGATCGCCTGGTGACGGGCCAGCGCGGCGATGATCTGCTCGCGGTGCGCGCTGATCGGCAGCGCCGGATCGTACTCGAGCCGTAGCTGCTGCGGGTGTACCGGGGCGACGCGATGAACAGTTTCCATCCGCGCGAGTGTAATTCAGTGCTGCTCGCGCCGAGCAGCGAGACCCACTTGCGCGCCCCGTCGGCGTTCGCCGGGCAATGCCGCGGCGGCTAAATCACCCCGCGGCGGATCTGGTCGAGTTCGATTGACTCGAACAGCGCGCGGAAGTTGCCTTCGCCGAAACCCTCATTGCCCTTGCGCTGGATGATCTCGAAGAAAATCGGGCCGATCACGTTGGCCGTGAAGATCTGCAGCAGGAGGCCCTCGCCACGCTGCGGGTTGCCGTCAATCAGGATGCGCCGCCGACGCAGCTCCTCGAGCGGCTCGCCGTGGCCGGGCACGCGCGCCTCGATGCCTTCGTAATAAGTCTCGGGAGTGTCCTGGAAGGCAATGCCGTGCGCGCGCAGCGCATCCACTGTGGCGTAGATATCCGCGCTCGCCAGCGCGATGTGCTGGATGCCCTCACCGTGGTACGCGCGCAGGTACTCCTCGATCTGACTTTTGTCATCCTGCGATTCGTTGATCGGAATGCGGATCTTGCCGCACGGGCTCGTCATGGCGCGTGACAACAGTCCGGTGTGCTTGCCCTCGATATCGAAATAGCGGATCTCGCGGAAATTGAACAGCTTCTCGTAGAAGCCGGCCCAGCGATCCATGTTACCGCGCCGCACATTGTGCGTGAGATGATCGATGATCGTCAGGCCCGCCTCACGCGCTCCGGGCGGCGGTGCCACCGGACGGAAATCCACGTCATAGATCGACTGATCACCGTACCGGTCGACCAGGTAGATCAATGAGCCACCGATACCCTCGATGCACGGAATGTTCAGCTCCATGGGGCCGGCGTGTTGCGGTCCCGGGCGAGCACCCAGCTCGATCGCACGTCGATAGGCATAGGCGGCATCCTTGACGCGAAACGCCATCGCGCACGCCGAGGGGCCATGTTCGCGCGCAAAGTGCTGCGCGAACGAATTAGGCTCCGCGTTGATGATGAAATTGATCGCACCCTGGCCGTGCAGCGTCACGTTCTTGGCGCGATGTCGGGCTTTGACCGGAAAGCCCATCCGCTCGAACAGGTCGCGCAACAGCTGGGGATCCGGCGCGGTGTACTCGACGAACTCGAATCCGTCGGTACCCATAGGATTGTCGCGATTGTGACTCATCGGCGGCTCCGTCGCTGACGCCTGAAGGATGGCGATCATTTCGTTGCGAACGCAACTATTATACTCTGGCCACCCGCCGCTGCCCAGACGTATATAATCGCCGCCCACCATGCACGCCTCATCCGCCGCCGGCGATGGCCGGCACCTGCGCAGCATCCCTCCGGCGCGTCTCGCGCTCATAGACCGAATCGCACGCATACGCTTACCGCGCGACACTCCAGCCGCGATGGCGCGCCTGTCGGCCCCATTCCTTCGAACCTACTACCGTGGCGTAGGCGAGGAAGATCTGGCGGCCCGCGCCCCGGAAGCGCTCGCGCACGCGGCACACTGTCATCTGCAACTCGGACTGCGCCGAGCTCCCGGCCAGTCGCTCGTGCGCGTCTTCAACCCCAATCGGGAGAGCGACGGGTTCGACTCCCCGCACACGGTCGTGCAGATCATCACGGACGATCGGCCGTTTCTCATCGACTCGCTCGGCCTGACCTTCAATCGCGCCGGCCTCGCGGTGCACCTGATCGTGCATCCGGTTTTTGAGACGCGCCGCGATGCCCGCGGGCGCCTCAACGGTTTCGACATCGACGGCACCCGCCCGCACCGGACTGAATCCTGGGAAATGTACGAGATCGACCGGTGCACCGATGCCGAGACGCTCGAGCGGCTGCGTGGCCAGATCGAAGCCACGCTGCACGAGGTGGCAGCGTCGGTGGAGGACTGGGATGCGATGCGCGAGCGCGTGCGCAGCGTAGTCACGGAACTCGAGCGCAGCCCGCCACCGCTCTCGAGCGAGGAGATCGCTGAGGCACGTCAGTTACTGCAGTGGATGGAAGAGCGCAATTTCGTCTTCCTCGGCTACCGCCAATACCGACTCGAACGCGGCGCACGTCAGGACGTGCTCAAATCAGAGCCGCGCAGCGGTCTTGGCATCCTGCGAGCGCGCAGCCCGAACGAGCGCCCCTCACTGACTAGACTTCAGGATGAGATCCGCGAGCGCGCGCGCGAGCGGGAACTGCTGGTGCTGACCAAGGCGAACTCGGTCTCCACCATCCACCGCTCCGAGTACCTCGATTACGTCGGGGTGAAGACTTTCGATGCACGCGGCGAGGTAAGCGGCGAGCACCGCTTCCTCGGCCTGTGGACCTCCACAGCCTATCACCGCAGCCCGCGCGATATCCCGGTGCTGCGCCTGAAGGTCGCGCGCGTCATCCAGTACTTTGGCCTCGATCCGCAGAGCCACGACGGCAAGGCCGTGCTAAACGTGCTAGAGACCTACCCGCGCGACGAGCTATTCCAGGCCAATACCCGGGATCTGGTTCGCATCTGCCGCGGTGTCGTCAACCTGTACGAGCGGCGCACCGTGCGCCTGCTCACGCGGCGCGATCCGTATCACCGATTCTTTTCGTGCCTGGTGTACGTGCCGCGCGACCGCTACAACACTGATGTCCGCCAGCGCATCGAGCACATCGTGCTCGCAGGTTTTGGCGGCAAATCCGTCGAAAGCCAGGTGCAGATCTCCAGCGCCAGTCACGCGCGCGTCCACGTCGTCGTGCGCACCGTACCTGGCGAGCATCACAAGATCGACGTTACCGCGATCGAACGGCAGATCTCCGACGCCACACTCTCTTGGAGTGATCACCTGCACGACGTGCTGATCACCCGCCGCGGCGAGGCCGTTGGACTCGTGCTCGCCAATCGCTACCGACGCGTCTTCCCGATGGCCTACGAGGAGGATGTCCCGCCAGCCGAGGCGCTCGCCGATCTCGCCGAGCTCGAGCAGTTGCGCACCGCACCGCTCGGCCGGCGCGTCAGCCTGCACCGCTCCCCGCAACAAAGCGCGGCCGGGCTGCACCTGAAGATCGTCAAGCTCGGCGCGCCGGTGTCGATTTCCGACCTGCTGCCCATGCTCGAGAATTTCGGCCTGCGCGTGATCGCCGAGCGCCCGTACGAACTCACCTGGCCCGAAGGCGGCGTCGCTTGGATCCAGGACTTCGAGCTCGAGCACCGCGACGGCTGCGCAATCGATCTGGCGCGTGCCGCGGAGCGCTTCAAGGAGGCGCTCGCGGCCGGCTGGGACGGCGCGGCCGAGAACGACGGGTTTAATCGACTGTTGTTCAGCGCCGATCTGGCGGCGCGCGAGATCCTAGTGCTGCGCGCGTACTGCCGCTACCTGCTGCAGACCGGGGTGCCTTTCAGTCAGGCGTACATGGAGCGCACTCTCGCCGCCAATCCGGCCATCGCAAGCGCACTGGTACGCTTGTTCGAGGCGCGCTTCGATCCGCAGCGTCCACACGGCACCAAGGCCGCAGCGCGAGCGACCGAGCAACTCGTGGCACGCATCCGCACCGGGCTCGATGCGGTGAGCAGCCTCGATGAGGACCGCATTCTGCGCGCCTATCTGACGCTGGTACTGGCCACGCTGCGGACCAACTACTATCGGCGCGATGCCGCCGGCGCTGCCCTGCCGTACCTCTCGTTCAAGTTCGATCCGGCCGCGATCCCGGACCTGCCTCTGCCGCGTCCGAAGTACGAAATCTTCGTCTACAGCCCGCGCGTCGAAGGGGTACACCTGCGCATGGGCGATGTGGCGCGCGGCGGCATTCGCTGGTCGGATCGGCGCGAGGATTTCCGCACCGAGATCCTCGGTCTGATGAAGGCGCAGCACGTCAAGAACACCCTGATCGTACCGGTGGGCGCCAAAGGCGGCTTTGTGCCGAAATGCCTGCCGCAGGGCAGCCGCGAGGAGGTGCAGGCCGAGGTCATCGCCAGCTACCGCACCTTCATCCGCGGTCTGCTCGATCTGACTGACAACATCGTCGCCGGAAAGATCGAACCGCCGCCGCAGGTCGTGCGTGGCGACGGCGATGACCCGTATCTGGTGGTCGCCGCGGACAAGGGCACGGCCACCTTCTCCGACACCGCGAACGCCATTGCCGCCGAGTACGGCTTCTGGCTCGGCGATGCCTTTGCCTCGGGCGGCTCGGCCGGCTACGACCACAAGGGGCTCGGCATCACCGCCCGCGGCGCCTGGGAGTGCGTCAAGCGGCACTTCCGCGAACTCGGCGTCGACATCCAGAAAGAGGCGTTCACGGTCGCGGGCATCGGTGATATGTCCGGCGACGTGTTCGGCAACGGCATGCTGCTCTCGCGGCAGATCCTGCTGCAAGCCGCATTCGACCATCGGCACATCTTCCTCGATCCCAAGCCCGATCCGGCGGTGAGCTTCGCCGAGCGGCAGCGTCTGTTTGCCCTGCCCCGCTCGAGCTGGGACGATTACGACCGCAAGCGCATCTCAGCCGGCGGCGGCGTCTACCCGCGCAGTGCCAAGTCGATTGCGCTGTCCGCCCAGGCACGGGCCATGCTCGGCCTGGATAGCGCCACCGCCACGCCGGTGGAGGTCATGCGTGCCATTCTCACCATGCCCGTGGAGCTGCTCTGGAACGGCGGCATCGGCACTTACGTCAAGTCCAGCCGCGAAACCAACGCAGAAGTCGGCGACCGGGCCAATGACGCGCTACGCATCAACGGCAACCAGTTGCGCGCCAAAGTGGTCGGCGAAGGCGGTAATCTCGGCTGCACCCAGCGTGGGCGCATCGAATATGCGCTCGCGGGCGGGCGGATCAACACAGATTTCATCGACAACTCCGCGGGCGTCAACACCTCGGACGTCGAGGTCAACCTGAAGATCCTGCTGAACCCGCTGGTGCACGCCGGTAAACTCTCGCTCGCCGAGCGCAACCGACTACTCGCGCGCATGTCGAGCGAAGTGTGCACGCTGGTGCTGCGCAACAATTACCTGCAGGGCGAGGCAATCAGCACGCTCGAGCAGCAGGCCAAAGCGCGCCTCAGCGAGTATCAGCATCTGATCCGCCTGCTCGAGCGCTCCGGCGGACTGAACCGCGCGCTGGAATTTCTGCCGAGCGACGAGGAAATCAGCGATCGCCGCAAGAGCGGCGCGGGACTGACGCGGCCGGAGCTGTCCATCCTGCTGTCGTACGGCAAGATCTGGCTGAACACCCACCTGCTCGATTCGGACGTGCCGGAGGATCCGTACCTCTCAAACGAGCTGGAGCGGTACTTCCCCGGACCGGTGCGCGCGCGCTTCGCGCACGCCATCGAGCGGCACCGCCTGCGCCGGGAAATCATCGCAACGGCAACCGCCAACAGCCTGATCAACCGCATGGGTCCGACGTTCGTGCTGCGCGCGCAGGAGGACACAGGCGCCGGACCGGCGCAGATCGCCCGTGCCTTCACCGCCGCGCGCGAGATCTTTCAGTCCCGCGACCTGTGGGAGGACATCGAGTCGCTCGACAATCGTGCACCGGCAAAGATCCAATATGCGGCGATGTTCGAAACCAGCCGCCTGCTGCGGCACGTGACATACTGGCTGCTCGCGCGCCGGCCGGCGCTGAAGGTTGATGCCGCCGTGCGCGAGTTCCGTGCGGGCGTGCAGGAAATCGGCGCGCGCATCCCGCAGGTACTCTGTGGCGCCTGGCGGGAGCATTTCGACATCGCGCATGCGCAACTCGTCGAGGCCGGCCTGCCAGCGGCGCTTGCCGCGCGCGTGGCGAGTCTGGAGGCGCACAACGCCTCCCTCGACATCGTAGAGATTGCCGCCGCGCACCGCGCGGCGGTCGCCGACACGGCGCTCGTGTACTTCGAAGTCGGTGCCCGCACCGGTCTTGACTGGCTGCGCGGACAGATCAATCAGCTCTCGGTCGATGGTCCCTGGCAGGCTACCGCGCGCACCGGTGTGCGCGATGCGGCGATGCGTATCCATCGGGCGCTCGTCGAGCGCGTACTCGATCGTCGTGGCCGCGGCAATGCCGCCGAACGCGTCGCCGCTTGGCAGGAGGCGGAAGGGCACAAGCTCGCGCACTGGGAACGCACCCTGAAGGAGATGCGCGCGGCAGGCGCGGCGGACTTTGCCACCCTCACGGTGGGCGTCGAGTCGCTGCGTAAGCTCGCCGAGTAGCTGTCGGCGGCGCGCCCTCGGCTATACTTCCCGACCCGCGCCGCCGCTCACGCCGTCCGCTCGCTGGAGCCCTAAGCGCACGTTGGCGGGCGGTGTCCGCCCGCGTCTCGGAGGTGTCCGCATGCCTGGAAAGCTGATTCTCGTCCGCCACGGCCAGAGTCTGTGGAATCTGGAAAATCTGTTCACCGGCTGGACGGACATCGATCTGGCGCCAGCCGGTCGCGAGGAGGCGATGCAGGCCGGCCGCCAGCTGCTCGAGGAGAAGCTCACGGTGGACGTGGCCTTCACCTCGGTGCTGAAGCGAGCGATCCGTACGCTGTGGATCATGCTCGATGAGATGGATCGCATGTGGATTCCCGTCGAGCGCTCCTGGCGTCTCAACGAACGCCACTATGGCGCCCTGCAAGGGCTGAACAAGGCGCAGACGGTCGAGCGCCACGGCGATGCACAGGTGAAGATCTGGCGACGCAGCTACGATGTGCCGCCGCCGCCGTTGGCGGCCGACGATCCGCGTCACCCGCGCTTCGATGCACGCTATGCCGCCGTGCCGGCTGGCGAGATCCCGGCGGCGGAGTCGCTGAAGGACACCCTGCAGCGCGTGCTGCCGTTGTGGCACGCTCGCATCGCCCCGGAGCTGCGTGCCGGCCGTAACGTGCTCGTAGCCGCGCATGGCAACAGCCTGCGCGCCATGGTGAAAATGCTCGACAACAGGTCAGAGGACGACATCGTCGAACTGAACATCCCGACCGGGGTTCCGCTGCTGTACGAGCTCGATGCGCAGCTGCAGCCCCTCGCCAGCCGCTATCTTGGCGATCCTGCGGCCATTGCCGCCGCGGCCGAGGCCGTCAAACGCCAGACCGAGAAGAAATAAAGACCGGCCGCGCGGCCGCCTCAGGCGGCCCAGTGGTCGTAGCGCCCCTGGTACTGCTCGGCCAGCGCGTTCATGCGCCGGCTGGTTGCCTGGATGTCGGGCACGAGCAGCTGCATCATTTTCGAGGCGTGCAGGCTGAAGGGCAGCTCGCTCTCGTTCTCGATCGGCTTGACATCGATCTGGAAGCCCTCCGGCTCAAGCTGAGCGCGCACCCCCTCGCAGGCCGCCTCATTCGGCAGCCCGAGAAAGAAGTCCACCCGATACTCGTTGAATGGATGGTAACCCCCGGCGCGCAACCGGCCGATCATCATCTCATCCCAGCCATCGTGGCCGGCGTGGCGCTCCTGGCTGATCGCGCGGCGCACGCGCACGTAGAGCACCGCGAGAATGAGCAGGCCGCCGACCCCAAGCCCGATGAGGACCTCAAGCACAAGCGCGACTCGACTGGCTGCCGTTCATCGCCGCGCTCATTCGTCCGGTGCGATCGTGACCCGCAAACCGTCGAGCTCAGGCGTGAACTCGATCTGGCACGACAAACGCGAGGTGTCCTGGTAGTGGCCCAGCTCAGTGAGTAGCTCACGTTCATCGGACATCGGCGCCGGCAGCCGCTCGGCCCATTCGGGATCGACGTACACATGGCAGGTGGCGCAGGAACACATGCCACCACACACGGCGGCGACGCCGTAGTCGAGATCTCGCAGCGTCTCCATGATCTTCTGGCCGGTCTTGCCCTCGACCTCGTGCTCCTTACCGTCACGGTCAATCACTCGCAGCAGCGCCATTCACCCACCTCTTAAACAGGATGCGTCGCAGGAAAAAAGACGATTGAATGCGCTAGTGTGCCGGGTTGGCGGCACTTACGCCACTGCCCCGCCCGCGCTTGGCGGTCTCAGAGGGGCCCGAGCACCTTCAGCACGAAGGCGGCCCGGCTACCGTCGGCCTGGCGGGCCGCGAGCGTCGTGCGCATTGCCTCACCCAGGGCGGCGAACACCCGCCCATACTCTCCGTAGACCTGGGTACTCAAGCTTCCCGGCAGCACCTTCAGATCCGCACAGGCCTCGAGCTGCCCGATGAACGTGTGGATCAGCGGCGCATAGCACCCCTCGAACGGGTACAGGCTGACTTCTACCCCGACGTCCATGCCCGACATTCTACCGAACCGCGCCCGATGGGCTAGAATGGCCGCCCTTCGGCGCACGTCATGAGCGGAAGCGTGAGGCGACAGAGACCCAAATGAGCCGCAAGATTCAGATCCACCAAGTGGATGCTTTCACCGTCGAGCGCTTCACGGGCAACCCGGCCGGCGTGGTGCTCGATGCCGACGGGCTGAGCGATGCGCAGATGCTCGCCATAGCCCGGGAGCTGAACAATGCCGACACGGCGTTCCTGTTTGCGCCCGATGGGCCGGATCACGACGTGCGCGTGCGCTTCTTCACGCCGCGTACCGAGGCAGGATTTGTCGGTCATGCCACCGTAGCCGCCCACCACGTGCTCAGCGCACGCGCCGGAGCACCGGGGCGCGTTCGGCAGAAATCCAAAGCCGGGATCGTCGAAATCGAGGTGCGCGGCAGCGGCACGGAGCGGCGCATCGCGGTGCGCCAGAATCCACCACCCCTCGGCCGTGAACTGAACGATCGCGAGCGACTCGCCGTGCTCGACGCCCTGGCCCTCGCCACCGACGATCTGGACCCGCGCTGTCCACTGCGCATCGCCGGCACCAGCAGCACGCGCCTGCTGATCGGCGTGCGCGGCACCGAGCCGCTCAATCACCTCAAGCCGGACATGACCCGCCTGACCACCCTGTCAGCACAGATTGGCGCTGCTGGATATTTTGTATTTGCTCTGACACCCCAATCGGCGGACCACCTCACCGAATCGCGCATGTTCTGCCCCGCACTGGGCATCGGTGAGGACCCCGTGAGTGGCAACGCCCATGGTCTGCTCGGGATGTACCTCCTGCACAACGGGCTGCTGAGCCACGATCGGCACAAGGCCGCGTTCAACGGCGTGCAGGGACGCTGGCTGCACCGGCCGGGACGGGTGGAAATCGAACTGGAGATGAACGGCGGAGTCGCTTCGGCAGTGTGGATCATCGGCCAGGCCGTCTCGGTGTTCCAGACCGAGATGACGCTCGATTGATCCGGCGCACTGGGCCGGCGTAACGCAGCGTACCGTCCTCCAGCTGCACTTCGTGCGTGACGCACCTCGGCCATTCGGAACCGCGGTGCACGACAATCACGACGGCCGCGCCCTCGGCAACGCGCTCTGCGATGCGGCTCTGCAGGTCGCGCTGGGTCGGCCCATCGAGCCCAGCGAATGGCTCATCGAGCAGGAGCAACTGCGGGCGATTGACCCAGGCGCGGGCGAACAGCACGCGGCGCAACTGCCCGTAGGACAACTCCCGCAAGCTCCGCTGCGCGAACGGCAGCACCTCGAACTCACGCATTGCGCGCCTCGCCGCCACCCGATCGGCCGCACTGGGTGCGTCGTTCAACCCGATGCTGGCGTGGCGCCCCGACTGCACCACTTCGGCCACCGTCAGATACGTCGGATGATCGGCCTGAAGATGGGGCGCCACGAGCGCCACACGCCGCTGAAATGTCTCGAGCGGCACGCCCGGCTCGATGCCCGAGCGCTTGATGCGTCCGCCGGCGGCCACGCCATGATCCCCGTAGAGCGTGCGCACCAATGTCGTCTTGCCGGATCCGTTGCGACCGTGCACCACCCAGCACTCCCCGGCGCGCACGGTCAGGTCTATATCGCGCAACGCAACGTGCTCATCCAGATACACATCGGCGGCGCTCAGACTGACCAGCACAGTGCCAGGCGCGGGCAGGGCCTTGCGCCGAGCAGCCCCACCCCCGGCGGCGCGCGTTCGGACTGTCCTCTTGCCCGGCGGCCCCTCGGTGAGCCAGCGCGCAAGGGGCGCTCGGGCGCGCGCGCCGCGGAACACGATCTTGCCGTGATCGAGTATCAGCGCATGCGTGGCTGCAGCCGGCACATCCTCGGCACGGTGGACCGAGAGCACCCACGGCAATGCCGAACGGGTCGAGCTCTCGAGCCAGCGCAGAGCCCGACCCCGATTGAGCGTATCGAGACCGTTCAGCAGCTCATCGAGCAGCAGCAGCCGCGGCCGGGAAACCAGGGCCCGGGCCAGCAGCACCAAGCGCCGCTCACCGTAGGACAACGTCAGAAATGCACGCGCGGCAAGGGAGTCGATGCGCAAACGACGCAACACAGCAGCGACGCGCTCGCGCTGCGGCGCGCCGAGGGTGTGCAGCGGGATGTCAGTGCGGTGCACACCGGTTCCGACGACCTGCTCGACGGTGTGATTCCAGCCGTAGCGCTCGTACTTGTCCTGGCGTTCCGGGCCGAGATAGCCAATCTCTGCCTGGACCTCCTGCGGCGTGCGCCACAGCTCGCCGCGCCAGCGGTACTGGCGCACGCCCGGCTCGTCCGGCGTCGGCCACACCGAGCCGGCAACCACCTTCAACAGCTGAGTCTTGCCGGCACCATTGATGCCCGCCAGCACCCAACGTTCGCCCGGACGGATCGTCCAGCTCACGTTCTGCAGTATCGTCCGCCCGCCACGCTCGAGACGCATCTGGCGCAGACGCGCTTCGATAAAACGGGCCGCCGGTGCGCTCGCCATTCGGATCCGATCCACGCAGGGGAAAAATTCATTCTTGCACAATCCGACGCTGCTGCCGATGGCGGCACAACAGACGCATGATGCCGACACTCATGCGCCGGTGGTCACGCAAAGACGGCTCGAGCCGCTGGATCGGACCGGTCCTGCTCGCGCTGTTGCCCTTGTGGGTCATCGGTGCGTTGCTGCGCGGGCTGTGGACACCGGATGAGCCTCGCGTCGCCGACATCAGCTGGCGGATGGCCTGGCAGCATCACTGGGTACTGCCCCAGCTCGCCGGCCGTCCCTTTCTCGAGGAGCCGCCCCTCTCGTACTGGGCGGCGGCGCTGTGCGTGCGCGCCTTTGGCGATAGCGCCGCTGCGCTGCGCATCCCGAATCTCGTATACGCACTGATCGTTGCGCTCGCCATCGGGACGCTCGGCTTCGCACTTGATGGCGTCACCGCGGCATGTGTCGCTGCGCTCGTTGCCGGCAGTGCCATCACCGCGTTCCGGGTGTCGATGTGGCTCGCTCCGGATGCCTGCCTGCTGGCCTCGTGCGCCGTCGCGCTACTCGGCGCGTACCTCGGCTACACCGCACCGGCTGGACGACGAAAGTGGTTCGGCTATCTGCTGATGCATGCCGGTGCCGCAGCGGGTTTCATGGCCAAGAGCGCCGTTGGCTGGCTGGTGCCGGCGCTGGCCCTGCTCAGCCTGATCGCCTGGGAGCGCCGCTGGCAGGAACTGAAGCGCGCCGAACTCTATGCGGGATTTGCGCTGCAGGCGATCCTGATCGGCCCGTGGCTGATCGCCGTTGCCCTCCGCGCGCATGGCGGGCATGCCTTGCGCGTCATGTTCTGGTACAACCTCGCCGGCCGATTCATGAAGATTGCCGCGCCGCCGGCGTATCAGTACGCCAGCGCCCATCAAAATACCTTCGGCAAGTACTTCCTCGAGTTACCGGTTTACCTCTTGCCATGGACGGTGCTGGCGGCCGCGGCAGTGCATCGGGCATGGAAGCAGGTCCGCCTCCCGGGTCCGCCGGGCACGGCGTGGCGCTTCGCCGTATGCGCCACATTACCCTGGTTACTCGTGCTTTCGTTGGCAGCCACCGCACGCGACATCTACGCTGCCCCCGCGCTGCTCGGCTTCAGCCTGTTGATCGGCCTGTGGAGCAGTGAGTCGCAACGGGTGGCGGGCAAGGCCGCTGCGCCCCTGCGTTGGACACGCTGGACGGTCGCGATCATTGCAATCGTGTTCGCCGTCGCGCTCATCGCCCTCGCGACCGTGCAGGTCCAATCCATGCGCAGGGTCGGTGTCGACCTAGCGCTCGCCACCACTGTGCTGCTCGGTCTGCCGTTCGCCCTGCACTGCGCATCGCAGGCAGAGCGGCACGGACAGGTCCTACTCAGCTTCAGCTGGACCTTTGGGGTATACGTCAGCGCATTTTGTCTCAGTGCGCTCGCACTTTTTCCGACCATCGATCGCTGGCAGGACCTGCCGGCCCTTGCCCGGCGCATCCACGCCGAGACGCTGCACCACCCGCTCGCACTGCTCGACCCGGACGAAACGACCGTGGCCATGCTCGATCGCGGACTGCGGACACGCTTCACACGCATCGACGTGCCCGAACCTGCGGCCGGCCGGGCCATCGCCAGCTGGTTTGCGGCGCACGGCCCGGGCGCGCGCGTGCTCGTGCTGCTGCCCGGCCACGCCGCCGGTCCCTTTACGCCACTGCTCACTCGACTGGGCGTTCATCCGCCCGGGGACGGTGAGGCCGGACGACTCCAAGCCGCGGATGCCGCGCGAATCGTGCGTCGGTATGATCTACCACACGGCCGGCGCTACGCGCTGCTGGCGCCACCTGGAGGCGTGAGCCGTACCGTCAGCACCCTCGGCAATTCCTGGCACCCGCAATGACTTCACGCCCCGCCACCCGCTCACCCCCGGCCGCCTCATCCCCGCACCGCCTCGATCAGCTCGTCGAGCAAGCCCGCCGGCATGCACCGCTGCGCACCGTGGTGGTCCATCCGGTCGATGCCGTCTCGCTCATGGGCGCCATCGAGGCGGAGCGCGCCGGCCTCATCACCCCGGTATTGGTGGGGCCGGAGAGGCGCATCCGCGCCGCGGCGCGCGCGGCGCGGATCGATCTGACCGGCCGCACGATCGTCGCAACCGAGCACAGTCATGCCGCCGCCGCGCAGGCGGTGCAATTGGCGCGTCGCGGTGAGGCCGATGCGATCATGAAAGGCGCGCTGCACACCGACGAGTTGATGCACTGCGTCATCGACCCGGACTGCGGTTTGCGCACCGAGCGGCGCGTCAGCCACATCTTCGCGATCGATGCGCCGCACTACCCGCGGTTGCTGTTCATCACCGATGCCGCTGTCAACATCTACCCTTCGCTCGAGGACAAGCGCGACATCGTCCAGAACGCGATCGATCTGGCCCGGGCGCTCGGCGTACGAACCCCGCACGTGGCCCTGCTCTCGGCCGTCGAGTTGGTCACGCCAAAAATCAAATCCACGCTCGATGCCGCTGCGCTGTGCAAGATGGCCGACCGCGGCCAGATCACGGGCGGCATACTCGATGGCCCGTTGGCTTTCGACAATGCAGTGTCACGCGCCGCGGCGGCCACCAAAGCCATTACCTCCCGGGTCGCTGGCCGTGCCGATATCTTTGTGGTACCCGACCTCGAGGCCGGCAACATGCTGGCAAAGCAACTGGAATATCTCGCCGGCGCACGGCTGGCCGGCATCGTGCTTGGCGCGCGCGTGCCGATCATGCTCACCAGTCGTGCAGACGATGCGCGCTCGCGCCTTGCATCCTGTGCGATCGCGACGTTGTATGCCGCCCGCGCGGGCAAGATACGACGGCTCACAGCGACCACCGTCACCTGAGCGTCGCGATCGCGCTGGCGCCGTGTGCAGACCGGTCGAGCGCACCGCGCACGCAAACGGGAACCCAAAGTGCCCGTGGTGCTCGAGCTGCCAGGCGTGTGGCGGCACCCAGGCCAGAACCGCGCCCCATGTGCCCGGCAAACAGCCCGAGCGCTCGGGCCACCCAGAGCTTCTCATCGATGCAGCACCTCACCGGAGCGCAGATCATTTGACGTGATCGTTTTGCGACCGTCCTCAGCAAATTTCCGAAAGGCAGCAGTAGCCCTCGGCTGAGGCGCATGCCGTGGCCGCCGACAAGCGCCACGTAGGGTTTCGTTTCGTCGTGACGGGAGTAGCCCGAGTGCGCGGCAGCATGAGGCACATGCGCCGAGGATCCAGGCACGGACAAGGCATTGCCATTGACCTCGTACCGAACCGTGAGTCCGGCCGGAGAAGGGCAACGACACGATTGGCGCGCCCGGAGGGATTCGAACCCCCGACCACCTGGTTCGAAGC
>DAHVTM010000025.1:0-43508 GCA_027324195.1 Gammaproteobacteria bacterium | reverse complement strand
GCCTCGGCCAGTTCCGCCGGATGAGTGATCGCCTCGGCGAGCTCCTGCTGCCAGCTGGCGGGAATCTGGCGGGGTTGGACCGATGCCGGTATCATACGCGGCCCTTTAATCGGAGAGGCCGCGCATTGTGCCGCTCCGGCTGAGAGAAAGAAATGGCCAGCTACACCACCGCCGAGATCCGCTCGGGTCTCAAAGTCCTGCTCGACGGCGATCCGTACGCCGTGGTTGAAAACGAGTTCGTCAAGCCCGGCAAGGGACAGGCTTTCAACCGCATCAAAATCCGCAATCTGAAGACCGGGCGAACGATCGAGCGGACCTTCAAGTCTGGCGACTCGCTCGAGGCCGCCGACGTGGTCGACACCGAAATGCAGTATCTGTACCAGGACGGGGACTTCTGGCATTTCATGGTGCCGGACAGCTTCGAGCAGTACACGGCGGGTAAATCCGCGGTGGGCGACAACGCCCAGTGGCTGAAGGATGGCGTCACCTGCATCGTGACGCTGTGGAATGGCGAGCCACTGGTGGTGACGCCGCCGGCGCACGTCGAGCTGCAGATCGTCGAGACCGATCCGGGATTGCGCGGAGATACCGCCACCGGCGGACAGAAGCCGGCCAAGCTCGAGACCGGCGCGGTGGTGCGGGTCCCACTGTTCATCGACCAGGGCGAAGTCATCCGCATCGACACCCGCACCGGCCAGTACGTCTCGCGCGCCAAGCAGTAGCGGCGCGCAGGGCGCGCTAGAGCCCCCCGGGCGCCAAGCGCGTGGCCTTCAGCAGCACGAGCACGATGCGCTCAAGGCCGCGGGCGTCCTCGGTGTCAAAGCGGCCGGGCAGCGGGCTGTCGATGTCGAGCACACCGAGCACCCGCTCGGCGCTAAGCAGTGGCACGACCACCTCCGAGCGTGAGGCGGTGTCGCAGGCGATGTGGCCGGGAAAGGCGTGCACGTCGGGCACCACGATCGTGGTGCGCCGCTCGGCGGCGCTGCCGCACACCCCGCGACCGAGGGCGATGCGCACGCAGGCCGGCTTGCCCTGAAACGGGCCGAGCACCAACTCCGTGCCGCGCTGGAAATAAAACCCCGCCCAATTGATCTCGGGCAGCGCCTCGAACAACAGCGCGGCGGTGTTGGCGGTGTTGGCGATCGGGTCGGACTCCCCGCCGAGCAGTGCCTCGAGATCGCGCGCGAGCTCGGCGTAGGCGGCGCGCTTGTCACGAAAGTCGTAGCGGTTCGTGGTGTGCTGCATGGGGACTCCGCGCTCAGGCGCGCTCGATGGGAAAGGGCAGGACGGCGTCGATGCACTCGGCATTCTCGGCGAGCATGACCAGCCGATCGAATCCGAGCGCCACGCCGCAGCAATCCGGCAGCCCCGCCGCGAGCGCTGCGAGCAGCCGCTCGTCGGGCGCGAGCGGCTCGAGACCGAGCCGCTCGCGCTCGGCCAGATCGTGCTCGAAGCGCGCCCGCTGCTCGCGTGCGTCGGCGAGCTCGTGAAAGCCATTGGCGAGCTCGATGCCCTCGCAATACAACTCGAAGCGCTGCGCCGCACGCTGGTCCGCCGGATCGAGCCGGGCGAGGGCGGCCTGACTGGCGGGGTAACCGTGGATGAACGTGAGCGCCCCGCGCCCGAGGTGCGGTCCGATGCGCACGCTCATGAGCAGCTCGAGCAGCTCGTCGCGGCTCGCTGATTCGCCGGCGAAGCCGGCCGAGCGCGCCGCGCCGGTCAACTCCTGCAGCGGGGCGCTGAATGGGTCGATGCCCAGCTGCTGCCGGAACACCTCCCGGTAGCTGAGGCGTACGCTGCCGCGTGTCGCGGCGCGCTCGCCGAGCACGCTGCGCACCAGAGCTTCGACCTCAGTCATCAGTGCCGCCAGGGTCCAGCCCTGGCGGTACCACTCGATGAGCGTGAACTCGGCGTTGTGCAGGCGCCCGCGCTCGAGTCCGCGCACCACGTG
The DNA here is from genome assembly GCA_027324195.1 of Gammaproteobacteria bacterium. Classification (GTDB taxonomy): domain Bacteria; phylum Pseudomonadota; class Gammaproteobacteria; order Steroidobacterales; family Steroidobacteraceae; genus 13-2-20CM-66-19. The sequence goes on along the minus strand of DAHVTM010000025.1, from coordinate 41,557 downwards.
GCAGATCTGGTAGATGTCGCCAAGACCCGTGGCGAGCAGACGCTTCATGGCGTACTCCGGCGAGGTCTGCAGGAAGAACTCGGGTGCAGCCGCGCCCGGCTCGGCACTGAAGCGAACGCGCGCCGAATGGATGTGCACGTCGGTCACCGGCGCGTTGACCACCATCGGGGTATCCACCTCGAGCACGGCGCGTTCGGCAAAGAACTGCCGTACCACTGCCAGCAGCGCCGCGCGGCGCCGAAGCATGGCCGCGTTCGCCGTGGGACGCCAGTCCGATTCGTGCCCGCTGCTCATCGTCTCAGCCTCGTGACGGGCGCCCGAGGAGCCGTCCGAGCGTCTCGCCGGCCAGGATGGTCCCGCCGGCGGTGAGGTCCGCGCGCCACTCGGCCGCGTGAGGGGGCAGCAGCAGGATGACCGTCGAGCCCATATTGAAGAGGCCGAGCTCAGCACCTTTCCCGAGGCGCAGCGGCGCGCGCTCGGCGGTCACGGGTAGTTCGGTGACCCTGCGAACGGCGTGTGGCGTCACCTCGCCGTGCCACACGGTCCTCATGCTGCCGACGAACAGCGCCCCGACCATGACCAGCACCCATTCGAGCTCCCCATCGGCAAAGTGCAGTACCACGCGCTCGTTGCGCGCGAACAAACCGGGCACCGCCGCTGCGGTGGTGGCATTGACGCTGAACAGCCGGCCCGGGACAAACCACGCCGCGCGCAGCTCGCCGGCGAGCGGCATGTGGATCCGATGGTAGTTGTAGGGCGCCAGGTACAGTGTCGCGAACGAGCCGCCGGCGAAGCGCCGCGCGGTCTGCGCATGGCCGGCAAGCAGCGACTCGAGGCTGTACTCGTGCCCCTTCGCCTGCGGGATGCGCGAGCCATCGAGCGGGCCGAGCTCACTCACCGTGCCGTCGACGGGCGAGGCGAGCGCGAGCGGATCGTCTGCGCAGACTCGCGCCTCGGGCCGCAATGCGCGGGTGAAGAACGCGTTGAACGTGGGATAGCGCTGCGGCTCGCCCTCGAGCGCATCGCGCATGTCGGGGCGGAAATGACGCACGAAGGCGCCGATCAGCACCCGCTTCAGCGGGCGCACGCGGCTGCGCGTCAGGCGCAGGACCAGCCGCGAGAGAAAGTGCTGCGGCAGCACGTACTGCAGCAGCACGAACAGCCGTGCGCGCAGCGTCGGGGGATCCGTTACGCCTGTCATGCGAAGCTCCAGGGGGTCAGCCGCTCGTCAGCAGCCGCTCGGCACTTGCGTGCAGTGCAGCGGCGAGGCGCCGTCCGTCAAAAGGTGCAGTGAACAGCGCAACCTCCCGGCCGCGCGCATCGAGCAGAAACACGGCCACGGTGTGCTCGAAAGTCTCTCCGCCGCCGGGCAGCTCGATCTGTCCGAGCGTCACACCGAGCCGCGCGGCGAGCGCGCTGATCTGGCGCTGCGGGCCGGTCAGGCCGATGAAGCTCGAATCGAACTGGCGCAGGAACTTGGCGAGCACCGCCGGTGTGTCGTGGTGCGGATCGACGGTGACGAACAGCACCTGTAGCGGCAGATGCGGTACGCGGTGCACCACGCGCGCCAGCAGCGCAAGGGTGTCCGGACACTCATCTGCGCAACGGGTGAAGCCGAAGTAAAGCAGAGTCAGATGGCCGGTGAGATCGGCGGCATCGAAACGGTGCTCGCGGCTGTCGGTGAGGGAGAACGGGCCGAGTGCCCGCGCCCGCGGCAACCAAGTCCCGTAGGCGGGTACGGGCGTGCGGCTGTACCGCACCGCGGCCAGCCGGTACCCTGCGAAGCCGGCGCCGAGGCACACCAGCGCCACCAGGACCCAGAAGTAACGAGACGACATGAGGCAATTATCCCACAGCGGGCGGCGCGCCGCGCCGCGCCCGCAGCGGGCCACCGTGCGCCAGCTGATCGAGTCCGGCGCCCGGCGGCTGCGCCGCGCGCGCGTGTTCTTCGGCCATGGCACGGACAATGCCTGGGACGAGTCGGCCGCCTTGGTGCTGCATGCGCTCGGCTTGGCGCACGATGACCCGTCGGTCTATGCACGGCGTGTCGGGCGCAGCGGGCAGCGCCGGGCGCGTGAACTGATCACCCGGCGCATCGCCGAGCGCATCCCTGCGGTCTATCTCACCGGACAGACTTGGTTCGCCGGCCTGCCGTTTTACGTCGATCCGCGCGTGCTCATTCCGCGCTCCCCGATGGCAGAACTCATCGAGCGGCGGTTTGCGCCGTGGCTCGACGCGCGCCGCATCCGTCGCGTGCTCGATCTGGGCACGGGCTCGGGTTGCATCGCCATCGCCTGTGCCAAGGCGCTGCCGTGGGCGCACGTCGATGCGGTGGACATTTCGGCGGCCGCACTCGAGGTTGCCGCGTGCAACGTGCGCCGGCACCGCCTGGGGCGGCGGGTGCGACTGGTGCGCTCCGATCATTTCGCGGCCCTGGGTGCAGCGCGCTACGATCTGATCGTGTCGAACCCCCCGTATGTTGGTGCGCGGGAACTCGCCGCGCTGCCGCAGGAGTATCGGCACGAGCCATCGATCGCGCTCGCCGCCGGCGCCGCCGGGCTCGACTCGGTGCGGGTGCTGCTCAGGCAATCCCGTCGGCACCTGAACCCCGGCGGGACGCTGCTCGTCGAGGTCGGCAACACCGAGCAGGCCGTGCAGCGCGCGTTCCCACGACTGCCGTTTCTGTGGCTGCAGTTCGAGCGCGGCGGCGGTGGGGTGTTTCTGCTCGGCGCCGAGCAGCTACCTCGGCCGACCGCCCGCGCGCCGCGCACCCGGCGCGCGGGCGCATAGTACACTCGCGCCAACCGCAACTGCCCCGCGCGCAATCGATACGTGCCGCGCTGGCGCGCGGTGCAAGCAGAGGCCCTTTCATGTCCGGCAACACCATCGGCAAGCTATTTACGGTGACCACGTTCGGGGAGAGCCACGGCGCGGCGCTCGGCTGCGTTGTCGATGGCTGCCCGCCGGGGCTCGAGCTCACCGAGGCGGATCTGCAGGCCGACATCGACCGGCGCCGGACCGGCACCTCGCACTTCGTCAGTCAGCGCCGCGAGAGCGACCAGGTGCGCATTCTCTCCGGGGTGTTCGAAGGGCGGACCACCGGCACGCCGATCGGGCTGTTGATCGAGAACACCGATGCGCGCTCGCGCGATTACGAGAAGATCAAGGACCGCTTCCGCCCCGGGCACGCCGACTACACCTATCAGCACAAGTATGGCCTGCGCGATTACCGTGGCGGCGGCCGCTCCTCGGCGCGCGAGACCGTGATGCGGGTGGCTGCCGGCGCCATCGCGCGCAAGTATCTCGCCGGGCGTCTCGGGGTGCGCATCTACGGCTATCTCAGTCAGATCGGCTCGCTGCAGCTCGAGCCGCGCGATCTGCAGTTCGCCTACCGCAACCCGTTTTTCTGTCCGGATCCCGAGCGCATCGCGGCGCTCGAGGCCCTGGTGTGGGAGTTGCGCACGGCGGGCGAGTCGATCGGCGCGCGCGTCACGGTGGTGGCCGCCGGAGTGCCGCCGGGACTCGGCGAGCCGGTGTTCGGGCGTCTCGATGCCGACATTGCCGCGGCGCTGATGGGGATCAATGCCGCCAAGGCAGTCGAGATCGGCGCGGGGGTGCGCTCAGCGGCGCAGCGCGGCAGTGAGCATCGCGATGAGCTCACGCCGGAGGGCTTCACGAGCAACCATGCCGGCGGCATCCTCGGCGGCATCACGTCCGGGCAGGACGTGGTGGCGCACGTGACCTTCAAGCCCACCTCGAGCATCCAGGTTCCGGGTCGCACCATTGACCTGGCCGGGCGGCCGGTCGAGGTCGTGACCACTGGACGGCACGATCCGTGCGTCGGCCTACGCGCTACGCCGATCGCCGAAGCGATGCTGGCGATCGTGCTGCTCGACCATTACCTGCGTCACCGCGGGCAGAACGCGGATGTCCAGTGTGTAACCCCGGACATCACCCGGCAGGAACCGGCATCCTGAAGCCCAGCAGAGGGCTCGAATCGATCAGTCTACGAAGCGCGACACAGTTTGTCCGGCCAGAATGAGTAAAGATCAACCGCCAAGCCAAGGGGTGGCGCCGGGCGGTCGGTGCGAGCCGGCTTGGGGTTGCGAGCCGATTTAAGTTATATTGCCGCCCACGCCGGATGCGTCTGCGAACAGCGACCATCCGATTGTTTTTATAAGGGGTTTCGTTCACCGATGCCGTTCGGGGTGTGGTCAATGATCGCCAAACGCTCAAGTCTGGTGATGGCGCTGCTGCTGGCTCTGCCGCAGGCAGCGCTGGCTCTGGGCCTCGGGAATATTCATGTTAAGTCGCATCTTGACCAGCCGCTCGATGCGCGCATCGACCTGCTCGATGCCACGCCGGCGGCCATGCAGAGTCTGTCGGTCGGGCTGGCTTCGCGTCTCACCTTTGCCAAGTACGGGCTGAACTGGCCGCCCTACCTCAATGGGGCGCAAATCGAGGTCGTGCACGGCGCCAGCGGACGCCTCGAGCTGCATCTGACCTCGCCGCTGCCGGTCACCGACCCAATTCTGACCCTGCTGGTCAAGGCGAACTGGAGTCGCGGCGTGCTGTTCCGCGAGTACACCATTTTGTTGAACCCGCCGGTCTATGTCCCCAAGGCGAACCAGCCGCGTCACGTGGCGGTGGCTGCCCCGGTGGTCGGCGGCGCGGCGCGCACGGGCGAGTTGCCAGCACAGCAGAGCCGCGCCGCTGCGGTGAGCCCGCCGGTCAGCGCGACGGCCGCGCCCGAGGCGGGCCGAGCCGCGCCGCATTCCATTCACGTTCGTCCGGGCGAGACGCTCTCGGGACTGGCCAGCCGCTTCAGCGGCGGCGGGATCGATTCTGCGCAGACACGCCGCTGGATGGTCGCGATCTATCGGCTGAACCCCCAGGCGTTTGCCCACAACATGAACCTGCTGCGCTCCGGGGCGGTTCTGCAGGTACCGAGCGAGAGCGCGGTGGCGCAGGTGTCGCGGGCGGCGGCCTGGAAGGAAATCAACCGCCAGGACAGCGCCTGGCAGGCCAGCCAGGGCTCGGGCAGCGCCTCTGGCCGGCTGCGTCTAGTGGCCCCTCAGGGCAGCGGTTCGGGCACCGGTACCGCCGCGACGGGCTCGGGTCCGGGCACTTCGGCCGCCGTCGGTGCTCTGCAGGCCCAAGTGCACACGCTGCAGAACGAGCTGGCGCAGGAGAAGCGCCTGGTGCAGATGAAGAGCGCCGCCCTGGCCGCCCTGCAGGCGCAGGTGGCCGCCAAGGTACCGGCCGGCAAGGCACCCGCTGCGACCAGTCCCGCGCCGCAGGCGGCCGCGCATCCGAGCACCGGCAAGCCGGCGGTGAAAGCGGCGCATGCGGCGCCGCCGAGTGAACTTGGGCAGATGCTGCGGCGCTACTGGTGGGCGCTGCTCGCCCTGGTGGCCCTCGTGATCGCCTACGTGCTGGCCCGGGTGCTGCGGTCGCGGCGCGAATCGGCGGCCGATGAGCTGCTGAGCGAATCGGCTGATACCGGATTTGCCGCGAGCGCCCCGCCACCGGTGCCTGTGGTGACGGTGAGCGCCCCACCGCGCGCCGATGCGTCCATCGATGTCCGCGAGGCTACACACGAACAGCCGCGACTGGTGATGAACGAGGCGGCCGCGCCGGTGGTTTCCACGCACGTCCCGGCCGATCAGACGATGAGCAGCGAGACCGCGCTCAACCTCGAGCAGGGCGATCCGCTCGCCGAGGCGGACTTCCATATGGCTTATGGTCTGTACGACCAGGCCGCTGATCTGATCCGAATCGCCATTCAGCGCGAGCCGGAACGGCGGGATCTGAAGCTCAAGCTCCTCGAGGTGTTCTTCGTCTGGGGCAACAAGGAGCAGTTCGTCGAACTCGCGCACGAGCTGGCGGAATCGCGCGAGCAGGCGCCCCCGGGCGAGTGGGACAAGGTCGTGATCATGGGACGGCAGCTTGCGCCGGATGATCCGCTGTTCGCCGATGCGCCGGTGAGCGGGGCCGCCTCACAGGGCGTCGACCTTGATCTGGAAGGCGGCCAGGGGCGGGTGGATTTTGATCTGATGGGCGGTGCATTGCCCGCCGCTCACGCGAGCAGCTCCACCAGTGCCACAGGATCATTCGATCTGGACATCGGCGCGGCGCTCGGGGAAGACGGCGCCGCGGCCGACACGGTGTCGAGCTCGGATCTGAACGCGACGCTCGCGGACCTGGAAGCGACCGGTTCGGAAACCGGCGTGACGCAGGAGATGGCCGAACATCCGCTCGATGAGATGTCGGCCTTCGAGCCGGTCGAGCCGACGGTCGAGCAGCCGGCTTTGCAGGCGGGCGGTGCGTCCGCTCTGCGCGAGAAGGTCGAAGCGCTGAGCCAGGGATCGGACCGGACCGCCGAATTGGCGATCGACGATCTCGGCCTGGATCTCGGCGCGTTCGAAACCACCGTGCAGCCGAGCCTCGGCGGCGATTCCCCGACCCTGGTGGCCGGGCTCGACGAGCACTCGCGCAGCATGCTGGCACAGGCCGAGGCGGGCGCCTCGGGCGAAGGCGGCAGCGCGGCGGCCGTGCCGAACTCCACCGGGACCACGAGTGCGTGGCACATCGATGAGCGCGAGCTCGAGAATCTGCTCGCCGAGCAACCCAAAGCGGGTGACGCGGCCCAGCATGAGGCGTCCGAGACCTCCAGGCTGAATACACTCGTGATGCCAGCCGGCGGCGTGGACTTCGATCTCGGCGCCGAGCCGGAGGCGAAGCCGTCGAACGGCAACGGTCTGGATTTCGATATCGGCGCTGCGACCATGGCGCATGTGGGCCTTGGCGCGACGCAAGAGTCGCCCACCGCAGAGCACGAGGTCACCGATTTCGAGCCGCTCACGATGAGTGAAGTCGGCACCAAACTCGATCTCGCCCGCGCCTACATGGACATGGGTGATCCGGAGGGGGCGCGCAGCATCCTCGAGGAAGTGATGCACGAGGGCTCCGACGCGCAGCGTCAGGAGGCCGGCCGGCTGCTGGAGTCGCTGCCCGGCTGATGCCTCGGATCGCGATCGGGCTGGAGTACCACGGTGGCGCTTATGTCGGCTGGCAGAACCAGCCGACCCGCCCCAGTGTTCAGGGGTGTCTCGAGGCGGCGCTCGGCGAGGTCGCCGATGCTCCCGTGAGTGCGGTGTGCGCGGGTCGCACCGATGCCGGAGTGCACGCCCGCGGTCAAGTCGTGCATTTCGATACCGCCGCGCAGCGCAGTATGCGTGCCTGGGTGCTCGGGGCCAACAGCGCGCTGCCGCCGGACATCAGTGTGACCTGGGCGCAACCGGTGCCGGCGCACTTTCACGCCCGCTATTGCGCCGAGGCGCGCACCTACCGCTACATTATTCTCAACCGCCGGGCGCGCTCGGGGCTGCTGGCCCGGCGCATTACCTGGGTGCACCGGCCGCTCGATGCGGTGGCGATGCGCCAGGCCGCGGCACTGCTTGAAGGTGAGCACGATTTCAGCGCATTCCGCGCCGCGGAATGCCAGGCAAAGTCCCCCGTGCGCCGGCTCGAGCGGCTCAGCGTGCGGCGCGCGGACGAATGGGTCATTCTCGAGGCGACCGCGAACGCGTTCCTGCATCACATGGTGCGCAACATCGCCGGTCTGCTCATCGCCATCGGCAAGGGGGAGGCGCCGGCGGGCTGGGCAGGGGAGGTGCTGGCCGGACGCGATCGGCGCCGCAGTGCCCCGACCGCGCCCGCCGACGGGCTGTATCTGTGGTCGGTGCGCTATCCGCAGGCCTTTGCGCTGCCTGAGCCGCTCGACGGGCCCGGGCCGTGCTGATCGGCTATCATCGCGCGCTGGAGCCCTCGCGGATATCTTATGTCCTGGTTCGAAAAGATCATGCCCTCGCGCATCAAGACCGAGCGGCGTACGCGCTCGGTGCCCGAGGGGCTGTGGATTAAGTGCCCGGTGTGTGATGCGGTCCTGTACCGCGCCGAGCTCGAGCGTAATCTGTACGTCTGCCCCAAGTGCTCGCATCACATGCGCATCGGGGCGCGCGAGCGGCTCGATGCCTTCCTCGATCCGGGCAGCGCACGGGAACTCGCCGCAGGCGTTCACCCGGAAGATCCGCTGAAGTTCCGCGACAGCAAGCGCTACAAGGACCGCCTGGCCCAGGCACAGAAGGTGACGCGGGAGGCCGATGCGCTGGTGGTGATGGCGGGCGCACTGGAGGCGCTGCCGGTGGTGGCGTGCGCGTTCGAGTTTCAGTTTCTTGGCGGTTCGATGGGCTCGGTGGTCGGGGAGCGCTTCAAGCGCGCCGTGGACCATTGCATCGCCGAGCGCAGTGCACTCGTCTGCTTCACCGCGAGCGGTGGGGCGCGCATGCAGGAAGCGTTGTACTCGCTGTTGCAGATGGCCAAGACCTCCGCGGCGCTCGCGCAGTTGAAGCGGGCGCGGCTGCCGTTCATCTCGGTCATGACGGACCCGACCACCGGTGGCGTGTCGGCGAGCCTCGCCATGCTCGGGGATCTGAACCTGGCCGAGCCGCGCGCATTGATCGGCTTCGCAGGCCCGCGCGTCATCCAGCAGACGGTGCGCGAGACGCTGCCGGAGGGCTTCCAGCGTAGCGAATTTCTCCTCGAGCACGGGGCGCTCGATATGATCGTCGACCGACGCGAGCTGCGCTCGCGAATTGCGACGATGCTGCGGGTCATGCTGAAGAAGCCGGCCGCTGCCTGAGCGGCATGCGCCGTTCCGGCGTGGCCGAATCCCAAGAGCGTACATGAGCGAATCACTCGAGTACTGGTTGGCGCAGCAGCAGGCCGCGCATCCGCACACCATTGACCTGGGACTCGAGCGGGTGAGCGCGGTGGCGCGCCGCCTCGCTCTGGAGCGGCCCGCGGCCACCGTCATCACCGTGGCCGGAACCAACGGCAAGGGCTCGACGGCGACGCATGCTGAGGCGCTGCTGCTGTCCGCCGGCGCCTCGGTGGGACTGTTCACCTCCCCTCACTTCATCCGCTACAACGAACGGATCCGCATCCAGGGCCGCGAGGTCGACGATGCCTCGCTGGTCAGAGCGTTCGAGCACATCGAGGCGGCACGCGGTGCCGAGACGCTCACCTTCTTCGAATACAACACGCTGGCGGCGTTGTGGCTGTTCGCCGAGCGGGGCGTGCAGTTCGCCGTGCTCGAAGTCGGCCTCGGCGGACGGCTCGATGCGACCAACCTGGTCGATGCCGATGCCGCGGTGCTGTGTTCGGTCGGACTGGATCATCGGGAATGGCTCGGCGATACCCTCGAGCAGATCGGCGCAGAGAAGGCCGGTATCTTCCGGCCGGGCCGACCGGCGGTGCTGGGCACCGCACACATGCCCGCGAGCGTGTACGCGGCGATCGCTCGGTTGGGCGCCCGCCCGCTCCTCGCCGAGCGCGATTACCACTGGCAGGTCGCCGCGGATGGACGCTGGAGTTATCACGGCGTGCGATTGGAGCTGGCGGATCTGCCGCCGTCGCGACTGCAGGGCGACATCCAATACCGCAACGCCTCGGCCGCACTGGCGGCCATCGAGTCGCTGGCCGATGGACCTGCCGCCGGTCGCCTCGAGCCGGTGCTCGCCGCCCTCGATGCGCGTACCGTGAGCCGCGCGCTCGGCGCGGTGCATCTGGCCGGTCGGTTTCAGGTGGTGCCTGGGGCGAGCGAGTGGATTCTCGACATCGCGCACAATCCGCCGGCGGCGGAAGTGTTCGCCGCGCAGCTGGCGGGGCGCCCCTGCCGCGGCCGCACCCTCGCGATCGTCGGCATCCTGGGAGACAAAGATGCCCCCGAGATTGGTGCCGCGCTCGCGCCCGTCGTGGATGAGTGGTTGCTGTGCTCGCTGCCGGGCCCGCGCGGAATTGCCGCGGGGGATTTGGCTGAGCGCCTTCAATCGGTCGCGCGCGCCCCGCGACTGTTCGACACCGTGACGGACGCCTGCGCCGCCGCGCGCGCGGCAGCGCAGCCCGGTGATCGCGTCATCGTGTGTGGCTCGGTGTACACGGTCGGGCCGGCGCTCGAGTGGCTTGGGGTATACTCCCCGCAGTGAAAGAACGACTGACGGGCGCCATCATCCTCGTGGCGCTGATCGTGTTGCTGGTGCCCGAGTTGCTGACCGGACCGCCGCGAATGAAGCGCGCTGCGGCTGGGGCGGGCGCCCGTGTGGCCGCTCATCCAACTGCACAGACCCCGGTGCACCGTTACACGCTGCCGCTCGAGGGCGGAGCCGCAGCGCGCATGGCAGCCATCGAGGCGCAGGCGAGCGCCGTACCCCGAACCGCTGCGCCGACATCGAACCCGCCATCCGCGCCGTCTACGGCTCAGCCTCCCCGAGCGGCTCAGACTGTCGCTGCGGTTGCTGCGAAGCCGGCGGCGCCGCCGCCCCTGGCTACCCCGGTGCCGCGGCCGAGAACCCAGCCCACACCCCAGCCTAAGCCCGGGGCGCGACCGACGGCCCAGGCTAAGCCTAAGTTGCGCGCCCGACCCGTGGTGCAGGCGCGCCCCGTGGTGCGCCGGACGGTGGCCAGAGCCCAAACGGTGCGGTCGACGCATGGAACGGCAGCGTGGACCGTGCAGATGGGCGTTTTCGCGTACCGCACCGACGCCTTGCGCCTAGTGCGCCAAGCTCGTGTCAAAGGCATCCTCGCGCGGATTGCTCCTCTGCATCTGCGTGGCCGGTTGCTCTGGCGGGTGACCAGCGGTTCAGCGCGCAGCCGCGCCGGCGCACTCGCGCTGCTCCGGCGATTGCGGGCGCGAGGCTTTAAGGGCGCATTGCTCAGGCAGTGACAGGACGCCGAGCGGGCATGGTCACGCTCTTGTACAATCCGCGCCCCTAGCTACCGTCCGACTGATGATGGGCCTAACGCGGCCGCCACACAGTGACACTTTTGCGCCATGGGCCCGACCGCATGGCACCGGCGCCATGTTGCCCGGGACGGGGGGGCCAGACTCTGCCCGAGCGGACCAGACGTCATGAATACAGCCGATTACGTGGTGAGCGCCGCCATCGTTCTGTCCGCCATCGTGGGCGCGGTGCGTGGCTTCCTGCGCGAAGCGATCGCACTGGCCACTTGGCTGATCGCGCTGGTTCTCGCGTGGCATCTGGCCTCGCGCGTGGCGCCGCACCTCGGCGGACTGCTCGCCGCACCGGCGGTGCGTCTGTGGGCCGCACGCGTGATCATCGCCGCGCTTATCTTGCTCCTTGGCATGGCGGTTGGCGCCATCGTCAGTCATTTCGTGCGTCTGTCGATCTTCAGCGGAGCGGACCGCTTTCTGGGCTTTCTATTCGGCGCTGCCCGCGGCGTGGTGCTGTTCGGCGTATTCGTGATTCTCGCCGAGCTGCTGCACCTTGATACCGAGGGCTGGTGGCGCCATTCAATACTGGTTCCGTATGGCAAAACGATCGCAAGCGGGCTGCGGACGCTGGTCGGAGCCGGGCGGTTGTGAGGTAGCTTATGTGTGGAATCGTCGGGCTCGTTGGCACGAGCGCGGTCAACCAGCGCCTCTACGATGCGCTCACGGTGCTGCAGCATCGCGGCCAGGACGCCGCCGGCATTGCCACCAGCGGTGAGGGCGGTCTGTGCGTGCGCAAGGCAAGCGGACTGGTGCGCGACGTGTTTCAGCAGCAGCATATGCTCGAGCTGAAGGGTCACGTGGGCATCGGTCATGTGCGCTACCCGACCGCCGGCTGCGACAGTGCCTCGGAAGCCCAGCCCTTCTATGTCAATTCGCCGTATGGGATCTGCCTGGCGCACAACGGCAACCTCACCAACGCCGCGGAACTCGCCGAGGTGCTGACCCGGGAGGATCGGCGTCACCTCAACAGCAGCTCAGACTCCGAAGTGCTGCTCAACGTGTTCGCCTCCGAGCTGCAACGCATCGGTACGCCACGGGTTACGCCGGCCGACGTGTTCGCAGCCCTCGAGGCGGTGTATCGCCGCTGCCGCGGCGGCTTCGCGGTCGTTGCCATGGTGATCGGCCACGGCATCGTCGGGTTCCGCGATCCCAATGGCATCCGGCCACTGGTGCTCGGTGAGCGTGACACGCCGCACGGCAAGGAATGGATGCTGGCATCCGAAAGCGTGGCGCTCGACAGTCTCGCCTTCCGTCTGGTGCGCGACATCGCCCCCGGCGAAGCGGTGCTGATCGATGAGAGCGGCCGGCTGCACTCGCACCAATGCGTCACCGTGACGCGCCACACGCCCTGTATCTTCGAGTACGTCTATTTCGCGCGACCGGACTCCAAGATCGACAATATTTCGGTGTATCGCGCCCGCATGCGCATGGGTGACCGGCTGGCGGAGAAAATCCTGCGCGAGCGCCCGAATCACGACATCGATGTCGTGATTCCGATTCCCGACACCAGCCGCACCAGTGCCTTGCAGCTGGCGCAGCGACTGGGGCTGAAGTACCGCGAAGGGTTTACCAAGAACCGCTACATCGGACGAACTTTCATCATGCCGGGCCAGCAGCAGCGGCAGAAGTCGGTGCGCAGCAAGTTGAACGCGATCGACCTGGAATTCCGTGGCAAAAACGTGCTGCTGGTGGATGACTCGATCGTGCGCGGCACGACCTCTGCGCAGATCATCGAGTTGGCGCGCGAGGCGGGCGCGCGCAGAGTGTACTTCGCTTCGGCGGCCCCCCCGGTGCGCTATCCGAACGTGTATGGCATTGACATGCCCGCGGCGCGGGAACTGGTGGCCAGCGGGCGCAGCGTTGAGGAAGTGATGCGGCTGATCGGTGCCGATTGGCTCGTCTATCAGGACCTCGAAGATTTGATTGCGGCTTGCCGGCACGAGGATTCGCAGATCGAGGAGTTCGACACCTCGTGCTTCTCCGGCCACTACATCACCGGCGATGTCACGCCGCAGTACCTCGATCGTCTGCAGCGCGAACGGTCTGATGAGGCCAAGCAGCGCGGCCGCGATGCCCGCGGCGCGCTGAAAATCGTTCACGGTGGCTGAACGTCCGACAGCTGGCGAGGCCCGTCGCGAGCTGCTGATCGAGCTGATGCGCGCGGGGCTGGCCCGCGTTGAGGGACGAACCTGCGTGCGTGCGGCGCTGCGCACGGCCGTGGTGCAGCCGCACTGGGCCGTCGCGATCGGCAAGGCGGCTGTTGCGATGGCATTGGGTGCGCGCGATGCGCTCGGTTCGGCGCTCGAGCGGCTGTTGGTCATCTGCCCGGACGGCTACGGGGCCGAGGCGCTGCAGGGGGTGCCCGGTGCGCAGATCGTCCCCAGTGCCCACCCTGTGCCTGATGAGCGCTCCCTGCGCGCCGGCGCGCGCCTGCTCGCCTGGCTCGATGCGCTGCCCCCGACGGTGCAGTTGGTATTTCTGATCTCTGGGGGCGCCTCGGCGCTGGTCGAGGTTCCAAAGCCTGGCGTCACGCTCGAGCAGCTCGTACGGCTGTCGCGGCTCGGCATGGCCTCCGGCCGCGACATCGTCGCCCTGAATGCCGAGCGGGCGCGCGTCTCGCAGATCAAAGGCGGGGGGCTGGCGGCGCGCTTAGGCGATCGCAGCGCCCGGGTGTTGTTCATCTCCGATGTGCCGGGCGACGATCCGGCGGTGATCGGCTCGGGGATCCTTGCCGCAGCTCCGCTCGGTGACCGGTTGCACCGCGAGGTGATCGCCTCGGTCGATATGGCCGGCGAAGCAGTGGCCGAGGCGGCCCGCGCGCGCGGGCTGACCGCGCACTGCGCCCCGGGCCGGTTCGCCGGCGACGCGCGGCGCCTCGCGACCCAATTTACGCATGAACTGGCGCTCGGCGACGTGCAGGTGCGCATCTGGGGTGGGGAGTCCACGGTGCAACTGCCGCCACATCCCGGCCGTGGCGGGCGCAATCAACACTTGGCGCTCGCCGCGGCGCGGCTGATCGCCGGATACGCCAACCTGGCCCTGCTCGCCGTCGGCACCGATGGGGTCGACGGACCCACCGAGAACGCCGGAGCACTGGTCGACGGGGAGACCTGCGGGCGCATTGCCGCACTCGGCATCGATGCGGATGAGGCGCTGCGCGGGGCCGATTCGGGCACGGCACTGGCGGCGGCCGGGGCACTGCTGCGCACCGGCCCGACCGGGACCAACGTTGCGGATCTGGTCATCGGTTTGAAACGTGCGCCGTGAGCCGGCGGGCTTGTGAGCAATTGTAATGCGGGGCAGTTGCGCACGCGGCGCCGGGGAGGCAGCTCTGGCATCTCGGCGGCGCGCTCCGGTATCGTTGCGGCTACGAGTTGACGCCATGGTCGAGCACCCACATCTGTTGCTTGTCGATGACGACAGCGAAATCCGCTCGCTGTTGAGTCAGTACCTGGAAAAGGAAGGCTTGCGGGTGACCGCGGTGCATGATGCGGCACAGATGCGCCGTGCCATGGAGCGCACGCATTTCGATCTGCTGCTGCTCGATGTGATGCTGCCTGGGGAGGACGGGCTGTCGATCTGTCGGGAGCTGCGCTCCCGCTCGCAGTTGCCGGTGATCATGCTGACGGCGCGTGGCGAGGATACCGATCGGATCGTGGGCTTCGAACTCGGTGCCGATGACTACGTGCCGAAGCCGTTCAATCCTCGTGAGCTGCTCGGGCGGATTCGCGCCGTGCTGCGCCGCAGCACGCACCTGTCGCCGGATCCGGATCCGCAGGCCGTACGCGCCTTTAACTTCGCCGACTGGCGTCTCGATACCACCCGCCGCACGCTCATCGGCGGGGCCGGCGAAGTGCCGCTGAGCGGGGCGGAGTACCGCCTGCTCGCGGTGCTGCTGTCGGCCGGCAACCGGGTGGTCACGCGCTCGCAGCTCGCCGAGCTGCTGCGCGGCCGTGAGGTCGATCCACTCGACCGCAGCATTGACGTACGGGTGAGCCGGCTGCGGCAGATTCTCGGCGATGACGCGCGCGCGCCGCGGATCATCAAGACGGTCTACGGCCAGGGTTATGTGATCGGCGTGCCTGTCGCGACCGAGTGAGGCGGGGTAGGGCCGAACATGCGTATCGCCCTCTGGCCACAATCGCTGTTCGGACGGTTGATCGCGGCCACGGTCATTGGCGTATTGCTCGCGCAGTCGGCAAGCCTGTATCTGGTGGCCCGCAACGAGCAGCGGGTCGTGACCGAGGTGACGACACGGTTGTGGGCACGGCGCATCAGCGCGATCACGCTCATGCTGGGGCAGCTACCGCCAACGGCGCGCGTGCGCGCGCTGCGGCGGCTGCGAGTATCCAGCGGGTTCGGTCCGCTCGGGGCGCTGCGCTGGCGCGCCGCGCCGGCGCCGCTGCTTGGCGGGCGCGCGCGACGCCGGCCGCGCTGGTTGCGGATGCGCTGGCCGATGCGGCGGAAGGTCACGAGCGGACTGCGCATCCACTTGCCGTTTCCGTCTGATGCGCGCGGCCTGCTGCTGCAGCGTCTGCACAGTGAGCTCGGCAGCGCCTATCGCATCAGTCTCGCCACCGCGAGCAGTGCCGCCGGTGAGATCATCCGGGTCCCGCCACCCGTCCTCGGCTTGTACGCGCAGCGTGTTGGCTATTACGACGTGCGCGTGAGTGGCCCGGGGGCGGCGCCGCTCGTGTTTCGGGTGGCGCGGATCTCGCCCTCGATGGCGCTGCCGCCGCGTCTTCTGGTCCATTTGATATTGCTGGTGATGGTGCTGGTCGCGGCGCTATATGTCGCGGCGCGTGGCATCACGCAGCCGCTGCGGCGCCTGGCACGGGCCGCGGAAACGATCGGCCGAGGCGACCGGGTGGCGCCGCTGCCGGAGCAGGGGGCTCGCGAGTTGCGCGACGCCGCACGCGCATTCAACAGCATGCAGGAGCGGCTGCACCGCTATCTGGACAGCCGCACGACGGTGCTGGCCGCGATGTCGCACGATCTGAAGACGCCCTTGACGCGCCTGCGGTTGCAGGTGGAGACGTTGATCGACGATGCCGCACTGCGCGCGCGTCTCGGTCACGAACTCGACGAAATGGAGAGCATGGTGCGTGGCGCGTTGGGTCTGTTTCGCGGGCTGGATGAGCAGGAGGCCGTCGAACCGATCGACGTCGACGCGCTGATCGAGGCGGTGCGGCGCGGGTTTGCCGAGATGGGGCAAGAGGTGAGCGTCGTCGGGCGCACGAACGGACGGTTCCCTGGGCGTCCGCAAGCGCTGAAGCGCTGCCTGACCAATCTGGTTTCAAATGCGGTGAAGTTCGGCGAGCGCGCGCAGATCGCGGTGCACGACGGCGCGGTACTGCGCATCCTCGTCAGCGATGCGGGGCCGGGTATCCCGGCGCATGCGCTCGAACGGGTTTTCGAGCCGTTCTTCCGACTGGAGTCCTCGCGCAACCGGGATACCGGCGGCACCGGCCTCGGCTTGAGCATTGCGCGCGACGTCGCGCAGGCACACGGCGGCACTCTGCAATTGCGCAATCGGCCCACCGGCGGACTCGAGGCCGAGCTGAGTCTGCCGCGCCGCTGAGGCGCCACTGCACATTTGCTTACGGCGCCTCCCGGTGCGCACCGCTAGACTAGGATCCGGGTTGATGATCAATGGAGGAAAATCCATGAAACGCACTCTGGTTCTTCTGGCGCTCACGGGTGTGGCGAGCGTGGCGCTCGCGCAGAGTCCGCCGCCGGCACCGGCATGGCGCCATGGCAGCATGGCCATGCGCATGCAACGCATGCAGCGGATGGAGCAATGGCGGCTTCATCAGTTGACCGTGTTGCTTGACCTGAGTCCTGCACAGCAGCAGCAGGTCAAGGCGATTTACGACCAACAGCACGCTGCGATGCGGGCCAGTATGCAGCAGGTCATGCAAGCCATGCGCGCCGCGCGGCTTGCGCACCGTGACGCACACCAACAAATGATGACCCGGATGGCACAGGTGTTGAACCCGGCGCAGATGGCGAAATTCCGAGTGCTCATCCCGCCGCATCCGCGCC
This sequence comes from Gammaproteobacteria bacterium, assembly GCA_027324195.1. Classification (GTDB taxonomy): domain Bacteria; phylum Pseudomonadota; class Gammaproteobacteria; order Steroidobacterales; family Steroidobacteraceae; genus 13-2-20CM-66-19. The sequence continues at coordinate 24,657 of DAHVTM010000025.1, read as the reverse complement.
CCTTCATGCGGCGCAAGGGGCCGCGCGGCATGGGCATGGGGATGGGGATGGGGCCGCCCCCTACGTCAAAGCCCTGAGCGTGCTACGGCCTGCCCCGGTGGGTGCACGAGCGGCTCATCGGGGCAGGGCGCGCAAGTCGTAATCGCCGTCGCGGTACGAGAGGTAGCTGCCTTGCTCATACCAGGCGCCGAGCACGATGCGCTGCGTGGGCTGTCCGTCAATCAATCCTTCATGAACGGCCGGGCGATGGGTGTGTCCGTGGATGATGCGCCGCACCCGGGTTGACTGGAAGGCAGCCTGAACGGCAGCGGCATTTACGTCCATGATGCGCGGTTGGGTCCGCGCAGTGTGCGCGCGGCTACCGGCCCGGGCTTCATCGGCAAGTTGCTGCCGGGTGGCAAGCGGCAACGATAGGAATCTGCGCTGCCAGTCGGCGTCGCGAACCAGGGTGCGCAGCTCCTGGTAGGGATGATCGTCCGTGCAGAGCGCATCGCCGTGGGTCAGCAATACCCGCTCGCCGCCGAAGCGGGCTACCACCGGGTCAGGCAGCACTCGACAGCCGGTACGCTGGCTGAACGCAGCGCCGAGCAGAAAATCCCGATTCCCATGCAGCGCGAAGCAGGCGACCCCGCTGGCACTGAGCGCGCCCAGCGCATCGAGCACATCGCCGTGCTCGCTCGTATCGTCACCGACCCAGGTTTCGAACAGATCGCCGAGGATGTACAGCGCATCGGCTCGCGCCGCCTCGCCGTGCAGGAACGCCAGGAACTGCTGCTCGGCGGCGCCAGCAACGGCCTCCAGATGCACGTCCGAGACGAACAGGCAGTGCCGCGGATCCTCTCCGGGCGCTGCCGCTTCGTCGCTCACGGCTTGTTGGGCGGGGCGCCGGTGGGATTCGCCGGCGGGGCGGTCTTCATCGACTCGCCGCTTGCCTCGGTCGCGCTGCGGCCCGCAGGGGGCGCAGTGGGAGGGCTTGCCGAGCTGGAGCTGCCTGGCGGCTCTGCTTTGGCAGGGGCAGCGGCCGGCGCTGGCGGGGACGCATTGGCGGGTGCGCTCGAGGCGGGTGCCGCCGTGCCAGGCTGCGATGGCGTGATGAGCGTGATGTTCTCGATCACGACCGGCTTGAGCGGGGCCTGGGACTTGAACGGGCCGAATGCGCCGGTGGGCACCAGACCAATGCGCTCGACCACGTTCATGCCCTGCACGACCTTGCCGAATACGGTGTATCCCCAGCGGGTGGGCAGCGGATCGAGTTCGGGATTGTCCACCAGGTTGATGTAGAACTGCGAGGTGCCCGAGTCGGGATCCGCGCTGCGGGCCAGCCCGACGGTGCCACGGCGGTTCTCCAGACCGTTGCCGGATTCGTTGACCACGGGCGCGCCGGTGGGCTTGAGCGCGTACGGCGGGGTCGCCTCGTGCCCGCCGCCCTGAATGATGAAGTTTCCGACCACCCGATGGATGAGCGTGTCGGTGTAGAACCCGGTTTGGACGTAGCGCAGGAAGTTCGCCACGGTGAGCGGTGCGCGGTCGGGGCGCAGCTCGATCACGAACGAGCCCATGCTGGTGGTGACCAGCACCTCGGGATTGGGTTGCGGGTTCTGCGTCGTTTGCGCGCTCTGTGCACCCGCCGAGCTCATGATGCCGAGGGAAATGACGGCGAGCAGCCGCGCCGCAAGGGTTACTGTGCTGCGCCGTGCGGCGGTGCAGTTCCGATCGTGCATGGGTCCTCCCAGTGGCTCGCGCAGACGCGTCATCTTAGCAGTGCCCGCGCAAACCCCGTACTATTGTCGGCTATGGCAGAGATGGACCGCACAACCGCTCAGACGTTCACGCGCGGCGCGACCCGCTTCGCCCCCAGCCCCACCGGCGAGCTGCACCTCGGTAACGCCCGCACCGCGCTGTTCAATTTCCTGCTGGCCCGCCGCGCCGGGGAGCGCTTCGTGCTGCGCATCGAGGATACCGACGCCACTCGCAGCCTTACCGAGCACACTGCGGGGCTGCTTGCGGATCTGGCTTGGCTCGGTCTCGAATGGGACGCAGGCCCGGGACGCGAGGACGCGCTCGGCCCGTACCATCAGTCGCAGCGTGGGGCGTTCTACTCGCAGCTGTTCTCGGCGCTGGAGCGCCAGGGTGCGCTCTATCCGTGCTTTTGCACGGCGCTCGAGCTGGCGGCGGCCCGCAGCGCGCAGCGCTCTGCCGGCCGCGCACCGCGCTATCCCGGCACGTGTCGCGAGCTGAGCGCGAGCGAGCGCGCGCAGCGGCTGGCCGCCGGAATGGCGGCCACGCTGCGCTTTCGCGTGCCGACCGGCCGGCGCATCGAATTTAACGATCTCGTGCACGGTGCGCAGAGCTTCCTTTCCGACGACATCGGCGATTTCGTCGTGCGCCGCGCCGATGGCTCCGCCGCGTTTTTCTTCTCCAATGCCGTCGATGACGCCAGCATGGGCGTGACGCAGGTGCTGCGCGGGGAGGATCATCTGACCAACACGCCGCGTCAGCTTCTCATTCTGGAGACGCTCGGACTGCCGGCGCCCCGTTATGGACATCTCGCGTTGATCCTCGGTGCGGATGGAACGCCACTGTCCAAGCGCCACGGCGCGGCCAGCGTGCGTGAATTCCGCGAGCGGGGCTATCGGCCCGAGGCTCTGGTCAATTACCTGTTCCGGCTGGGACACTCCAGTCCGGAGCACGATCTGCTCGGACTCGAGGCGCTTGCCCACGCTTTCGATACGCATCATCTCGGCCGCGCGCCGGCCCATTTCGACGAACAGCAACTGCGCGTCTGGCAGAAGGCGGCCGTGCACCGGCTGTCCCCCACGCAGGCGCGGACCTGGCTCGGTGCGCTCTTGCCGCAGAACATCGAGCCGGCGGCCGTGGAGGCGTTCACCGCTGCGGTGCTGCCGAATCTGGTGCTGCCCGAGGATGCGCAAGCCTGGGTGCAGATCGTCTTCGGCGGCGCACCGCCGCTCGATGCTGAGGGCGAGCAGATCGTGCGCGAGGCCGGCAGCGCGCTGTTTGCGGCCGCCGCCCGTGCGGCGGCACAGTGCGGCAATGATCTGGCGGTCATCGCTGCCGCGGCGCGGCAGGCGAGCGGCCGCAAGGGCGCGCAGCTGTATCGACCGCTGCGCTTCGCCCTGACTGGCCTCGGCCATGGTCCTGAACTCGCGCCGCTTTTGCGGGCGATGCCGGCCGGGGAAATCGAGCGCCGTCTGGCGCGCTTTGCGTGAGCGGCGCGAGCCGTCGGTGCGCCATGAGAGTGAAATGACAGCCATGATTCGGATTCACAACTCCCTGACCGGAGAGAAGCAGCCGCTCAACCCAATCGTGCCCGGCGAAGTGCGCATGTACGTGTGCGGCATGACGGTGTACGACTATCTGCATATCGGACATGCGCGCATGATGATCGTGTTCGATGCGGTGGCGCGCTACTTGCGACATAGGGGCTATCGGCTGACCTACGTGCGCAACATTACCGATATCGACGACAAAATCATCAAGCGCGCTGCCGAGAACGGCGAGCCGATTGAGGTGCTCACCGAGCGTTTCATTGCGGCCATGCACGAGGATTGCGCCGCCCTCGGCATTCTGCGGCCCGATTTCGAGCCGCGCGCGACACAACACGTGCCGGCCATCATCGCCATGGTCGAGCAGCTCATCGAGCGCGGCTATGCCTACGTCTCGCCGAATGCAGACGTGATGTATGCGGTGGCCAAGTTCGCCGGCTACGGGCGGCTCTCCGGCAAGCGTCTGGCTGATCTGCGCGCCGGTGCGCGGGTCGAGGTGGATGAGTCGAAGCGTGATCCGCTTGATTTCGTTCTGTGGAAGCATGCGAAGCCGCACGAGCCGGCCTGGGAGTCCCCCTGGGGGCGTGGCCGGCCGGGTTGGCACATCGAGTGTTCGGCGATGTCGGTCGCGCTTCTCGGCGCGCACTTCGACATCCATGGCGGTGGGATGGATCTGAAGTTCCCTCACCACGAGAACGAGATCGCGCAGACTTGCGCAGCCACCGGGGAGCGCTTCGCCGAGATCTGGATGCACAACGGCTTCGTCAACGTCGACAACGAGAAGATGTCGAAATCCCTCGGCAATTTCTTCACCGTGCGCGAAGTGTTGCCGAAGCTGCGCCATCCGGAGGTGCTGCGCTACTTCGTGCTCGCAAGCCACTACCGTGGCCCGATCAATTACTCACTCGAGCAGCTCGAGCAGGCTGACGCCGCGCTGCAGCGGCTGTATCTGGCGTTGCGTGCCGTGCCTGCCGTCGAGCCGGTAGATTCGGTATACGGCGCGCGGTTCCAGTCGGCCATGGACGATGACTTCAATACGCCAGAAGCGCTCGCCGTACTGCAGACGCTCGCCCGCGAGGTCAACATCGCGCGTGATGCGGGCGACATGGCGCGCTGCGCGGCGCTGGGCGCGAAGCTGCGTCAGCTCGGCGGGGTGCTGGGTTTGCTGCAGCACCATGCGGAGAATTGGCTGCGGTTGGCAAAACCCGCTCTGACGGATTCCTCGCTCGCGACCGCCGCGCCGTCGGATGCATTGAGCGAGGCACAGATCGAGGCGCACATCATGGCGCGAGTGGCTGCCCGCAAGGCGAAGAATTGGGCTGAGTCCGATCGCATTCGTGACCTACTGGTTGCCGCCGGGGTGATTCTTGAAGATCGGCCGGGCGGCGGTACGGATTGGCGTCGCGCCTGAGCAGAATGCTGCGTACGGGGTGTTCCCCCTCGGCACGGGAAGTGAGCGGGATTGCAGTGGTGGCCGCTGTTCCGCTCCGGAGAAACGAGAACGGCGTGGCGCATTGACGAAGAAGTCGATGCTGGACGGAACCGTTTGCGATGCGATGCCGCTCGAGAGTTCGCTGATCAGGGCAAACGATTCAGGGCGAAAGAATCGGGCGATGCCACACCACCGACGGCACGGGTTCGTACGCTACCGTCGGCACTGACGCCCTGCGGAGCGGGTGGCGACCTGCCAGGGTGTGAGGTGAGCTTGCGGCCGTGGCTTGCCGGCGGGTCCCTTGTTGCCTCAGCGTCCCGATTCGATGCGTCGCTGGAATGCCTCGAAGGTGTTGTGCATCAGCATGGCTACCGTCATCGGGCCGACGCCGCCGGGCACCGGGGTGATCCAGCCGGCGCGCTCGCTGGCGGACTCGAACTGCACGTCACCCACCAGCCGCCCATTTTCGAGCCGGTTCATGCCCACGTCGATGACCACTGCGCCCGGCTTGACCCACTCGCCGGGCACCAGGCCCGGCTTGCCGGCTGCGACCACCAGAATGTCGGCTTGGCGGACATGCGCGCCGAGGTCGGCAGTGAACCGGTGGCAGACGGTGACGGTGGCTCCCATCAGCAGCAGCTCCAGTGCCATCGGTCGCCCGACGATATTGGACGCGCCCACGATGACGGCATGCTGGCCCTTCAGCGGCGCGACGATGTGTTCGAGCAGCTTGATGACCCCGTATGGCGTGCACGGGCGGATGCGGGGAATGCGCTGAGCCAGACGACCGACGTTGTACGGGTGAAACCCGTCCACATCCTTGGCCGGATCGATTCGCTCGATCACTGCGGTGGACTGGATCTGATCCGGTAGCGGCAGCTGAACCAGAATGCCGTCGATCAGCGGGTCGTGGTTGAGCTCATCGACGAGCGTGAGCAACTCGAGCTCCGAGGTCGAGTGGGGCAGGTCGTACGCGACGGAGCGGATCCCCACCTCTTCGCACGACTTGCGCTTGTTGCGCACATAGACTTCCGAGGCCGGATTGTCCCCGACCTTCACCACGGCCAGCGCTGGGCGGCGTCGCCCTCGCGCCATGGCCGACTCGATGGCTGCGCGAACCTGCTTTTTGACCTCACCGGCGAGCTTGCGCCCGTCAATCACCTGTGCCGCCATGAAACGCCTGAATCGTAGCTCTTTCGGAAGGCGCGCATTCTCGCATATTATGGTCGGGCAGCGAGGGAATTCCCGTCGCGGCACGGGTCGGGGCATGGCGCAGTCTGGTAGCGCATCTGCTTTGGGAGCAGAGGGTCGGGAGTTCGAATCTCCCTGCCCCGACCACTACTTACTTGTGGTCGGCTCGCGGGTCTTGTACCACTCGCTGTACCACGCGGCAAAAGCGCCCGTGAGAGCTTCCCTGAGCGTCTCGATCATTGGGCCGACGCACAGACGGGTGAGGAAGGGAGTCGCGTCCCGTCCGGGTGATTAATGACGTCGCTGTTGTCGGTCCGCTGTAGCGCAGGATCCGGTACGGGCGCAATGTCGGCGCTCGGCCGGCACTTGCCGGTCAGCTGCCCGGAGCGACATGCAGTTCCCTGTGTTGCGCGGTCAGTCCAAACAGCGTGGAATTGCGCTCGAACTGCCGTTTCGCAGCCGCTTGCTCGCTCGCGTGACCGACCGTGGCAAATCAGAACGGGGGTCGCCACGTGAGCCCCTTGAATCTCGCGTAGTCGCGATCCGAGGTAATCCACTCGCAGCCGGATTCGATGGCCAGGGCGGCAAACCAGGCGTATTGCGCGATGTTTCCCGTGGCCTTGGAATCTTGGCACAGGGACTCGAAAATCGACCAGTGACGCTCGCCGGGCACAATCACCGTCGCGAAGGGTTGTTCGAGGACAACGCGACAAAACTCGAAAGCGTCATCCAAGGAGCTGGGACGGGCAAAAATCCGTCGATGGGTACAAATGCGGATGACGCTGGCGAGCACCTGAGGTGCGACGCCGTAAGCCGCTGGCCCATTGATCTCCGATTCCAGCCATGCCTTGTGTCGCGGATGATCCTCGGCGTCCGAGCGAAAGGCGTAGATCAGTACATTGACGTCGCACAGGATCAATCGCGACTTTCCATCCGCTCGAGGAGGCTCGCGCTGTCACTCAAATCCACGCCCGGCAGAACACCACCCCCGGCATGGCATTCAGGAAGGGCTACGGCGGTGTGCCGCGGGCGCGTCAGGGGGTGGCGCAGTGCAAGCCGAAGCCCTTGCTCGATGAGCGACGTGAGTGTAATGCCGCGGCGAGCCGCTTCCTGCCGGGCACGCTCCATGAGGGCTTCGTCCAGACGTACGGTGGTTCTCATATGTCAAGGCATACAATAGGTATGTCGGTATGTCAAACGTCCTTTGGGAGCAGAGGGTCGGGAGTTCGAATGTCCCTGCCCCGACCACTAATTTGGAGGGGCGCCCGGCGCTGCTTTGTGCCCTTGCCGCACGGGCCACGCAGCAGAGCCGATGGCCTCCGCCGAGCCCCTCCCGGGGGCAAAGGGCGGCAGCGGCGGGCTGAGGGTCGTCGAGGAGGGCCTCTCCGACTGGGATGACTCAGCGTTGCGCTCGCCGAGTCGCTCCCTTGAATCGATCATCCGCCCGCGCCGGCTACCTCAGAGGTGGCGTCAGGGAGAGCCACAGAATCGTGCCGCGAGTGCCCGAGGGCGTAGTGCGCGCCATGCCGACGTGTGCGGCCGACTGCAGAGCGGGTTCCGGTGGGGCATCGTCAGAACCGCGCCCGCTGAAGCTTCGCATTGCAGGTTCAATCGAGGCCTTCCCTCAAATTTCCTGGGGGAGCACGACCGCAGAGTGTTCCCGATCAGGCCCTGGTGCTTCGCTGCCGTGGAATGGGCCTGTCAAGCCGTTGCGATTCCGGTGGGTGCGCAGAGCGCTCAAATGGAATTACGTCATGCGCGCACTCGTTTTGGAGGCGATGAATTCTTCCAATTCCAGGAGGACTTGGTGAATGACGCTCTGCCAGTCCTCGCTCTTGGGTTGTCGATAGAGTTTTGCGGTCGGATACCATGGAGAATCAGTCCGCTCGAGCATCCATCGGAAATCCGGATGATATGGCAGCAAGATCCAGACAGGTTTGCCAATGGCCCCGGCAACATGGGCGACACTGGTATCCACGCTAATTACCAAGTCTAGGCATTCGATCAGTGCTGCAGTATCGGAGAAATCCCTGAGATCCTCCTGATGCTGTTTGATCTCAGAATGCCGGTCGAGAATCGGAATGTCATTTTCCCGGTAAAGCTTTTGCAGTGAGTGCCATTCGATCGAAGCGCTCAGGAGGGGGAGCAAGCGCTCGAGCCGGATGCTGCGATTGCTGTCGTTTTGGTGTGTCTCCGAGCCGGACCAAACCAATCCCACTCGCGGTTTGTCTTTGCTGCCGAGTCTGTGTTGCCATTCGCGGACCTTGCTCTCGTTGCCAAACAGGTAAGGGACGTCCGCGGGAATCGTCTCCAATGTCGTATTAAAAGCATACGGCAAGCTCATGATCGGGCAGTAAGCGTCGAATTCGGGTAACACAGCGCCCTTGGCGACGATATGCATTGGGCACTGCATCGTGGAAACCAGCGGGATTAATGATCCTTGAACCTCAAGGATGATTTTGGCGCCCAAAGCATGCAACTTGAGCGCATAGCGGCAAAATTGCACGACATCGCCAAGACCCTGCTCACATTGGATTAGTAATCGCTTGCCCTGGATGTCGGTCTCTCCTCGCCACGACGGCTTGGAGAAAGACCGATAGTCTCTACTCGTGTCCGACCTCTTGAGGCGCCAATCGTAAAGCGACCATCCCTCAGGGAATTTTCCAGTTAGAAGTAGCAGCAGTGATTTGTTCCAGTGTGCCTCAGCGTAGTCGGGCTTGATCGATACAGCTTGGTCATAGCTCGCCAAGGCGTCATCAAGGCGATTCAAATTAAAGAGCGCCAAGCCCTGGTTGTAATATGCATCCGCATAATCTGGGATTATCTTCAGTGCATTGGTGTAACACGTCAATGCTTTGTCCGGCTGCTTCAGTTCGCCAAGAACGACGCCGCGGTTGTTGTGTGCTTCGCCGTAATTCGGGTTGAGGGCGAGGGCTTTCTCGTAACTGGCCAGAGCCTCGTCGTGGCGCATTAGCCCCCTAAGGGCGGCGCCACGGTTGTTGTGTGCTTCGGCGTAATTCGGGTTGAGGGCAAGAGCTTTCTCGTAACTCCCCAAGGCCTCTGAAAATCGCCTTAATTCGCAAAGCACAACACCACGATTGTTGTGTGCCTCGGCATAGTCCGGCTGCGCAGCCACTGCTTTGTCGTAACTCGCCAGGGCCTCTTCGTGGCGCTTTAGCTCCCGAAGAGCGAGGCCGCGGTTATTGTGTGCTTCGCCGTAGTCCGGTTTCACCGCCACCGCTTTGTCGTAACTCGCCAGGGCCTCTTCGTGGCGCTTTAACTCCCGAAGAGCGACGCCGCGGTTGTTGTGTGCCTCTGCGTAATCTGGATTGAGGGCGAGGGCTCTCTCGTAACTGGCAACGGCCTCTTCGTGGCGCTTTAGTCCCCGAAGGGCGAGTCCCCGGCTGTTGAGAGCTTCAGGATAGGCGGGTTCTATGCGCAGGGCGTGATCGAGGCTGGATAAAGCATCCTCTGGGCGGTTCAGAGTGGTGAGGGCTGTGCCCAGAATGCACAGGGCCGCGGCATTGTGCGGATTGATGAGAACATAGCGTTTGAGCGAGTCGACGCTTTTCCTGAATTGGTCAGTCTGAAAGTACGCAATGCCCAAGCCGAGCAGTAATTGAGGGTTATCAGGGTGCTTGCGCAGCATCTTCAGGTAGAGGTCGATTGCCTCTCGCACCCGTCCGGATTGGTGCATTTGGTGAGCGCGGTCGAAGAGTTTTTGAGATGTGCTCATGCTGGGTGCTTGATCTTTTCATCCATGCCAAATGCGTGGCCCGGTTGTCGCATATCGATACCGCACTCGGATCGTGCCAGTGAGAATATCCTAAGTTTCGGGAGTCTTTCTGGTAGAGAGGGAGCACAATTTTAAACGAAGGCGCGCTGGCGGTGGCGCTCCATTGTGTGAGGGAGGGGCGCTGAGAGCGTCTTGCAGCGTAACCTGCTCCATGAGCGGGTGGTTCAGATTCGGTATCGGTTTCGACCAATTTGAATCCGGAATTGGCTGGAACCCCATGCCTTGTTTCGCGGGGGCGAACGCAGCGATCTGTAATGAGAGCGAGGAGGAAGGTGCGAATGAAATATGTCTTCGCCTTATAGTGGCGATAGCCACTGCGTGGCACTGGTGGGCGTGTCAGCGATTGAACGCTAGTGCGCCTTCGTTGACTGCCGTGTTCTCCCGCAGCAGCTTTGAGGAACCCGTCGGCAACATCGCGGTCAAACATTCGCGCCGGGGATGCGGTGATTACATTCCGTAGTCTCAATAGTGCCGGTCTTTCCTTGCAATCGCCGCGCGGCTCAGATCGTCAATGCCAGATCCGTCTTGTGGGAGAAGGTATCCGGGCTTCGGCGCTTCATTGGGAAGGCGCTAACGAGATATCTACTGGGGCGAGCGCAACTGCACGACATCGCATTGGTAATGTCCCACCCTGTTGCAGTACGCCGAGTTCCAGAGTGGGCCATCTGGCAAGGTTCACTCCAGCGTCCGCGTTCCCACCATGGTGGTACCGCTATTGGTCGTATCGTTGTGTCGCAGGGTGGGAATGAGACCGCGCGGCTCCCGTATACCGGAGACCTCGAGTGCGGACTGGTGAGCAGAGCAGCCGGAACATGCGTTCGCCGATTGGTGACCTGTTGGCGCAGCGCATCAGAGCTGCGCTTGCGGATGCGCGACGTTTCCGGTGAGCCGCTGTCGGGCAGAGCCATTCTCGGCGATTCGTTTGCCGGTGGGTGCGAAATGGCCAAAACCGACGGGCTGATCTAAACCGAGATAAATCCCCTCCATGCCGCCGCCGCGCTGATAGGCCTCATGCCAAAAGCCAGTGCCCCCTGGATCGCGAGCAAACGTGCGCCACCAGCCGCGGTGTGGATCAGTGCGCGCATAGCGTTCCAGCGCGTCGAAATCCCGCCAGTACTGCCGGATGCCGACATGATCGAGCCGCCAGAGGAAGGTCTCGTGGTGCAGCAGGCCGTCCGGTCTGTCTCGGCCGAGCGCGGTGATGGACGGGCCGAGTCGCAGCAGGGTTCGCAGGCCACGAAGTCGCGTCACCTTCATGCCGAGCAGCACCACGGTGAGATTGGGATAGGCCGATAAGTCCGGAACCAATGCTTGATTTGCCATGAGCCCGCCTCTAATGTTCACAATGTAAACATACGATTCAATGTGAACAATGTCAACATCAAAATATCACCATGGGGATTTGCGCCACAGTTTGATCAGGGCGGGCGCTGAACTGCTGCGCGCACGGGGTCCCACTGGGCTGACGCTGCGCGCGGCTGCGCGCGCGGCCGGCGTTTCCCCGACCGCCACCTACCGTCATTTCGCTGACAAGAACGCGCTTCTCGCAGCCATTGCCGCGGAGGGGTTCGCCGAGCTCGAACAGGCACTGCGCGCGGCGGACCTCGGCTCGGACGGCCGCGCTGCATTGAACCAGCAGGGCGCCGCCTATGTCGCTTTCGCGATCGCCAATCCGCATTTGTTTCGGCTGATGTTCGCGGGTGTTCAGGCCAAACAGACCACGACGGCAGCGTGCGGCGAAGGCACGTTGCTGCCCGCGCCTCAGGGCGCGTTCGGCGTGCTTGCCGCCCGCATCGCGCAGATCGCACCACCTGGCGAGACGGAGACGGCCATCATTGCATCGTGGTCAATCGTGCACGGGCTCGCCGCGCTGATTCTCGATCAGCGCATCACCGCAGCGGACCCCTCGGCGCTCGCAGCACGCGTCGCCGCCTGTCTCGATTTTGACGCGAAATGATCTGCCGAACCGATCCTGCACCGGCTCGCCAGAGGCGCCCGAGAGGGTGCCGGCGGCGCTGTGCCGTGCAGCGCATCACTTCCTAGCGCATACGCGCTGACCGTTCGCTCACGCATCGCTACCGTGGCGGCTCCCGGGTCGGCGTGCCCGCTTCGGTGTCCGCCCTGCTGCGCCGAGCGCCTCGCAGCAGGGCGGCTCTGCGGCTTATTGACAGGTTCCGTGGGTCACGGGGCAGGGCGGATAGGTGGGCTGCTGCGGGAATGCGGGCATCCAAGGTGGTGCCGGCGGCACGATGACCGGCGATCGCTTGATCTGCTGCAGCAATACCGACACAGCAGTCTCGATCTGCGTGTCGCGGTTGTGACGTGCGAGCAGACCGGGGTTCACGTGCACCGCAATGGAGGGCACGACCCCGATGTTCTCCACAACCCATTTCGAATCCGTGCCGTACATGGCGATTTCGGAGACCACCTGCTGTCCGCCGTCGAGCAGCGTGAACTGGTTGTCGTATCCGCGCACACCGCCCCATGTTCGCGAACCGATCGTGGGGCCGAGGTGGTACTGCTGAAAGCGGTACGCAAAAATGTCGCCATCCGAGGCGGAGCCGTGGTTGATCAGCGCCGCCATGTGACCGATGTACGCGTCCTCGGGGCTCTGGTAGTTGACGCCGTGACGATTGACCCAGGCTGCCACCATTTTTTTCGTCAGCTGGTTGAACAGTATGGTGTCGATGAAGCCGCCAAGGTTCCAGCGGTCATCGATGATCAGTCCGGGCTTGTCGATCTGACTGTAAAACTGGCGTACGAATTCGTGCAGACCCGTCGCCTCCATGTCATTGAGATAGACGTAGCCAATCTGGCCGCCGGAGAGCTTGCTGACCTCGCGCCTGTTGTTGTTGATCCAGCGCAGCAGGTGCAGCTTGCCGCTGTTGATGATCGGCCTGACCAGGACCGTCCAGGACTTGCCGTGCGGCTTCGCTGCGAGAGTCAGGCTCACCGTCTGGCCCAGGGTGCCCTGCAGGAGCGCGTACGGGTTGGTCGGTGCGCGCAGCGGCACGCCGTTGATCGCCAGCACGTAATCGCCCGTCTTGACCTTCAACCCCGGCTGCGCAAGCGGTGCGTAATAACCTGGCACGGTATTGTCTCCGCGAAAGATGCGCTTGAGGTAGTACCGGCCAGCCGTCGAGTCGAGCGCGAACTGCACGCCGAGACCGGCTGTGGGCTGCGGTGGACTCCGCCAACCCAGATCTCCGCCGAAGATGTACATGTGGCTCTCACCCAGCGAGGCGATCATGTTCGACATCACGTAGTTCAGGTCTTCCCGATCCTGTACCAGAGGCAGCAGCGCCCGGTAACGATCGCCGATCGCTGTCCACCTGCGCTTGATCAGTTCCGGGTTGACGAAATAGTCGCGGACGTTGCGCCAAGCTTCGTTGAAGATCTCGGTCCACTCCGCGCGCGGGTCGACTTGGATCTGCATGTGTGTCGTGTCGAGCGTCTTGGCCGGCGCTTGCGCGGCGAACGTCGAGGAACGCAGGATCCACTTCCCATTGAGCTCGTAGAGCAGCGTGGAGCCGTCGGCAGACAGCGCGAAACCGGTGCCGATGCCTTGCGCCAGGGTCAATTCTTTGCGTTTGGCCAGGTCATAGGCGCACAGCTCGGGGGCCTCGCCGGGAATGGCACCACCGATCACCGGCACCGGCTGCGTCGCGTAATACACCACGCCCTTGAATTCGGCGACTTGGGTGATGTTCGCCGCTGGCACCGGGACTTGCACAGCACGCGCGATGAGTCCGGTGAAATCGATTTTCACCGCCGGCACGGCGGGCTTGCCCTGCCGCTTCGCCTTGCCTTTGTGCGTGCCTTTGGTTTTCCCCAGGGGGGGCTTCGGCTTGTGAGTGCCTGTCGTGGGATGCTGGGTGCGTGGAGCAAAAGGCGAGGGCGTATCCGCCTGTAGCGTGGTCACATACAGTCCATCCGGCACGACCCCGGAGGCGCCGAAGTTGTAACTCGAGAGCACCGGGTTGACGAGGCGGGCAGAGACGAAGTACAGGTACTTGCCGTCGTGCGAGAACGCTGGGCGGCTGTCGCTGAAATATCCGCGGCTGATCTGGTGCAGTGCGCCGGTGTCGACATTGAAAATGAACAGTGCGCGCAGATGGTTCGGCAGGTGCTTGGAAAACGCCAGCCAGCGGCTGTCCGGTGAGAACGCCGCGTCCTGAAATGCGCCGATGATCATCTGCCGGTCCGTGGCCACCTTCTCGCGCTTGCCGGTTTTGACATTGACGACCCACAGCTGTTGCCGCGAGTCGGCATAGGTCAGCCAGTGGCTGTCGGGACTCCATGTCAGCGGGCTCGTGAAGGTCACCTTCCCGTCCTGGGTCAGAGCGCGCGGCGAGCCCTCACCGTCCGCAGGGCGTAGCATGACCTGGCTGTGCAGCCCGTCGTCGCGCAGATAGGCGATCCATTTCCCGTTCGGTGACCACGCGGGATCCTTCTCGTTGCTCGCGGTGCGCGTGCTGAGATCGGTGGTGTGGCCGTAGTCGATCGGCACCGTGAACAGCGCGCCGCGTGCGCTGAATACTGCGAGCTTGCCGTCCGGAGCGACATCGGCAGCGCGGATCATCTTCGCGGCGGAGTATTCGTACGGCAGGGTGTGAGATCCGCTGATCGGCACCACTACCGGCACGGGGGTCACTTTGTGCGTCGCGAACCAATAGAGGTACAGTCGGCCGCCGTCGGATAGCGCGATTCCCGTGTTGCCCGCGCTCGGCCAGTCGATGTCGTATTGCGAAAAATGAGTCACTTGGTGCGTAGCGCCGCTCTTGAGGTCCTTCGACCACAGATTCAGCACCCCAGTCGCACCGCGATCCGAGGCGTAGAAGAGCGTATTGCCCACCCACATCGGGAACGTGTCCTCTCCTTTCCAGTGGGTCAGTTGTGCGCTGGCGCCGGTGGCTAAATTGTAGGTGTAGATGTCATCAGCCTGGCCACCGAAATAATGTTTGCGACGAAACGGCCGCAGAACGTGGGCGAGCTTGTTGTACGCGACCACGGTGCCAGCGCTATTGAATGACAGCGGGCCGGTCCAGGGCATGGGCAGCGCCGTCGGCAGACCGCCGCTGATCGGCACCTCGAATGCGCGTTCGACCTGGGGGTTGAAGCTCTCGCGCCGCGACAGGAAAATCACCGCGCGGCTGTCCGGTGTCCAACCGACGACGATGTTGTCAGGCAGTGTGATGATCCGCCCGTTCATCGGCTGATTGACCGAGCGCCAGGTCAGCTGGCGGACCGGACCGCCGTTGATCGAAACGACATAAACGTCAGTATTGCCGCGGTACCATCCAGTGAATGCGACCCACTTGCCGTCCGGCGAGATGAGCGGATGGGTGTCGTGGCCGGAGTCGGCACTGAGACGTACCGCCTCTCCGCCCTGTACAGGCACCTTCCATATGGTCCCACCGGCCTCGAATACCACGGTATTGCCATGCATGCTCGGATAGCGAATGAGTGCGCGGACCGGACCCGGTGCAGCCTGGGCATGCGCCCCTTGGGACAACAGAACGAGCGCGAGCGCGGCGCCGAGCGCGCCGGCAAAAGATTTCAACGTCATCGATGATTCCTCGGTTGCGGCCCACGGCGGGCGCGACGGCGTTCAGGCGTTACGGCCCAACGATTCATATTGATATGGTGGCGTGAATTCTGCGCGCATACCTGTTGAACGGCAAGAGAGGTGCCGGCGGCGACATCGGCGGCGCAGAGACAATGAGCGAGAAGGCAACGTTGGGATGCCGTCTTGTGGGTGCGTGATATTTCGATGATGGTAATAAGCGTCGCGTGCAGACGTTGTCTTAGAGGCTTGCTGCCGACGCAGTGCACGCGTTCGTTAACGCGTCAGCATGACGAAGGGCTTCTCGCCCCGAGGGCTGGGCGGCCGGCAGTGCTCGGCCGCCCAGAGGACGCTACTGCGGAAGCGCTTGGCGCATCGGCTTTCCACTTCTGCGATCCCGGATCCAGTGGTCGATCACGTGATTGAGGATCGTGAGCGGCATTGCACCATGCTCCAGAATTGCCGCATGGAAATCCTTGATGTTGAATTTGGGGCCGAGCGCCTGCTCGGCCTTTTTGCGCAGATGGAAGATGTCCATCTGGCCGATCATGTACGAGAGGGCCTGTCCCGGCCAGGCGATGTAGCGGTCGACTTCGGTGTTGATGTTCTGGGTGCTGAGCGCGGTATTCTTCTCGAAATAGCGTACGGCCTGCGCCCGGCTCCAACCCTCCGAGTGGATGCCGGTGTCGACCACCAGGCGGACCGCGCGCCACATCTGCCAGTCGAGGTAGCCGAACTTGGAGTATGGGTTGTTGTACAGGCCCATCTGCCCGCACAGCGATTCGGTGTACAGCGCCCAGCCCTCGCCGTAGGAGCTGTAGTAGTCGAAGCGGCGAAAATCCGGCAGTCCCTTCAGCTCCATGGCAATCGGGATCTGCAGTTGGTGACCGGGGCGGCCTTCGTGGCAGACCAAGACCTGAATGTCGTATTTCGGTCGGCTCTGTGGCTTGTAGAGATTGACCGCGACGTAGCCGGCGACACTGCCGTCCCCGGCTGGCGGCACCGAATAGGCTGGATAGGTGTCCGGAGCCAGCGAGGCGGGAATTGCCTGCACGCCGTATGGGACCCGCGGCAGGATCCAGACGGGGAAGTATTTGACCAGCAGCGGGTTGACGCGCATCGCGGCTGCGCGGTACGCCTCGAGCAGGTGCGCCGGATTCTTGTAGTAGAAGCGTGGGTTGGTGCGCAGGTAGTGCACGAACTGCTGGTAGGTCCCTTTGAATCCGATCTGGTCGAACACCCGCTGCATTTGCGCATGTATCTCGGCGACGCGCTGCAGACCGATCTGGTGGATCTGGTGCGGGGTGAGATTGGTTGTGGTGTATTTGCGGACCATGTAGGCGTAGTACGCCTTGCCGTCCGGCAGCGCCTCGGCGGCGATGCTCGTGCGGCAATGGGGCAGGTATTCGGTATCGAAGTACTTCTGCAATTCGCGATAGGCCGGCGTTACCACTTGCGCAATCGCTGCCTTGGCCGCGGTGCGCAGACGCGCCCGCTCGGCGGCCGGAATGATCGAGGGCATCTTCTTAAATGGCGCGTAGAAGGGGCTCTGCGCCGGGTCGGCGACGATGTTGGCGGCGATCTGATGCGGGACGCGCTGCATCACGACGCGGGGCTCGGTCATGCCGGCCTGGACGCCCTGCTTCAGCAGCGCAATGGTCTGCATCATGTACGGCTTGAAGGTTTGCAGTCGCTCCAGGTAGTGACGGTAGTCGGCGAGGGTCTGAAAGCGAAGCGTCTGGGTCAGGGTGCGCAGGGTCTGCACGCCCTCAAGCTCGTTCATCGGCATCAGGTAGGTCTTCAGGTCATAGCCCTGTACCCGGATATCGTAGCGGTGCTTGAACAGGTCATAACTGATGCGGTCCTCGCGGTCGAGCTGCGACCGGTTGATGGCCGCAAGGCGCTGCAGCGCTTCGAGGTCTTCGGCGTGCTCGCGCTGCAGCGCCGTGAGGCTCAGATCCGCCCAGCGACCGTCAAATTGATGAAACCCGTCCGCGGACGCCTCGAGCGGGTGCTCGCGCATCTCCCGCCGCCACTCCTTGCGAAACAGCCGATGCAGCGCGACAGTGGCCGCATTGGCTGGCGTCGGCGCCGCGGCGGTGGCTGCCCATGGCGCAATGCCGGCCGATAGCCCGGCACAGCAGACGATGGCCGTGATGGTTCGGAACATGTTCCCCCCAAGGAATACGTGAATGATCGCCCAGTCTAGCGGCTCGCTCGGGCGGTGACATCTGGCGTTGAGCTGCCGCCATGCCCTCAGGGCGGGACTAACTCCCCTATCCGGGCTCTTCGCCCTTCGGCTTGAGCGGCGCGTATTATGCCGGCGCCGTGGCCTATCACTGGTAGAGGCGACCACGATCTGCAAGACTGTACCCTGGTGAACGAACCGATAGGTTGAAATTCATGCCCAAGGCTCATCTGGCATGGACGGTTGCGGCCGCTCTTGCGGTGCTACCGGCTGCGCACGCGGCCGGCAGCACCGCCGCGCACTCCGTCATCCCCACCCAGGCGCTCGATTCGAGTGCGCCGCCGACGACCGTGGCCGCGCTTGCGCATGACCGCCCGGTGCTCGCACGGCACGCGATGGTCGTGACCGCGCAGCATCTGGCCACCGAGGTCGGACTGCACATTCTCAAAGAGGGAGGCAACGCCATCGATGCCGCGGTCGCCGTCGGCTATGCGCTCGCCGTGGTGCATCCGTGTTGCGGCAACATCGGCGGCGGTGGATTCATGATGATTCACCTTGCGAGCGGACGCACGGTGTTTCTGGATTTTCGCGAGAAGGCGCCGCTGAAGGCGACTCCGACGCTGTACCAGAACGCCGCCGGGCAGGTGGTGCCGGGCTTGAGCACCCAGACCTACCTCGCCGTCGGAGTTCCGGGTACGGTGCTTGGCCTGGACACGGCGCTGCGCAAATACGGAACGATGAGCCGCGCACAGGTAATGGCGCCGGCGATCCGCCTGGCGCGCGAGGGATATGTGCTCGAGCAGGGCGATGTAAACATCCTCAACACGCGCGTGAAGGATTTTGCCAAGCACAAGAACGTGGCGGCAATATTCCTCAACCACGGTCAGCCATACGTGGCCGGCGAGCGATTGCGCCAGCCGCAGCTCGCACGCACGCTCGAGCTCATCGCCCGGGAGGGTAGCAAGGCGTTCTACCGAGGTCCTATCGCCCGTGCAATCGTTGCGGCGAGTCGCGCGCACCACGGTATCCTGACCATGCGGGACTTGGCCGACTACACCGTGCAGTGGGCGCACCCGGTCGAGTGCCGCTATCACGGTTACACCATCATGTCCGATCCGCCGCCGAGCTCGGGGGGCGTGACGATTTGCGAGATCCTGCAGATCATCAAGCCCTATCCGTTCTCAAAGTGGGGCTACGGCTCGGTCGAAAGCCTGCACTATCTGGCCGAAGCCGAGCGGCGCGCCTTTGCCGATCGCAACACGTATCTTGGCGATCCGGCCTTTGTACACAACCCGATTGCGCAGCTGTTGTCGGCGTCGCATGCTGAGAAGCTGCGCGCGACCATCCGTCCCGATGCGGCGACGCCCTCGGTGCAGATCAAGGGCAGTCTCGGGCCGTATGAGGGCACCGATACCACCGATTACTCCATCGTCGATCGGCATGGCAACGCGGTGGGGGTAACCTACACCATCAACTATCTGTTCGGACTCGGTCAGATTGCCGGGGATACCGGCTTCTTCCTCAACAACGAGATGGACGACTTCACCTCCAAGCCGGGCGTGCCGAACTCCTTTGGTCTGGTGCAGGGCAAGGCCAACCAGATCGAGCCGGGCAAGCGGCCGCTGAGTTCGATGGCCCCGACGATCGTGCTGCGCGGCAAGCGGTTGTTCATGGTGACCGGCAGCCCGGGCGGTTCGACGATCATCTCGACGACCCTCGAGAGTTTCATCAACGTCGTCGATTTCGGCATGAACGTGCAACAGGCAGTGGACGCGCCGCGCGTGCACCAACAGTGGTATCCGGATGTGATCTTTGCCGAGCCGGGTCTGATGAGTCCGAGTGTCGAGCAGCGGCTGCGTGCGATGGGCTATCGTTTCAAGATCGTCAAGTCTTGGGGTGCGGATGAGGCCATCGTCGTCAATCCGCATACGCAGATGCTTGAGGGCGCCAACGACCGGCGTCGTCCCTCGGGACTGGCGGCCGGCTACTGAGCGCGCCGGCAGGCCGGCCGTTCAGGCCGGCTTGCCGCCCAGCTCTCCGGCGAGCACCGTGCGCAGCTGTTTCAGGTCGTGTATCCGCTGCGCGGCTTTGCGCAGCGCCTGAATGTCGACCTCGTCGGCCGAGTACAGCTCTCGGTATTGAAGCTCCGCGAGGCGCAGCGCGTGGGTCGCGCTGTGCCAGCGAGCAGTGAGGGTATGGCGCGCGGCGGCCGATAGCGCCGCCTTCCAGCGGCTGTGCACTTCGAAATTCATAGGTCCTGCTCCGAGGTTCGGGCCTATCTTGGCGTGTCGGTGTGACAGTTTCGGGACGCGCCCATCACAACGCTTTTACAGCCGAGCTTGCGGTCGTGCGATTGTTCCCTCGGCATTGCAAGTGACAGTATTTGCTCATACAATGTCAGCCTAGGCAGATATATGTATAGATATCTCTTACGAGGGATATCCGCGGAGGGCCACCTTGGCGAACATTTACGAGGTTCGGAATTACGAACCCAGTCAGAGTATCGGGTACCTGATGACCCGAGTGCGGGTCGAGATGCTCGCGGCGCTCGATCGGGAATTGGCGGCGGATCCTCACCTGGCCGCGCTCGGGGTGACGGCGGCGCAGTTTGTGGTGCTGGTCAGGCTGGTGGGCAACGGTAGCAAGAAGTCCGCTTCGGACCTGTGCAAGGGGCTCTCGTACGACGCAGGCGCAATGACACGGATGATCGACCGGCTGGAGAAGAAGGGCCTGGTGCGCAGGATGCGCTGCGTGCAGGACCGCCGGCTGATCTATCTCGAGGCGACCGAGGCGGGCCGGGCCGCCTATCCGCGCATGATCGCGGTCTCGGTCGGCGTGCAGAACCGCTTTCTGCGTGGTTTTGCACCCGAGGATGCGCAGATGTTGAGTGGATACCTGACCCGCATGCTGAATAACGCGGGCTGAGAACGTTGGACCATTTTTAGGGCTGAAACTTGCCTAGGCATACATCGCCGCGGCAGTCAGCGAGGATCGGGGCCACGGTCCCTGGGAGATGACAGTTCATGAGTGCCACAGATAGGTCGAGTTCGCTCTGGCGCACGCCCAGAGCGCGATGGCTCACCGCGATATCGGTGGTGATCGTTCTCGCCGGTATCGGCTACGGCATCTATTGGTATCGTTATGCGCGTTTTGTCGAATACACCGACGACGCGTATGTCAGCGGCAACGTGGTGGAAATCACGCCCCGTATCTCGGGCACCGTGGTGGCCATCGATGCCAACAATACGCAATTCGTGAAGGCGGGCGATCCGCTCGTACGGCTCGACCGGGCCAATGCCCAAGTCGCGCTGCAGAAGGCGGAGGCTAATCTGGCGAGCACCGTGCGCCGGGTGCGCAACCTCTTTGCGACGAGCGACGAACTGCGCGCCGACGTACAAGTACGGCGTACGGCGCTGGCGCAGGCCAAATCCGACTACGAGCGCCGGGCGCGCCTGGCGCGCACCGGCGCGGTGTCCGGTGAGGACGTGCAGCATGCGCTCGATGCGGTGCGTGCCGCGCAGGCGGCACTCGCCGCCGCCGAACAGCGCCTCGCCGCCAACCGCGCCTGGGTGGATCACACCACCATCGCCAGTAATCCGGCAGTTCAGGCGGCCGCCGCAGCGGTGCATGCTGCCTATCTGACCTATGCCCGCACTGAATTGCCGGCGCCCGTATCCGGCTTCGTCGCCAAGCGCAACGTGCAGCTCGGCGAGCATGTCGCGCCGGGTATGGCGTTGATGTCCGTGGTGCCGCTCAACCAAGTCTGGGTGGACGCGAACTTCAAGGAGTCACAGCTCGCTGACATGCGCATCGGGCAGCCCGTGCGGGTCGTGTCGGATTTATACGGCAGCGGGGTGGTGTTCCATGGCCGGGTCATCGGATTCGGAGCCGGCACCGGTTCAGCGTTCTCGCTGCTGCCGCCGCAGAACGCCACGGGCAACTGGATCAAGATTGTGCAGCGCGTGCCTGTGCGCATCGCACTCGACCCGCGCGAGCTTGCTGCGCATCCACTGCAGATCGGTCTGTCGTTGAGTGCGTACGTTGATGTACTTCACGATCGCTCTCCGCGACTGCCGGAGGTGGCGAGCACTGGACCGGCTGCCTCCACGGACGTGTTCCGCTCCGTCGACGGACAGGCCGAGCGCGCCATTCGGCAGATCATTGCGGCGAATGACCCGAGCGAGTCGCATTCGGGACTCGATGCCAGGGACGCGCGCCGGGTCGATGCGAGCACCGGGCGGACCGGCCAGCCTGGTAAAGCCCGCGGCGCACGCCACCGTCAGCGTCTGGCCTCGGATCGGCATACGGCGGACACTGCGCCAGCGCCGCTGCTCGGCGCGGACCGCTGGATGTACTAAGGAGCAAGCCCGTCATGAGCGAATCGAACGGGGCGAACGCACCCGTGCAGCGAGCGCCGGGCATCGCCGCCGCGCTGCCGCCGCTCGAGGGCATGGCCGTCATTCTCGGCACGCTCGCGCTCTCGCTCGCTACGTTCATGAACGTGCTCGACACCTCAATCGCCAACGTGTCGATTCCGGCGATCGCGGGCGATCTCGGTGTGTCGCCCGATCAGGGCACCTGGGTGATCACCTCGTTTGCGGTGGCGAACGCGATTTCCATGCCGCTCACCGGCTGGCTGACGCGGCGGGTGGGGCAGGTACGCCTGTTCCTGGCCTCGACCGTTCTGTTCATCATTTCCTCGATGCTGTGCGGCCTGGCGCCGACGTTCTCGCTGCTCGTGATGTTCCGCGCGCTGCAAGGCGCGGTCGCCGGACCCATGATTCCGCTGTCGCAGGCGCTGCTGCTCTCGAGCTATCCAAAGTCGAAGGCCGGCGCGGCGCTCGGTGTCTGGTCCATGACGACGCTGGTTGCGCCGGTGGTCGGTCCGGTGCTCGGCGGGTGGATCACGGACAACATTTCCTGGCCGTGGATCTTCTACATCAACGTGCCCGTCGGCATCGTTGCGACGGTGCTGACCTGGGCCATCTACCGCCGCCGGGAGACGCCCACCGTGAAGCTGCCGATCGACAAGGTCGGGCTGGTGCTGCTGATCGTATGGGTCGGCGCGTTGCAGGTCATGCTCGACAAGGGCAAAAACCTCGACTGGTTCAACTCGCCGCTGATCGTGACGCTGGCGATCATTGCGGCCGTCGCCTTTGTCGTGTTTCTCGTCTGGGAGCTCACCGACCAGCATCCGGTGGTGGATCTGAGCCTGTTCCGGCGACGCAATTTCCTCGTCAGCTCGGTCGCCATGTCGATCGGCTACGGACTGTTCTTCGGAAATGTGGTGCTGCTGCCGCTTTGGCTGCAGCAATACATGGGGTACACGGCGACGCTCGCCGGTATGGTACTCGCGCCGGTCGGCCTGCTCGCCATTCTGCTCACGCCGGCGGTCGGGCGGCTGGTCGATCGGCTCGATCCGCGCTGGTTTGTCACGATCTCCTTCCTGGTCTTCGCGCTCGTGATGTTCATGCGCGCCGATTTCAATACCCAGGCGGACGTTGAGGTTCTGCTCACCCCGACGCTCATCCAGGGGGCGGCGATGGCCACGTTCTTCATCCCGCTGCTGGCGCTGGCATTCTCTGGGCTCGAGCCCGAGCGCATCCCCTCGGCCTCGGGGCTGATCAACTTCTCGCGCATCACGGCCGGCTCGTTTGCCACGTCAATCACTACCACCTTGTGGTGGCAGCGGGCGACCTTGCATCACGCGCAGCTGGTCGAGCGGCTCACGTCCAATCCGCAAGCGACGCAGTTCATGGCACAGGTGCGCGCGGCGGGGTTGTCGCGGCAGCAGGGCGGGGCGCTGCTCAATCAGCTCATCAATCAACAGGCGTACATGCTCTCCGCGGACGATATCTTCTATGTGTCGGGGTATCTGTTCGTGGCCATGGTGGCACTGATCTGGTTCGCCCGGCCGGTCAAAACCACGCTGTCCGCCGAGATCTCCTCGGGCGCCCACTGAGGCGCTTTTAGCGTAGCGGCGGCTGGAGCGCGGCGACGCGCAGGCCGGCGGAAAATTTGTTCTCGCTGGCCTGGCAGAGGCCGCACGCGCTGCTCAGGGCCTCGAGCAGGGGCTGCAGTTCGTTCGGCGACCCGTTCTGTGCTTCGATTTCGACGCGTCTGAGTGATTCGCCACGGCCTTCGGCTGGCCCGCGCAGATCGGTCTCGTCGAGGGCGATTTCAGCGCATGGAAGCGGCCTGTCGGCACAGTACACGGCAAATCGCTGGCGTACCGTCTGGGCGGTGAACAGCGCCTGCAAAGGTCGCTCCCCCAGCACGGCTCGCAGCCACTGACCGACTGTCCCCGGGGCCAGCATCGGCTCGGTGGTGCTGAGGCAGAGCGTCTCGGTGAACTCCTGCCGGTCGGCGTAATCCGTCCGGGCTGAGCGCAGGCTCTTCAAGGTGGCCTCGGCTTGCGCACCGAGCTGGCGGACCCGCAAGACGAACCCGGCCTGCAGGACCCCCCAGTCGGCACTATCCAGGTACGTATCGTGCAGGTGCTGGGTCGCCAGGGGCTCAAACCGCAGTGTCCCGAGGCGCCTTCGCGCGAGGAGCCAGTCCCGCACCGGCTGCAGATCGTGCGCCGTCAGCTGCCATTCGATTTCACGGCCCGGAAGACCCGACGGGACGCAGGGTGCGGGAGGCGTGGCTGTGCCGCTCATCGATCAGTCCGGTACAAGGATCGGGGGCCTGGCGGGGGCAAGACGGGCATCATAGCCGGACCAGGCAGGCTCGGCAGCGTGCTTGCCGACCCTGATGCAAATCGAAATTGACGCTGGCACCTGTGGTTCCGTATCATTCGCGCCCCCGTGCGGCAGGTCTGGCTTGCGGGCGAGTGCGCGATATCGTTCCGCGTGCCCGTAGCTCAGTTGGATAGAGCACCGGCCTTCTAAGCCGGTGGTCGCAGGTTCGAGTCCTGCCGGGCACGCCAGCCGCTGCGGCGGCCGGGCGGGCCGCTTGCGGGGATGGTTGTGACGACGGTGGACGTAGCTCAGCTGGTAGAGTCCCGGGTTGTGATCCCGGTTGTCGTGGGTTCGAGTCCCATCGTCCACCCCAGATCTGGCGGAAGACGCTGCAGGCGTCTGCCGCGACACATTATGGGCCGTTAGCTCAGCTGGTAGAGCAGGAGACTCTTAATCTCTTGGTCGTAGGTTCGATCCCTACACGGCCCACCAATAAAATCAAATAGTTAAATTCTAG
>DAHVTM010000062.1:0-3946 GCA_027324195.1 Gammaproteobacteria bacterium | reverse complement strand
GCGCCACCGCTGCGAGGCTCCCCCTGGGGGCGTCGAGCGCCTTCGCTACGGCGGCCTTGGCGCGGCTCTCGCCGGCCATCGCGTCCGTGTTCACCGCGCCGGTGCGGTGTGCGGGCAGCGGGCTTCGGTTGCGGCTCGGGCGCTGCGACCGGGGCCGGCTGTTCCGCCTCGACGGCAAACAATCCCTTCAGCCGCGCCCACAGGCCCTTGGCCGGTCGGGACTCGGCTGGAACGCTCGGCGCCGCATGCGGGGCGCCCGGCGGCGGCGCAGTCACGGGTGCCGGGGTGGCGGGCAGGAGGGCGGCGACGGCCGGCACTTCTGCCGCTGGGCGCTGCTCGCGGGTACCGCCGGGCTCAGTCACCTCGGGGGCCGCCGGTATCAGGTAGCTGGTCTGACGGTTCTCAGGCAGCTCGGCTTCATCCTCCCGGACGCGCTTGATCGAGTACTCGGGAGTCTGGATGTGCGGGTTCGGCACAATGATCAGTTCCGCTGCGCTCTTGCTCTCGAGCGTGCGCAGCCATTCGCGCTTTTCATTGAACAGGAACGTCGCGACGTCCACCGGCAGTTGCGTGATGACCTTGGTGGTATGTTCCTTGCGCAACTCCTCGCCAATCAGGCGCAGCACCGCCAGTGCCATCGACTCGACGCTGCGGATGCTGCCGATCCCGACGCAGCGCGGGCAGACGATGTGGCTCGATTCCCCGAGCGAGGGCCGCAGACGCTGGCGGGACATCTCGAGCAGGCCGAAGCGCGAGAGCTTGCCGATCTGGATGCGGGCCCGGTCCATCTTCATCGCATCGCGCAGCCGATCCTCGACTTCGCGCTGATTCTTGCCCGACTCCATGTCGATGAAGTCGATGACGATCAGGCCGCCGATGTCCCGGATCCGCAGCTGACGGGCGATTTCGTCGGCAGCCTCGAGATTGGTGTTAAGTGCGGTGGTCTCGATGTCACTGCCCTTGGTGGCGCGCGCCGAGTTGATGTCGATCGAGACCAGCGCCTCGGTGTAATCGATGACGATGCTGCCGCCCGAGGGCAGCTGCACCTTGTGCGCGTAGGCGGACTCGATCTGGCTCTCGATCTGAAAGCGCGTGAAGAGCGGGATGTCATCGGTGTACTGCTTCAGCCGCCGCTGCGCATCGGTGGGCATGAAACGCTGCATGTACTCCTGGGCCTGCTGGAAGGCGGCCGGATCATCGACCAGCACTTCGGCGATATCGTCGGAGAGGTAATCGCGCAGTGCCCGGGTGACCGGATCGCTTTCCCGGTAGACCAGAAACGGTGCCGTGCGGCCTTCGGCGGCCGCGGCGATCTGGTCCCACTGCGCTTTGAGGTTATCGAGGTCCCATTGCAGCTCCTCGGCGCTGCGGCCAACGCCGGCGGTGCGCACGATCGCGCCCATGCCCTCGGGGATGTGCAGCTGATTCATCACCTCGCGCATCTGGTCGCGGTCCTCGCCCTCGATGCGGCGCGAGACACCGCCCGCACGCGGATTGTTCGGCATCAATACCAGGAAGCGCCCGGCGAGGCTGAGGAAGGTGGTCAGCGCCGCGCCTTTGTTGCCGCGCTCTTCCTTTTCGACCTGGACGATCAGCTCCTGGCCTTCGGAGAGCAACTCGCGGATGTTCATCCGTCCGCCCTGCGGCGGCTGGCGGAAGTAATCGCGGGTGACTTCTTTCAGCGGCAGAAAGCCGTGGCGCGTGGCGCCGTAGTCGACGAAGCAGGCTTCGAGGGAGGGTTCGATTCGGGAGATACGGCCTTTGTAGACGTTCGCTTTCTTCTGTTCGCGGGAGGGTATGTCGATACTCAGATCAAAGAGCTTCTGTCCATCGACCAGTGCGACTCTCAGTTCCTCTTCCTGAGTCGCGTTCACGAGCATTCTTTTCATGTGCCCCTACTGTTGTACGGTGAGGGGCCGGCAAGCACACGGGAGGCCGCGGCGCGAACGCGCTGCGGCAGCGAAGATTTCTGCGACCCGGCGCATGCGCGCGAGTCATGATCATTGCGATGCACGCCACGACATAGGCGGGTGCCGGAAATCCTTCGATGGTCTCAACCGGAGGCGCCGCCCGCGGAACCCGGTACCTTAAAGGGTTCAACGCCGGAGGCGATCTTGTCGGCCCAATACGATGGCCTCTCTTCGGAGGTCCAACTAACATGCGGCGCGCTGCGCCGCGTACCATTGGCGCGTCCGCTCAGCGGACGGCGGACGGAGTATACTGCAACGATTGCTGTAGAAACAGTGTCTTACGCGAAAGACGGCGGTGTCGGAGAATAATGGGGCCGAAGCGCGCACCGGTGTGCGCTATATCGAGGTCGGCGCGGACGAGGTGGGGCTGCGGCTGGACAAGTTCCTCAGCCAGCACCTGCCCGGCGTGCCGCGGACGCGGCTGTTTCGCATCATTCGCAAGGGCGAGGTCCGCCTGAACGGTCACCGGGCGCTCCCCGAGACGCGGCTTGCAGCGAGCGATCGGATCCGGGTGCCACCGGTGCGGCTCGAGAACCCCGAGCGCGCCGCAGCGGCCCCGCGCGGACCGTCGCCGACGCTCATCGACACGGTCCGGCGTGCCATCATTCACGAAGATGCGCGACTGCTGGTGCTCGATAAGCCCGCCGGGATCGCCGTGCACGGGGGCAGTGGCATCGAGTTCGGACTGATCGAGGCGTTGCGGGCACTGCGGCCCGATGAGCCGCTCGAGCTCGTGCACCGGCTGGATCGGGATACCAGCGGCTGTCTGCTCGTGGCGCGCACGGCAGCGGCGCTGCGCACCCTGCACGCGCTGCTGCGCGAGGGGCGCAGCGAGAAACGCTACCTGGCGCTGCTCTGCGGCCGCTGGGAACTCGGCCACAAGCGTATCGATGCGCCATTGCGCACCGATACGCGGGTCGGCGGTGAGCGCACCGTGCGGGTGGTCGCCGGTGGCAAGCCTTCGGTGAGCGAGTTCCGCATCGTGCAGGCCTACGGGCGCCGCGCACGCAAGGGACCGAAAGCGAGTCTGCTCGAGGTCACGCTGCACACCGGACGGACGCACCAAATCCGGGTGCACGCGGCCTACGCCGGCCACCCGGTGGCCGGAGACCTGAAATACGGCGATGCGGCCTGCAACGCCGCGCTGCGCGAGCTCGGCCTGAACCGGATGTTCCTGCACGCCCACAGCATGAGCTTCGAGTGGCCTGACGGGGCTCCCTTCAGCGCCAGCGCGCCACTTCCGGCAGAGCTCTCGGCCGTGCTTGAACGGCTGGAGCGCTGAGGCGTCTCAGGGGATCGCGCAGCCGGCCCGACGCAGCGCCGTGGCGAGCCAGATCAGCGGCAGGCCGATCAGGGCCGTCGGATCGGTGCTCTCGATGCGCTCGAACAGTGCAATGCCGAGTCCTTCGGCGCGGAATCCGCCGGCGCAATCGAACGGCCGCTCGGCCTCGACATAGCGTTCGATCTCGAGCTCCCCGAGCGGCCGGAACACCACGGTGGTGGTGTCCAGGTGCACCTGGTGTACCGTGCCGCCCGCGCCGAGCAGCGCGCAGGCGGTATAAAAGCGGACCTGCGCGCCGCTGACCGAGTGCAGCTGTTCCCGGCAGCGGCGGGCATCGCCGGGCTTGTCGAGCACCTGCTCGCCATGGGCGGCGACCTGGTCGCTGCCGATCACGAGGGCCTGCGGATGGCGTTCGGTGAGTGCCTGGGCCTTGGCGAGCGCGAGGCGCACGGCGCGATCGGTCGGCTGCTCGCCGCGCTGGTGCGACTCGCTCACCTGCGGTGGCACGGCGGTAAAGGGCAATTGCAGCCGCTCGAGCAGGGCGCGGCGGTAAGGGGAGGTCGAGGCGAGGATCAGTTCAGGCATGGGCGTGCGGGCCGGCACAATTCGGCTCCCCGAAACAATGACTTAAGGGTTTCACCGGACTTTGACTTGCCGGTACCTGATACCTATTATACGCGCCCCATGCCGCAAC
>DAHVTM010000116.1:0-10605 GCA_027324195.1 Gammaproteobacteria bacterium | reverse complement strand
TGTCACCGACGGCACCGGATTTCAGGTCTTCGTCAACGGCGGCAACGGCTCGACGGTTGCGAACAACGTCTCCTTCCATCACAACCTGATCCAGAACGTTGCCAAGTACGGCATCAATATCGCCGACGGCTCGAGCAACGGGTTCATTTACTACGACAACATCGTCGAGAACGCCGGCGACGGCTGCCTGCGATTCAATACGAACACCCTGCACGATGCAAAAATCTACAACAATACGTTCTTCAATTGCAGCACGAACTCCGCCTACGGCGTGGTGGACAACGACTGGGTGTTCCCCTCCGACGCGCTCGATATGGAAAACAATATCTTCTATGCCACCAGCGGTGAGGCGTATGCCGGCGGGTCCGTCGGCATGGGCGGGACCATCGGCACCATCACGAACAATCTTTTCTACAATGGCACCGGCAGCGATGCATGGGACGCGCATCCGGTAAGCGCAGATCCGCTGTTCGTGAGCACGGACAGCACCTCCTCGGCACCAGACCTGCATTTGCAGAGTGGCAGCCCCGCCATTGGCGCCGGCTCCACCGCCGTCGCATCGATCGTGACCACCGACTACGATCTGACGCCGCGCAGCGCAACATCGATCGACATCGGCGCCTATGCGTACTGACCGGGATGAGTGCCGAGTGCACTCATCGGGCGTGCACCGATCCGAGCGGGCCGCCTGCTGGCGTCTGTGTCGGCTGTTGCGGGCAGGACGCTGTCGCCGTGCTAGGCTGTTGCAGGGTTCGGCGCAGATCCGGGCAGGCGAGGAGGCTGAAGATGCGGACCGGGTGGAAAAGTATGGCGCTTGCGGCGGCGCTGTTGATCGCCAGCGGCGGGGCGCAGGCGCGCCAGTGCGATGGGGTCTCCTTTCCCGAGCAGGTGACGGTGCACGGTCAGTCGCTCAGGCTGAACGGACTCGGCCTTCGCAAGGCGACCTTCTTTCGCATCAAGGTGTACGTCGGTGCGCTGTATCTGGCGCATCCCTCCACTGACGCGGCCGCGATCCTCAGTAGCGATCAGCCGAGCGAGATCGTGCTGCATATGCTCTGGCATGTGACGGCCGGAGAACTGCGCTCAGCCTGGCGTGAGGGCTTCAGGCACAGCGCGCCGCAGCAGCTGGCGGCCCTGCGCGGGCGCATTGCAGAGCTGAATGGCTGGATGCACGGTCTCGGTTCGGGGCAGACCATGGCGTTCGTGCACCTGCCGGGCAAGGGCATCGAGTACCTGTTGAACGGGGTGGCGCAGGGCTCGATTCCGGGCACGGACTTCGCGCGCGCCTTCTTCGGCATCTGGCTCGGCCCGCACCCGCCCGGGCGGGCGCTGAAGGCGGGACTGCTCGGCGGGCCGT
The DNA here is from genome assembly GCA_027324195.1 of Gammaproteobacteria bacterium. Lineage (GTDB taxonomy): Bacteria > Pseudomonadota > Gammaproteobacteria > Steroidobacterales > Steroidobacteraceae > 13-2-20CM-66-19. The sequence goes on along the minus strand of DAHVTM010000116.1, from coordinate 9,248 downwards.
GTCGTTAGCGTGCGCTCAGCCGCGGTATTCGCAGCCGCTCGTGCAGGTCTCGCGGATGGTGATGCGGCTCAGCTGCGGCAGCGCGGGTTTCAGCCGCTGCCAGACCCACAGGGCCAGATGCTCGCTGGTCGGGTTTTCGAGCCCGGGGATCTCGTTGAGGTAGCGATGATCGAGCGCCTCGTGTACCGGCGTAAACGCGCTCTTCAGCGTCGCGAAATCGCACACCCAGCCCTGCAGCGGGTCGAGCGGACCCTCCACGTGCACGCCAATGCGAAAGGAGTGCCCGTGCAGCCGGGCACACTTATGTCCGGGCGGCACGTGGGGCAGCCGATGGGCCGCTTCGATGCGGAATTCCTTGAATATTTCCATGGCCGCGACTGTACCGGAGCGCTCCGCCGCCGTCATCGGCCTCAGTGGCCGTGGCGGCGTACAAGCGGGCGCGGCGTCGGGGTAGCATTGCGGTCATGAACGCGCGCTTTCGTCCCTTGCTGCTGATCGTCACGGTGTTCTGGATTTACGTGGCGCTCTCGGACGTGCTGTATGGCAATCAGATGCGGCTGATTTTCACCGCCATGCATGTCGCGCACCTGTTCGCCCCGTGGCGGGCCCGGCTGCTGCAGCACCTGTTTCTCTACCCGGTGCTGCTCGGGTGCGTGTGGACGTCCCTGCGCCTGGGCTGGCAGCCGCTCTGGCGCCGCCTGCCGCTGCAGCTGCTGCTCGGGGTCGGATTTGCGATGCTTGCCGAGCCGACGCTTTGGCTGGGCGATGCGGTGTTCGAGGGGGTGCACGAGGTGATCCGGGAGCTCTCGCACGCCGCCGGCGGCGCCGCGCATGCCCCGAGCGTGCCCCTGGCGCAGTTGTGGATCGCGAGCGCCACGAGTTTTCTCCTGACCTACTGGTTCGGCCTCGCACTCGCAACGGGATTTGACGTGTACCGCCGCTTGCGGGATTCGCAGATCCGCTCTGCGGCGCTCGAGCGGGCGCTGACGGCGGCGCATCTGGCTGCCCTGCGCATGCAGCTCTCGCCGCATTCGCTGTTCAATCTTCTCAATACCATTCACGGCCAGATCGACGGCGATCCGGCCGATGCGCGCAGCATGATCGTGCAGCTCGCCGATCTGCTGCGCCGGCTGCTGCACGCCGGGGAGCGGGAGTTCTCGCGGCTCGCCGATGAGTTGCAGTTCGCACGGCTGTACCTGATGCTGCAGCAGCGACGCTTCGCCGACCGGCTGACCGTGCACGTACCGGCGCCGGAGTGCTCCCCGAATGTCTGGGTGCCGAGTCTGATTCTGCAGCCGCTGATCGAGAATGCCGTGGTGCATGGCCTTGCAGGCCACGCCGAGGCGGTCGAGATCCGGGTCGAGGCCATCGAGGAAGGACAGATGCTGAGGTTGCGTGTGAGCAATACCATTGACCGGCATGAGCCGGCCGGACGCGAGGGGATCGGCCTGAAGAACGTCCGCGAGCGGCTGGCGATCCAGTTCGGCGAGCGGGCCAAATTCGAGGCCTCAGCGCGTGCGGGCGGACAGTGGGTCGCCGAGATTCGCCTGCCGCGGCTCGGCGAGGTCAGTGACGTGGCGCTGACAGCGTCCGTGGCAGCCTGAGCACATCGCCCGTGGGTGACACTTCCGGCGCAGTCAAGCGCGCATCCCTGGCATCGCTGGCGGTACTGACCGGCATCAATCTGCTCAATTATCTCGACCGATACGTGGTGGCGGCGCTGCTGCCGGCTCTGAAGCGCACCTCAATGAACCTGACTGATCAGCAGCTCGGTCTGCTGATGAGTGCGTTTCTCATCGTCTACATGTTGGCCGCACCGGTGTTTGGGCGCCTCGGGGATCGTGGTTCGCGCACTCGGCCGATCGCAATCGGCGTCTTTCTGTGGAGTCTAGCGACTGGTTTGTCGGGCCTGGCACACCGCTACTGGCAGCTCCTCGGTGCGCGTGCGGCGGTCGGAATTGGTGAGGCCGCCTATGGGACCATTGCGCCATCTTTGCTCGCTGATTGCTTCGCGCCGCAAGCGCGGGGCCGGGCATTTTCTGTATTCAACATGGCGATCCCGGTGGGTGCGGCGCTCGGCTACATCGTGGGGGGGCTCGTGCTCGCTCATTTCGGCTGGCGGGCGGCGTTCTTCGTCGCTGGAGTCCCGGGGATGATGCTGGCGTTTTGGGTCTGGCGTTTGCCCGAGCCAGCGCGGGGCGCTCGTGATGTTGCTGCAGATGCACCCTCAGCGCCCGCCCGCTCGACCGCGGCGCCAGGATCGTGGCGGACGTATGTGCACTTGTTGCGGCGGCGACCGTATCTGCTGACCGTTCTTGGCTATGCGGCGTACACGTTCGCCCTCGGCGGAATGGCATTCTGGATGCCGACCTTTCTTGAGCGCGTGCGCGGTGTGTCAGGCGTGCAGGCCACGGCCGGCTTCGGCTACATCGTCGTTGTGACCGGCTTTCTCGGCACCTTTGCCGGTGGTTGGCTCGGCGATTACGCGCTGCGCTATTCCCGCCAGGCGCACCTGTGGCTGTCCGGCTGGGTGACACTGCTCGCGGTGCCGGCGACCTATCTGGCGCTCGCTGCGGCGACGCCTGCCGTGTACTACGGTGCCCTGACGGCCGCCGAGTTGCTGCTTTTCATGTCCACTGGGCCGATTACCAGCACGATCGTCAACCTCGTTGGGCCGACGGAAAGGGCCTGTGCCGTGGCACTGAGTGTGTTCATGATCCACACCTTCGGCGATGTGATTTCCCCGCCGATCATTGGGCATATATCAGATGCCACATCGCTCGGTACGGCGGTGATGATCGTGCCGGTGGCGGTCGCGGTGAGCGCCGCGCTGTGGCTACTGGCCGCGCGTGCCGATCGGCTGGCGCAGCAGCCTGCCGGGGCGTGAGCTCACGCCTCGGTGCGGGTCACCGTGTGACGAATGCCCGCTCGATGACGTAGTCGCCGCTTTCCCCGATGTGCGGTGACATCTGAAACCCACGGCCATCGAGCAGCGAGCAGGTGTCGGTGAGCATCGCCGGGCTGCCGCACACCATGGCGCGGTCTTCGTCGGGACTGAGCGGCGGCAGGCCGAGATCGTACGACAGCCGCCCGGACTCGAGGAGCGTCGTGAGGCGGCCGCGGTTGGCGTGCGGCTCGCGCGTGACGGCCGGATAGTACAGCAGCTTCTCGCGCACCCACTCCCCGAGCAACTCGTGATTCTTCAGCTCCTCGATGCGGTGCTTGAGCACCGCGGTCTCCCGTGCCCAGCGCACGCCGTGGACGAAAATGACCCGCTCGAAACGCTCGTAGGTTTCCGGGTCCTTGATTACGCTCATGAAGGGCGCCGCCCCGGTGCCCGTCGAGAGCAGATACAGACGCTTACCGGGTTTCAGGTCGTGCAGCACCAACGTGCCGGTCGGCTTGCGGCTGATGAGCACTTCGTCGCCTTCGCGAATGTGCTGCAGACGCGAGGTGAGCGGGCCATCCGGCACCTTGATGCTGAGGAACTCGAGGTGCTCCTCGTGGTTGGCGCTGGCGATGCTGTAGGCGCGCAGCAGCGGTCGGGAGTCGATCTGCAGCCCGACCATGACGAACTGCCCGTTCTCAAAGCGCAGCGCGGAGTCGCGTGTCGTGGTGAAGGTGAATTGAGTGTCGGTCCAGTGCCTGACCGAGAGCACCCGTTCACTGCTAATCGCCGCCAAGTGCGTGTACCTCTCTGTTCTGCCGGGAGATTCAGCGGGCGGGATTCTACCGGGGAGTGATCCTCGGCGGGGTGATTTTGCGGTATTTACTGATACTTCTGCGGCATATGCAGGGCCTCAACAGTCGTCGGTTCGGGGCGACAGTCGGGACTGCTATGATGCCGCGGGCCGCATCGGGCGGCCGCGGCGCATGAGGGGCACATGGGGGCATCGGGCGAGGGGAGTCTGCGCGGACGGACTCTGTTCATCACCGGGGCGAGCCGCGGGATCGGTCTGGCGATTGCGCTGCGGGCGGCCCGCGAGGGCGCAAACGTGGCCGTGGCTGCCAAGACCACGGAGCCGCATCCGAAGCTGCCCGGCACGATCTATACCGCGGCCGAGCAGATCGAGGCCGCCGGCGGCACGGCGCTCGCCTTGCCCCTCGATGTGCGCGAGGATGAGCAGGTGCGGGCGGCAATCGAACGGACCGCTGAGCGCTTCGGCGGCATCGATATTCTGGTCAACAACGCCAGCGCGATCAGCCTCACTCCGACCCGCGCGACCGAGATGCGCCGCTTCGACCTGATGCACTCGATCAACACGCGCGGCACGCTGCTGTGCAGCAAGCTCGCCGCGGCGCACCTCGCGCGGGGCGTGAACCCGCACATTCTCATGCTGGCTCCGCCGCTGAATCTCGAGCCGCGCTGGTTTGCGCCGCATCTGCCGTATTCGCTCGCCAAGTTCGGCATGAGCCTGTGCGTGCTCGGACTCGCCGGGGAGCTCGCCGGCGAGGGGATCGCGGTCAATGCGCTGTGGCCGCGGACCATCATCGGTACTGCTGCGCTACAGGTTGCGCTTGCCGGCGCGCCGTCCGGGATGCAGCACCGGGTGCGCTCACCGCAGATCGTCGCCGAGGCCGCCTGCGCGATGCTCAAGCGCGACAGCCGCACCTTCACCGGGCAGTTCTGCATCGATGAGCAGGTGCTGCGCGAGGAGGGCGTGAGGGACTTCTCCACCTACCGGCCGAGCGACGTGCGGGAGGAGGAGTTGCTGACCGACCTGTTTCTCTAGCGCCGGGGAGGCGTTCAAGCGATGCGGTGCGTCAGATCGATGCCCGCCAGTTCGTAGCCTTTCCTGAAGTCGCGGATGTGGCGCGCCATCCACTGCCGGGCAGCCTCGGGATCGCGGCGCTCGAGCGCCTCGAGGATGCGCCGCTGCGCCGTCGCGATGCGCGTGCGCGCCTGCGGCACCTGATCGATCATGTCGCGCAGCGAGGGCTCGAGCAGCTGGATGAGCGGCTCGTGCACCAGAGCGAACACCTGATTGTGCGTGGCCGCGCCGAGGGCGCGGAAGAATTCGGCCGTATGATGCACGGCCCGTTCGGTCACAGCATTGTCGGCGTCGAAGCGCTGGCGCGCCGCGGTGAGCCGCTCGAGGTCAGCAGTATCGCGCGCCCGCGCGGCGCTCTCGGCAATCGGCGGCTCGAACTCGCTGAGCGCCGTCCAGACCTCGAGAAAGGTCACATCGTGTAAGACCAGGGCGCGACTGACGTCCTGCGCGACGGCCCGATGCTGCGGGCGACTCACCGTCATGCGCTTCGAGCCCGCCCGGCGTTCAAGCAGTCCGCTTGACTCCAGTTCGCGCAGCGCCTCGCGCACCGTCGAGCGGTTCACCCCGAGCTGGCGGGCGAGTTCGGTCTCCGGAGGCAGCCGCTCACCCTCGCGCAGGGAGCGGCTCACGATGCGCTGGGTGATCACATCGGCCACCTTGCGATAGGCGGGCGTGAGTGCGAGCGGATCGAATTGCACGCTCATCGCAGCTCAGCCGGCCGCCTCGAACAGCTCCCGTCCGATCAGCATGCGGCGGATCTCCTGCGTGCCGGCGCCGATTTCGTAGAGTTTCGCATCGCGCAGCAGCCGGCCGGCTGGATAATCGTTGATGTAGCCATTGCCGCCGAGGGCCTGAATCGCCTCGAGCGCAACCCGCGTGCCGTGCTCGGCCGCGAACAGAATGCAGGCGGCGGCGTCGCGGCGTCTGACTCGACCGGCATCGCAATCGCGTGCCACGCTGTACACGTACGCGCGGCTCGCGCCGAACGCGGCATACATGTCGGCAAGCTTCGCCTGCATCAGCTCGAACGTGCCAATCGGCTGGCCGAATTGCTTGCGCTCGCGCACGTAGGGCAGTACGAGCTCGAGCGCCGCGGCCATCAGGCCGAGCGGACCGCCCGAGAGCACCACGCGCTCGTAATCGAGGCCGCTCATCAACACGCGCACGCCGTGGTTCTCCTCGCCGAGCAGATTCTCGCGTGGCACCGCGCATTGCTCGAATACCAACTCGCAGGTGCTCGAGCCGCGCATGCCGAGCTTGTCGAGCTTCTGCGCGGTGCTGAACCCGGCAAAGCCACGCTCGACGATGAAGGCGCTGATGCCGCGACTGCCGGCCGCCGGGTCGGTCTTGGCGTACACGATGAGCACATCGGCGTCCGGACCATTCGTGATCCACATCTTGCGCCCACTCAGCAGGTATTGGTCACCGCGCCGCTCGGCGCGCAACTGCAGGGACGTCACGTCCGAGCCGGCCTGCGGCTCGGACATCGCGAGCGCCCCGACGTGCTCGCCGCTGAGCAGTTTCGGCAGGTAACGCTCGCGCTGCGCGTCGGTACCGTTCAAGCGCAGCTGATTGACGCACAGATTGGAGTGCGCGCCGTAGGACAGGCCCACTGAGCCGGAGGCACGTGAGATCTCCTCCATTGCGATCACGTGCGCGAGGTAGCCGAGTCCGGCGCCGCCCCAGCGCTCGGGCACCGTGATGCCGAGCAGGCCCAGCGCGCCGAGTTCAGGCCACAGATCGCGTGGAAAGGCATTGTCGCGGTCGATCGAGGCCGCGCGCGGCGCGATGCGCTCGCGGGCGAATCGGCGGACCTCGCTGCGGATCTCCTCCGTGGCCGCATCGAGACCGGGGCCGCTGTCGAACGCATCGTGGGCGGGCATGAGCTTGTCATCCGTTGGAATGTGTCGGTATGATTGTCCGACAATCCGGCTATCGTGACAAGCTCATGCCCCGCATCGAATCGCGCCTCGATACCCGTTCGCAGGAGTTTCAGGACAATGCCCGCGCGCTGCGCTCGCTCGCGGCGCAGCTGAGGGGCGAGGTCGAGCGGGTCGCCGCGGGCGGATCCGCCGCGGCGCTCAGCCGGCACCGGGCTGCGGGCAAGCTCACCGCCCGCGAGCGCGTGCGGCTGCTGCTTGATCCCGGCAGCCCGTTTCTCGAGTTCTCGCAGCTTGCCGCGCACGGCCTTTACGGCGGCGGCATCGCCTGTGGCGGGATCATTACCGGCATCGGCCGGGTGAGCGCTCGGGAGTGCGTGATCGTCGCCAACGATCCGACCGTCAAGGGCGGGACCTACTATCCGTTGACCGTCAAGAAGCACCTGCGCGCCCAGGAGATCGCTCTGGAGAACCGCTTGCCGTGCGTGTATCTGGTCGAGAGTGGCGGGGCCTTTCTGCCGGCGCAGGATGAGGTGTTCCCCGACAAGGAGCACTTCGGGCGCATCTTCTACAATCAGGCGACGCTCTCGGCGCTCGGTGTGGCGCAGATCGCGGTGGTGCACGGCTCGTGCACGGCCGGTGGCGCGTACGTGCCGGCGATGGCCGATGAGAACGTCATTGTGCGCAATCAGGGCCGGGTATTCCTCGGCGGCCCACCGCTGGTGAAGGCGGCAACCGGTGAGGATATCGATGCCGAATCGCTCGGCGGGGCCGACGTGCACTGTCGTGAGTCGGGCGTGTGCGATCACTATGCGCACAACGACAGCCACGCACTCGGCATCGCCAGAGGCATTGTCGCACGGCTGCGCGCCGGGCCCTGCACCGATCCGCCGAGTGCGCCGCGCGAGCCGTACTATGCCGCGGAGGAACTCTACGGAGTGGTGCCACAGAGTCTGCGCCGTCCCTACGATGTGCGCGAGCTGATCGCCCGGCTCACCGATGCTTCGGAGTTAGAGGAGTTCAAGGCGCTCTACGGCACGACGCTGGTGTGCGGGTTCGCGCACATCGGCGGCTACCCCGTCGGTATTCTCGCCAACAACGGAATCCTCTTTTCCGAGAGCGCCTTGAAGGGTACGCACTTCATCGAGCTGTGTGCGCGCGAGGCGATTCCGCTGCTGTTTCTACAGAACATCACCGGCTTCATGGTCGGGCGCAAGGCCGAAGCCGGCGGCATCGCCCGCGACGGGGCGAAGCTCGTCACCGCGGTTGCCTGTGCGCGGGTGCCGAAGTTCACCGTTATCATCGGCGGCAGCTACGGGGCGGGTAATTACGCCATGTGTGGCCGGGCCTACGGCCCGCGCATGCTCTTCCAGTGGCCGAACGCGCGCATCTCGGTGATGGGCGGGGAGCAGGCCGCCAGCGTGCTCGCCACGGTCAAGCGCGCCCAGATCGAGACCGGCGGCGGTGAGTGGCCGGCCGAGGAGGAGGTGGCGTTCAAGGCGCCGATCCGCGAGCAGTACGAGCGCCAGGGGCACCCCTACTATGCCTCGGCGCGACTCTGGGACGATGGGGTCATCGATCCGCTCGATACTCGTCGGGTTCTGACGCTGTGCCTGGCGGCCGCGCGCAACGCGCCGCAGGAGCAGACCCGATTCGGCTTGTTCCGCATGTGAGTGCGCCCATGTTTCAGCGTCTGCTCGTTGCCAATCGCGGTGAAATTGCCTGCCGGATCCTGCGCACTGCGCATCGATTGGGTCTTGCCACGGTCGCGGTGTACTCCGACGCCGATGCGCTCGCGCGCCACGTGCGACTTGCCGATGTGGCCGTACGCATCGGCCCGCCGGCGCCGGCACAGAGTTATCTCGACATCGAGGCGATCCTGGCCGCGGCGAGGGCGAGCGGTGCGCAGGCCATTCATCCCGGCTACGGCTTTCTCTCCGAGAACGCCCGCTTCGCTCGGGCGTGCCGGGATGCCGGGCTGAGCTTCGTCGGCCCCACGCCGGAGGCGATCGAGGCGATGGGCTCGAAGAGTCTCGCGAAGGCGCGCGTGCGTGCCGCCGGCATTCCTGTCCTGCCCGGCTATGAGGGACAGCGCCAGGAACTCGATTGGCTCGAGGCGCAGGGCCGCGAGGTCGGAGTGCCATTGATCGTCAAGCCGGCCGCCGGCGGCGGCGGTAAGGGCATGTACGTGGTGCGTACTCTGCAGGAGCTGCGCGCGGCGCTCGAGGCGGCGCGGCGACTCGCCGAGAGCAGTTTCGGGGACGGCACGCTGCTCATCGAGCGATTCGTGCCCGAGCCACGGCACATCGAGGTGCAGGTGTTCGCCGATGCGCATGGCCAGTGCATTCATCTCGGCGATCGCGACTGCTCGGTGCAGAGGCGGCACCAGAAGCTCATCGAGGAGGCGCCCGCGCCGGCACTGCCGGATGCGCTGCGTGAGCGGCTGCACCAGGCGGCGATCGCCATTGCGCGCGCGATCGACTATCGGGGTGCCGGAACGGTCGAGTTTCTCTTCGACGGCACCGAGTTCTACTTCCTCGAGATGAATACCCGCCTGCAGGTCGAACACACCGTGACCGAGGCCGTGACCGGGCTT
>DAHVTM010000102.1:0-28157 GCA_027324195.1 Gammaproteobacteria bacterium | reverse complement strand
CAGTCCGACCTGCAGCAGCAAGCGGCGCGCGCGGCGCGTGAGCAGCCGGTGGAAGCGATCGCGCAACGTCCAGATGGGCAGATAGACTGCCGGCGCATCGAGCGGCACGAGCGATTCGGGCGAACGGGGGGCCTGCTGACTCGCCGTCGCGGCGGCCACAGCGGCCTCGGGCACGCTCTCAGAGGCCGCCTGGGGTAACGGCAGCTCGCGCTGAGGAGGGTCTGACACTATCGGATTGCCTACCACCAACCGTGGTTCAAAGAGCCGGAATTTTACCGGAATCGAGCGCGGTGCGCTCCTCGTCGGTGCACAGTGTAGCGAGCGCGCGCCCCGGTCGTCCCGGCGACCGTCACCAATCACTCATCGGCCGCGCAATCAATGCGGCGCAGCGGCCTGCACGCCGCTCTCGGGCGGCGGTTGGTAATCGAAGTACTTATCCACGGCGAGTCCGTGGTAGATCGGGCGCGTGAACAGGCTTGCGATGCGCGACGAGAGCAATGCCACCGCCATCATCGGAATCACCATGGCGGTGCCATTGGTCATCTCCATCACGATCACGAACGAGGTGATGGGTGATTGGGTGACCGCGGCGAGGTAACCGGTCATGCACAGTGCGATCACCACCGCCATCGGCGCCCAGCTGAACAGCGCATGAACCCATTGGGCGATGCCCGCCCCGATCGCCAGGGACGGGGAGAACAGCCCGCCCGGGATCCCCGACAGATAACTTACCAGCATCGACACCCATTTGGTGATGCCGAAGGCCATGCTGAGCGGCGCCTGGCCGTGCAGCAGCTCGCGCGCCTGATCGTAACCGCTGCCCCAGGTCTGGCCGTGAGTGGCCACTCCGATCGCGGCGATCAGCACACCGCTCGCGAGCGCATACCACAGCGGCTTGCCGTTCTTGAAATTCAGCAGCCGCAGCGGCATCCATTTGCGCCAGTGCAGCAGTCCGTAATTGAACGCCGCACCGAGCAGCCCGCAGCCAAGGGAGGCGACGATCACCGGCAGCACGAAGTCGAGGGTGAGCGGCACCGTGACGTTCAAGTGCCCGAAATAGAAGTAGTTGCCCGCCAACGCCAGCGAGGTCAGGCCGGAGAACACCACCGCGGTGATCATGATGCCGTTGGTGCGCGTTTCGAAATCGCGGGCCAACTCCTCGATCGCGAACACGACGCCGGCGAGCGGCGTGTTGAACGCGCCGGAGAGTCCGGCTGCGGCGCCGGCGATCAGCAGCCGCCGCTCCAGCGCCAGAGTGCGGCGCGGATAGAACCTGCGCGTCTCACCCATGATCGCTGCACCGATGTGCACCGTCGGTCCCTCGCGACCGATCGTCATCCCGCCGAGAAAGGCAATGAGCGATACGCCGACCTTCCCGACGATGACCCGCAGACCGAACAGACGCTGCATCAGCGTCTCATCGCCCTCCTCGCGTGGGGCGTGCACGGCGGCGATGACCTGCGGGATGCCGCTGCCTTCGGCGCCGTAGAACCAGCGTCGAGTCAGATACACCGACAGCACCAGCGTCCCCGGAGTGATCAGGAAGGCCAGCCACTCGCGCCCGGCGATCCAATCGGTGAACGTGTAATACGCCTCGGTGCTCCAGCGCGCATACAGTACCGAGATCAGGCCCACCAGCAGCGCTGCGCCCCACGGCAAACCGATTTGCAGGAACAGCCGCCGCGTGCGGCTGCTGAGCAGCCGCTCCCAGCGCGCGGCGAAGCCGCGCACCGACACATGAACGGGCGGGGCATCGAGGGGAATGAGGGGCTCGGGATTCTGTGCCGCCGTGGTGCCCGGTGGCTCGCCCGGCCGCTCGTCAACCGGCTGAGCGGGCTGGGAAGGCTGCTCGGTCGACTTACTGTGTGATCGGTCGGTCACTGCGTTGCGTTACGACGACACAATCCGTGTTCCAGATATTTTCACAGTATTCTAGCGGAAAAGAGTCTGATGGCGCCAAGCGATTTGCGCCGCCGCGCGCCGCGCGCAGGCCGCGACTCAGCGTGCCGATGGGCGCACGGCTTGCTCGAGCTGACGGATTTGCTGCGCGGAGTAGCCGAGCCGCTTGAAATCCATCACGCCGTGGCGCGAGTGGCAGGCGATGCACGCCAGCCCACGCGTGCGGATGCCGTGATTGACCGAGATGTAGGAGATCCCGGGCACCTGCATGGCCCGCCACTGCCCGCTCCAGGGCACCCCGAGCGCGCGCATCCCGGCCGCGAGCGCCTGCTGCACGCTGCCGGTGCGGTTGTACACCTCGCGGTTCGGTGTGAGCAGCAATGGGAATTCGGCGCTCTGCGGATCACGCCGCAGGCCGCTCATGCCCGGCGCTTGCCACATCTTGCGCGTGCGGTCGAAGAGCATGACCTGGGTGAGCGCGCGCACCGGGTAGAGCCGCGCGCCCGGGGTGTCGCGCGTGCTGGTGGCAAAAGCCATCCAGCTCTGCGCGGCAGGCTGCTCGGCGGTGTTCGCCACCCGCCACTCGTACTGGGGCGGCCCGCGCTCGATGCGCACCGTGGGCACGAACGCGGCGCGCAATGCCGGGCTCGGGTCGTACTTCGAGAGCGCACTGTGGCGACCGTGGGCATCATCGCGCACCGGCTCGCCCCAGTTCTCATAGACGATGCCGCTCACCTGAGGGATGTGACAGGTCTGACAGGCGAGCCGCCGGATGTGCGCATTCAGGATCGCCGCGCGCGCACCGGTGTGCGGGCTCGGCCCGTGACAGCCCGAGCAGCGCACCGGCACGTCGGGCCGATCGTTCGCCACCATGTCGGACTCCACCTGGCCCTTGGCGATCTTGTGATGCTCGGTGAGATGACACGTCACGCAGCGCAAGCCCGCGCGGGCGTGTACGTCATTGGCGACCGTGAAGGGTGTGCCCCGCTTGTAATCGGCCGAGAAGGCGTGCTCGTGACAGCGCAGACACGCGGCGTTGGTCGGTACTCGCGTGATGCTCAAAGCCGAGCGCACAGAGGTGTCCTCACCCCAATGCACCCCGGAGGCATCCCTCACCCGCCGCGCCCGTCGGCTCCAGTCGTAGCGCTTCGCGTGACACACCAGACAGTCGACCGTCTGGCGCTGCGCGGCGGTGGGCGGGCGGCCCGGCATCGGGGGCGCCGACAGCGCCCCGATGTGACACACCCCGCAGCCCTGGGACTGGGGCGTGAAGCGGCCGTGGGTCGCGGCCAGCCAGTTGGCCGCGGCCATGCAGCCGGCGAGCGCGCACTGGCGGTTTGCCATGCCCCACCAGGAGCCCTCGGGCAACCCCACGACGTTGCGCACCGGGGAGGCGAGAGTCCAGTGCACCGACTCGAGCACCTCGCTGAGCGCCTGGGCGTGGCAGGCGGCACAAGTGCTCGCGCCGTGATAGCCGTTGGCCCGGATGAAGGCCGCGCCGGGATGCACCCAGGGGCGCAGCAGCGGCAGCGGCGCTCGGGCCTGCGCGGGGGTGAGCAGCAGCACGGACAGCCCGAGCGCGATCCAGCGTCCCCGGTGCGGGCCGAGACACGCTGCGATCGAGGTGCGCATGGCTGGATCCTCACCGACCCCGGCGCGGGGTCACGCCATCCCGCAGCCGAGGGCACCGCCGCTGCGGAACCGTTCGTGCCGCGATCTGCGTGGACTGTAGGAGCGAGCGCGCGACCCCGAAATCGGTAGTTCTACGCAAGAGCGACCGCGCGCCGGGTGCGACCCGGTGGGCGTTCAGAGGGGTGCGAGGCGGCCGCTCAGGCCGCGCGGGTGTGCGCCAGGCTGGCCTTCACGCCGTCAATCAGCTTCTGCGCGCCGCGCACGTCATCGTGCTCGAGTTCGATGCGGGCTTCATGCAGACGCTCATCGAGCGTGCTGGCACGGGAAGCAGAGATGCGCCGCGAGTCGAGGTCGGTGCGCGCCTGCCCGCGCAGCTCACTCAATTCGTGATAGGTGTGGGTGCGCACGTTGAGCTCGAAGTGCAGCGCGAACGCCCCCACCGCCACACACAGCGCCACGGCCGCACTGGTCAGGACCATTACCTTCATGCGCCGAATGTTACCGGAAAGCCGGCGCCGCCCGCCAGTGAGCACTCAGGCCGGCGCAGCGGCTCGCACCGGCAGGTGCACCGTCACGATGAGTCCACCGCCCTCGGCGTTGCGCGCGCTCATCTCACCCCCGTGCAGGCTCACGGCCCGCGCCGCGATGGCCAGTCCCAACCCATCACCGCCCACGGCCCGATGGCGGGCTGCATCGACGCGGTAGAACGGCTCGAAGATCGACTCCAGATCCCCCGCCGGGACGCCCGGACCGTGATCGCGCACCGTCACCTCGAGGCCCGGCTCGTCCCCGGGGGGGCGGGAGGCTCGCCGCGCGCACACGCTGACCTCGCTGCCACAGGCTCCGTAGCGCACGGCGTTGCGAATCACGTTCTCGAAGGCGCTGCGCAGCAACTCCGGATCGGCACAGGTGGTGAGCTGCGGCTCGACCTCGAGCGCGAGGCGGCCACCGCGCGCATCCGCCTCGATGCCGACGTCCGCCGTGATCTCGCGCAACAGCTCACCGATGTCGAGCGGCGTCCCGACGAGTTCCCCGGCCGGGCGCTCGAGCCGCGCGAGCTTCAGGATGCGCGCAATCAGCTGCTCGAGCCGATCGGCCTCACGGCCGATGCGCTCGAGCTGGCGCGGCAGCTCCTCTTGGCGCAGCGCGAGCGAGAGGGCGAGCTGCAGCCGCGTGAGCGGCGAGCGCAACTCGTGCGAGACGTCGCGCAGCAGCTGCTGCTTCGAATCGAGCAGCCCCTGCACCCGCACCGTCATGGCGTCGAAGTCGGCCGCCAGGCGGGCAAGATCATCATGCCGCCCGCGCATGCCCGGGGCGACGCGCACATCGAGATTGCCTGCCGCCACGGTGCGCGCCGCCTGACGCAGCCGGTCGATGGGGCCGACCAGGTGACGCGCGAGCAGCAGGCAGATGAGCGTGCTCACCACGAGGGCCACCGCGAGCGTGGTGCCGGCGACTCCGGGCAGGCCGAGCGCCCCGAAGAACAGCAGCGGATGGCGCTGCAGCTCGGTCACCACCACCTGATACATCCGCCCGTCGGGAAGCGTCAGCACCAGCGCCCCGCCGATCGGCGGGGGCTGTCCGCGCGCGGCGCTCGCCTGCGGGGTGAGAAAGGCTCTGAGCAGCGGCGGCAGCGGCCGGCCGAGCAGATCGTGCTCGTTCGGCCCGATCACGAAGGTGCGGTCGTAGTACGGCCCGCCCCGCAGCGCCCGCGCCCAGCGCTCGAGCGCCGGCGGCCCACCGGCCTCGAAGGCGTGGGCGGCCTGCTGGAACAGCTGCCCGCGCTGCACCCAGGGCATCTGCTCGCGGTGTTGGATGGCCTCGTCCACCGCCGCCGTCACCGTACCGACCAGGATCAGCGCGATGGCGAGCCAGAACGACCAGAAGATCCGCCAGAACAGCGAGTGCATGGCGCTCAGCGCTGCGTCAGGGCGTAGCCGGCGCCGCGCACGCCCTGGATGTTGATCCGCGGGGTGAAGCGGGCGAGCTTGCGCCTGAGGTTGCTCACGTGGGTATCGAGGCTGCGATCGGTCGGCAGCAGCCGCCGGCCGAGCGCCTGCAGCATCAACTCCTCGCGGCTCACGGTGCGGGTGTCCGCCTGGATGAGCAGCTCGAGGATGCGCAGCTCCGCGCTGGTGAGCTCCAGATCGTGATCCTCGATGCGCGCGCGGTGCGCGCGCGCATCGAGGGTCAGTGGCCCGAACGTGAGCAGCCCGTCGGCGGGCGGGTCGGCCATGCGGCGCAGGATGGCGCGGATGCGCGCCACGAGCTCACGCGGGCTGAAAGGCTTGGCGAGATAATCGTCCGCGCCCATCTCCAGTCCCACCACCCGATCGATCTCCTCCCCGCGCGCCGTCAGCATCAGCACCGGCACGCGGCTGCTCGCGCGCAGACGGCGCAGCACCTCGAAGCCACTGAGTCCGGGCAGCATCACATCGAGCACCACCAGATCGATGCCGCCGCGTGCGAGCCGATCCAACGCCGCCTGGCCGCTCTCGGCCGACTCGGCCCCGAAACCCTCCGGCTCGAGGTACTCGCGCAGCATGGTGCACAGCTCGGCATCGTCATCGACGATGAGCAGCCGCGCACGCGTCTCGGCCGGCTCGCTCACTGCGGGTTCTCTAACGTAAACACCTGCCGCTGATCGTCGTAGGCGAACACCTCGGCGTAGCGGCCCCAGCTGATGACCGCGCGCAGCGTCTGCTCGGCGGCCTCCTCGGCCATGTGATCCTCGAGCTCATCGAGGAAGCGGCTCTTCGGGGCGCGGTGGCTGCTGCGCTCATCGAGCACGCGACGCACGTGGGCCGCGAGCGGCACGTAGGCGAGCAGCTGGCGGGCGAACAGGCTCTTGCGCTCATCGGTCTCGGAACGGGCGAAGGCGTGCCCGGCCTCGGTGAGGCGGATATCGCCGCCGCCGACCTCCGCGAGGTGCAGCAGCTGCAAGGTCTCGGCCACCGGAAACAGATCATCGGCCTCCATGTGCAGCGCCTGGGCGATCTCCGGCAGGTCCGCCCGCCCCTCGTACGGCGGCTCGCTCACCGCCTCGATCAGGCCGGCGAGCAGGTTGGTCGAGACATGCTCGAGCGTGGTGCCGATGCCGACCAGCTGCGGCCGCTCGGCGCGCGCCCCATCGCGCCCCTGGCGCGGGCGGGCCGTCATCTCCACGTACACCCGATCAACGAGCGCGCGCACCAGCGGATCGAGCGGCTCGCGCGGCTGGGGCAGATCGATCGGGATCTCGCTCACCACCCGCCCCGGGTGGGTCGAGAAGATGAGCAGCCGGTCGCACATCTGCACCGCCTCCTCGATGTTGTGCGTCACCAGCAGCACCGCACCGATCGGCAGCTCCCCGCGCCCCCACAGGTCGAGAAAATCATTGCGCAGCGTCTCGGCGGTGAGCACATCGAGTGCCGAGAACGGCTCGTCCATCAGCAGGATGTTCGGATGCACCACCAGCGCGCGGGCGAAGCCGACCCGCTGGCGCATGCCGCCGGAGAGCTCGCGCGGATAAGCCGACTCGTACCCGTCGAGCCCGATCAGGTCGATCGCCTGCAGGGAGCGTTTGCGGATCTCGGCCGGCGACAGCCGCATCGCCTCGAGGCCGAGCTGCACGTTGCCGAGCACGGTGAGCCAGGGAAACAGCGCAAAGCCCTGGAATACCATCGAGATGCCCGGCGCCGGCCCGGCCACCGGTGCCCCGAGATAGCGCACCGTCCCCTGCGAGGGCGTGTCGAGTCCGGCGATCAGGCGCAGCAGCGTCGATTTGCCCGAGCCGGAGCGCCCGAGCAGACCGACGATCTCCCCGCGCTTCAGCTGCAGGTGCACCTCATCGAGCACCCGCAGCGCATCGCCGTCGGGCTTCAGGAAGCTCTTGCCGATGCTCTGCACCTCAAGCAGCGGTGCGAGCGACTCGGGCGGTGGAACAGCGTGGTTCATCGTCGGCTCAGCTCATGCGGAACTTGCGCTCGGCGCGCGCATAGAGCGGCCGCCAGAAGGCGCGATTGATGATCACCACGAACAGGCTCATCACCACGATGCCGAGCACGGTGCGGGCGAAGTTGCCCGCGCGGGTGGCATTGGCGATGTACGCCCCGAGCCCCTGGGCCGCGAGGTGCTTGTTGCCCCAATCGGCGACCTCCGAGACGATGCTCGCATTCCACGAGCCGCCCGCCGCGGTGATCGCCCCGGTGATGTAGAACGGAAAGACCGCCGGCAGCGCGATCCGCCGCCACCACAGCCAGCCGCCCACCCGCAGGTTCTCACCCACCTGCTTCAGCTCGTTCGGCAGCGAGGAGGCGCCCGCGATCACGTTGAACAGTATGTACCACTGCGTGCCGAGGATCATCAGCGGGGAGAGCCAGATATTCGGGTCGAGCCGGAAGTAGACGATGCCCGAGACCGCCACCGGAAAGAGCAGGTTCACCGGAAAGGCGGCCAGAAACTGCGCCACCGGCTGCACCGCGGCGGCCACGCGCGGGCGGATGCCGACGTACACCCCGATCGGCACCCAGATCACGCTCGCGAGCGCAATCAACACCACCACGCGCAGCAGCGTGAGCAGGCCGAGCCCCGCCACGTGCAGCACCGTGCGTGGCGGCACGTGCGCCAGGATGTACCGCGCGGTGAGCCAGGCGAGCAGCGCCACTGCCAGGCTGAGCGCGCCGTACCACAACACATCGTGCAGCCGGCTCGCCTGCGGCGCGCGCACGCGGTGCGGCGCGGTGCCGCGGTTGAACCCGAAGCGCACCATGCCGGAGAAAGCCCCCGCCGCCAGTCCGAGCAGCCGCGAGCGGCGCATCATGGTGAGCGCCCAGGAGCGGTTCGGCGTGAGCCCGACCTCCTGCTCGAGACGGAACCAGTCGGCGCTTGCGATCAGCGGCCGGAAGATCACCTGATCGTAGATCAGGATCACCACCGTCATGGCGGCGATCGCCCAGCCGATCGCCCCGAGGTTGCGCTCGGCGATAGCCCGCGCGATGTACGAGCCGATGCCCGGCAGCGTCACGGTGGTGTGCCCGACGCTGATCGCCTCGGCGGCCACCACGAAGAACCACCCGCCCGACATCGACATCATCATGTTCCAGATGAGCGCGGGCATCGCAAACGGCAGCTCGAGCCGCCAGAAGCGCATCCACGGCCCGAGATGAAAGGCGCGCGCCGCCTCATCGAGCTCGCTCGGGATGCTGCGCAGGGAGTGATAGAAGCTGAAGGCCATGTTCCACGCCTGGCTGGTGAACACCAGGAACACCGCCGCCATCTCCGCCCCGGCCACGCGCCCC
The DNA here is from genome assembly GCA_027324195.1 of Gammaproteobacteria bacterium. Lineage (GTDB taxonomy): Bacteria > Pseudomonadota > Gammaproteobacteria > Steroidobacterales > Steroidobacteraceae > 13-2-20CM-66-19. The sequence continues at coordinate 19,347 of DAHVTM010000102.1, read as the reverse complement.
GGAGTGAGCGAGAGGAAGAACACGATCGTGAAGGAGAAGCCGAGAATGGGCACCGACTGCAGGATATCGAGCAGCGGCACCAGCACTGCCGCGGCGCGTCGGCTCTTGGCCGCGAGCGTCGCGTAGGTGAAGGTGAACAGCAGCGAGGCCCCCATCGCCACCAGCATGCGCAGTGCGGTCTGGGCCGCGTAGCCCGGCAGCGCCCAGGGACTGAGCGAGATGCGCTCGGCCTGCAGGTGCGAGAGTGGGCGGGTCAGTCCGTAGGCGCTGTGCGCGAGCAGTGCGAGCGCAGCGAACACGAGCACGAACGCCACCACGTCCCAGCGCCCCGGGACGAAACGGCGCCTGAGAACGGAGATCGGCAGACGCTCGGTGCTCATGCGCGGCAGTGTGCCCGAATGCCGTGACAATTGGCACCGTCCCACCCAACCTACGGTAACATCGGCGGCACTTACCTCTCGGGTGCCTGTATGCAAACAGCCACACTGCTCGCCTGCGCCGCAACGCTGGCGCTCGGCGCGCTCGCGCTGCCGAGCGCGCACGCCACGCCCGGGTCCTTCGCACAGGACCTGCGCCACGTCGGCCACCAAATCGGCTTCGACGCCAAGCGCTTCGGTCACCGGGTCGCGGTCGCCTCCAAACGCTTCGGCCGCCACGTTGCGCGCGATACTCGTCCGGCCCGCATGCGCATCAAGCACGTTGCCAAGCGGGTCGGCCACAAGGTGGCCGTCGACTCCAAGCGCTTCGGCCGGCACGTCGCGCACGACACCCGTCCGGCCCGCATGCGTATCAAACACGCCGCCAAGCGCTTCGGCCGGCACGTTGCACACGACACCCGCCCAGCCCGCATGCGCATCAAGCACGCCGCCAAGCGCTTCGGCCGGCACGTTGCACACGACACCCGCCCGGCCCGCATGCGCATCAAGCACGCCGCCCGACGGACCGGACGGGCCATCGCGCAGGGTGCGAAGCGATTCGGTCACGCGGTCTCGAGTGAGGCCCACCGCCTCAAGGCCGCCGTGCACAAACCCGGAGCGGGCTCGAGCGGATGAGCGCGGCAGCGCCCCAACGCTGCGACGTGCTCATCATCGGTGCAGGCCCGGGGGGCTCGAGCGCCGCGGCGGCGCTCGCCGCGCGCGGCCATCACGTGGTGCTGCTCGAGAAGGCGCGCCATCCGCGCTTTCACATCGGTGAGTCGCTGCTGCCGGCGAACCTGCCGCTGTTCGAGCGGCTCGGGGTGGCCGAGGCCATCCGCGCCATCGGCCTGCCCAAGCGGGGCGCGCAGTTCTATGCCGAGCACCCGGCGCGCACGCAGCGCTTCGCGTTTGCCGACAGCTGGAACAAGGCGCTGCCGCTCGCCTACCAGGTGCGCCGCGCGGAGTTCGACCAGATCCTCAGCGCCCGCGCCGCGGCGCTCGGCGCCGAGCTGATCGAGGAGTGCCGGGCGCGCGAGGTGGAATTTCCGCACCCGGACACCGTGCGCGTGCACGCCGAGCAGCGCGGCGTGCCGCGCTCCTTCGAGGCGGCTTACCTGATCGATGCCTCGGGCCGGGATACCTTCCTCGCCACTCGCCTGGGCACCAAGGCGCGCAACCGCCGGCACGAGAGCTGCGCGATGTACGCGCACTTCCGCGGTGCCTGGCGCGACGCCGACCGCGATCGCTGCGGGGACATTGCGCTGTTCTGGTTCGAGCACGGCTGGTGCTGGTTCATTCCGCTCGCCGACGGCACCAGCAGCGTCGGGGCGGTGGTCTGGCCGCAATACATGAAGCGGCGCAGGCAGGACCTGCAGGCGTTCTTTTTCGACACCCTGGCGTGCTGTCCGGCGCTCACCGCACGCCTCGCCGAGGCGAGCCTCGCCACCGAAGTGCAGGCGACGGGCAGTTACAGCTACTGCTGCTCGCGCGCGCGCGGAGCGCGCCATCTGCTGGTGGGCGATGCCTACTCGTTCATCGATCCGGTCTTCTCATCCGGGGTGCTGTTCGCCATGGTCGGGGGCCTCGCCGCCGGGGAGGCACTCGATGTGTGCCTGCGCGAGCCGCGGCGCGCCGCGGCGGCGCTGCGCCACTTCGAGCGGACCGTGCGGCGCGGGCCGCGGTGCTTCGCCTGGTTCATCTACCGCATGACGCAGCCGGCCATGCAGGCGCTGTTCATGGACCCGAAGAACCCGCTGCGCATGCGCGAGGCGCTGCTGTCGCTGCTCGCCGGGGACATCTTCGCCGCGACGCCGATCTGGCCGTCGCTGCGGGCCTTTCAACTGCTCTACTGGCTCACCGCGCTCAGCATGCCCCGCCGCTCGTGGGCCGCCTGGACGCGCCGTGCACGCCGGCGCAGAGCGCTGCAGCACGCATGAGCGCCGCGGCGAGCGTGCGGCTGGAGTACCTCGAGGCCGCGCCCGATCAGTGGGCCGACACGCTCGGCGCGGCGCGCTACGGGGTCGCCCCGGAGGGCACGGCGCCGCCGCCCGCCGCGCTGCCGCAGGTGAGGGTGCACATGCCGGTGCTCGAGAGCGACGGGGCTCTGCTCGAGCGCTGGCGCGCCGACCGGCCGGTCCGCTACGGCCACTGCGGCGCGGTGCAGCTGGCCCAGACCGAGGGCGTGCTGTTCGGCTCGCTCGAGGTCGAGGAGAGCGCCGAGGAGCCCCTCGAGCGCGCCACCGAATGGGCCTACCGCCAGATCCACGCCGCGCTCGAGACGAGCGGTCACCGGCACCTGGTGCGCGTCTGGAACTATCTGCCGCGCATCAACGTCGAGACCGCCGGCCTCGAGCGCTACCGGCAATTCAACCGCGCGCGGCAGCGGGCATTTCTCGCCTGCGGCTGGCAGATCCGCGGCAACGTGCCGGCCGCGAGCGCCCTCGGCTCGAGCGCCGGGGCGCTCGTGATCTATTTTCTCGCCGCGCCCGAGCCGCCGCGCTTCATCGAGAACCCGCGCCAGGTGAGCGCCTATCACTATCCGCCGCAATACGGCGCACGCGCCCCGAGCTTCTCGCGCGCCACGCTGCTCGAGCGCCCCGGGGGCGGCGCGCTGTTCATCTCCGGCACCTCGAGCATCGTCGGCCACCGCACGCTGCACGCCGGCGATCCGGCCGCCCAGACGCGCGAGACCCTGACCAACATCGCCACGCTGCTCGAGCAGACCCGCGGCTTCACGCTCGAGGATCTCGCCTACAAGATCTACGTGCGCCGGCCGGCAGACCTGCCGCTGATCCGCCGCGAGCTCGATGCCACGCTCGGCGCGCGCGCGCGGCGCGTGTACCTGCAGGCCGACGTCTGCCGCAGCGATCTCGCGGTGGAGATCGAGGCGGCCGGCGGCTGCGACGGGCCCTGAGTGCGGCGGGCAGGCGCTCTGTGCTGAGGCGGCTGCGCGAGTACGGCATCACCTACGGCCTGCTCGCCACACTCGCGGTGATGATCGTGCTGTGGACGCTGCTCGCGCTGGTGCTGCTGACGCCGCTGCCGCGGCGGCGGCGGCGCGCCGCCGCGCGCTACAGCATGATGGCGGGCTTTCGGCTGTTTACGCATTTTCTGACGCTGAGCGGCGCCTACCGGCTCGACCTCACGGCGCTCGATCGGCTGCCGGGCGCCGGCGGGCTGATCCTCGCCCCCAACCACCCGAGCGCCTTCGATGCGATCCTGCTGCTCACCCGTCACCCCGATCTCGCCTGCATCCTCAAGCCCGCCCTGTTGCATCATCCGCTGCTCGGTGCCGGGGCGCGCCTCGCCGGGTACATCCGCAGCGAGCCGCCGCGGCGGATGGTCAAGTCGGCGGTCGAGGAGCTCGAGCGGGGCGCGGCGGTGCTGCTGTTTCCCGAGGGCACGCGCACGCGCCACTCGCCCGTCAACGCCCTCACCGCGAGTGTGGCGGTGATCGCCAAGCACGCCCGCGCGCCCATCCAGGTGGCGTTCATCGAAACGGACTCGCCCTACCTCGCCAAGGGCTGGCCGCCGCTGAAGGCGCCGCGGCTGCCGATCGCCTATCGCGTGCGGCTCGGCCCGCGGCTCGATGCGCCCACCGACGTCGCCGAGTGCATGCGCACCCTCGAGACCGAGTACGCCGCCGCCCTCGCACACGCGCCGCAGCGCGCCTGGCTCGAGGCGTTGCCGCAGGAGGCTGCCCCTTGAGCGCGGCGCGCACGCACCTGGTCCTGATCCCGAGCTACAACCCAGGCGAGAAGGTCTTCGAGACCGTACGGGCCGCGCGCGCGCAGTGGGCGCCGGTATGGGTGGTCGTCGACGGCAGCACCGACGGCACGGGCGCGAGGCTGACGGCGCTCGCCGCCGAGGATCCAGACCTCGAGGTGTTCATCCTGCCGCGCAACAGCGGTAAAGGCGCCGCCTTGCTCGAGGGCTTCAGCGCCGCGCTGGCGCGCGGCTTCACGCATGCGCTCACCCTCGACTCCGACGGCCAGCATCCGTGCGAGCGGATTCCGGCCTTCATGCAGGCCTCGCAAGCGCACCCCGAGGCGATGGTACTCGGCGTGCCGTGCTTCGATGCCAGCGCGCCGCGCATCCGGGTGCTGGGCCGGCGCATCTCGAACGGCTGGGCGCAGCTCGAGACCCTGGCGGCGGGGATCGAGGATTCGCTCTTCGGCATGCGGGTCTACCCGCTCGCCCCCCTGGTGAGCGAGATGCGCCGCCGGCGCGGCATGCGACGGTTCGACTTCGATGTCGAGGCGGCCGTGCGCCTCAGCTGGCTCGGGGTGCCCGCGCTCAATCTGCCCGCCCCGGTGCGCTACTTCAGCGCCGCCGAGGGCGGGGTGTCGCACTTTCGCTACGGTCGCGACAACCTGGTGCTGACGGCCATGCACATCCGGCTGTTTTTCGGCTTTTTGGCGCGTTTACCGCAGTTGCTGAGCCGCCGGCTCACCCGCCCGTGAGCCGCCGGTCGCAGCCGCGCGCGTCATGCCTTGCAGCCAGCAGCCGCACCGTATAATTTGCCGGCGCAGGAACCACAGCAGAACCGCACTCGATGTCGATGTCCGAACTCGCTCCGACCTTGCCCCCGACGCTCGACTCCGGCGCCACCCTGGAAGCGGAGCTCGCCGAGCTCATCGTCGCGGCGCTCAACCTGGAGGTGCCAGCCCGCCAGATCGATCCCGAGGCGCGTCTTTACGGCGAAGGGCTCGGCCTCGATTCGATCGACATTCTCGAGATCGCGCTCGTGGTCTCGAAACACTACGGGGTGCAGCTGCGCGCCGATGATGCGGCGAACACGCAGATCTTCCGCTCGCTGCGCCAGCTGGCCGCCTATGTGGCGGCGCACCGGACGAAGTAGCCCCTGGCTGCCCTGCCGTTGCTCACGCACACCGCCGGGGAGGCGGTGTTCGCCTACCGCGGCGCCGAGCCCATTCGCGCCGCGCAGTTCCTCGCCGAGGCGCACGCACTGGCCGCGGCACTGCCGAGCGGCCAACACCTCATCAACGTCTGCACCGACCGCTACCACTTTGCCGTCGGGCTGACCGCTGCGCTGCTCGCCGGCAAGGTGAGCCTGCTGCCCCCGAGTCACACCCCGGAGGTGGTCCGTCACCTGCAGACGTTCGCCCCGGACGTGTTCTGCCTCACCGATCGCACCGATTGCCCCATTGATCTGCCGCAGGTGCAGCTCGGACACCGGGCCGCGCGCCCAGGGGCCTGGGCGGTGCCGAGCCTCGCTGCCGAGACCCTCGTCGCGCACGTATTCACCTCCGGCTCCACCGGCGTGCCGGTGCCGCACCCCAAGACCTGGGGCCGGCTCGTGCAGTGCGTACGCGACGGCGCCCAGGAGCTCGGCGTCGCGCCGGGCACGGCGCTGCTCGCCACCGTACCGCCGCAGCACATGTATGGATTCGAATCGAGCGTGCTGCTGGCGCTGCTCGCCGGCGCGGCGCTCGTGGCCGAGCGGCCGTTCTATCCGGCCGACGTGGCCCTCGCGCTCGCCGCCCTGCCACGCCCGCGCGCCCTGGTGAGCACCCCGATTCACCTGCGCGCGCTGTTGGCGCTGCCGCAGGCACTGCCCGCGGCGGACCTGCTCCTCTGCGCCACCGCGCCGCTCGATGCCGAGCTCGCGCGCGAGGCGGAGTTGCGCTTCGGTGCACCGCTGATGGAGATCTACGGCTCGACCGAGACCGGCCAACTGGCCACCCGGCGCAGCGCGCACGAGTCGCCCTGGCGGCTGTTGCCCGGCATCCATCTGAGCCTCGAGTCCGGGCGCGCCTGGGCGCGCGGCGGACATCTCGAGCAGCCTACCGCGCTCTGCGATGAGCTCCAGATCCTGCCCGACGGCCGGTTTCATCTGCAGGGCCGGCTCGCCGATCTGGTCAACATCGCCGGCAAGCGCAGCTCCCTCGCCTACCTCACCCACCAGCTGCTCGCCATCGAGGGGGTACGCGATGGCGCGTTCTTCCTGCCCGAGCGCCCCGCGCCCGGGCAGACCGGCGTCAGCCGCCTCGCCGCGGCGGTCGTCGCCCCGGGCCTCGAGGCGTCGGCATTGCTCGCGGCGCTGCGCGAGCGGATCGATCCGGTGTTTTTGCCCCGCCCGCTGCTGCTGCTCGAGGCGTTGCCACGCAACAGCACGGGCAAGCTGCCGCAGGAGGCGCTGTGCGCACTGACCGCGCCGCGCCCGGACGCATGACGCGCGTGCCGCTCGCACTGCCGCCCGACCATCCGGCCTACGAGGGACACTTCCCCGGTGCGCCGGTGTTGCCCGGAGCGGTGCTGCTCGATGCCGTGCTCGGTGCGATCGAGGCGGCCGGCGGCGGCGCCCGCCGCTGGCGGGTCACGGTGGTGAAATTCACCGGCACGGTGCGCCCGGGTGATCCGCTCGAGCTCGAGCACGAGGCGCTCGCCACCGGCGCGATCCGCTTCCGGGTCGACAGTGGCAAGCGCACCGTTGCCACCGGTATGCTGAGCCCGTTATGAGCGCACCGGCGGGCAATCTGCGCGCCGCGCCGTGGACCGAGCGCCGCGAGCGCGGTTGGCTCACGCTGTTGCGCCTGATGGCGCGCTGCTCGCTGCGCCTCGGGCGCGCGCCCGGGCGGCTCATCCTGTACCCGATCGCCGCCTACTACTTCCTGTTCGCCCCGCGCGCAGGGCGCGCCTCGCGCGCCTATCTGACACGCGTGCTCGGGCGTGCGCCGCGCCCGAGCGAGCGCTTTGCGCACCTGCTCGCCTTCGCCAGCACCATTCATGATCGCATCTACCTGCTCAACGGGCGCTTCGAGCTCTTTGACCTCGAGGTGCGCGACGAGGCGATGCTGCGCGAGCGGATCGCGCGCTGCGGCGGGGTGCTGCTGTTCGGGGCGCACTTTGGCAGCTTCGAGATCACCCGTTCGCTCGGCCGGCGTGCCGCGCTGCCGGTGGTCATGGCCGCCCACACCGCCAACGCCCGCAAAATCAACGCCGCCCTGGCGGCGGTGAGTCCGGAGACGTTGCCGGTCGTGCCGCTCGGGGACAATCCGCTCGCTCTGCTTGAGGTGCAGCGTCTGCTCGAGCAGGGGATGTCGGTCGGCATTCTCGCCGACCGTACGCCGCACGAGCGTCACACCGAGACGGTGCGCTTCCTCGGCAGCCCGGCGCGCTTTCCAACCGGTCCGTTCCGTGCTGCCGCCGCGCTCGGTCGCCCCGTGGTGTTGATGGCCGGGGTCTATCTCGGCGCAAACCGCTACCGGGTGGTGTTCGAGCCGCTCGCGGACTTCAGTGGCGTGCCACGCGCGGCGCGTGAGGCGGCGGTACGTGAGGCGATCGAGCGCTACGCCGAGCAGCTCGAGCGGCTCTGCCGCGCCCACCCGTTCAACTGGTTCAACTTCTATGACTTCTGGGCCGAGAACTAACGCCGTCGCGTGCCTCGCCGGGCTGGCGCTCGCGCTCCTCAGCGCCCTCGCGCACGCCGGCACCGCTGTGGCGTTCGAGCGCCTGATGGGCCTGCTCGCGGCGCGCCAGCGCGGGGCAGTGACCTTCACGGCGCGTACCTATGCCGCCGGCCTCACCCGACCGTTGGTGAGCAGCGGCCTGTTGCGCTACCGCGCACCGGATCACCTCGAGCAGCTCACCCGCCAGCCGGCCGCGAGCGCGCTGATACTCGATGGCGAGCACCTGACGGTGCGCCGCGACGGGCGGACCCGTCATCTTGACCTGCGGGACTATCCCGATATTGCCGTGTACGTCGCCGCACTACGCGACACGCTCAACGGCCGGGGCGCGCGACTGCAGCGCCAGTTCGCGGTCGGCTGGCACGGCACGCTCGCGCACTGGCGGCTGACGCTGCGGCCGCTGCAGCACAACGCGCCGGTTCGCCGGATCCGTCTCACCGGCTCGGCGGCCGACATCCACTCGATCGAGATCCTGGCGCCCGATGGTGCACGGACCGTGATGCGCCTCGGTCCGCCCCCTGCGGCATGAGGGCCCGTGCCGTTGCCGTGTCGGTGTGGGCCGCTCTGCTCGTGCTGGCGGCGCTCGTGGTCGCGCGGGCCCGCTACGCGGCCGACCTCTCGGCGTTCCTGCCCCGCACCCCGAGCGCCAGCGAGCGGCTGCTCGTCGCGCAACTGCGCAACGGCGTCGCCTCACGGCTGCTGATCGCAGCCATCGGCGGGGCGAGCGCGCCTGAGCGGGCTCGTCTCTCACGCGCGCTCGCACGCGCGCTGCGCGCCGATGCGCGCTTCAGCGTGGTTCAAAACGGCTCCCGCGCAGCCCAACGGCGCGACGCCGCGTTTCTGTTTGCGCACCGTTACCTGCTCAGTCCGGCCGTGAGCCGCGCACGCTTCAGCGTCGCCGGGCTGCACGCCGCCATCGGCCGCACGCTCGGTCTGCTGGCCGCCCCGGGCGGTGTGCTCGCCGCCCCCTCGCTCGCCCACGACCCGACCGGGGAGATGCTCGCGCTGCTCGGCTCGCTCGATCACACGCCACCGCCGCGCCGTGCCGAGGGCGTGTGGGTCTCGCGCGAGGGGCGGGAGGCGCTGCTGCTGGTGCGCACGCGCGCCGCCGGCTCCGACACCGACGCGCAGGCCACAGCCCTGCGCGCAATCGATGCGGCGTTTGCACGGGCCGCCGCGCACCTGCATACGCACGCCACCCTCGAGATCAGCGGACCTGGAGTGTTTGCAGTGGCGGCCCGCGCCCGCATCAAACACGAGGTGATGCGCCTGTCGGTGTTGAGCGGTCTGCTCATCCTGACACTGCTCGCGTGTGCCTACCGCTCCGTCGCCGCGCTCGGCCTCGCGCTGGTGCCGGTCGCCTCCGGCGCACTCGCAGGCGTGGCCGCGGTGGCACTGCGCTTCGGTGTGGTGCAGGGCGTCACGCTCGGCTTCGGGGTGACGCTGATCGGCGAGGCCGTCGATTACTCGATTTACCTGTTCGTGCAGTCGCGCTCGGCGACGGGCGCTGCGCCGGCGGACTGGCGGCGCAGCGCCTGGCCCACCGTGCGCCTCGGTATGCTCACCTCGGTGTGCGGTTTCGCCGCGCTGCTGCCCTCGGCCTTTGCGGGGCTGGCGCAGCTCGGCTGGTATTCGCTCTGCGGCGTGCTCGCGGCCGGCCTGGTCACCCGCTTCGTGCTGCCGCATCTGCTGCCCGGAAATTTCGTGGTGCGCGATCTGCGCCCAGTGGGCATGCGCGCCGCGCGCGTGCTGCGTCCGAGCCGCCCCGCACAGGGACTGTTGGCGCTGCTCGCCCTCGGCGCCGCGATCGTGCTGTACACGCACCGCGGGACGCTTTGGAACCATCAGCTCTCGGCCCTGAGTCCGGTGCCGCGCGCCGCCGAGCGCCTCGATGCGCGCTTGCGCGCCGGGCTCGGGGCACCCGGGGGGCGGGATCTGGTGGTGATCTCGGCCGCGAGCCGCCAGGCGGCGCTGCGGGCCGCCGAGCGGGCTGGCGGGGTGTTGGATGGGCTCGTGGCGCGCGGGGTGCTCGGCGGCTACCAGAGCCCGGCCACCTATCTGCCGAGCCGTGCACTGCAGCGCGAGCGCCGGCGCGCGCTGCCGACAGCGGCGGTGCTGCGCCGCCGGCTGGCCGCGGCGCTGGCGGGTCTGCCGGTCTCGCCCGCGTATCTCGCGCCATTCGTGCGGGCCGTGGCCCGCACCCGGCAGGAGCCGCTCCTCGGCCGCGCCGCGCTCGCCGGCACCTCCTTTGCCGCCGCCGTGGACGGCCTGCTGGTCCCCGCCGCCGGCGGCTGGGACGCACTGCTGCCGCTGCGCCGGCCGGGAACTAATGCCATCGACCTCGCCACCGTGCGCGCCGCCTTGGCGCAGCACGCGCGTGTGCACGCCACCGTGCTCGATTTGAAGCGCCAGGCCAATGCGCTCTATCGCACCTACCTGGCCGAAGCGGTTCGGCTTGCGCTCGCGGGCCTCGTGGCGATCGCGGTGCTGCTCGCCGTGGCGCTGCGCTCCGCGGCGCGCATGCTGCGCGTCGTCCTGCCGCTCGCCCTGGCAGTGCTCACGGTGAGCGCGGGCCTCGTCGCATTCGGGGTGGCGCTGACGCTGCTGCACGTCATCGGCATGCTGCTGATCGTGGCGGTCGGCTCGAACTATGCGCTGTTCTTCGAGCGGCGCTCGCTCGAGCCCGCCCTCACTCTGGCCTCTCTGCTGCTCGCCAATGCGGCCACGGTGCTCGGCTTCGGGGTGCTCGCCTTCTCCTCGGTGCCGGTACTGCGCGACCTCGGGCAGACGGTGGCCCCGGGGGCGGCGCTGGCGCTGCTGTTCGCCGCACTGCTCGCTCGCGCGCCGTCCGCGGCCGCGCCGGGCTAAAATTTGCCCATGCGCGCCGACCGTACTGTACCCCGCTGGCACCCCTCCCCGCTGCTGCTCGCCTCGGCGGGCGTGCATGGCGGCGCGGCCGCGGCGGTGCTCGCCCAGCGTCAGCTCTGGCCGTGGGCGCTCGGGGCGGTGGTGGCCGATCACGCGCTGCTCGCGGCCGCCGGACTGTGGCCGCGCAGCCGGCTGTTGGGCTCGAACTGGACGCACCTGCCGCCCGGATGTGCCACCCCGGCCCCCATTGCACTCACCCTCGATGACGGGCCGGACCCCGAGATCACCCCACGGGTGCTCGAGGTGCTCGAGCGCCACGGCGCGCGCGCCACCTTCTTCTGCATCGGCGAGCGGGTCGCGGCCCACCGCTCGCTCGCCCGCGAGCTCATTGCGCGCGGTCACGCCATCGAGAACCACAGCCAGCGCCACCTGCCCTACTTCTCGCTGCTCGGCCCGCGCCGGCTGCGCGGGGAGATCGAGCGCGCGCAGGAAACCATTGCCGCGGCGATCGGCCAGGCGCCGAGATTCTTTCGCGCGCCGGCCGGACTGCGCAATCCGTTCCTCGACCCCATCCTGCAGCGGCTCGGCCTGCAGCTCGCCAGCTGGACACGCCGCGGGTTCGACACCGTCGAGCGCCGCCCCGAGCGGGTGCTGGGCGCGCTCGCCCGGCGCCTCGCGCCCGGGGACATCCTGTTGCTGCACGATGGGCATGCGGCCCGGACCGGCGCTGGCGCACCGGTGGTGCTCGAGGTGCTGCCGCGGCTGCTCGCCGCGCTCGGCGCCGCCGGGCTGACCCCGGTGCGCTTGCGGGATGCGCTGCCGGCATGAGACCGCTTGCGCTCACCCATTTCACCGCCACGAGCGCTCTCGGGCGGGGCCTCGAGGCGACGCTCGCCGCGCTGCGCGCACAGCGCGGCGCCCTGGCGCCCTGCGCGTTCGAGAGCGTCACGCTCGAGACCTACGTCGGGCAGATCCCGGAGCTGGAGTCGGTGCGCCTGCCCGAGCCCCTCGCTCGCTACGACTGCCGCAACCATCGCCTGGCACTGCTCGCACTCGAGCAAGATGGCTTCGCCGCGGCAGTGCGCCAGTGTGCGGCGCGGCGCGGCGCGGGGCGCATCGGGGTCCTGCTCGGCACGAGCACCTCCGGCATGCTCGAGACCGAGCGGGCCTACCGTGCCCGCGGGCCCGATGGCGCGCTGCCGGCGAGCTTCGATTACGCCGCCACCCACAACACCTATGCGCTGGCGGAGTTCGTGCGCCGGGTACTCGAGCTCACCGGCCCGGCGGTCGTCATTTCCACGGCCTGCTCCTCGAGCGCCAAGGTGTTTGCCGCGGCCGCGCGCATGCTCGGCGCCGGCCTGATCGATGCGGCCGTGGTAGGCGGCGTCGACACGTTGTGTCTGACCACGCTGTACGGGTTTCAGGCCCTGCAGCTGACTGCGACCGGGCCCTGCCGGCCGTTTGATGTCGCGCGCAACGGCATCTCGATCGGCGAGGCCGCCGCGTTCGCGCTCCTCGAACCGCTGCCCGCGGCGTGCGCCCCCGGGAGCGTGGCGCTCACCGGAGTCGGGGAGTCGAGCGATGCGCACCACATGTCCTCGCCCCACCCTGAGGGGTTGGGCGCCCGCCTGGCGATGCGCCAGGCGCTCGCGGCGGCGGCGCTTGCGCCGCAGCAGATCGAGTACATCAACCTGCACGGCACCGGCACCCCGAGCAATGACAGCGCCGAGGCGCGCGCCGTCAGCGCGCTGTTTGGTAGCGCCGTGCCGGTGAGTTCCACCAAGGGCGCGAGCGGCCACACGCTCGGCGCGGCCGGCGCGCTCGAGGCGGTGATCTGCGCGCTGGCGCTGCGCCACGGGCTGCTGCCCGGCGGGCTGAATACCACGCAGGTCGACACGAGCCTCGGCCTCGCCTACTGCACCGCCAATCGCGCCCAACCGCTGCGGCGCGTGCTCAGCAACTCGTTTGGCTTCGGCGGCTCGAACTGCTCGCTGGTCCTCGAGCGGCGCGAACCGCAGGGCTCACATGGCTGACGGGGAGCGCATCGCTCTGGGGGCCTACCTGCGCGGCGTCGGCGTGCTCGGTGCCGGGCTCAGCGACTGGCCGAGTAGCGTGCCGGTGCTGCGCGGCGAGCAGCCCTACGTGGCGGCGCCCACCGAGGTGCCGCTGCCCGCGGCGCTGCCGCCGGCCGAGCGGCGCCGCACCGGCGCCATGGTCCGTCTGGCACTCGCCGCCGGCCTGCAGGCCGTGGCCGACGCCGGCGCCGATGCCACCGCACTCGCCACCGTGTTTGCCTCCTCCGGGGGGGATGGGGCGATCTGCGATGAGATCTGCTCGGCGCTCGCTTCGTCCGAGCGGCAGATCTCGCCCACGCGCTTTCATAACTCGGTGCACAACGCCGCATCGGGCTACTGGAGCATCGCGCTGCGCGCGACCGCGCCCTCGACCGCGCTCTGCGCCTATGACGGCAGTTTCGCCGCAGGGCTGCTCGAGGCGCTGAGCCAAGTCTCGGCCACGGGCGAGCCGGTGCTGCTGATCGCCTATGAAACCGCCTATCCCGAGCCGCTGCACGCCAAACGGCCGCTGCCGGTGCCGTTCGCCACCGCGCTGCTGCTCGCGCCGGCTGCGCCCGCGGGCGACTCGATGCACCTGGCGGCCGAATTGGTGCGCGAGCCGCCCGCGACGCTCCCGAACCCCGCCCTCGAGGCGCTGCGCGCGGCGGTGCCCTCGGCGCGCAGCCTGCCGCTGCTGATGCGCATTGCCCAGGGTGACAGCGGCCGCGTTGTGCTCGATTATCTGGAGGATCTGCAGCTCGCCGTGACCGTCACACCATGTCCCTGACCCGCCCGCAACCGCCCTCCGCCGTACGCCTGCAGCGCCGCTGGCTCGAGCAACACATTCCGCATCAGGGCCGCATGTGCCTGCTCGATGAGGTGCTCGGCTGGGATCTGACGCAGATCCGCTGCCGCGCCTCGAGTCATCGTTTGGCGGACAACCCGCTGCGCGGCCGCGGGCAGCTCGCCGCGGTGGCGGGCATCGAGTACGCCGGTCAGGCCATGGCCGCGCACGGCGCGCTGATGGCCGGACTACTGCATCAGCCTGTGCAGAACGGCTACCTGGCGAGCGTGCGCAACCTGCGGCTTGCGGTCCTTCGCCTCGATGACCTGGCGGGCGACCTCGAGGTCCGCGCGCAACGCCTTGCCGGGGACGATGGCACGGCGCTTTACGAGTTCTCCCTGCACAGCCGGGATCAGGAACTGCTCAGCGGCCGCGCCGGCATCGTGTTCGGCAGCCCGGAGCCCGCGGCCGCCGGAGCCGGCGCATGAGCGAACCGAAGCGCGCGCTCGTGACCGGCGGCAGCGGCGGCATCGGGGCGGCAATCTGCCGGCGGCTCGCACGAGCCGGCCATCACATCTACGTGCATGCCCGTCGCGCCGTGGCCACCGCCGAGGCGCTGGTCGATGAGATTCATGCCCAGGGCGGCAGCGCGCAGCTGGTGCGTTTCGATGTCACCGATGCCCGGGAGGCGCGCGAGGCACTCGCCCGCCTCCCCGGCCCGATCCAGATCCTGGTCAACAACGCCGGCGTGCACGATGATGCGGTGCTGCCCGGCATGAGCCCGGATCAATGGCACCGCGTGATCGATGTGTCGGTGAACGGCTTTTTCAACGTCACGCAGCCATTGCTGCTGCCGATGATCCGCACCCGCTGGGGGCGCATCATCAACATCTCCTCGGTGGCCGCGCTCATTGGCAACCGCGGCCAGGTCAACTACGCCGCCGCCAAGGGCGCATTGAATTCAGCGACCCGGGCGCTGGCGCTCGAACTCGCCACCCGCGGCATCACCGTCAACGCCGTCGCCCCGGGCATCATCGCCACACCGATGAGCGAGGGCATCTTCGCCGCCGCGGACCTCAAGCAACTCGTGCCCATGGGGCGGGTCGGACTGCCGGACGAGGTGGCGCACGTCGTTGCCTTTCTCGCCTCGGAGGAAGCCTCTTACATGACGGCACAGATTCTGTCCGTCGATGGGGGAATGGCCTGACCCGCCTTCCGTCGACAACGTCGCGCGATACGTCCAAAATGCCTGCCGCAAACGACGATTACTCGAAACTGTCAGACAGACGTTTCTCCAGACGTCAAAAGAAATAACACCCTCCAACTGCGACGGGTAAAAAATAGTCCCAACACCGCATTGACAGGCCATCGCAAACCGTATTAATTAAGCGCCACGGAGATTCCATGGCTGCAACGGTGTTTGATATGACGGAACCCACCAAGACGCGTCTTGCGCTTGTCGAGTCCGACATCGCGCACATCCGCCGCGACATAGCCGATATCAAGCTGGACCTGCGCGAGACGCGCACGCAGACCCAGGCCGAGTTCAGAGCACTGCGTGGCGAGATCTCGGATCTGCGCGCCGACATGCATTCGGAATCCAAGTTATTGCACACCGACATGCAATCGGAATCCAAGTTGTTGCACACCGACATGCATTCGGAATCCAAGTCGCTGCGCGCCGAAATGCATTCGGAATTCAAGTCGCTGCGCACCGAGTTGCAGTCGGAATCCAAGTCGCTGCGCACCGAGATGCAGTCGGAATTCAAAGCCCTTCGGGGCGAGATGGGCGCCCTGCACCGAGAAATTCACCGAGCGACCTGGGCGCTGATCTCACTCGCCGTCACCTTGTTCCTGGCGCTGCTCGGCGCGCTGCTGCACGGAGTCGGCGGACTCGGCTGAGCGCCCCACGGGACCGCTACCCGCCGGACCCCTCACGGCAGCGCCGCAGGTAGTCGCAGGCCTCCTTCAGTCCCACCACCTCGGCATATTTGGCCTGCAGATCGAACAAATTCGCCGCATGCGGCCCGGGCAGACGATCGCCTACGGCCTCGCGAACCACCGCCGGCACAAATCCGTACTGACAGCAATCGACCGCCGTCGCGCGCACGCAGCCACTCGTGGACACGCCCGCGATCAGCAGCGTATCGATGCGCAGGCTCGTCAGCGTCGAGGCGAGCGGCGTGGCAAAAAAAGCGCTGGCATACTGCTTGGTGAGGACACTCTCACCCTGCAGCGGCTCCAGTCCTTCGACAAAACGCCCAAAGCGCGGCTCCGGCGCATCCTCCGCAAAGCACGCGAGCGCGCCGACTTTGCGGTACAGGATGCCGCCATTGCGCCCGCCCCGCTCGTAGCTGAGATTGGTGTGGAACACCGGGATCTGCGCGCCGCGCGCCGCACGCAGCAGCTCACATGCTCCCTGATGGGCCGAGCGAATGCCCTCACCGCCATAGAGCGGGCCGTCCTCAAGCAGATACGCGTTGACGAAATCGATGATGATCAGCGCCGGCCGGACACCGAGCTCGAGGTGGCGCAGGAAGCCACTGCGCGCATAGTTTTCCTGCGCCAAGGTGCTGTTGGGGTCATCGCTCATTCGACTCTCCGCCGGTTATAGCCTGCGCGGCCCGCAGGCCATCGGTCCTGCGAGCACCTGCTCTGCCCCTCGGCGCCGGCGCGGCACCGGTCCACCTGTGCCATCGGTTGCAGCCCCGACCCCACGCCGAAGAGCCGGCGAGGATAGGGCCCTCGCCCTTGCGAGACCCCGAGCTGTATCGCCTCGGACCGCTCCGCCGAGCGCCCGAGCTCCAGGGTACGGCAACCGATGCAGCCCACGGTACTGTATACGATTTTCCATTTCTGCAGCGGGCCAGGCATGCCGGGCGTCAGAAAAATGTTGCGGAGATGCCACGTAATAGCCTGTTTCTCGGTCTATTTTTTTGATTTCCGGGGTCTTGTATCCCCAGACAATCTATCCAGCCCTGGCGAAGCTCGAAATATTGTATACAATTCACCTGATTCTCACGAATCGATGGGTTCGAGAGACGCACGATCAGAAAGACGACTCGGCGGCAGCCAGACGGCGTCGCAGCGACGGTCACGAATCATTGAGTGCTGGGGGTCATGAGCATGCACAGAAAATTGCCGCCGGCGTTGTCCGCTGGCACCGCGGTCGCCCTATTCGTCGCCACCGTCTGCGGTGGCGCAGCGCACGCGCAAACGGCCACGACACCGTCCGCCGCGAAGCGCGGCGGTGAGAATCTCGCCGAAGTCATCGTGACCGCACAGCAGCGCAGGCAAAAGCTCATCGACGTGCCGGCTGCGCTCACTGTGTTCACGTCGCACGACATCCGCGCCGACGGCATCGAGCGGCCCACCAACTTCATCGCGCTCACCCCCGGGGTGTCCGCGATCCAGACCTCCGAGATCGGCGATCTGGAGCTGAGCATCCGCGGCATCAATACCGGTCGCGACACCGAGCCGAACTATGCGCTGGTGATCAACGGCGTGCTGCAGGTCAATCCGTTCGACTTGAACCAGGAGCTG
The DNA here is from genome assembly GCA_027324195.1 of Gammaproteobacteria bacterium. GTDB lineage: Bacteria > Pseudomonadota > Gammaproteobacteria > Steroidobacterales > Steroidobacteraceae > 13-2-20CM-66-19. The sequence goes on along the minus strand of DAHVTM010000102.1, from coordinate 2,249 downwards.
GCCAACCTGACGCAGATCGAAATCCTGAAAGGACCGCAGGGTGCGATCTACGGACTCAACGGCGTCGCTGGCGCCATCATCGTGAAGACCAAGAAGCCCGGTCGGCGCTTCGATGCCGACGCGACGCTCGGCTATGGCAACCACAATACCCAGGTCGCGCATTTCTGGGTCTCCGGCCCGGTGACGCAGCACATCTTCGCGGGCATCAGCGGCTTTTACCGCAAGACCAACGGCTTTTTCTACAACAGCTACCTGCATTGCAGAAACTGCGCCGATTATTACGACGAGAAGGGGGTCGCGCCCCGCGTGATCATCCGCTTCAGTCACCGCGCGATGCTCGATATCATGGCCAAGTACTCGCACATCCGCGCCGGTGCGCTCAACTACAATGCCGCCTTCGCGCTGCCGGCATTTGCTGCCGCCTTCAAGAGTCCCAATTTCTTCCAGAACGTCAACGACCACAATTTCAAGTACATCAACAACGTCGTGCCGCGCAACGTGCAGGTGAACAAGCAGTTCTCCGTGCGCGGCAAATGGCGGCTCAACTTCGGCACCCTGACCGCGTTTTATTCCTACGCCGATCAGAGCGAGTACTTCCTCACGGACGGTACGAGCGCAGCGTTCAACCTGTACGCCAATGTGCCGACCAGCGTCGGGCCGGACGTCTGCTCGGTTTCCCTCGCAGCCGAGCCGGGCGCTCCCCTGCCCTCGCCTGCCTTCTATGCCAATCAGTTCGGCCCAGGCAATCCGGGCTTCAACCTGCTGCCGCCGTACAGTCCGACGACCTGCGACGGCTACCAGTATCAGCAGCGCGATGAGATCGACAACTCCGTCGAGGTGCGCCTGACCTCCCCGAGCGCTGAACGCCTGCAATGGCAGGGCGGGCTGTACTACGCCAACATCCGCCGCCACGTCGATGTGTCGCAGGGCTCTGACAACGGCAACGGCTTCCTCGCCCAGGCGTTCGTGCCGACCGGCGGCCCGAATCCCACCGACGTCGAGTACAACGATCGATTCCGCAACAAGGTGTGGGCGATCTTCGGCAATGCCGCCTATCCTGTCCTGCACAACGTCGAGGCCAGCCTCGCGCTGCGCTACGATCGCGAACAGCAGGAAGTATCGAACCGGGTGGGCACGGGTGCGCAGGCCTTCGCGCAGACGCCCTGCTACGCCCAGGGCGCCGGCTGCAGCATCGCGACCGCCCAGCAGCCCTACATCAACCCGGCCTATACCATCGACCCGGCGCTCGCCACCACCGGGATCCCGAACCGCTCCAAGACCTTCAGCCAGCTCGAACCGAAGTTCACCCTGAACTGGAAGATCCGTCCGGAGCTGTCCGTCTACGGCTCCTACGGCATCGGCTTTCGCAGCGGCGGGTTCAACTCGTCCGGAGATGCCGCCACCGTGCTCAACGGCTTCGGCGCACTGCGCTACGTGCAAAACGGTCAGCCGGTCGCATCCACGCCCTCCCTGCCGGTCGCCTCGATCGGCACCTGTGCCAACGGCCAGAATGATGCCGTCGTCTACAACGCCCAGGGGGTGGGCACCCCGACCTGCGGCGGCACCCCGACGTATCCGAACGGAGTCAGCGATACCTTCAAGAAGGAAGTCTCCAAGGCGGGCGAGATCGGCTTCAAGGCGGAGTTGCTCCACCACCACCTGTACGTCAGCGGCGATGCGTACCTGACCAAGGTGGACAACATGCAGATCTTCAATTTCTTCGCCGGTCCGTTCGGCCTGCTGCGCGTGGTCTCGAACATCGATCGCTCGACCCTCAAGGGCGTCGAGGGCGCGGTGCGCTGGCAGGCGACGCGCTACCTGTCACTGTTCGGCGGCTTCGGCACGGTTGACAGCCGCATCGATCGGTACTCGGGACGACCGTACACCGTCGGTAACTCGATCCCGTATGCCCCGAAGTACACCGCCGATGTGGGCGGGGATTTCAAGATCCCGGTGAGCGACGGCTGGGCATTCCTCGCCCATGCAGACATGTCAGCCCTCGGCAAGACCTGGTTCGGCCCGGTGCAGAACAATCAGGTGCAGACACTGTTCGGCGTGCCGGGGGATTTCTCCAAGACCTACCGCGATCCATACCAACTGTTCAATGCGCGGGTCGGCATGCAGTCGGACCATTGGACCGTGACGCTCTGGGGCCGCAATCTCGGGGACAAGCGCTTTCTGGCCGAAGTCATCCCCGCCCCGGAGTTCGGCGGCTCGTTCATCTTCCAGGGCAACGGACGCGCCTACGG
>DAHVTM010000100.1:0-6166 GCA_027324195.1 Gammaproteobacteria bacterium | reverse complement strand
TCAGCGCATAGCTCAGCGCGCTCGAGAGTGCGATCGCAAAGCCGCACACCGCGCTCGTGCTCACGGCCCGCACCGGCTTCAGGTCAAGTCCGATCAGCAGCGGCACGGTCATCGATCCGCCGCCGATGCCGACCACGGCCGAGAGCGCGCCGATGCCCAGACCGGCCGACAGCAGCCAGGGCGAGCGCGGCAGTTGCTCGCGCCGCTGCGGGTCCGGCACTCGCGTGCTGTGGCGCGCCATTTTCAAGGCCATTACCGCGCAGAATGCCGCGATCACACCGCGCAGCATCGCGCCGGAGAGCCACTGCGCAATGTGCGCGCCGGCGAAGCCGCCGAGCACCATGCCGGGGGCGAGCCATCCCCAGGTCGGCCATGCCACCGTGCCGCGGCGCATGTGGGCTCGGGCCGCGGAGGCCAGTGTCAGGACGTTGGCGGCCATCGCCGTCGCCACCGAGACGTGAATGACCTCATCGGCGGGAATGCCGAGCGTGGGCAGGGCGAAACTGAGAGCGGCCACCACCAGCAGGCCGCCGCCGATGCCGAGCAGGCCGCTCAGAAAGCCGGCTGATGCGCCGGCCGCGAGGAGCACAACGAAGGACAACAGCATCAGCCGAGGCACCCGTGCAACCACCGAGTGCAGAGCATAGCGAACCGCCACAGTGCGAGTCGCACAACTCCGTGCGGCGCTCAGCCGGGCGGTCCCGCTCGCAGGCGAATCGAGGTTGCGCGGGGCTCAGCGGGCGCGCCGACCGCGCAGGTAGGTCGCCCGACCGGCCAGAATGTGGGCATGCATGACGCTGTGCGCCCACGGCCCGTCATGGGCTTCGATGGCCTGCACCAGTTCCAGGTGTTGATCGGCGCTGCGCTGCAGTTCGCCTGCGGCGTACTGGGCGAAGGTCCGCAGGATCAGCGGCGCCTCGATCAGGCCCGCCAGTGTCTTGGCGAGACGCGGGCTGTCGGCGGCGCGCTGAATGAGCCGGTGGAACTGATCGTTCAGCTCCCCGATCCGCCCCAGATAACCCGACGCACGCCGCGAGGACTCCTGGATCTGCCGCTCGGACAACGCACGCAGCTCGGCGATCACCGCCGGTGTGGCCCGCTCGGCGGCACGGCGGGCGCAGACCGGCTCGAGCAGCGCACGCAGCTCGAAGATTTCCTCGGCATCTTCGAGCTCGAACGCCGCGACCACCGCACCGTGGTTCGGCTCGAAGTTGAGCAGCCCTTCGGCATGCAGCCGGCGCAACGCTTCACGCACCGGCGTGCGGCTCACCCCCGCGGTCTGCGCGACCTCGATCTCTGTCAGGCGGGAGCCGGCCGCATAGACGCCGTTGAGAATGCCGTCGCGTACCGTCGCGTAGGCACGGTCGGCTGCGCGCATTACGCGCCGTTGCTCGAGATCGTCTTGCGTGTCCATCGGCTGAATGTCGGTTGTATTGGCGGGGGCAGTTCAGTCTCCTCGAGGCAGCGCGCCTTGAGCTCCTCAATCGAGCGGAAGCCACGGTCGAACAACGCGACCGGTCCGCGCTGTTTCGCCATCTGTGCGCGCAGCTTGCCGGTGGCCGCGAGGTCGACTGCGCCATCGGCGCCGATCACCACCCCGTAGCGGCGCGCGCCCTCGCGGCTGACCAAGCCCGCCTCGACGTCGAATCTTACCTTGTCTGGATCGCGTTCGAGCGGATCGCCGCAGCCGCCGCCTCCCCAGGTATCGGCAATCAGCAGGTCCCCGGCCTCGACCCGGATGCGATCGACCTTGGCGGGCAGCGGGGTGCGGCTGCCGTCCTGGCGCAGCAGGGTCTTGCGACTGCGCGCGCCGGGCAGACCCCCGTTGACGCCCCAGGGATAAGTGAGCCAGCGATCGTCGTGGATGGAGATCTCCCCCGGCTCGAGGAAGCGGTAACCGATGCGCAGACCGTTGCCCCCGCGGTGCTTGCCGGGGCCGCCCGAGTCGGGAATCGTCTCGTAGGTCTCGATGCGCAGCGGAAAATTGCTCTCCAGGAACTCATTGGGCACGTTGGTGAAGGAGGGCCACAGTGAGTGCCCGTCGGGGCCGTCGCCGAAGGGCTTGCCGGGAATGCCGCCGAAGGTGATTTGATACAGCTGGTACCACTCGCCGTTTTTGTCGTAACCGGAGTACATCAGGTGCGGCGAGTCGGAGAAGCCCGCCGCGCACATGAACTGTGGATTGCCCTGGCCGAGCAGTCCGCCCAGGATGTCGAAGATGCGTCCGAGCGCGTGCGTGCGGCAGGAGAGCGCGGCGGGCTTCACGGGCTTCAGCAGCGTGCCTTGCGGGATGCGCACCTCCATCAGGTCGTAGAACCCGTCGTTGAACAGGATCTGCGGGTCGAACACCATGATCATGTACACGCCTGCGAACATCTTGAACATCTCCTCATTCAGCAGGAAGTTGATCGAGGAGATCGACTGCGGGTCGGTGCCCGCGAAATCAAAGATGCACTTCTCGCCCTCCCGCCACATCGCGCAGGCGATCTTGTACGGCCCCATATTCATGCCGTCATCGCAGATGTAGTCCTCGAAGTGCTGCTTGCGCTCCGGTACGGTGCGCTGGATCAGCTCGCGCATGGCGCGGCGGTTGCGCGCCAGCATCTCGGCCATCGCCGAGTGGAAGACGTCATCGCCGAAGCGCTCGCTGATCTCAACGCAGCGTGCCGCCGCCGTGCGCAGCGCCGCGGTGATCGCATTGAAATCGGAGAGATTCCAGTGCGGCAGGCGGCAGTTGTGCAGCATGATCTTCAGCACGTCCTCGTTGAGCACGCCGCGTTTGTAGATCTTCACCGGCGGGACCGTGATGCCTTCCTCGTATATGGTGCGTGCGTCGGTCGGCAGCGAGCCGGCCACCTTGCCGCCGACGTCCGTCATGTGGCCGAACATCGCGGCCCAGGCGATCAGGCGGCCTGCGCGGTAGATCGGCATCAGCATCAGCCAGTCGTTGGCATGGCTGATGGCCCCGCGCACCGAGTACGGATCGTTGGTGAGGAACACGTCGCCTTCCTCGACCGTTCCCTCGTAACCCTGCATGAACCCGTGGATGAACGAGCCGAACTGGCCGACGACCATCTTGCCCTCGACATTGGCGATCATCGGAAACTCATCGTGCTGCTCGCGGATGCCGGGGGACATCGCGGTGCGAAACAGCACGGTATCCATCTCGAAGCGGGCATTGCGCAGCGCGCTCTCGATGATGTCGATGGTGACGGTGTCGACCTTGACCTTCTTCAGGCGCCGGGTCTGGCTTTGCACGATTTTCGCGGGCATCGCTGAGTCTCCTCAATGTCGCTTCGCCGCGCGCGCGGCCGGGGTCCGGGCTTTCTTCGACGGGGTGGCGCGGTGCGCATCCGGATAGATCAGGATGTTGCCGAAGCGATCGACCTTGCCATGATGCTGCGGCAGGATCACCGTCGTGGAGTCCATTTCCATCACGATGGCTGGTCCCTTGATCAGGTTGCCGGCCGTGAGTCGAGCGCGCTCATACACCGGCGCGAGGTGCTTGCGCCCGTCCATGTAACAGGCCTGTCGGCCGACGACCGCGGCCTTCGGGTCGGCGCGACCGCTCTTCAGCGCAGCGCGCTTCAGACGGATGCCCCGGCCCTGCACGGCGGCTCGCAGGGTCACGATTTCGTGCTCGAGCGCCAGGGCGAAGGTAAAGAGGCGCTTGTGCTCGGCGTCAAACTTCGCGGCGATGGCCTCGAGACCATCGCGCTCGATCTCCTCCAGGGAGATGTCCACGGTGAGCCGCAGCCCCTGACCGTGGTAGCGCAGATCGACCTGGTAAGCGGTGCTGATCTCGCGCTTGGGTACCCCGTCGCGCTCGAGCGAGTGCGCCGCCTGGCGGGCCAGATCGCGCAGGATCGAGCGCACCTGCTTCGCGTTGGTCTGGGAGAAGCGGCGCACGTAGGTGCGTGCGCGCTCGTCTCGCACCGCGGTGGTGGCGTCCCCGAGTGCGCACAGCACGCCGGGGCCCGGCGGGATGATTGCCGGCCACGAGCCGAGCAGCCGGGCGAGGGCGTTCGCGTGCAGCGGTCCGGCGCCACCGAAGGCGATGAGCGCGTAGTCGCGCGGATCGTAGCCCTGCTCGACCGACACCAGGCGCAGCGCACCGACCATGTTCTCGTTGACGATCTGGTAGATGCCGTGTGCCGCCTCGAGTAGCGACAACTGCAACGCGTCGGCGACTTTCTGCACCGCACCGGCGGCGAGCTGCCGGTCGAGCTGCATCTCCCCGCCGAGGCGCTGCAGCTCCGGCAGATACCCCAGGACGACGTTTGCGTCCGTCACGGTCGGCTCGCTGCCGCCGCGGCCGTAGGCGGCAGGACCCGGATCGGCGCCCGCCGATTGCGGGCCGACGCGCAGTGCCTTGGTGAGTTCCGGCACGTGTGCGATCGAGCCGCCGCCGGCCCCGACGGTGCGGATGTCGACCGAGGAGGCGCGCACCGTGACGTCCCCGACGGTGGTCTCGTGCCGCAGTCGCGGCAAGCCATTCTGGATCAGGGCCACGTCCGTCGAGGTGCCCCCGACGTCAACGGTCAGCAGATTCGGGAAGCCGGCCTGAACGGCCACCCACAATGCTCCGGTGACGCCGCCGGCCGGGCCGGACATCAACAGGTTGACCGGGTACTCCTCAGCCGCCTGCGTGCCGGCGAGCCCGCCGTCCGAGCGCAGGATGTGCAGCTTCACGTCCTGCGCCAGCTCTTCGATTTTGCCCTTCAGGTTCGCCACGTATTTGGCGACTCGCGGCCGGACGTAGGAATTGGCAACCGTGGTCACCGTGCGCTCGTACTCCTGCATCTCCGGGACCACCTCGCAGGACAGTGACACGGGCACCCCGGGCAGGATCTCGGCGGCGAGTTCGCGCACGCGCCGCTCGTGTGCGGCGTTCGCAAACGAATTGATCAGGCAGACCGTGAGTGCCTCGATGCCCATGCGCCCAAGCCTCGCGAGCTCCTCGCGCAGGCGTCCTTCCTCGAGTGCCTCGATGATCTGTCCGTCTGCCGCGACCCGCTCGTGCGCCTCGATCGTGCAGCGCAGCGGGGCCATCGGCAGCGATTTGTTGTAGATAACCCAGCCGCCGAGTCCGCCCGGCACGAACGAGCGGGCGATCTGCAGCACCTGCCGGTAGCCGCGCGTGGTGACCAACCCGCACAGCGCACCGGTCCCGGTCAGCACGGTGTTGGTCGCGACCGTTGTGCCGTGCATCACGTGATCGATCTGCTCCGGTCGCACGGCGGCCTTCTCGCACACCCGCGCTATGCCGTGCAGCACGCCGATCGATTGGTCGGCGGGCGTGCTCGGTACCTTTGCGGTGAACACTTCGCCAGACCTCTCGTTGACGAGAAACAGGTCGGTGAAAGTGCCCCCGACGTCGACTCCTAGGCGATATGACATCAGCGTCCCCCTACGCTTGAGCTGGCCCGCCCGCCTCCGGGCGGTGTTGCGGGAAATTTCCGGCCTTCATCAGCATGCCGGGCACCGTTTTGCCGAGCTGCTGTTCGATCCACTGCGCGGTCTCGATCAGCCGTTCGATCGAGACGCCGGTTTCGATTCCCATGCGATTTAACATGTACAGCACGTCTTCGGTCGGCACGTTGCCGGTTGCTGCCGGCGCAAACGGGCAGCCGCCGATGCCGCCGACGCTGGCGTCGATCGTGCGCACGCCGCTGCGGATCGCGGCATATACGTTTGCCAGTCCGGTGTTGCGGGTGTTGTGAAAATGGGCCCGCAGGGGCATCGTCGGCAGCCGCTCGCGCAGGCTGCAGAAGAGGTCCTCGACCTGGCTCGGCACGGCGACACCGATGGTGTCGGCCAGAGCAATCTCGAGCGGCTCGCTCTCGGCGCAGCGTAGCGCGAGCTCGAGCACGCGCCGAGGGTCGACGTCGCCCTCGAACGGGCAGCCGAAGGCGGCCGAGATGGTCACATGGGCAGCGATGCCTGCGGCGCGCGCCTCGCGCGCGATCTGATGCCACGCGGCGAGCGACTCCTCAGTGCCGACACCTTGATTGCGACGGTTGAATGTCTCGCTGGCCACGACCGCCATGCCCACCTCATCACACCCAGCGGCGCGGGCGCGCTCGAGTCCCTTCAGGTTCAGCACCAGTCCGATGTAGGCAACATCGGCGCGGCGCGGCAGGCCGGCGAGCACCGCCTCTGCGTC
>DAHVTM010000099.1:0-2588 GCA_027324195.1 Gammaproteobacteria bacterium | reverse complement strand
AACAGATTCGACATCGACAGCGCATTCTCGAGCGTCGAGTCCGCGCCCTGGTGTCCGATGCGCATCTGTTGAAATCCGAGTGCCTGCCCTGTGGGCAGCACGTCGTATGCCGCAGAGAGCTCGTACTGCTGATCCGCTGAGACGATCAACGCATGGCTCTTCTCGTAATCATCGGTGTTATCCATCAGGATATTGAAGACCATGCGACGAAAGAGCTCCTGCATGTCCTTGACGTAGCGCTCGCCCTGCGCAACCCCTTTGCGCCGCAACAGCTGCGCAAGCTCCGGGTAACCGAACGGTTCTGCCGCCGCCCGCAGTGCCACCGCAGCGGACAGACAGTGTCGCCGTTGCCCGCTGCTACGATCGAAGCGCTTGACGGCGATGGCGTGGCCATCGGTCAGGCGCACGGCGATGCTCGTCGCCGTCCGTATGAACGCACCGCGCGCCAGCGTCAGTGTCGCATGCTCGATGAGCGGGGCATCCGCACGATCACCGTCGGAGAACTTGATCACCCACGGCTCGGCATCGATCTCGAGCAATGCCTTGGGCCGAGCGCCCCCAGGGCCGCGCCGGGGGCACCGGCTCAGCGGCCTGGATGCACCGCACGAGCTGATAAATCTGCTCGGCTTCACCGAGCACCAGAAGAGGTTCGAGACGGCGAGGCAGATAGCGCTCGGCGGACGTTGAAACTCCGAGGGCCCCGAACCGATCGTCGCCCACATAGTAAAGATACTCGAGCAGGGACAAGCGGGACGGCTTGTCGATGAAGCGGATGACGCGCTCGCCCCAGCGTTCCGGCCGCGCATCGTCCACTGCGCCGGCCACCGAGGTGCGTGCGCTCGGCACGGACTCTGCGTCGATGAGCGGCAAGTCTTCGCTGAGCGCAAAGCCCTCAGCAAGCCAACTCGGCACATACCGCAGTCACGCGCTCTGTAGAGAGCGAACCAGGCGCGGTCATGAGGGATCCGTCAGGATCCACAGCGCAAGCTCGTCCGTGGGCTCGTAGGTCATGACAGACTGCGGCTCTGACGAGCCCGTGCCGAGGCCGCCGCCCGTCGCGCTCGACGCTGCAATGCAGTGCGAACTTCACCCTCAATCGCCCGCCGGTCCTCCGCCGGCGCAGCCAGTTCTGGCAGTGCCGCAGCGCGGCCGATCAGCCACAGTGCGGTGGCGTACAGCCCCATTCCCACACCCGGATCGCCGCGTTCCAACCGAATGAGGGTCGGCACCGAGCAGCCCACACGCCGGGCCCAGGTTCGCTGTGATTCCTTCCGCCGCAGGCGTGCGACGGCGAGGTTCTCGCCGAGGTCTCGCAGTGCCTGTGTCACAACGGGCGGGAGCGTCGCCAGGGCGGGAGCGGATCGTGGCATGCTTTAAATTTATCAAAATAGACGTTTTGGTCAATTCTATATTACCTTTTTGGGAGGCCGATCTCCAGCAGACGACCCCGACCCAGAGTCCGGCTGGGGCGGCCCGGGCGCGCCCGGCTGCGCGTGATGTCCAGGCCGCAACGCCCAGTGCTCGGTGCGGCGATGCGGTAGCCGCAAGAAACGCTGCACGGCCTCTCCCTCAGCGAGTCACCGGGTGGGCTCGGGACCTCGGTCGCGTGCGGTCTACCCCTATCGGCCTACTGGAGCCGCGCCGCACGGTGACGGTGATGCACCGAAAGACCCCACCCTCGGGTCGCACCAGAACGCCTGCCGGCGGCCAATCTGCGCGGTCGTGGCGCTCATCCTGATGAGCGCGCCGCACACGGATCCGCTGCGTGCCACGCAACCGCGCCCCAGACCCTCTGGCGCCTGATCCGCAACAGGGCGAATCGCGGTACCGGCGCGTACACCGACCGACGAAGGGCTGGCCGATCGCCACGAACATCGGACTTGCGTCAGCGCTTTTACGCGGCGTACCCTGTTGAGGCGTCGATGCGATCTCCGGGCTAGGCCGCGACCGTTCCAGCCACGGCACTGCAGTCATGAGGTCGACCGGCACCGCGGGCGATAGCCTCCGCGGGGTGGTCTGAAATCCGACCCTCGCGCATGAGCCAAAGACCGGTATGAATCGCGCACAAATTCTCAAAGTCCTCGCCGACAGCAAGGTGTTTCTGCGTGAGCGTTACGGGGTCGTTGACCTTGCACTCTTTGGCTCAGCCGCTCGCGATGCCACCAGACCCAATAGCGACGTCGACTTGCTGGTGACCTTTGACGGACCCGCGACCTCTGATCGGTATTTTGGGGTCCAGTTCTATCTCGAGGATCGGCTCGGCCGCCCTGTTGATCTGGTCACCCACAAGGCGCTCCGAGACGAGTTGCGCCCGTTCATCGAACGCGAAGCCCTTCATGTGTGAGGCTGTGCGCGAATGGCGGTTTTACGTCCTAGACATGCTTCGCTTCGGGGAACGAGCGCTGAGCTATACGGCTCAGCTCACCCAGTCCCAATTTCTCGACAGCGGCCTGACCTACGATGCAACCGTACGCAATCTGGAATTGCTCGGCGAGGCGGCCACACACATTCCGGACCAGGTTCGGCGCGCGCACGAGGAGATCCCGTGGCGGATGATCATCGCCACACGTAATCGCCTGATCCACGGC
>DAHVTM010000066.1:0-7820 GCA_027324195.1 Gammaproteobacteria bacterium | reverse complement strand
CTACAAGAGCGTGCCGGACTGTGCACCCAGCGGTCCGACCACCAACTGCTTCCTGCCGGTGCAGCCGTGGCCCGGCGCCCCGGCCAACCAGCCTGGCGTGCGCAACTCGAGCACGGGATTCTTCGACGACTTCCAGCGCACTTTCATCCAGAAGGCGGCGTACCTGTCGGCCAGCTTCGACATCATCCCGCACAAGCTGACGATCACGGGTGGCATCCGCTACTTCGACATGTACAACAGCGAGCACGGCGGTGACGTGGGCAGCTTCGGGTGCAAAGTCTTCAGCACGCCAACCACGTACTTCGGTCCGTGTCTGACGCCCTACGGAACCGACTTTAATAACCCGGCGCAGGAGCCCATCAATTCCTTCGTGGAAACGGGTAAGCGCGGCCGCGCGAATCTGACCTGGCACATCACGCCCAATGTGATGGTGTACTACACCTATTCGCAGGGCTTCCGTCCGGGTGGATTCAATCGCGGTAGTTCCAAGCATCTGCCCGATGCTCAGGGTAATTACCAGTACCAGACGCCGGTCACGTACAAGTCGGACAACCTGACCAACAACGAAATCGGCTGGAAGACCTTGTGGTGGCAAGACCGCCTCGAGTTTGACGGTTCGGTCTACCAGGAGCACTGGAGTGACGTGCAAGTCGGGTTCTTCTGCCCGCAGTGCGGCCTCGGTAACCTGACCTTCGGTACCAATGGTCCGAACTACCAGGTGCGCGGTGTCGAGCTGCAGCTCGCGGTCCGTCCCATGGAAGGTCTGACCATCAACGGCTCGGCGTCCTGGAACAGCAGTCAGCTCACCAATTCGCCGGCACTGGTCGACAATATTCCGGGCAGTCCGAACTTCGGTAAGACGATCACGCAGTATTACCCCACGGGTGGGGCCGCAGCTGGGGCGCCGACGCCGCTGGCTAATCTGTACGGTGTGATAGGGTCGCCGCTCGCCAATTCGCCGCCGTTCCAGGCGAATCTGCGCGCGCGTTATGACTGGCAGCTGGGTTCCTACACCCCGTATGTGATGTTCGGCTTCCAGCACCGGGCGCATTCGCTGTCGGCGGCCGGGAACGTGGAGGCTTACAACCAGCCCAGTTGGACGACCTTTGATGCGCAGGCGGGCATTTCCAAGGGCGATTGGACGGTGTCGCTGATCGGCACGAACATCACGAACGTGAACAAGAGTCTGTTCACTTCGAGCCGGCAGTTCATCCTCACCGAGACCCCGATGCGTCCGCGGACCATCGAGCTGACGTTCAACTACGAGTTCTCCAAGCACGAGAACTAAAAGAAGCGTAGAAGCGCAGATTGCGGGCGCCGTGCCGTGCACGGCGCCCGCTTTGTATACGGACTTCGAATCAGGGTGTGGCGGTTTGCCCCGACCCGGAAGCTTCGGCGCTAAGGTCGCAACGTGGCGGCGAGCACCTGCTCATCGAGGCGATAACCCATTCCGGGCGCATCGGACAGGCAGATCCAGCCCGCCACGGCGCGCAGCGGTTCGGCCATGATGAAATCGCGCCGCTCGAGCGACCATTCGGGCGGGTCGTAGGGAAACTCGATGAACGGCGCATCGCACAGGCCTGCCGTGAGGTGTGCGTTTGCGGTGAGGCCCATGCCGTTGGTCCAGGTGTGAGGGGTGAATTGCACCCCGTGTTCCTGAGCCAATACGGCCATGCGGCGCAGACCGCTGATGCCGCCTACGAGGGCGGCATCGGGCTGCAGCACGTCGATGCTGCCGCCCGTCACGAGGTCGCGCAACTCGTGCAGCTGTCGGGTCATCTCACCGGCGGCGATTCGCACATCGGTGGCCTCTCGCAACGCCTTCATTCCGGTCCGATCGCCGCGATGCAGCGGCTCTTCCATCCAGTACACGCCGAGCCGCTCGAGTTCGCGCGCCACCGCCACGGCGTCCTTCAGTGTCCAGGGCGCCTGAGTGTCCCAGGGCATGCGCCAGCCTTGATTGCAGTCGACCAGCAGTTCGAGCTGGCTTCCAACCCGGGCACGGACCGTCTCGAGGGCGCGAATGTCCTCACGCCAGTGCGCTCGCTGGAAGCGCACCTTGAGCGCGCAGAAGCCCTCGGCGAGGTAGCGTTCGGCCTGATCGGCGAGTGCCACCGCCTCGTGCAGCGTGCCCGAGGAGGCGTACGCGCGCACCCGGTTCGACAGTCCCCCGAGCAGCCGCCAGCACGGCTGGTGCATGATCTGGCCGGCGAGATCCCACAGGGCCAGATCGAGCGGCCAGCAACGGCCGTAATGAAAATCCAGGTGCGAGAGCACGCGGAAGTGCCGCTCGAGTGCGAGCGCGTCGTGGCCGACGAACAGTTCCTCGTGGCCCGCAAAGCCGACCATCAGGTCGCCGGAGCCGACGCCTTCGAGTCCAGTGTCGGTGCGCACGCGCACGACGGTGGCATCGAAGTGGCGGCGCGGGCGGGTATCCCAGCTTGCCCGAAAGGGCGGTTCGAGCTGCAGTCGATGATGCGTGATGCGAATCGAGGCGATGCGGTGCCCGCTGGAGGTCGTCTGGTTCATCGGTGCGCTCATCTGGGTCTGGTGTGGATGTTCCGGAGTCCGGGGGCGTGTTGGACACGTGCTAGCCGGCCGCTCGTGGCCGGTTCACGGTTTGGCCGCGCCAGCCATCATGAGCGGAAGCGTTCCACAGCATATGGGTTGCTCAAAGTCGAGATTTTGGCTACCGGCATCGAAAAAAGGCATGATATTTGACTGCGCGGGAGGCGTGCCTGCCGCTAGTATTCCGCTACTTCCAGTGCCTTGAGTCGCCCGTTTCGTCGGGTCATCGGCACAGGAGCCTGGGCAGATGAAAAGACCGATCGACCGACGCTGGCTGCCGCTGAACGCACTGCGCGCCTTCGAAGGCGTTGCCAAGCACGGCAGTTTTACCGCCGCGGCGCATGCGCTGCTGATCTCGCAGAGCGCGCTGTCGCGACATGTGATTGCGCTCGAGCGGCTGATTGGTGTGCAACTGTTTGAGCGTCGGCCGCATGCGCTCACCCTGACCAAGGCCGGACAGCATTTGCTGCCGGCGGTGGCCAAATCCTTCGACCGCCTCGAATACGCGATTGACGACATCCGCAACGAAGGCGCGCCCGCGCAGCGCGTGCTGAGGGTGCAGATGCCGCCAAGCTTTGCGGTACAGCTCGCGGTGCCGATTCTGCGTGACTTCCGCCAGACGAGCACCGAGGTCGATATCGATCTGGTCAGTCCGTCGGCGGTCGGCCCGCCGCTCGGCGAGGTGGATGTCGCGGTGGTGTATTCGCGTCCCTCGGTGACCGATCTGGTGGCTGACCTGCTCTGGCCGGTGCGGTTGCGGATTCTCTGCCACCCGCAGATTGCCGAGCGCTACCGCGGCAAGGCGCTCGGGGAATTCATTGAGGCGAACGAGATCGTGCACGTGCGCATCGACGGCGCGCCGCGATATGAGGCGTGGTCCCAGTTCGCGCATCAGAATGGGGTGAGCGGCGTCAACGTCGAGCGCGGACTGGTGTTCGACACGGCGGTGCTGGCTGCCCAGTACGCCTTGAGTGGTCAGGGTATCTCGCTGGTGGACCCGCGGTTGTTCTCCGAGGAGATTCGGACTGGTCGTCTGGTGAGCCCATTCGTCGAGGAGCTCGACAACGGCTATGGCTACTATCTCGTGACGCATCCCGAGGGGTTGTCCGACACGGCCATCGCGCTGTTTCGCTCATGGCTGATTGGACGTTTTGGACAAGAGCGGGGTGCTGCGCAGCCCACATTGCAGCTAGCCGTTTCCAATGACAATGAGTGGGCGAAGCTGGAGATTTCTGGTCCATGAAGAGTAGCGCCAGAGTTGTGGTCATCGGCGGCGGTGTCGTCGGTGCCAGCGTGCTGTATCACCTCACCAAGGCGGGCTGGCGCGACGTGATGCTCATCGAGCGTGATGAGCTCACCTGCGGTTCGACTTGGCATGCCGCAGGCGGCATGCACACAGTCAACGGCGACCCGAATGTCGCACGGCTGCAGCAGTACACGATCAATCTGTATCGCGAACTGGAGCGTATTTCGGGGCAGTCCTGCGGAGTGCATCTCACCGGCGGGCTGATGCTCGCCGGAACGCGCGAGCGGCTCGATTGGCTGAAGATGGCCCAGGCTCGTGGACGGTACCTCGGCATGGAGCTCGAGCTGCTGAGTGTGGATGAGGCGGCCGAGCGCTTCCCGCTGCTCGACAAGCGTCATTTCGTCGGTGCGCTGTACGATCCGGTCGAAGGTCACGTGGATCCGTACGGCGTCACGCACGCTTACGCCAAGTCTGCGCAGATCGGCGGCGCGGAGGTCGTCAGGCACACGCGCGTGGTCGATCTGAAGCCGCGGACCGATGGTAGTTGGGATGTCATTACCGAGCAGGGCAACGTGCATGCCGAGCACGTCGTGAACGCCGGCGGACTCTGGGCGCGAGAGGTCGGCCGAATGGTCGGCCTCGAGTTGCCGATCCTGGCGATGGAGCACCAGTACCTCATTACCGAGGAGGTGCCGCAGATTGCCGGTCTACCTGAGCAACTGCACTGTATCGATTTCGAGGGCGAAATTTATCTGCGCGAGGAGCGCCGCGGCATGTTGCTCGGCACGTATGAGCGTGCCGGTGTGCCCTGGTCGGCGCAGAGCACACCGTGGGACTTTGCGCAAAGCCTCCTGCCCAACGATCTGGAGCGCATCGCACCCAGTCTGCAAGTTGCGTTCGAGCACTTTCCGGCACTCGCCGAAGTCGGTATCCGCAAAGTGGTGAACGGGCCGTTCACCTTCGCCCCCGATGGCAACCCGCTCATCGGGCCGGTCAAGGGACTGAAGAACTTCTGGGTGGCCTGCGGTGTGATGGCCGGCTTCAGTCAGGGCGGGGGCGTGGGCCTCGCGCTCGCCCACTGGATGGTGGACGGGGACCCCGGTTCGGACGTGTGGGCGATGGATGTGGCGCGCTATGGAGACTGGGCGACGCTCGCCTATACCAACGCCAAGGTGCGCGAGAACTACTCGCGGCGATTCAGAATCCGCTTTCCGAACGAGGAGCTGCCGGCGGCTCGTCCGCTGCGCACCACAGCGATCTACGACCGGCTGGCCGCATCGCACGCGGTGTTTGGTGAGTACTGCGGCCTCGAGCATGCGCTGTGGTTCGCGCCGAGCGCGGCCGAGGCGCAAGAGCAGGTCACCTTCCGGCGCTCCAACGCCCATGAGCACATCGCCGCCGAATGCCGTGCGGTCGCAGATTCGGTTGGAATCATCGAGACGTCCAACTACGGCAAGATCGAGGTGAGCGGTCCCGGTGCCGAGCAATGGCTGGCGCGCGTGATGGCGAGTCGCGTGCCGCCTGTGGGGCGCATCGCACTTGCACCGATGCTGAATGAGCGCGGCGGCCTGATCGGGGATTTCACTTTGTGCCGGTTGGCCACCGATCGGGTGCTGCTGGTGTGTACGTATGCGGCCGAGAGCTATTACCTGCGCTGGTTCGAGCGGCATCTGCCCGCCCCAGGGGTGAGCGTGCGGCCGTGCGCGATGGAGTACCCCGGCCTGGCGATCGCCGGTCCTGCATCGCGGGCGTTGCTGCAGAGCCTGGTGCGCGAGGATCTCTCGAACAGTGCGTTCCCGTTCCTGTCGTTCCGCCGGATCGATATCGGAATGATCCCGGCGCTCGTCGGCCGAATCTCCTTCACCGGCGAACTCGGCTACGAGATCTGGGTCAGCCCCGAATATCAGCGCACGCTGTACGAGCTGCTGATGCAGGCGGGCGCCTCCTACGGGATACGGCCTTTTGGCGGGCGGGCTCTCAATGCGATGCGCATCGAGAAGAGCTACGGCAACTGGGCACGCGAGTTCCGACCCATCTATGGGCCGTTCGAAGCTGGTCTCGGTCGTTTCATCCACTTCGACAAGGGGGATTTCATCGGCCGTGCCGCCGCGCTTGCCGAACGTGAACACGGCGGCAAGCGACACCTTGCGACCTTCGCCATCGACACGCACGACTGTGATGCGATGGGCGATGAGCCGATCTGGCACGACGACAAAGTGGTCGGCTGGGTCACCTCCGGGGCCTTCGGACACCGCGTCGGACGCTCCCTTGCGCTCGGCTACATCGACTCTGCGGTTCGCGATGCGCGCGAGGGTTTCAGCATTGAGCTGCTCGGCGAGCGCCGTGCGGCCGAACGGCTGCAACAGCCACCTTACGACCCAAGCGGCGCGCGGCTGCGCGCCTGAAGGAGAACGGATGCGATTGCGTGATATTCAGACCTTCGTGGTCGACAATCCACCGCCGCACTTCGGCGGGCGGTACTTCGTGTTCTGTACGCTGACCACCTCGGACGGAGTGCGCGGTGTTGGCGAGGCGTACGGGGTACCGTATGACCCGCACATCGTTGCACGTATGCTGGAGGATGTGTTCGGTCGCTACCTGGAAGGCGAGGAGGCGCACGACATCGAGCGGATCTGGCGGCGAGTCTATTCCGCGGGCTTCACGCAGCGGCCCGATCCGTCGCTGGTCGGAGTGCTGAGTGCGCTCGAGATGGCCTGTTGGGATATCGTCGGCAAGGCCGCCGGGCAGCCTGTATACAAACTGCTGGGCGGCCGCGTGCACGAGCGGCTGCGCTCGTACACGTACATCTATCCGAAGCCGGGCGATCGCACGGATGTGTACATGGATCCGGATCTGGCTGCCGAGCGTGCGGCGGAGTACGTGGCGGAAGGCTTTACGGCGGTAAAGTTTGATCCGTTGGGACCTTACAGTGCGTTCGATGGACGGCAACCGTCGCTCGAGGCGCTGGATCGCGTCGAGCTGTTCATGAAAAAATTGCGTACGGCGGTAGGCTCACGCGCCGATCTGCTGCTCGGCACGCACGGGCAAATGACTGCAGCGGGGGCCCTGCGGCTCGCGCGCCGAATTGAGCCGTACGATCCGCTCTGGTTCGAAGAGCCGGTACCGCCGGATGCCCCGGAGGAGATGGCGAAGGTGGCGCGCGGGACTCGCATTCCGATCGCCACTGGCGAGCGGCTGACGACCAAGTACGAATTTGCGCGGCTTCTGGAAACCGGTGCCGCAGCGATTCTGCAGTTGAACCTGGGGCGAGCCGGCGGCATTCTCGAGGGGAAGAAGATTGCAGCGCTCGCCGAAGCGCGCCACGCTCAGATCGCCCCGCACTTGTACTGCGGCCCAGTGGTCGGCGCTGCCAACATCCATCTGGCGGCCTGCAGCCCGAATTTCCTGATCCTGGAGAGCATCCAGCGCTGGCAAGGATTTCATGCCGAGATCCTGCGCCGTCCGATCCGTTGGGAGGATGGTTACGTCATCCCGCCGAGCGAGCCGGGCCTCGGGGTCGAACTGAACGAAGAGGTTGCGCGCGCGCATCCGTATTCGGGCAAAGCGCTGCACCTCGAGATGGCCGCGCAGCCCGTTCGCTAAGGGCATAGCGCGTCCGCGGGGGCGCGAGCGCCCCCGCGGGCGCCTTTTGTCGCAGAAAGGCCAATATCAGTCGGCTCGGTGCAACGGAATCGCCGTCGCGGGTCGGTACGATCAGAGTCCTCGCCCGCTTCCGTTGGGCAGATACGTTGGCTGAACAGGACTCGCGCACCGTATGACGACACAACGCTTGCCGCAGGGCGTTCGGATGGAGGCGGCGATAGAGCCGCGCTTTGAGGAGATTTTGAGCGAGGAGGCGTTGGGTTTTTTGGCCGAGCTGCACCGGCGCTTTGAGCCGCGGCGGCGCGAGCTGCTCGCGGCGCGGGTGGCGCGTCAGGGGCGCATTGATGCGGGGCAGCTGCCGGATTTTCTGCCCGAGACGCAGGCGATTCGCGCCGGCTCGTGG
>DAHVTM010000053.1:0-34724 GCA_027324195.1 Gammaproteobacteria bacterium | reverse complement strand
GCGCGTGAACTCATCCGTGTGACACACCCCGCTCGCCTCAATCTGTACCAGAACCTCTCCGGCCTTCGGCCCCTCAAGGTCCACCGTCACCACTTCCAATGGCTTACCCGCTTCAAACGCTACGGCGGCTTTCGTCTTCATGTCTGCACTCGCACTTTTTGGGGCCCGATACCCATCCGGCCCAGTCTACGCGGCCCGCCTTGGATCGTTTCCATTGCAGGCATCCACGGTGCGCCGGCAGGGCGGCAGTGTCCCGATTCGGAACACATTGCGCTGCCGCTGTGCCGAACCCGGTTCTGCGCGGTTGCCACGCGCCCGCTGCGGCGCATAATGCCATTTCGACGGCCGCAGGGGGGGTAGCAATGCTACGCACAATCGATAATCGTCACCGTCAGCCGCTGGCGGGGCCGCGCAAAGCATTGCGGCAAGACGAGAACGGCACACCGGAGTACATCCGTCGCTCGTGGCTGCGCTGTGTGAACGAATATCATCTCGATCCGAAGTCCGAGCGTGAGCCGTACGTGCTGCCGCGCCAGGAGCGGGTGCAGCGCAAGGAGCGCAATCACGACCTGCTGGCGCTCGCCGATGCCGAGCTGGCGCACCTCTATCACCAGCTGGCCGGCTCCGGGTATTCGATCATCCTCACCGACCGCGATGGCGTGCTGCTCGATTACTACGGCGATTTCAGCTTCCGCAATGCCGCCTTTCGCACCGGGCTGGTGCTCGGGGCGATGTGGGATGAGGAGCACGGGGGCACCAACGGCATGGGCACCTGCCTCGTCGAGCGCACCCCGCTCATCGTGCACCGCGAGCAGCATTTCTTCACCCGCAACAGCGGCCTCACCTGCTGCGCCGCGCCCATCTTCGATCACTGCGGGGAGCTCATTGCGGTGCTCGATGCCTCCGGGGAGTCCGACCGGGCGCAGCAGCACACCCTGGTGCTGGTCAACATGGCCGCACAGATGATCGAGAACCGCCTGTTCCTGCACCAGTTCCGCGACGCCTTCGTGGTGCGCTTTCACAGCCGCCCGGAACTGCTCGGCACCTGGGGCGAGGGCATCATCGCGCTCGATGGCGCCGGGTTGATCACCGCCATCGACCGCAATGCGCTGTTCCAGCTGGGACTGAAATCCCCCGCCGAGCTGCTCGGCTCGCCCCTCGAGCGGTTGTTCACCATCTCCCTCAGTGCGCTGCTCGCACGCAGCCAGCGCAAATCCTTCCACCCCCTCACCCTGTACGACGCCCGCCACGGCGGGCGGGTGTTCGCCATCGCCCAGGCGCCGCAGTCCAAGCGTGCCGGCAAACCCAACGGCACGAGCGACCTCGCGCCCGATCTGCCCGATACGGGCCGCGGCGCGCTCGAGGCGCTCGATTTCGGCGATCCGGTGATGGCGCGCAACATCCAGGCCGCCCGCCGTATCCTCATGCGCGACATTCCGATCCTGCTCACCGGGGAGTCGGGCTCCGGCAAGGAATGCTTCGCACGGGCGCTGCACGCCTCGAGCGAACGGGCCGAGAAGCCCTTCGTCGCGCTGCACTGCGGCTCACTCGCCGAGCCGGCGAGCCCGGCCGAGCTCATCGGGACAGCCCCCTCCCCGGTGAGTCTCAGCGAGCAGATCTACGCGCGCGTCATCCAGGCCAATGGCGGCACGCTGTTTCTCGATGACGTCGGGGAGCTGCCCCCGGCGCTGCAGACCCATCTGCTGCATCTGATCGAGGAGCGCGCGCTGCCGTGCGCGGCGAGCAAGGAGCCGGTGCGTATCGATGTGCAGCTGGTCAGCGCCACCCGGCGCGACCTGCACGAGAAGGTCCAGCGGGGGGAGTTCCGCGAGGATCTGTTCTACCGGTTGCAGGGGCTGGTGCTGACGCTGCCGGCGCTGCGTGAGCGCCGGGACAAGGCGGCGGTGATCCGCCACATCTTCGCGCAGGAGAGCGCCGCGACGCCGGCGGTGAGCATGAGCGAGGACATGGTCGATGCGCTGAAGGCGTACAGCTGGCCGGGCAACATTCGCCAGCTGCGCAACGTGCTGCGCGGCATGATCGCGATGCGCTCGAGTAATCAGCTCGATGCCGGCTGTCTGCCGGCCGAGTACGGCGCGGGCGAAGTGCACGCCGAGGATGGGCTTGCCGAGGAGGCCAGGAGCCTCAATCCTCTCGAGCGTGCCGAGCGCGGCGCGCTGCTGCATGAGATCGAATTGCACCAGGGTAACCTCAGCCGCGTCGCACAGTCCCTTGGCATCGGCCGCAATACCTTGTACCGCAACCTGCACCGGCTGCGCATCACGCTGCCGATCCGGCGCTGACCGCGCCGCGCGCCCGTCAGCGCAACCCGGCCGACCTACAGGCCTCGGGCGCGATGCCGTGCCGTTTCATTTTGCGATACAGCGTATTGCGACTGACGCCAAGATCGGCCGCAGCGCGACTCATGTTGCCTCTGTGCACGTCGATGACCCGCAGCAGTGTCGCCCGCTCCATCGTGTGCAGCAGATCCTTCCCCGGGGGACGCGCCATGGGCGCCGTGCGCAGCGTCTGCGCGTCGCGGACGGCCTGCACTGCGCTCGCGATCTGCACCGGTAAATCGCTCCGGCGAATGATGCCGCCGTCACAGATCGCCAGCGCGGTGCGGATCACGTTGCGCAGCTCGCGCACGTTGCCCGGCCAGGTGTAGGCGAGCAGCCCCTCGAGCGCCTCGCGCTCGATGCGAGCATCCCCATGCAAGCCGCTCTCGGCCGCCAGCGTCCAGTGGATCACCCGTGCCTTGTCAGTCCGCTCGGCGAGCGCTGGCAGCTCCAGCGTGAGCCCGTTCAGCCGGTAATACAGGTCCTCGCGGAACTCCCCTCGCGCGATCATCTCGCGCAGATCGCGGTGCGATGCGGCGAGTACGTGCAGATCCACGGCGCAGGCGCAGTCGCTGCCGAGCGGCACGATCTGATGCTCCTCGAGCACCCTCAGCAACCGGCTCTGCAGCGCGAGCGGCATGTCGCCAATTTCATCGAGAAACAGCGTCCCGCCCGAGGACTGCGCGATCCGCCCGCGCAGCCCCTCGCGCCGTGCCCCGGTGAATGCCCCGGGGCGATATCCGAACAGCTCGCTTTCGATGAGCGTCTCGGGAATCGCCGCGCAGTTGACGGCGACGAACGGATGCGTCGCGCGGCGACTGATCGCATGGATGGCGCGCGCAAACGCTTCCTTGCCCGAGCCCGTCGGGCCCTGGATCAGCACCGGGATGTCCGTATCGGCGATCCGATACGCGCAGCGCACATTGCGCAGCATCAACGGATCCTCGCCCGCGAGCTCCTCGAGCGTAAGGCAGGTGCTCGCCAGCACGGACTCGGCGACGGATGCCGCGGGCGCATCGACCGCAACTGGATCAGACACACTTTCTGTTGCGTTCATCATACGTTCGCCCCCCTACGCCAAGCCGGCAGTGCGCCAGCTGTGCCATGTCGTGCCGTGACAGTGTCACCAAACGAAGCACCCGCGCGCAAGCGCGGCCCCCTGAATCCCGCGCTAGTGTGCCGGTCACAGGCCCCGAGATCGGCGCAAAGCGCTCGGATGCCTCAATTCGGTGGCTCCGATGTTCCGGAAGCGTGACACTGTGTGTCGCGTGCCGCGGTTATGAACGTCGGACGCCACCTGCAACCACGCCGTTGTCTCTCACGCGCAACGCAGGGCGTGGGTAGGCACGGCAATTGCTACCCCCAGGCTCACCAATAACGATCGTTCCGGGGGCCTTTCATGATATTTCGCAAAGCCACAGTCCTCGCCGCCGTCATGGGCGCGGCGCTCTGCGCGCCGGCCGCTCACGCCATCAGCGTCAAGGCGGGAAAATGGAAGTTATCGTTCAACGGCAACGTCAACGCGCACTACATCTACTCAGAGTGCGAGAAGCATCCGAGCACGATCGCCGGCGGCCTCGCCTGCGTCGCCAACAACAGTTCTTCCTCGGTCAGCAACGGCCTGCTGCCGGCAGCGCTCACGATCGGCGGCTCGACGGTGCAGAACGGCTACGACATCGGCTTCACGTTCGGCCTGTACCCGGGCATCAGCACCAATGACGGCGGCAGCCCGAATCTGCAGATCGGCAGCGGCAACTACGGGCACACCGCCCTCGGCACCGCCGGGCTCGATGTGCGCCAGGCATTCCTCACCGTCGGCAACAAGACCTTCGGCACCATCATGGCCGGCCGCAACATTGGGCTGTTCGCCTCGGATGCGATTCTCAACGACATGACGCTGCTCGGCGTCGGCGCCGGCAACGGCAACTACGCCGCTCCGGCCAATACCTCACTCGGCTCGATCGGCCTCGGCTACATCTATACCGATTGGCTCTCACAGATCAATTACACGACCCCGACCGTGCGTGGCGCCAACCTCACCGTCGGCATCTTCGACCCGTTGAACACCCTGGGCCAGGTCCCCGTCAATCACTCGAGCCCGGGCTTCCAGGCGAAGGCCACCTACACCATCGGTTCACTGTACCTCTCGGCGAGCGGCCTGTATCAGCGCCAGCGCCTGTCCTGCTCGGATCCGGCGCTGAATGCCGGTGCATGCGTAGTCGGCGCCAGCTACAAGCAGTACAGCAGCGCGGCATTCGATATCGGCGGCAAATACACCGCCGGGCCGTTCCAGGTGCTGGGCTGGTATTACCGCGCGAGCGGCGTCGGCACCACCGGGCTGTTCGTGCTCTCGAACGATGCGCTCGGCCATCCGCGCAAGTCCGACGGGTTCCTCGCGCAGATGACCTACACCGTGGGCAAGACCAAGTTCGGTCTGAACTACGGCGAGAGCAAGCTTGATCCGACGGCATTTGACCGTGCGAACGGCACGCTCGTCGAAATGAATAACAAGTGGACCGCGGGCATCTACCACCACCTCACTTCCCTGTTGTTGCTCGTGGGAGAGTTCAGCCGGATTCAATCGACCAACGACTTCGGTCAGAAGAATTCGAGCTGGAACGTCAACGCCGGCCTGTTTTTGAGCTTCTGAACACGCGCGGCGCGCTCGCGCCGGCGGTCCGTACACTCGGACCGCCGGCGCGTTTTGTTGAGCGCGCCGCGGTGGCGGCGGTGTAGACCGACCTTACGGCTCGATCAGACCGTGACGGATCGCGAGCAAGGTCAGCTCGGATTGATTGGCGACGGAGAGCTTCTGCTTGATGTTGTAAAGATGCGTGCCGACCGTAGAGCCGGCAAGCCGCAGATCCTCAGCAATGCGCTGCACGGTGGCCCCGCGCGCCAGCCGGATGAACACCTCGAACTCCCGCTCAGATAAGCGCTCGGTGGGCGAGTCGGCCCCCTCGATCGCGCTCAGCGCGAGCTGCTGCGCGACGGCCGGGTCGATGTAGTGCCGCCCGGCTGCGATCTGCGTGAGCGCCTCGAGCAGCGTCTCCGGGGCGCTGCGCTTGGAGAGAAAGCCGCTCGCCCCCTCGCGCAGTGCCCGGCGCGCGTGCACCGGATCGTCGTGCGCCGACAGCGCGAGCACACGCGCCTGTGGATCACGCGCACGGATGCGCCGCAGCGCCTCGATACCCCCCATGCCCGGCATGGCAATATCGAGCACGGTCACATCCGGCGTCAGCTCACCGTAGCGCAGACAGGCCGCCTCGCCACTGTCGGCCTCACCCACCACCTCGACGCCGGGACTCGACTGCAACAGCAGCCTGAAGCCGGTGCGCACCACGGCATGATCATCGGCGAGCAGGACGCGGATCACGCCTGCTCCGGCTGAGGCTCGAGGGGAATCACCGCGGCGAGCGAGACGCCACCGCGCCGGCCGGGCGCGATGCGCATCCGCCCGCCGAGGTGCTCGATACGCTCCCGCAGGCCGCGCAGGCCGAAGTGTCCGGGGCGGCTCCAGGACTGCGGCAGCCCGCGGCCATCATCGCTCACCCGCAGATACAGCCGCCGCCGGTCGGCGCGCACTCGTGCCTCGATGTGCGTCGCATGCGCGTGGCGCAGTGCATTGATCAGCCCCTCCTGCACGAAGCGATAGGCGGCGAGCGTGACGCTCGGTCCGAGATTGACGCGCAGCCGATGCTGCAGGGCAAGCTGCACCGAGCCGTGGCGCTGCTGCAGGTCGCGTGCCAGGCTCTCCAGCGTCACCGTCAGACCCAGCGTGTCGAGCGTGAGCGGCGAGAGCCGTGGGATCAGACCGTGCATGGCATCGTAGAGCCGGCCCGCTTCCTGGGAAATGAGCCGAGCGGCCTCCTGCAACGTCGGCTCGTCCGAGCGCACCGCTATCGCCTGCGCAAGGCTGCGGATGGCGGTGACGGACTGACCGAACTCATCGTGCAGCTCATGGGCAATCAGCCGCCGCTCCTCCTCCAGGCGCTGCTCGACGAGCCGGGCGAGTTCGCGGCGCTCCTCGAGACGCGCTTCCGCCTCGCGTGCCTTGCGCTCGGCGGCGACGTTGTCTTCCACGGCCTGTGCCATGCGATTGAACGCCGAGCCGATTGCCTGGGCCTCCAACCCGCCGAGCGCCGGCAGCCGATAGTGCAGCTCACCGCCCTCGAGCCGCTCGAGGCCGCGGGCAATCACCGGAAACGGCGCGAGCGCACGCTCAATGACCCAGAACGCCACCCCGTTGGCGAGGATCAGCAGCACCACGGTCAGGGCCAACAGCCGTGTGATCGCGTCCCAACCATCGAGAATGGCGCGCGAGACTTCGGCGCGCACGTCGAGCTGCAGATTGCCCGGCAACTGCAGCCGGTAGCTCGGAATGCGCGGGGCGAGCAGGTGCGTGAACCACTGGGGCGCATACTCGCCGGCTTTGTACGTCGAGGGCGGGGAGTGATAGATGATCGGGCCGTGCGCATAATGCAGGATGATGTCGTTCGAGCGCACGTGACCGAGCCGCTCAAGGAAACTCAGCACCACCTGCGGTCCGCCGAAATTCCAGTACAGGTGCACCAAGCGGTTCAGCAGCTGTGAGGCCACCTGGTGCGAGCCCTCGATATCCTCGCGCACCCGGGCACGCGTGGCGAGCATCTGCGTGGTCACGAGCAGCACGACGAACACGGCCGTCAGGCCGGTCACCACCAGATGCAGACGTGTACGCAGCTTCATCAACCCGCCCCCGGGGCGCGCCGCGCGCTGCCCCTCCCGCTGGCATCCTACCAGCAACGCTGCCGACCGAGACTCATGATAATCATGAGGTGTCATTCATGATGTTCCGCTTCCGCCCCGGGCACACTCTTGGGGACGATCGTCCGTGCACTCCGGCCGCAGGCTGGGAGCGCCCATGCGGCCGGCCCCAGGCCCGAGCCACATGGCCTCAACCGAACCACCCAACAGAATGACCCGAGCCACTATGCTGAGCACGCCCAGACCGACCGCCCTGTCCCGCCCGCGCGGTGTGCCGCGCCGCGCCGCGCCCGCTTGGCTGGCGGCAGCGGCACTGCTGAGCGGTATGCCCGCCGGCGCTGCGACGCGCCCATCGCTCGCCGGCGTCGTGGTCACGGCGACACGCATCGCAACACCGGCATTCGACGTCCCGGCCTCGATTGCAAGCGTGTCTGGTGCGGCGCTGCGTACCGATGCGCTGGGCATCAACCTTGCCGAGGGCATGAGCTCGGTGGCCGGTCTGCTGGTACGCAATCAATACGACTATGCGCAAGATCAGCAGGTCTCGATCCGTGGGGTCGGCGCCGGTTCGGCGTTCGGCGTGCGCGGCGTGCGCATCTACGAGGACGGCATCCCACAGAGCGGCCCGGATGGCCAGGGCCAGGTGTCAGAGTTCAACCTTGGCTCGGCGGCGCGGGTCGAGGTCCTCGAAGGGCCGTTCTCGGCGCTGTACGGCAATTCCTCCGGCGGGGTGATCCAGATCTTCACCGCCGCGGGCGCCGCACCCGGCTCGCTGCGCTTTGACCTCGGCTTTGGCAGTTTCGGCACAGTGCGCGCCGGGGTCGATGCGAGCGATGCGATCGGCAAATTGCGCTACCACCTGAATTTCACACACTTTGCCTGGCACGGCTTTCGGCCGCACCAGCAAGCGCGCAATGAATCGTTCAACGGCAAGGTGAACTACCGCATCGATGGGCGTGATTCGCTCACCTTCGTCGCCAACGTCCTCTCCCGCCCGGACTCGATGGACGCGCAGGGCCTCACCGCCGCACAATTGGCCGCCAACCCGAACCAGACCGCCGCCGGCGCCCTTGCCTTCAACACCCGCAAGACGCTCGATCAGGAGCAGGGCGGCCTCATCTACACGCATCGGCTCAGCGCCGATCAGTCGTTGCGCCTGATGGGGTACTACGGGCACCGCAGCGTGCTGCAGTACCTGTCGATTCCGCTCGGCGCGCAGATCCCGCCGGCAAGCTCCGGCGGGGTGGTCGATCTGCATCGCGACTTCGGCGGCGCCGATGCGCGCTGGACCCTGCAGACGCATCTCGCCGGCCACGCCCTCGGGTGGGTGGCCGGCATCAGCTACGACACGCAAAACGAACAACGCCGCGGCTATAACAACTTCCTCGGCACGAGCCTCGGTGTCATGGGAGCGCTGCGGCGCAATGAGAACGACATCGCCCGCAACATCGATGAGTACACGCAGGCGAGTCTCGCGCTCTCACGGCGCTGGAGCCTGATGGCTGGGGTGCGCCACAGCGAGGTGAAGTTCATCACCGAGGATCACTTCATCACCCCGGGCAACGGCAACGACAGCGGCGAGGTCACCTACACGGCGACCTCGCCGGTGGCCGGCGTGCTGTATGCGCCCGCTCACTGGTTGCACCTCTATGCCGCCTTCGGCCAGGGCTTTCGCACCCCGCTCGCCTCGGAGCTGGCGTACCAGCCGAGCGGGCAGCCGGGTCTGAATCTCGCCCTGCGCCCGGCACGCAGCAACAACGCCGAGCTTGGCGCAAAATTGCGCATCGGCCAGCGCCTCAATGCGAGCATTGCCGGGTTCTTGACCCACACCAACGATGAGATCGTCGTCGTCAGCGACGCCGGCGGACGGACCACCTACCAGAATGCCGGGCGCACACGCCGCAGCGGCGCACAGGGCTCGCTCGAGTATCACTTTCTGCCGCAATGGCACGCACAGCTGGCCTACACCTACGTTGATGCGGTGTACATCGATGCGTTTCACACCTGCAGCGTCGTGCCCTGCAAGATTCCGACGCTGCTCGTGCGTTCAGGCAACCGACTGCCCGGCGTGCCGCGCAGCAACGCCTACGCCAAGGTGAGCTGGGGACGCCGGCTCGGCTGGCACGCCAGTCTCAGCGGGCAGTACCTCAGCGACATTCCCGCCAACGAGACCAACACCGCGCACGCCGGTGCCTACTCGGTATTCAATCTGAGCGGCGGCTACCGCACTACCTTCGGCGCGCAGCGCCTTGAGGTGTTCCTGCGACTCAACAACCTGCTCAATCGCCACTACGTGGCGGCGGTGATCGTCAACCAGTCGAGCGGCGCGTATTTCGAGCCCGCCCCGGGCCTGAATGTGCTGGCCGGGGTGAGCCTCACCCTACGGTGAGCGGGGCGAGCGCAGAGTGCGGTAGATGGTGTTGCGCGAGACCCCCAGTGCACGCGCCGCCGCGGAGACGTTGCCGCCGTTGTGCTCGAGCGCAGCGGTCACCGCGCTCGAGCGCAATGACTTCAGATCCGCCGCGCCATCACCCGAGCTCGCGCCGCTCTCGGTCCGTTCGCCTTCGCCCGACAACTCCTCGAGGAAGTCCTCCGGCAACTGCGGCGTGCCGATCACACCCGACTCATCGGCCATGATGCTCGCCGTGCGCAGCACGTTGGTCAGCTGGCGAATGTTGCCGGGCCAGCGGTAGCGACGGAACGCGGCCTGTACCTCGGGCGAGCAACGCAACTCGCGCGCCGTCTGGGCAGCGAGGATCCGCGCCATGAGTGCCTGGAGATCCTGCCGCTCACGCAGCGCCGGCAGCCGCACCGCGAGTCCATTCAACCGATAGTACAGATCCTCGCGAAACAGTCCGCGGCGCATCATGTCCTTCAAGTCACGATGCGTGGCGCAGATCACCGCAATGTCGACCGGCCGCTCGCGGCTCGCGCCGAGCGGCAGCACCGCCCGCTCCTGCAGCACCCGCAACAGCCGGGTCTGCAGCGTGAGCGGCATGTCGCCGATCTCATCGAGGAACAGCGTGCCGCCATCGGCAAGGGTGATCTTGCCGGGGCTACCGCGCCGGCGGGCGCCGGTGAAAGCGCCCTCCTCGTACCCGAACAGCTCCGCCTCGATCAGCGACTCCGGCAACGAAGCGCAGTCGACGGCCACGAACGGCGCGGCGCGCCGCTCGGACTCGTTGTGGATCGCGTGGGCCAGCAGCTCTTTGCCGGTACCGGTCTCACCGAGAATAAGGATGGGAATCGAGTGCCCCTGTACCTTGCGGACCTTGAAGATCACCGCCGCGATCGCCGGATCACCGGTATCGAGATCCGCCA
This sequence comes from Gammaproteobacteria bacterium, assembly GCA_027324195.1. GTDB lineage: Bacteria > Pseudomonadota > Gammaproteobacteria > Steroidobacterales > Steroidobacteraceae > 13-2-20CM-66-19. The sequence goes on along the minus strand of DAHVTM010000053.1, from coordinate 24,318 downwards.
GGGTCGGGGCGCACGCGCCGCGGCCAGCGGCCTCGAGCGGCGCGCTGCGCCGCGCCGGCATCGGCTCCGGCACCACCGTGGCGCGCCGGCCGAGCGGCGTGTGCGGTTCGACGCGCGCCAGCACAGCCTGCCCGCTGCGCAGCGTCAGGCGCACCAGCGCCGAGGCCGTGCCCCGCCGGGCAAGCAGTGCGGGCACGTCGATCTCGAAGAGCGAATTCAGCGAGCAGCCGGCAACGCCGTCGGCCGCCAGTCCCAGCAGCGAGCGCGCGTTGGCGTTGGCAGCGAGCATCTGTCCCGCCTCGTCGAACGCCGCGATGCCCTCGAGGAGCGTGCCGAGCAACTCGGTGCGCGGATGAAAGTGAATGCGCAACGTCTGCGCATACTCGTCGATGAACAGCTGGTTCTCGATCATGTGCGTCGACATGCGCACCAGCCCCATGGTGTGCGGGTGATAGCCCTCCTCGGGCCCGGACACATCGAGTGTGCCGATCAGCTCCCCGCGGGGCCCGCGAATCGGGCTGCATGAACAGGTGAGGAAGCGGTTGACGGTGAGGAAATGCTCACTGCCGTGCACCAGCGTTGCGCGCTGCTCGGCCAAGGCGGTGCCGATGGCGTTGGTCCCCTTGCTGTCCTCGGACCAGAGCACCCCCGGCTTCAGCGCCACCCGTTCGGCCTTCGCGAGGAAGTCGCCATCGCCGAGCGCATGCATGATCAGTCCGCGCTCATCGGTGAGCAGCACCATGCTGTGGGTATTGAGAATCTGCTGGTGCAGCAGTTCCATCACCGGCAGCGCATGCAGGTACAGCGCCCGATGCTGCTCGGCGAGCTCACTCAGCGCGCGACGGCTGAGCGAGCTGAAGTCCGGCCGCAGCCGCTCGGTCAAGCCCAGCCGACGGGCCCGCTCGTGCCACAGCGACACGACCTTGGAACGCTCCGCGAGCGTGAACTCCTCTCCGGCCTGCAGCGCAGCGGATTCATCTCTCATCCGCTCCCCTCCGCGTGCACAGCGCACGTCTGATGATTTTTACCTCATTATTGACGCTAGCGCGATCCCCACCCGCCTGTACAGTAGGGGTTTACCGAAGCCCACCCGGTTGCGCCGCGGTTACCCGCGCCGCAGCGAGCGGCTTGCCGGGCGGCGCCGCCGAGTGTGCACCGGCGGCGGGCCGTACGGGCTGACGCCCGGCGCCGCTACGGGCCAAGCCCGAGTGTCCGTGATAGAGCAGCGGCACCGCACTGGTGCTGGCAACCGATTCACTCAAGGCGATCTTGCCGGCCGGGAAGCCGTTCTGCTGCAGCAGAAAGGACATGACATCCAGGTACTGCCGCGCGGTGAGCGATCCGGGCGCATAGGCCGGCATGTTCACGGACAAGAACAGATAGATATCCCGTACCTTGTAGTTCGCTTTGGCCGAGGCAAAGATCGGCCCCTTCAGTGCCGGACCGACCAGCCCTTGCTCCTGCTTGCCATGGCACATCGCACACTTGTGCTCGTAGGTCGCGTGTCCCGAGCGGGCCTGCGCGGCGGTATACAGCGCCGCAACCGCCGCCTCGCCGCGCTGGATACCCAGCGCGGCGAGGCCCATGGACAACACGAGCAGCGCTCGCGAGCGGCGCATCAGTCGTACACTCCGCTTAACGCAGCGCAAAGACATACAGGTGTCCGCCGCGCGGAATGCTCTTCACGAGCGGCACCATCTTGCCGCCCCAGATGGGCGTACCGCCCCCCCAGCCGGCGAGGATCGCCACGTACTGTTTGCCATTGACCATGAAGGTCGAGGGCGGCGCGATGACGCCGGAGGACAGCTGGCGACTGCGCCAGAGCACCTTGCCCGTGCGTGCATCAAACGCGTACAGATGGCCGCGGGCCGAGCCGCTGAAGACCAGTCCGCCCGCGGTGCTCATCGCGCCGGCGTCCCACGGCAGGTCGCTCTGATGATCCCAGGCCTGCCGACCGGTATCGAGATTGATCGCCTGCAGCGCGCCCCAGTTGCGGTCGGCCGGATCGTGCACCACCTGGAAGCTCTCCCCGAGATACGGCAGCCCGGGGTGATAGAACGTCGGCGCCCCCTTCATGGTCATGCACGTGTGGATCGTCGGCACGTAGGCCATGTGCGTCAGCGGATCGACCGAGATCGGCCACCAGTTCTTGCCACCGAGGAAACTCGGGCAGGTGAAGACCTGCTTGTTCATCGCCGGTCGCAACGCATTGTCGGTGTACGGCTGACCGTCCTTGAAACCTTCGACCGACGTGGCCCGCGTGAACGGCCGGGCATAGATCAGTTTGCCGTTTACGCGATCGATGGCATAAAACCAGCCGTTGCGGTCGGCATGCACGATCGCCTGGTAGTCCTTACCGTGGTAGCGCAGCGTCGTGATCACCGGAGTGTTCACTCCGTCGTAGTCCCACGAATCGTGCGGAGTGTATTGGTAATACCACTTGATCTTGCCCGTCCGGGGCTGCAGGGCGAGCAGACTGTCGGTGAACAGGTTCCGGCCGGGGCGCAACTTGGCGAGCCAGGGCGCGGGGTTGCCCACCCCCCAGAACAGCGTGTCGGTGCTCGGGTCATAGGTGCCGGTGATCCAGGTCGAACCGCCGCCGTGCTTGTACATGCCCTTCGGCCAAGTGTTGGCGCCGAGGTGGCCTGGCGCCGGCGTCGACCAGCGCCGCCACAGCAATGCGCCCGTCTTGGCGTTCAGCGCCTGGATGAAATCGCGCGCGCCGTACTCGCCGCCCGACTCCCCGACGATCACCATGCCCTTGAGGACCATCGGCGCAAGCGTCATCGCGTAGCCGACGTCGGCCGGTTTGAGCTGCCGCTGCCACACGACTTTGCCCGTCATCGCGTTCAAGGCGACCACGTAATTGTCGAGCGTCGCCATATAAACGTTATCACCGTACAGCGCGACGCCGCGATTGACCACGTCGCAGCAGACGGTCTTGAAGCCGACGCCCTGCATGGGCTTGACGTACTTCCATAGCACCTTGCCGGTCACCGCATCGAGCGCGATCAGATGATCCTTCGGCGTGGTGATGAACAGGTACTGGCCATTGACGATGGGGGTCGACTCGTACCCCTGCTTCAGGTGACTGCGGTAGCTCCAGATCACGTGCAGATTCTTGACGTTGTGCGTGTTGATCTGCCTGAACGGGGCAAAGCTGTTGCCGGCGTAATCGCGCCGGAACATCAGCCAGCCGTTGTCGTTCGCGGCCGCAGCCAGCCGCGCATCGGTGACTTGCGGATAACCGGTGGCGAGCGCCGCACCGAGCGGCACGAGCCCAGCGAGCAGTCCCGCCGCAAGAGCGAGGCGGCTGCGCCGCGGTGATGCATGGATGATCCTCATATCGCGTGTTCCCCCAACTGGTTTTCTGACTTGCCGCGCGATCAGCCGACATCGGCCGGTCCGCCTGCAGCGCCTGGTTGCAAGGCGCATGCCATGCTCGCGGGAATGCAGAGCCGATGGGCAACTGCTGATTTTGCGCAATCCACGGCGCGACAGACCGTTGCAAATCGCAACAGGCTGTGCAACACACTGTTGAAGAACACAACACCGCGCCGGTGCGCTGAACTCGCCGAGCGCGCACCCCTGCACCGGTGTGCACCGTATACTGCGAGCATTGCGGCGAAACGGCGTGCGCCGTCCCCGCGCGAGGCAGTGCCGGCAGGCCGATCCGGTTCAATGCGGGGCGCAGGCTGCCCACGGAAGGATGGCCGGTGAGAGGTCGCGGTCCGAGCCGCGGGGTGACACGCCAACTCCTCGTCACTGGGCTGATCGCTCTGCAGAGGGCTGTCTGCGGGCGCGCCATGGCCCGTCCGCGGCGCTCGGCTGCGGATGCCGCCCGATGCGCCTCTCGGGCCTCGGCAATCGCCGTCCAGACGGTCGAGTCAGCCCCGAGCTCGCCAGCCGGAGGATCAAACGGCCGCATCAGTGCGCCAGGGCAAAGCGCTGTTCCGTTTCGGCACAGGCGCGCGTTGCATTCTGCAACAGAGTGCCCGGACACAGCGGCCTAAGGCGTTGTTTCTAGAGCAGGCCGGGATGGCATGTGCTTTGCAATGACATTCGCCAGTCCGAATCCACTGCGAGGCTCTGTCCATGTCCATCCAACCCAGCACTCACGGACGCGTCAAGATCCAGCTCAAGTCGCGCTACGACAATTTCATCGGCGGCAAGTGGGTCGCACCTGCAAAGGGGCAGTACTTCACGAACGTCACGCCGGTCACTGGCGCCGGCCTGTGCGACATCGCCCGCTCGAGCGCCGAGGATATCGAGCTGGCGCTGAACGCAGCGCACGCGGCCAAGGCGGCCTGGGGCAAGACCTCACCGGCCGAGCGCGCCCTCGCAATGGAGCGCATTGCCGACCGGATGCAGGAGAAGCTCGAATACCTGGCCACCATCGAGACCTGGGACAACGGCAAGCCGATCCGCGAGACGATGGCGGCCGACCTGCCGCTCGCGATCGACCACTGGCGCTACTTCGCCGGCTGCATCCGCGCGCAGGAAGGGGCCATCAGTCAGATCGACGACGACACGGTCGCCTATCACTACCACGAGCCGCTCGGCGTGGTCGGACAGATCATCCCGTGGAACTTCCCGCTGCTGATGGCGACCTGGAAGCTCGCCCCGGCAGTTGCGGCCGGCAACTGCGTGGTGCTCAAGCCCGCCGAGCAGACGCCGCTGTCAATTCTGCTGCTGATGGAGCTGATCGGCGAGCTGCTGCCCCCGGGCGTGATCAACGTGGTCAACGGCTTCGGGGTCGAAGCGGGCAAGCCGCTCGCCTCGAGCCCGCGCATTGCCAAGATCGCCTTCACCGGTGAGACCACCACCGGGCGGCTCATCATGCAGTATGCGACGCAGAACCTCATCCCCGTGACGCTCGAGCTCGGTGGCAAATCGCCAAACGTGTTTTTCGAGGACGTCTGCCGCCAGGATGATGATTTCTTCGACAAAGCGGTCGAGGGCTTTGTCATGTTCGCCCTGAACCAGGGTGAGGTCTGCACCTGCCCCTCGCGTGCACTGATCCAGGAGTCGATCTACGATCGGTTCATGGAGCGGGCACTGCAGCGGGTCGGCCAGATCAAACAGGGCGACCCGCTCGATCCTGCGACCATGATCGGCGCACAGGCCTCGCAGGAGCAGCTGGAGAAGATCCTCACCTACCTCGAGCTCGGCAAGAAGGAAGGCGCTCAGTGCCTCGCCGGCGGCGAGCGCAACGTGCTCGGTGGGGATTTCAAGGACGGGTATTACATCAAGCCGACGGTGTTCAAGGGCCACAACCGCATGCGCATCTTCCAGGAGGAGATCTTCGGGCCGGTGGTCTCGGTCACCACGTTCAAGAACATGGACGAGGCGCTCGCGATCGCCAACGACACGCTGTACGGCCTGGGCGCCGGCGTATGGTCGCGCGAGGCGAACATCTGCTACCGCATGGGCCGGGGCATTCAGGCCGGGCGCGTCTGGACCAATTGTTACCACGCCTATCCGGCGCACGCCGCGTTCGGGGGCTACAAGCAATCGGGCATCGGCCGCGAGACGCACAAGATGATGCTCGATCACTATCAGCAGACCAAGAACCTGCTGGTGAGCTACTCGCCGAAGAAGCTCGGGTTCTTCTAAGGACTCGCCATGACCGTGGGCCGTGTCAGTGCCACCAAGGCGGCGCTCGCGCTCATCGACGAGCTCGTGGCGCTGCACGGCCCGCTCATGTTCCATCAGTCCGGCGGCTGCTGCGACGGCAGCGCGCCGATGTGCCTCGCGCGCGGGGATCTGGTGATCGGCGAGCAGGACGTCTACCTCGGGCAGATCGGCGCTCAACCGTTCTACATGGGCGCCGCGCAGTTCGAGTACTGGCAGCACACGCACCTCATCATCGACGTGGTGCCGGGCCGCGGCGGCATGTTCTCGCTCGAGGGGCCGCTCGGCAGACGCTTCATCACCCGCTCGCGTCTCTATACCCCCGAGGAGGAAGCAGCGCTGCCGCCGGTGCAGCACGGCCCGGCGCCCTGAGCCGGGCCCCGGCCGAGCCTGCGCTCTGCCATACTCTGCGGCCATGGACGGGCCGACTGTGCTGTTCGTAATCATCGTGGCCGCCGGCGCGGCGCTGGAGTGGTGGCTGCTCGGCCGGCAGATCGGCGCGGTGCGCGCGCACCGCGAGCTCGTCCCGCCCGCCTTTGCCGCACAGGTGTCGCTCGCCGAGCACCACAAGGCCGCCGACTACACCGAGGCCAAGGCCCGCCTCGCCCGCTTCGGGACCGCGCTCGATGCGCTCTTGACCCTCGCCCTCACCGTCGGTGGCGGCATTGCGGCACTCGACGCGCTGTGGCGCCCGTGGGGCTGGAGCGAATCGGCGCTCGGCCTCGCCGTGATCGGCTCGGCCGCCGTCGCCGTCTGGCTCGTGCAGCTGCCGCTCGCGCTCTGGCGCACGTTCGTGCTCGAGGCCCGCTTCGGGTTCAACCGCACCAGCGCGCGTACCTACCTGCTCGATCTGCTCAAGGGCCTCGTGCTGAGTGTGCTGCTCGGCGTACCGGTGGTCCTCGGGGCCTTGTGGTTGATGCGGCGCGCCGGTCCACTGTGGTGGCTGTGGGGCTTCCTCGGCTGGAGTGCACTCACGCTCGCGATCAGCTGGGCATGGCCGGTGCTGATCGCACCACTGTTCAACCGCTTCACGCCCCTCGAGGCCGGCGAACTCAAGACGCGCATCGAGGCGCTGCTCGCGCGCTGCGGCTTCCGATCGAGCGGGGTATTCGTGGTCGACGGCTCGCGCCGCTCGGCGCACGGCAATGCCTACTTCACCGGCTTCGGCCGCCACAAGCGCATCGTGTTCTTCGACACCCTGATCGCGGAGCTGAGCCCGCCCGAGATCGAAGCCGTGCTCGCGCACGAGCTCGGGCATTTCCGGCTGCATCACATCCGCTGGCGGCTCGCGGCGTCGATTGGGACGACGTTCCTCGCCTTTGCCGTGCTCGGCTGGCTCTCCCGACAGCATGCCTTCTATCTCGCGCTCGGCGTGCCGCATCCGTCTGCGCATGCGGCGCTGCTGCTGTTCGCCTTTGCCGCCCCACCGGTGCTGTACTTCACCAGTCCGCTGGCGGCGCTGTGGTCGCGGCGGCACGAATTTGCGGCCGACCGCTTCGCCGCCGGCCACGCCGAGGCGCACGAGCTGATCGGCGCATTGGTCAAGCTCTACCGCAGCAACGCCACCACGCTCACGCCCGACCGGCTCTACAGCGCATTCCACTACTCGCACCCGCCGGCGAGTGAGCGCATCGAGCAGCTCCAGCACCGCTGAGCGCCGCCGAACCACTCAGGCCGCCGCCGCGCTCGCCCCCTCGAGCTGGCCCAGCAGATCGAACGGTCGCGTCTCACCCGTTTCGAGCGCAGTGAAGGCGCTCGCCGACACACCCTGAGCACGTCGCGCAGCCGCCAGCTCCCGCAGCGGCTCGTCGAATCCCTCCTCGCTCAGCCGGAAGCAACCGAAATGCGTCGCCACCGAGAAGCGCGCCCCGAGCTCGCGGTGCGCGCGCACCGCCTCCTCGGGATTCATGTGGTTCGGCGATTCGTACCACCGCGGCGCATAGGCACCGATCGGCAACAACGCCAAATCGACCGGTCCGAGCCGCCGGTGCAAATCGCGAAAGTGCCGGCAATAGCCCGTATCCCCGGCGAAGTACACCGTGCGGCCGGCACTGTGCACGTGAAAGCCGCCCCACAGCGAGCGATTACACCGGAACAACCCTCGTCCGGACCAATGCTGCGCCGGCGTGAAGGTGATGCGCGCCTGGGGCAGATCGACGTGTTGCCACCAGTCACTCTCCGACACGCGCCCCAGGCCGATGCGCCGCAGCAGCGCACCGTTGCCGAGCCCGGTGAGAAAATGCGGTCGATGCACCGCCTCGAGCCGACGCAGCGTGGCCACATCGAGGTGATCGTAGTGATCGTGAGAGACCAGCACCGCATCGATGCGCGGCAGCGCGGCGAACGGCAACCCCGGGGCGCGCACGCGTCGCGGACCGAGATGGCGCAGCGGACCGACTCGCTCGGAGTAGACCGGATCGGTGAGGATGTTCAGGCCCGGCAGCTGGATCAGGAAGGTGATGTGATTGATGAAGGTGAGCGCCACGGTGCCGCACGGCACGAGCGCCAGCGGTGCGGCCTCGGCCGTGTTCTCGACGTGCCGCGGCCAGGAGCGCGGCCGCGCAGTGAGCGCCACACGCAGCAGATCGAGCCAGCCGCGACCAGCGCGCACGTCGGGATTGAAGAACCGTCGCCCGTCGCAGTGATCCGAGAGACCTTGCGGGAGCTCGGCAGGCGGCGCGCCCGACCAGATGAGTTCACTCGTCTCGCCCCGTGACAACATGGCGTGTCTGCGCTGCGGCACTCAGGCCAAGTGTCACTAACGTAGCAGCGCCGCATGACCGATTTGTTTCAAACTCATGTTATTTTCAAGACCGTACTCACATAACACGCGCTCAAATCGGAAATATCCGCAACGGCCGGATTGCCATCGCCGATGCCCGCCCGGCCGATTTCGGCGCCGCAGAGTCACCCGCGCGGTCCGGCGCCCGCTGTCATATGGCCGCACCGACGTGTGCGTCATGCGCCTGCAACATGCCCTCTCTACTCTGCCGAACGCCGACCGGCAGCCGCCACGGTGAGATCCACGTCGCACGCACCCCGAGGCCAGGATGTCCGTATCACCAGCGCTTGATTCCACCCCGGCGCCTCACCCGGGACGCAGAGCCCTGTTCGCCGTCAGTTCCCTCGGGCTTGGTCACGCGACCCGCTCACTCGTGTTGATTCGTGAATTTCTGCGCCGCGGCTACGCAATCACCGTCGTCTCGGCGGGCAACGCGCTGGCGTTCCTCAGCCTGGAACTTGCCGGCGAGAGCGCGGTGACGCTGCAGGAGATGCCGGACTATCCACCGCTCGAGCGGGGCAGCGGCTGGCGCATGTACGGTTATCTCGCGGTCGATCTGCTCAGGACTTGGCGCATCATCCGAGGCGAGCGCCGGGCCGTTCGCGCGTTCGCCGCCGAGTATGACTTCATCTTCAGTGACGGGCGCTACGGATTTCACAGTCGCTGCACGCCCTCCTTCATTCTCTCGCACCAGATCGCCTTTCTGCCCCCGAAGGGCTTGCGCGAAGCCTCCTGGCTCACTGAACACATCAACGTCGCGGCACTGCGCCGGTTCGACTGCCTGTTCATACCGGACTATCCGTTTCCGAGTGCGAATCTCGCCGGCAATCTGGCGCATTCGCACAATTTGTACCGCTGTCGGCATAGCTTCGTCGGCATCCTGTGCTCATACCCGCACCTCGCGCTGGCGCAGGACATCGACTACCTGTTCGTCATCAGCGGCTATCTGCTCGAGCACAAGGATTCGTTCATTCGTGCGCTGCTCGCGCAGGCGAGCGCCTTGTCCGGCCGCAAGGTGTTCATTCTCGGCGACGCCCGGGCCGACTCATCGGCATACGATGAGTTTCGGCGCGAGGATCTCGAGATTCACGCCGTCGCGAGCGGCGCGCTGCGTCAGGAGCTGTTCGCCCGGGCGCGCTGCGTGGTGACGCGGGCCGGTTACACGACGATCATGGATCTCATCGAGCACGGCAAGCGCGCAGTTCTGATTCCGACACCGAATCAGACGGAACAGGAATATCTCGCCGAGCATCTCGCTATGCGCGGGCACTTCGTGCGCCGCACCCAATCGGATCGCGATCTGCCGCAGGCCCTGGCGCAGTGCGAGCACTCCCGCCCATTCGATCCGCCGTGGCGAACGGCACAGTCGCTGCAGCGCCTGTGCGAGGGCATCGCGCCATTCCTGCACAAGGCTTTCATCTCAGTGATCGTGCCGGCGCACAACGAGGAGAAGGAGATCGCTGCCACGCTGCGCGCCCTGCTCGCCCAGCACTATCCGACCGACCGGATGGAAATCATCGTGGTGGAGAATGGTTCGAGCGATGCAACCGCGCCGATCGCCCTCGACATCGCCCGTGAGCCGGCCACTGCCGGCAGGCTGCGCGTCCTGCACAGCCCACGCGGCGTCTCGTGCGCGAAGAATGCCGGTCTAGGTGCCGTCGCGGCGCACTCCGAATGGGTGGTCTTCTGCGATGCCGACACCCGGCTCGGTCGTCACTTTCTGCATCACCTGAACACCTGGCTCATCCGGCACGGCCAGGCGGGCCTCAGCGTCGGCACCACAGCCGTGCGCCCACACACCGAGCGGCACCTGTACGCGCGCGTCTGGTTCAGACTCTACGACCTGATACACCGCCTGACGCGCACTTCCTACTCCATTCAGATCGCCCGCACCGCCATTGCCCGGGGGGTTCGCTTTCGCGAGCAGCTGAACTTCGCTGAAGATCTGACCTTCATCCACGAGTGCCGCCGCTACGGACGGTTCTTCTTCGTGCCCACCGATCAGGTGAGCACCTCCACACGGCGATTTGCCGCGCGCGGCTACCTGCGGCAGGGATTGCGCTGGCTGCTCGAGGCGCTGCTGCCGCAGCGCCACAAGCTCCACCGCGCCTACGATGTCGTTCGCTGACGGCGCCGCAGTGCACGCGTGGCTCAGCGCCCTCCATGCGCACCGGGCGTGGGCCTATCCGGCATTGTTCCTCGGCGCGTGCCTCGAGACCGTGGTGCCGTTCTCGTTGCTGATACCGGGCGAGATGGTCTTTCTCGCCGGAGCGCTGCTCGCGGCCACCGGCACGCTCGATCTGCTCGCGGTGCTTGCAATGCTCTACGGCGGCGGTGTGCTCGGTGACAACTGCAGCTACTGGATCGGGCGGCACTACGGCGAGCGGCTGTTTCGGCGGCTCGCCCGCTGGCCGCTGCTCGGCGCGCTCGTGCGGGGCGGCGCCTACGATGCCGGCGTCGCTTTCTTTTGCCGGCGGGGCGCCGTGGCGGTATTCGTGGCCCGTTTGAGTGGTCCGCTTTCCTGGATCACCCCGGCGCTGGCGGGCATGTTCCGGCTCAATTATCGAACATTCCTCTGCTGCAACACGCCGGCGGTGCTGATCGGCATCAGCGAATTCGTATTCGCCGGCTATTTCCTCGCGCATCAGCTGCCGAGGGTGCTCGGCGCCTCGCCCGTGTGCGGCGTCGCTCTGGGGCTCGGTGCGCTCGTGCTGAGGCTCGCACGCCGGCGGCGGTGCGCCGCAGGGCCTCGCTCCATGAGCGTTCAGCACGCGCCGCGCACCAGACAGCCCTCGGGCTAGAGCGGCGGCCGCGCGGATCGCGCGGGATGCTGCAGTAGTGCCTGCCCCATACGCAGCCGCGCCCCGGTGCTGACGTCCCGACAGATCGAGAAGCCGCGCGGCGCGAGCACGATGAGAGTCGAGCCATGCTCGAACCAGCCCATCTCCTGCCCCTTGCTCAGGTGCGCATCACAGTCGATGACGCGGGGACCGGCATAGTCCTGGTGCAACAGCAGATCGAGAAACCGCAGGCGAATGCCTGCCACCAGGATCGCCGCCACGGGAATCACGGCGATCCTGGCTCCGTCGGGCACGAGCTCGCACTCGAGCACCGCGCGCTCGTTGCGGCAGTAGAGCCGCGCGATGCGCTTCAGGGTGCCCGGATTGACGTTCCAGGTATCGCCGGGAATGTGGGCGACCCGACGCACCCGGCAATCATGCGGGGCATGAAACCGGTGATACATCCCCGCGGTCAGCCGCAGCGTGACATAGCAGCCGCCCTGATAAGCCTCGTCGCTGAGACGCTCGGCGAGCAGATCGGTAAGCCGATACGTCTGACCCTTGGCCTGCAGCAGCGTACCGGTCTCGATCGAGCCAACCGCCCCCACGAGGCCATCGCAGGGACTCACCAGCACGCGCTGATCCGGATCGATCGGCCGGGCGCCCTCGCGCAACTCGCGCGTGAAGCACTCGTGCAGACTCTTGAAGCGGGTCTGCCTGGCGTCGCTGAGATCGAGATCGGCGAACAAACGCCAGACCGCGATGCTGACCGCGCACACCCACGGGTGTTCGATCCGGCTGAGCCAGCCCGCGGCGCGGCTCAACGTCCGCCGCGGCAAGCGGTTGGTCAACACGAAGTTCAGCCGCTCGTGCTGCAGCAGGCGACGCAGGCACGCTTTCGGGGTCATCAGAGTGTCACCGTCGCTGCGTAGACTCGTCTTGCCGCGACGCCGCGGCGCGGCGGATGAAACGCATGATCGGCTCGTCGGGCATGGCGCTGGGTGCAGGGTGTGTGCTGATCTGCGTGGCGCTCGCCGCGCTGACACGGCTGAAACGGCGCATCGAGCTCTCCCTCGCCAAGGGACGCTCGCTGGCCGGTCACGCTCGCATCGCACGCTGGCTCGCCGCGCGCATACCGTTCTACGCCTACGATGCGGCGCAGTTCTTCTGCGCCGATGGCGCACCGGAGAGCCTCGCCGCCCGACGGCAAGCGGCCTTCATGCGACTCGCCGCACTGCATGCCGAGCGCTTCGCCCGCACGGCGGCCGCGACCGAGGCCATCGCCGGCTCGCTGCCCGACTGGCAGCTCACCTCGCGCTACCGCGTGCCGTTTCAGTTCAGCGAGCTGGTCGGCCGCCACTTCAAGCCGGCGGTATTGGCAAACGCAACGCAGGGCTGCGAGCTGATCGACCTCGATGGCAACCAGCTCTACGACCTCAGCGGATCGTATGGACTTAACGTGTTCGGCTACGATCATTACCGCACCTGCATCGAGCGCGGCGCCGCGCGCGTGCGCGCGCTCGGACCGCTCCTGGGCACCTATCACCCCCTGATTGCCGACAACGTCGCTCGACTGCTGCGCATCTCGGGACTCGAGCAGGTGTCGTTTCACATGTCCGGCACCGAGGCGGTCATGCAGGCCGTGCGCCTGGCGCGCTATCACACACGGCGCCGCTATCTGGTGCGCTTCTGCGGGGCTTACCACGGCTGGTGGGGCGATGTGCAGCCAGGTCCCGGCAATCCAGCATCCGCGCGCGATACTCTCACCCTGCGCGAGATGCACCCGCACACCCTGCGCGTGCTGCGCACCCGGCGGGACATTGCTTGCGTGCTGGTCAATCCCCTGCAGGCACTGCACCCCAACGCCTCCGCACCGGCCGATTCGATGTTGACCGACAGCGCACGGCGCGCTCACTTCGACCGTGAGGCGTACACGCGCTGGCTGCACGAACTGCGAAAGGTGTGCACGGCGCGCGGCATTGCATTGATCTTTGATGAGGTGTTCGTCGGATTCCGACTCGCCCCCGGCGGGGCGCAGGAGTATTTCGGCGTGCGGGCTGACCTGGTCACCTACGGCAAGACCGTCGGCGGCGGGCTGCCGATTGGCGTGCTCTGCGGGCGCACCGACTTGATGCGCCGTTTTCGGCCGGAACGTCCCGCCGACATCTGCCTGGCGCGCGGCACGTTCAACTCCCATCCGTACGTGATGGGCGCGATGAACGAGTTTCTGCGCGAGCTCGACTCCGCGGTCATCCGTGCTCGTTATTGCGACCTCGACCACACCTGGAATGCGCGCGCGCAGGCGTTGAACGACCGGTTGGCCGGCGCTGGGGTGAACGTGCGCGTCGCGGCCCTCTCGACGATCTGGACCGTCTATTACCCCCACCCGTCCCGCTACAATTGGATGCTGCAATACTACCTGCGTGCCCAAGGTCTGGCGCTCAGCTGGGTGGGAACCGGACGGCTCATCTTCAGCCTGAACTACGGCGAGGCGGAGTTCGCCGCGGTCGCCGAACGGTTCGTGGCCGCCGCGCAGCAGATGCAGGCCGACGGCTGGTGGTGGGAAGGGTCGCCCGAGAACCGCGCGATCAGACGCCGGGTGCTCACGGAGATGCTGCTCGTGCGGGTGCGCCGGAACTCATCGGGTCGATCAACTCCCCGCGCAGCAGATGCAGCGGTGCTCGGTGGTAAAGCATGATGTCGTGGAAGGGGTCGGTGATGATTTTCGCCAGCCACACGAGCCCGGTCTGCACGTCGCGGTGCCAACACAGATACATCGTGCGCACCAGCAGCGCAGCACACCCGATCGCAAGCCACAGCTGACCGAGGTGCTCCAGATACAGCGGCCGCGCGGTATGCGCCGAATACAGCCCCCAGAGTGATGGGCGCATCCAGAGCACGACGGGCGAGAGCGCCCAGACCGACAGCAGCACGAGCTTGCGACGCAGGTTGTAGCCCACTTTGATGCGCTCTTTGTGCGCATGGCTCACCTGGTTCACACTGTCGTAGCCCTTGGGCTCAAAGAAGAAATGTCCGATCTGGCGAATCAGCATGGCGATGAGCCAGCCGATCAATGCGGCCCACAGGGGGCTGAAGAACACGATGACGTAGGTGGCGAGGAAGGTCGCCGCGCTCAACAGATGCAGTGACTGATTGATCCGGCTGTGGTGGTAGAAGCGATGATCATCCCAGCGCTGAATCGCCAGCGCCGTGCGCAATTCGTGCAGCATTCCTCTCCCCGTCTGTGGCTCGCAGCCCGTTCGGCTGCTCTGGTCCCGCATGAGATAACATCCGTGTTACTCGAGTATGACAGTGCCACAGCCATAGGGTCGCTCACCCCGCAGCGCACGGCCGCACCGAACGCAGCGCACACTGCAGAGCAGGTACGGAGTCACACAGAATTCCAGACACTGTCGCTGAACAGTCATCAATCGGTCGTACAAATATTGACTTGTGTCATCCGGATACCGAGGCGCCTTCAGTGATGCAAAAAGTCCTCATCGTGACCGACGCCTGGCTGCCTCTCACCAACGGCGTCGTCACCACGTTGACGCAGACGGTGGAGTGTCTGGTACGCTTTGGCCTCGACGTGCGGGTGATCCACCCGCGGGAATTTCCGACCGTGCCTTGCCCGAGCTACCCGGAGATCGCCATCGCGGTCTTGCCCGGGCGCCGGCTGTCACGGCAGATCGAGGCCTACCGCCCGCACGCGGTCCACATCGCCACGGAAGGGCCGCTCGGCTGGGCGGCCCGCCGTTACTGCCTCGCGCGCCGACTGCGGTTCACAAGCTCTTATCACACCCAATTTCCACAATATCTGCGCTCCCGCCTGCCGCTGCCGTTGGCGTTGTCCTATCGGGTCATCCGAGCGTTTCACGGTGCGGCCCAACACTGCATGGTCAGCACTGCATCCGTGCAACGCGAACTCACCGAGCGCGGCTTCACCAATTTGGTGCGCTGGAGTCGCGGCGTCAACACGCAGCTGTTTCGGCCGCGACCGAAGCAGTTCCTGCAGCTGCCCCGACCGATTGCTGCCTATGTGGGGCGCCTCGCCATCGAGAAGAACATCGAGGCATTCCTCGAGATGCCCTGGCACGGCTCAAAGCTCCTGATCGGCGACGGTCCGCTGCGGATGCGACTCGAGAGCGCTTATCCGAGGGCACACTTCGTGGGCTATCGCTTCGGGGAGGACCTGGCGGCGCATCTGGCGGCCTGCGACGTGCTGGTGTTTCCGAGCCGCACCGATACGTTCGGTCTGGTGAACCTGGAGGCGATGGCCTGCGGCGTACCGGTCGCCGCCTACCCCGTCACCGGTCCGGTGGATGTGGTCACCGAGGGCGTGACCGGGGCGCTCGATGCCGATCTTGGCCAGGCGGCGCAACGGGCCCTGCGGATCGATCCGCGCGCGTGCCGGGATCACGCCTTGAATTGCGGCTGGGAACGTTGCGCGCGGCAGTTTGAGAGCCACTTGGTCGAGTGCTGCGCAGTGCACGTGACGCCGCGTGGACGCAAAGCGTCGCTCGTCAGCCGCTCCGAGCGAGCCGTCTCGTAACGAGGCGGCTCGAGAGTCTCAGCCCCACTCCCCGGTGGACACGAGGCGCTCAGGCGAGCTGCTCATTGCCCATCAGCTCGTCCATCAGCCGCAGCAGCTGCTCGGCTTGCACCGGCTTGGCGGCTAGGCGCATCCGCGGATCGGGCACCAGTCCCTTGATGGCCGGGGAGGTGTCGCCTGTGACCAGAATCACGTTGAGCGTCGGACCGAACATGGCGCGCAGGTCCGCAATGACCTCAAGACCGGTCTGCTCGCAGTCGAGGTGATAGTCACTGATGAGCAGATCCGGGGCGCCCCGGGCGTGCGCCTGGCGGATCGCCTCGGCAGGGCTCGCGGCGCTCGCAACCTGAAAGCCGAGCGACTCCAGCAACAGCCGGGTCGCCTCACGCACGCCGGCGTCGTCCTCGACGAGCAGGATGCGCTGCCCGTGCGCCGCAGCGTAATCCTGCGGCCGCTCGGGCCCCCGCGCAGCGTCCGGCGCGAGTTGCGCGGGACTGAGCGGCAGCTCCACGGTGAACACACTGCCCTGGCCGGGCTCGGAGCGCACCGCCAGAGTGTGGCCCAACAGCTTCACCACGCGGTCGACGATGCTCAGGCCGAGCCCGAACCCCTCGCGGGTCCGCCCGTGCGGGCTGCCGACCTGATAGAACTCCTCGAAGATGTGCGGCAGATGATCCGAGTCGATCCCAATCCCGGTGTCCTCAACCTGCACGCGTACGGTGCCACCGTGCGACTCAGCGCGCAGCCGCACCGAGCCGGCGCGGGTGTATTTGATCGCATTGGCGAGCAGGTTGCGCAGAACCTGCCCGAGCAGGGCCGGATCGCTGCGCACCTGCGCCGTGCACGGCTCGACCCGCAGCGCGATCCCTTTGCTGGCGGCCGCACTCGCGAACTCCTGGCACAGCTCCGCGAACGGCTCGGCAAGCGCGAAATCAGCGATCTCCGGGCGGACGGCGCCGGATTCGAGCTTGCTGATGTCGAGCAGCGTATTCACCAGACGCGAGGCGGCATTGACGGCGAGTTCCTGCTGGGCCAAGGCCTCGGCCGCCGCCTCGCCGGCCGCCGAACCACGCAGCATCCGCCGCAGGCTCCCGTTCAGCAGCGAGAGGCTCTGCAGGGGCTGGCGCAAATCGTGGCTCGCAGTGGCGAGAAATCGGCTCTTGGCACGGTTGGCCTGATCGGCGAGCTCGAGCGCTCGCTGCGCCGCGGCGCGCGCCGCCTCGAGCTCGCTCGTGCGCTCGCGCACGCGCTGCTCAAGCTCGCCATAGACGCGCACGTTCTCCATCGCCACGGCCGTCGCATCGGCGAGGGCCTGCAACGTGCGGACCTCTTCGTCCGTCGCCTCGTGGTAGCCCGACCAGTAATTGCCAATCGCACCGATCGGATCGAGACTGCGGATCGGCACCATGACCAGACTTTTGACGAAGGTCGGCCGGTAAGCCTCGATCGGAATGCGCCGATCGGCGTAAATGTCCGGGATCACCACTGCCTGGCGGTTCAACATGCACCAGCCGCTGATGCACGTCTGCAGCGAGAACCGCAGTCCCTTCCACAAAGGCGAGATCGCATCCTCGTCCGCGTAGTAACACTGATCCCGATCGCGCAGCACGAATGTCGCGCCATCGGCACCCGTGAGGTTGCGAGCAGCGGTGCGCACGATCTGCTGAATCCGGGGCAGATCTCTCGCAAAAGCCAGCTGTTGCACGACGCTGATCAGAGGCATGAGCCATCATCCCGCGGGTCTGGTGGCACTCGCAACTCTACGCTAGCGCAGCTTGCGGCCGCGCTCGAGCCCCGCAGCGGCAACCCGAGCCGCTGCGCAGCGCTGCGGTGCCAATGCAAGCCCTCCGGGGCGGTCTCAGCCGAACGGATGGCGCAGCACGATGGTGTGGTCTCGATCCGGGCCGGTCGAGATGATGTCGATTGGCACGCCGACCAGGGCTTCGAGCCGCTCGAGATACCGGCGCGCGTTGAGCGGCAGCGCCGCATACTCGGTCACGCCCACCGTCGAGTCGCGCCAGCCGGGCAACTCCTCGTACACCGGCTCGAGTCCGGCATACCCCTCGAGGCTGAGCGGCGGTTCGGCCACCACCTCCCCGCCGATGCGATAACCGACGCACACGCGGATCAGATCGAGCCCGTCGAGCACATCGAGCTTGGTGATGCACAGCCCCGAGACGCTCGAGTGCACGATCGCGCGACGCAGCGCCACCGAATCGAACCAGCCACAGCGCCGGCGCCGACCGGTGACCGAACCGAACTCGTGGCCGACGCGCGAGAGATGCTCGCCGTAGCCGTCGAACAGTTCGGTCGGGAACGGCCCGGCGCCAACGCGCGTGGTGTAGGCCTTGACGATGCCGAGCACGTAATCGAAAGCCCGCGGCCCGAGGCCTGAGCCGGTACCGGCGAAGCCGGCCGTGGTGTTCGAGGAGGTGACGTACGGATAGGTGCCCAGATCGACATCGAGCATCGCACCCTGTGCCCCCTCGAACAGTGCGCTGCCGCCGTCGCGGCGCAGCCGATCGAGCGCGAGCGTCACGTCGGTCACCAGCGGCGCGATGGTCTCGGCATAGGCGAGCTGCTCATCAAGGGTCTTCTGGAAGTCGACCGGACTCTGGCGAAAATACCGCTGCAGCACGAAGTTGTGAAAGTCGAGCACCTCGCCGAGCTTGGCGGCAAAGCGATCGCGCTGAAACAGATCCCCGACCCGCACCGCGCGGCGGGCCACCTTGTCCTCATAGGCCGGTCCGATGCCGCGGCCGGTGGTGCCGATCGCATTGGCACCGCGCGCGAGCTCGCGCGCCTGATCGAGCTGGATGTGCGAGGGCAGGATCAGCGGACAGAGCGGTGAGAGCGCGAGCCGTTCGAACACCGGCACGCCGCGCTCGATCAGCATACGGCTTTCCTTCAGCAGCGCCTCGAGCGAGAGCACCACGCCGTTGCCGATGAAGCAGCGCACCTGCTCGCGCAGGATGCCGGAGGGAATCAGCGAGAGAATGGTCTTCTCCCCGCCAATGACCAGCGTGTGCCCGGCGTTGTGTCCGCCCTGGAAGCGCACCACCGCCGTGGCGCGCTCGGTGAGCAGGTCGACCACCTTGCCCTTGCCCTCATCGCCCCACTGCGTGCCGATCACGACGACAAATCTGCCCACTTCAGTTGCGCTCCTCAGTCAGCTGTCCGGATGTTGTGTCTCGAGAATCTCGACGCCGGGGGTGCGCGCGAGCGCCAGCACCTCCGCGTCGGGCATCTGCACCGCAAGCTCGATCGAACCGTCCTCGCCGGCGCGCTCGGCGCGCACCACTTTCGCCGCATACAGCCGCGAGCGCAGCGCGCCCGCCCCGGGCGGCAGGCGGACTCGCGCATCGCGCGTGCTGCGCGCCAGGCGCTCGGCCACCACGCGGATCAGCAGATCGAGCCCCTGGCGCTCGGCGGCCGATATCCACACCGTGGTCGCCTCACCGGCCGGACTGCGCTCGATGCCCGGGGCGCGGCCGAGGCGATCGATTTTGTTGTACACGAGCACCTGCGGAATCGACTGCGCACCGATCTGCGCCAGCACCTCGTTGACCTGCGCAATATGCTCGTCGCGGC
This sequence comes from Gammaproteobacteria bacterium, assembly GCA_027324195.1. Classification (GTDB taxonomy): domain Bacteria; phylum Pseudomonadota; class Gammaproteobacteria; order Steroidobacterales; family Steroidobacteraceae; genus 13-2-20CM-66-19. The sequence continues at coordinate 4,979 of DAHVTM010000053.1, read as the reverse complement.
GCGGATCACTCGCATCGACCACGTGCAGCAACAGCGTGGCCTCTCGCGCCTCGGTGAGTGTTGATTGGAACGCGGCCACCAACTCATGGGGCAGCTCGCGGATGAACCCCACGGTGTCGGCCGCCACCACCGCCGTTCCGCCCGGCAGCGTAACCCGCCGCACGGTCGGATCGAGCGTGGCAAACAGCTGATCGGCCACGTACGCCTCCGCGCCCGTCAACGCACGAAACAACGTCGACTTGCCGGCGTTGGTATAGCCAACCAGTGCGAGCGAGGGGACCGGGATCTCGGCCCGCACTTGGCGGCCCGTCTCACGCTGCTGACGCAGCTTGGCGAGGCGCCGGGTCAGCAGCCGCACGCGTTGGGCGATCAGGCGCCGGTCGGTCTCGAGCTGAGTCTCGCCGGGGCCGCGCATGCCGATGCCGCCCTTTTGCCGCTCGAGGTGCGTCCAGCCGCGCACCAAGCGGGTGGCGATGTGGCGCAGCTGTGCGAGCTCCACCTCGAGCTTGCCCTCGAAACTGCGCGCGCGCTGCGCGAAGATGTCGAGGATCAAGCCGTTGCGGTCGAGCACGCGCCGTCCGGTGAGCTTCTCGAGGTTGCGCTCCTGACTCGGCGCGAGCGCGTGATCGATGAGAATCAGCTCCGCGTCGGCCTGCTCGGCCGCCAAGCGCAGCTCCTCGGCCTTGCCGCTGCCGACGAAAAAGCGCGGATCGGGCCGCTCGCGCCGCCCGGTGACCGTGGCCACGGGCTCGGCGCCGGCAGAGCGGGCGAGCTGGCGGAACTCCTCGAGGTCTTCCGGGTCGATCGGTCCGCCGAACCCGACGCGCACGAGCAGCGCGCGCTCACCGGAACGCGGGCGTTCGAACACAGGCTGTTTCCCGGCGCGGGCGTGAGCGGAGCCGAATCACTCGACGGTCGGTTCCACGGCGCCCTCCTCGTCCGAACTCAGCCGCACGTTGCGGGCCGGCACGACGGTGGAGATCGCATGTTTGTAGACCATCTGGCTGACACTGTTGCGCAGCAGCACGACGAATTGATCGAACGAGTCGATCTGACCCTGCAGCTTGATGCCGTTGACCAGATAAATCGACACCGGCACGCGCTCTTTACGCAAAGCGTTCAGGAAAGGATCTTGGAGCGACTGGCCTTTGGCCATCGGGTTCTCCTTATTGTCACAGATTGTAATTTTTGGGCTGGGTGGGCACCGCAGAGGTGCCCCTACGGGGGTGATGCAAGCGCCTGCCTCCGCGGCAGGCCAAAGCGATACGGAGGCTGAATATTAGCACCAACCTGTCTGATTCACAGTGCGAGCGTGGCCAGCTCGCGCCGGACGTCGCGGTTCCACGACAGGGCGTGTGCCTGCGGATCGAGCCATTCGGCGCAGGGCTCGGTACGCATCCAGGTGAACTGGCGCTTGGCCAGCTGACGGGTCGCAGCGATCGCCTGCTCGACCGCCTGGTCGAGGCCGCACTGCCCAGCCAGGTGGGCCCACAGCTGCCGGTAGCCCACCGAGCGCATCGAAGCATGCGCGGCGGTCAAATCGCCGCGCGCGTACAGCACCCGTACCTCCTCGAGCAAGCCCGCCGTCATCATGGCGTGGAACCGCTCGGCGATGCGCTGGTGCAGCTGCGCGCGCTGCGGCGGCGCGAGCGCCCAGGCCCGCACCTCGAACCCCTGCAGGGGGCGCGCGCTGCGGCGCTGCAGATCCGACAGACGCTCCCCGGTGAGGCGGTGGACCTCGAGCGCCCGCTGGATGCGCTGTCCGTCGTTCGGGCTGATCCGCGCCGCCGCCGGGGCATCGAGCCGGGCGAGCTCGGCGTGCAGCGCGGGCCAGCCCTCGCGCGCCGCCCGCGCATCGAGCGCCTGGCGCAGCTCGGCCGAGGCCGGCGGCAGCGGCGCCAGACCGCGCAGCAACGCCCGCAGATAGAGCATGGTGCCGCCGACGAGCAGCGGCACCCGCCGGCGGGCGTGGATAGCCGCAATCGCCGCGAGCGCATCCTGCACGAAACGCCCGGCGGAATACGACTCGGCCGGATCGCATACATCGATCAGGTGATGCGCCACCCCTGCGCGCAGCGCAAGCGACGGTTTGGCCGTGCCGATGTCCATGCCGCGATAGACCTGGGCCGAATCGACGCTCACGATCTCGACCGGCGCCTGCTCGGCGAGGCGCACCGCCCACTCACTCTTGCCGCTGCCGGTCGGGCCGGTGAGGATCAGCACCGGCAGCCGCCCGGCGGCAGGCCGCGCGCAGGCTTCGTGCCCCATCATCGTCCTCGCAGAAACAGCTGATCGAGCTCCCGCAGCGTCAGCCGGGTCCAGGTCGGCCGGCCGTGATTGCACTGGTTGGCCCGATCGGTGCGCTCCATCTGGCGCAGGAGCGCATCCATCTCCGCGAGCGTGAGCTTGCGGTGCGCATGAATGGCCGTCCGGCAGGCAAGCGTGCCCAGAAAACGCTCAGCGACCGTGTCGAGCGGACGCGCCGGATCCTCTTGCGCAAGATCCTCGGCCATGGACTGCACGATCCGGACCACCTGCGCCCCGGCGAGCAGCGCCGGTACGCGCCGCAGGGCGAGCCGCGCCGGGCCCAGCGCATCGAATTCAAAGCCGGCCTGCACCCAGAGCGCGCGCTGCTCGAGCAGCCGCTCCAGGTCGTAAGGCTTCAGCTCGACCACCAGGGGTTCGAGCAACTGCTGGGTGGGCAGCGCTCCGCGCTCGTGGGCGACCTTGAACTGCTCGTAGAGCACCCGCTCATGGGCGGCGTGCATATCGACCAGCACCAGCCCGTCCGTGCTCTGCGCGAGGATGTAAATGCCGTGCAGCTGCGCCAGAGCCATGCCGAGTGGCGCCTCGCCACCGGATTCGCTGAGCGCCGGCGGGGACTCGCGCACGGCGGCGCTGAGCGCCCAGTCCCCCTGCCTCTGCCACGCCCCCTGCGCGGGGATGGGCGCACCGAACTCGAGCCGGCCCGGAACCGGCCGCATGGGCGGTGGCGCCGAGCCGGCGCCCGCCAGCAGCGCCGAGGCGTTCGCGGCCGGGCTGGCCATCGGCGCCGGGCGGGTCGCGGCGAGCGCACGCTCGAGCGCGCGCAGCACGAATTCGTGGATCTGGCGGCTATCGCGGAAGCGCACCTCGAGCTTGGCCGGATGCGCGTTCACATCGACCAGGCGAGGCTCGATCGTCAGGTGCAGCACGTAGGCCGGGTGCCGGCCGTGATAAAGGACATCGCGATAGCCGAGCCGCGCCGCGCTCATCAACAGCTTATCGCGCACCGGCCGGCCGTTGACGAACCAGTACTGCTGATCGGGCTGCGCACGCGAGACGGTCGGCAGGCCGATCCAGCCCGTCAGCTGCACCGGCCCGGCCGCATGGCTCACCTCGAGCGCGCTGTCGAGAAACGCCGCACCGAGCAGCTGCCCGACCCGACCCCGTCCCTCGGCCGCAGGCGCATCGAGCACCACGCGCTCCCCGTTGCGCAGGCGCAGCGTGACCTCGGGGCGCGCCAGCGCCAGGCGCTCCATCAGCCGCGCAATGTGGCCGAGCTCGGTCTGTGCGGTGCGCAGGAACTTGCGCCGCGCCGGCACGTTGAAGAACAAATCGCGCATCTCGATGGTCGTGCCCGCCGGGTGCGGCGCCGGACGTACTGCGCTCATCGTTCCGCCCTCGACGATGACTTGCGCACCATGCGGGGCATCGCCGGTGCGCGAGGTGATACTGAGCCGGGCCACTGAGCCGATCGAGGGCAGCGCCTCGCCGCGAAAGCCGAGGGTGTCGATCGCTTCCAGATCGGCGAGCGAGGCGATTTTGCTGGTGGCATGCCGCGTCAGCGCCAGCGGCAGGGCCTGCGCCTCGATGCCGCAGCCGTCATCGCGCACGCGCACCAGACCCACCCCGCCCTGCTCGACGTCCACCTCGATGCGGCGGGCCCCGGCGTCGAGACTGTTCTCGATCAGCTCCTTCACCACCGAGGCCGGCCGCTCGATGACCTCACCGGCGGCGATTTGATCGACGAGTTCGCTCGGCAGTACGCGAATGGGCATGGACAAAGCGGTGGTGTGAGGCGCGAGCGCTCGCGCGGCCGGCAGAGCCTACCAGGGATGGTCGGGCGCCGGACAGGCACGAGCGCGCCGCGAGCGGGGCGGGTGCGCGAGGCGCAGCCGTCGGTCTCGAATCGCCGTCATCCCGGCACCGAACTCGCCCGAGGCGGAGCGTCGAAAAACTTGACATAGTCATCAGGAATGTGTCGCCACGACGCCTCAAGTGATTGTTTTAAAAGGGATTGTTTTATTGGCACGCCATTTGCTAAATCCGGACCCGGATACGGCTCTTCATCCTCGAATTCGAACATAGGAGATCTGATTACATGCTGAACTCAGGGGAATTTCGTGCCAGCATCCGACGCGCCTGTGGTACCGAATTAAAGTCGTTACCCCGGAATTAAAGTCCCTACCTGAGTATCAGAGTCGTTACCTCCGAAACAAAGTCGTTTCCTGGCGATTCGACATGGCGCGCCAGGAAAGGTGGCGGCGTGTGGTGACGCCCTCGGAAGGGAGGTGGCCAGCCGCCGAGCTCGTGCAAAGCAGGTCCATTGGCTGTGCCCACGGGACGCACGAAATCTTCAAAGCGCTTATTGCGGAACGATGTCCGTCGACGAAGAGTTCGGCAGAGGTGATCGGCTCCCTCGTTCATGCCTTCCTGCAGCGCCGATCATAACTATGCCGCCGTCGCCGAGCTCGTTCGGATAGGGGCTGCCGCAGATTGCACGCAAATTCTGCAGCCGGCCAAGAAGCGACGTTCGCTAGCCAAGAACAGCTCCCAGAAAGCAGACGCTCCCTGCCCGCAGCCACCTCATTTCATTGGAGTGGTTTTCACGTATTCCACCAGCTGTTCAAGCACTCTGCCCCAGCCTTGCGTGAAGCCCATCTTCTCATGCGCGGCAGCGTGCCCTTTGGTGGCATGCATAGCGGTAGCCGTGTACT
>DAHVTM010000052.1:0-45319 GCA_027324195.1 Gammaproteobacteria bacterium | reverse complement strand
CCGATGTCCGAGATCGCACGCGAAATCTTGCCCGTCAGTCTCGAAGAGGAGATGCGGCAGTCCTACCTCGACTACGCGATGAGCGTCATTGTCGGGCGGGCGCTGCCCGATGTGCGCGATGGTCTGAAGCCGGTGCACCGGCGAGTGCTGTACGCGATGCGCGAGCTCGGCAACGACTGGAACAAGCCGTACAAGAAATCCGCGCGCGTGGTCGGCGATGTGATCGGTAAATACCATCCGCACGGCGACACCGCCGTGTACGACACGATCGTGCGCATGGCGCAGCCGTTCTCCATGCGCTATCTGCTGATCGATGGGCAGGGCAATTTCGGCTCGGTCGACGGCGACACTCCGGCCGCGATGCGCTACACGGAAGTGCGCATGTCGCGCCTCGCGCACGAGCTGCTCGCGGACATCGAGAAGGAAACGGTCGATTTCGTCCCGAACTACGACGAATCGGAGCTCGAGCCCTCGGTGCTGCCGACGCGCATCCCGAACCTGCTGGTCAATGGCCAGACCGGGATCGCGGTCGGCATGGCGACCAACATCCCGCCGCACAATCTCACCGAAATCGTCAATGCCTGCCTGGCACTGCTCGATGATCCGCAGCTGTCGCTCGCGGCGCTGATGCAGCACGTGCCCGGTCCGGATTTTCCGACCGGCGGAATCATCAACGGCGCGCAGGAGATCGCCACTGCCTACCGCAGCGGTCGCGGGCGGCTCTCGGTGCGCGCGCGCGTGCAGATCGAGGAAGTCGGGCGTGGCGACCGCCAGGCGATCATCGTCACCGAGCTGCCCTACCAGGTCAACAAGGCGCGCCTGATCGAGCGCATCGCGCAGCTGGTGCGCGAGAAGCTGATCGAGGGAATCGCCAGCGACGGACTGCGCGATGAGTCCGACAAAGACGGCATGCGCATCGTCATCGAGCTGAAGCGCGGTGAGATCGCCGAGGTCGTGCTCAACAACCTGTATGCGCAGACACCGATGGAGACGGTGTTCGGCATCAACATGGTTGCCCTCGAGGACGGGCAGCCGAAGCTGATGTCGCTGAAGGACATGCTGGAGGCGTTCATCCGGCACCGCCGCGAGGTGGTCACGCGGCGCACAGTGTTCGATCTCGCCAAGGCGCGCGATCGCGCCCACATTCTCGAGGGGCTGGCGGTGGCGCTGGCCAACATCGATGAGGTGATTGCGCTGATCAAAGCGGCGGCCTCTCCGGCCGAGGCCCGCACGGCGCTCAGCGCCCGGGCGTGGAGCCCGGGGGCGGTGACCGGACTGCTCGAGCGCGCCGGGGCGGTCTCGACCCGTCCGACGGGCGCCGATGGCGGGCTCGCCGAGGGCCACTACCGGCTCTCCGACGTCCAGGCTCAGGCCATTCTCGAGATGCGCCTGCACCGGCTCACCGGGCTCGAGCAGGGCAAGATCATCAGCGAGTACCAGGAATTGCTCGAGCGCATCGCCGATCTCACGGACATCCTCGCCCGCCCCGAGCGGCTGACCGAGGTGATCCGTGCCGAGCTGATCGAGATCCGCGACACGTACGGCGATGCGCGCCGTACCGAGATCAACCGCGATCACCTTGATCTGACGACCGAAGATCTGATCGAGCCGCAGGATGTGGTGGTGACGCTCTCGCACGGCGGATACGCCAAGTGCCAGCCGCTCTCGGAGTACCAGACTCAGCGTCGCGGTGGACGAGGCAAGGCGGCGACGGCCGTCAAGGATGAGGATTTCGTGGAGAAGCTATTCGTGGCCCATACCCATGACACTGTGTTGTGTTTTTCCAACCGCGGCAAGGTCTACTGGCTGAAGGTATACGAGCTGCCGCAGGCCGGACGCAGCTCGGCGGGCAAGCCGATGGTGAATCTGCTGCCGCTCGGGGAGGGCGAGAAGATCAATGCCCTGTTGCCGGTGAAGGAGTACGACGAGCACCACTACGTGTTCATGGCAACCAGTCAGGGCACGGTAAAGAAGACGCCGCTCGATGCATTTTCCCGGCCGCGCGCGAGCGGCATCATTGCGCTCGATCTGCACGAGAACGACCGGCTGGTGGGCGTGGCGCTCACCGACGGCGAGCGCGAAGTCATCCTGGTCTCAAGCGGCGGCAAGGCGATCCGCTTCCACGAGAGCGAGGTGCGTCCCATGGGGCGTGAGGCCGCCGGCGTGCGCGGCATCAAGCTGGCCGATGCCCAGGAGCTGATCGCCCTGATCGTGGTGGCCGAGGGTGCCGTGCTCAGCGCCTCGGCGGCCGGGTACGGCAAGCGCACGCCGGTCGAGGAGTTCCCGCTGCAGGGGCGGGGCGGCCAGGGCGTGATCGCGCTGCAGACCACTGAGCGCAACGGCGCCACCGTGGCCGCGCTGCAGGTCTCGCCGGGGCAGGAAATCATGCTGATCAGCTCAAACGGCACACTGGTGCGCACGCCGGTCGATGAGATCTCCCTCCTTGGGCGCAACACCCAGGGGGTACGGCTGATGCGCCTCGATGAGGGTGAGCGGCTGGTCGGCATCGAGCGCATTGAGGTGCTCGAGGGGGAGACGAGCGAGGCGGCTGAAGCCACCGAAGCGAGCGCTCCGGGGGCCGAGGGCGAGCGTAACTAGGGCGCCTCGGCGGGGCGTTGGCGTGCGCGAGCGCAACGGCTTGCGAGGCGCCTGCAGGGCGAGGTGCGCCGTGCGCTGGCGGGGCTCGTAAAAGTTCTGAAGCCCGGCCGGGCAATTGCTAGTATCCAAAGTTCCCTGGTTGCTCAATATTTGGCCGGAAGGGCACTGTGCGCGTGTTCAATTTCTCCGCGGGGCCCGCGGCGCTGCCGCGGCAAGTCCTGGAGCAGGCCGCTGCGGAACTGACCGATTGGGGCGGCTGCGGCATGTCGGTGATGGAAGTGAGCCATCGCGGCAAGGCGTTCACCGCACTCGCCGAGCAGATGGAGGCGCGACTGCGCGCGCTGCTGGGGATTCCGAACAGCTATCGGGTGCTGTTCCTGCAGGGCGGGGCCACCGGCCAATTCGCGGCCGTACCGCTGAACCTCGCCGCGCGCGGGGCGAGGGCCGATTACCTCAATACCGGAGTCTGGTCGGGGAAGGCCATCGAGGAGGCCCGACGGCTCGGCCTCGAGGTCAATGTCGCGGCCGATGAGGCCGGCTCCGGCTACACCCGTGTGCCGGCCCCGCAGGCGCTGCGACTCGACCCGCGGGCCGCCTACGTGCACTACACGCCGAATGAGACCATCGGCGGGGTGGAGTTTCCCTACGTGCCTGAGACCGGCGCCGTGCCGCTCGTGGCGGACATGTCCTCGACGATTCTTTCCCGTCCGATCGAGGTGAGCCGGTTCGGACTGATCTACGCCGGGGCGCAGAAGAACATCGGTCCCTCGGGGCTGTGCGTCGTGATCGTGCACGAGTCATTGCTCGATCGCGCGCGCGCCGAGGTGCCGACCATTCTCGATTACGCCCGCATGGCCGCGCACGGCTCGATGCTCAACACTCCGCCGACTTTCTCCTGGTACATCGCGAACCTGGTGTTCGGTTGGCTCGAGGCGCAGGGCGGGCTCGCGACGATGGCCGCGCGCAACCGTGCCAAGGCCGAACTGCTCTACGGGGTGATCGATGCCTCGGGGCTGTACCGCAATCCGGTGGAGCGCACCTGCCGGTCCTGGATGAACGTACCGTTCACCCTCGCGCGCCCGGAGTTGGCGGAGCGCTTTTTGAGCGAGGCGGCTGGCGAGGGTCTGACGCATCTGGAGGGCCATCGCTCGGTTGGCGGCTTGCGCGCCAGCCTCTACAACGCCGTGCCGCTCGAGGCGGTCACCGCTCTGGTTGCGTTTATGCGCGAGTTCGAGCGCCGGCATGGCTGAGTGGCGATGCGCTATCGGATCCTGACGCTCAACGAGATCAGTCCGCGCGGCCTGGAACGTCTGCCGCGAGAGCGCTACGAGGTGGGCGCGCACCTCGAGCAGCCGCACGCGGTGCTGGTGCGTTCGGCCGACATGCACGGGGTTGTGCTGCCGGCCTCGGTGCGCGCGGTGGCGCGCGCTGGTGCGGCAGTCGAGAACATCCCGGTGGCCGAGCTCAGCCGCCGCGGGATCCCGGTCTTCAACGCCCCCGGCGCCAACGCCAATGCCGTGAAGGAACTGGTGCTCGCGAGCCTGTTCCTCGCCGCACGCAACATCTGCCAGGCGTGGAGCTTTGCCCGCGCTTTGCAGGGAGCGGACAGCGCCATCGAGGCGGCAGTACACGCCGGACGCGATGCGTTCGCCGGCTTCGAGCTCGCCGGACGTACCCTAGGGGTGGTCGGGCTCGGGGCAGTCGGGGTGGAGGTGGCCAATGCCGCCGAGGCGCTCGGCATGCGGGTGCTTGGCTACGATCCGCAGATCACCGTGCAGCGCGCCTGGCAGTTGTCCTCCGGCGTCGAGCAGGCGCTCTCGCTCGATGATCTGTTCGCCCGCGCGGATCTGGTTACGGTGCACGTGCCGCTCAACGAGCAGACGCGCGGGCTGGTCGGGGAGTACCGGGTGCGGCTGCTGCAAAAGGGGGCGGTGTTGCTGAATTTCTCCCGCGCCGGCATCGTCGATGACGCGGCCGTCGTGGCTGCACTCGACGCGGGCTGGCTGCACGGCTATGTGTGCGACTTCCCGAGCAACCTGCTGAAGGGGCACGCCAAGGTGATCACGCTGCCGCATCTCGGGGAGCTCACCGGCGAGGCGGCCGACAACTGTGCGGTGATGGCTGCGGATCAGCTGCGCGACTTTCTGGAGAACGGCAACATCAGGAACTGCGTCAATCTTCCCGAGGCGCAGCTTGTGCGCTCCCCGGGCTGCACCCGCCTGGCGATCGCCAATCGCAACGTACCGAACATGGTCGGGCAGATCTGCACGCAATTGGCCGGCGCGGGTCTGAACATCGCGACACTGCTGAACGCATCGCGTGGCGAGTACGCATACACGCTGCTCGATGTGGACGGTACGCTCAAGCCGGAGCTGCTTGCGGCCGTGCGCGCCATCGGTGGTGTACTTTCCGCTCACCTCATCTGAGACTGCTCAACACATCTATGGCACGTAAACCTCCCGCCCGCCGCCGCGCTGCGCCGTCCACCGAGACGCTCTCCGTCGTGCGCGAGCGGATCGACTCGGTCGATCAGCAGATCCAACGCCTGCTCAACGAGCGGGCGCAGCTTGCACAACGCGTGGGGCTCGCCAAGAGCCGCGATGGCGGTAGTGCGGAATTCTACCGGCCGGAGCGCGAGGCGCAGGTGCTGCGCGCGGTGCGCGAGCGCAACCGCGGTCCGTTGCGCGACGAGGAGGTCGTGCGCCTGTTCCGCGAGATCATGTCCGCGTGTCTGGCGCAGCAGGAGCCGCTGAAGGTGGCCTACCTCGGCCCCGAGGCGACCTTCAGCCAGACCGCCGTACTGACTCACTTCGGGCATTCGGTGCGCGCGCTACCCCTCGGTTCGATCGATGAGGTGTTTCACGAGGTGGAGTCCGCGGCTGCCGACTTCGGCGTGGTGCCGATCGAGAACTCCACCGAGGGCACGGTCAACCATACGCTCGATCGCTTCCTCTCCTCGCCGCTGAAGATCTGCGGTGAGGTGGAACTGCGTATCCACCACCATCTGATGGGCAACATGAATGCGCTCGGGCGCATCGTGCGCATCTGCTCGCACCCGCAGTCGCTCGCGCAGTGCCGGTTGTGGCTGCAGGAGCATCTGCCGGAGATCGAACTGATCCCCGTGGCGAGCAACGGCGAGGCGGCGCGCCGGGCGCGCGATGAGCGCGGTACGGCGGCGATCGCCGGGCAGACGGCCGCGGAGGTGTATGGACTGAAGGTGCTGGTGAGTCAGATCGAGGACCGTGCCGATAACACCACGCGCTTTTTGGTGCTCGGCAGGAAGCTGCTCGCCCCGAGCGGCCAGGACCGCAGCACGCTGCTGGTGTCGGTCGGTCACACCGATGCCCCGGGGGCGTTGCATCGGCTGCTCGAGCCGCTCGCGCGCCACCGGGTGAGTATGACGCGCATCGAGTCGCGTCCTTCCCACCGGCGCAAATGGGACTATGTCTTCTTCATCGACATCGAAGGGCACGCCGAGGAGCCGCACGTGGCGCGTGCGCTCGCCGCCCTGAAGCGCAGCGCATCGTTATTTCGCCTGCTGGGCTCTTATCCGCGGGCAGTTCTGTAGAGAGACGACCATGAATTCGGCTGACATTCGACCGCGATTCCGAGTGGCCCCGGGCGGCAGCATCGGCGGGGAGTTGACCGTCCCGGGAGACAAATCCATCTCCCACCGCGCGCTGATGCTCGGCGGCATCGCGGCAGGGCAGACGCAGATCAGCGGCTTTCTCGAGGGGGCCGATTGCCTCTCGACGTTGCGCGCCCTGCAGGGGCTCGGCGTGCGCATCGAGCGGCCCGCGCCCGAGCGGGTCGTGGTGCACGGGGCAGGCGCCGGGGCGCTCGTCGGCTCGAGCGCCCCGCTCGATATGGGCAATGCCGGCACGGCGATGCGGCTGTTCATGGGATTGCTCGCCCCGCAGCCGTTTGATTCGGTGCTGATCGGGGATGAGTCACTGATGCGCCGGCCGATGGAGCGGGTGGCCGGCCCGCTGCGTCAGATGGGGGCGCGGATCGAGACGCGCGAGGGGCGTCCGCCGGTGCACGTGCGTGGCACGCCGGGTCTGCACGGCATCGATTTTCGCATGCCCGTGGCGAGCGCCCAGGTCAAATCGGCGGTGCTGCTCGCTGCACTCGGGGCGAGCGGACGCACTCGGGTCAGCGAGCCGGCGCCGACCCGCGATCACACCGAGCGGATGCTGGGCGCGTTCGGTGTCGAGCTGCACCGGGAGGGCGCGAGCGTTTCGCTCGCGGGCGGACAGTCGCTGCGCGGCGCGCAGGTGCAGGTGCCGGCGGATTTCTCCTCCGCGGCGTTTTTCATCGTCGCCGCCCTGATTGGCGCCGAGGACCGCCTGCTGCTGCGCAACGTGGGCGTCAACCCGACGCGCACCGGGCTGCTCGAGATGCTCAAACGCATGGGCGCTGATATCCGGCTGCATCCGTGTGGGGGCGCGGCCGCCGAGCCCACGGCCGATATCGAAGTGCGCCGCAGCCCTCTGCGCGGCATTCACGTGCCCCGCGAGCTGGTGCCGCTCGCGATCGATGAGTTCCCGATCTTCTTCGTCGCCGCGGCGCTCGCTGCAGGCGAGACGACGGTGCGGGGCGCCGAGGAGTTGCGGGTCAAGGAGACCGACCGTCTGGCGGCGATGTCCGCGGGCCTGAGCGTGCTCGGCGTGGAGAATCACCTGCTCGATGACGGACTGTGGATTCGCGGCGGCAGCGGCTTCGGCGGCGGCACGATCGACAGCCACGGCGATCATCGCATTGCCATGGCCTTTGCCATCGCGGCACTGGCGGCCCGCGCGCCGATCGAGATACTCGACGTCGCCAACGTGGCGACCTCGTTCCCGGGCTTTACGGCGCTGGCGCGCACGGCGGGCTTGGCGATTGAGGCGCTGTGAGCGGCTCGAGCGCCCCCGTCATCGCAATTGATGGACCGAGCGGCTCGGGCAAAGGGACGATCAGCCGTGCGGTGGCGCGCCTCGCCGGGTGGCATCTGCTCGACAGTGGCGCGCTCTACCGGCTGGTGGCCCTCGCCGGCCTGGAACGTAATCTGGAGCGTGACGATATCGAGGGGCATGCCCGCCTGGCGGTGGCGATGGATGTGCGCTTTGGCACCGAGCAGGAGGCCGAGCGCGTGCTGCTCGAGGGACGGGACGTGACGGCGGCGATCCGTAGTGAGGAAATGGGGCAGGGCGCCTCCCGGGTGGCGGCTTGGCCTCCCGTGCGCAGCGCGCTGCTTGCGCGCCAGAGAGCCTTTGCCCAGCCTCCGGGGCTGGTGGCGGACGGGCGGGACATGGGCACGGTGGTCTTTCCGCGCGCGGACTTGAAGATCTTTCTTACCGCCAGTCCCGAGGAGCGCGCCCGGCGGCGGTATAACCAGTTGAAAGAAAAGGGTTCCGGTGCTAGCCTCTCCGCCCTTTCGCGCGAGATTGCCGAGCGTGACGCGCGGGACTCGAGCCGGGCAGTGGCCCCGCTCGTGCCAGCCGCGGACGCAACGCTGATTGATTCAACGGACCTCGGGATCGAGGCGGTGATTGAACGCGTGATCGAGTTGGGCCGGCGCCGGGCATTGTGGGCGTAAAGCGGTCCTGCCGAAGAGGTTTTCCAAGTGGGTGTGCGTCAGGGAAGCGCATGCCGTGTTTCGCATCTGCCTGGGCCTGAGGGACGAATTGGGCACCAGTAAACTGAGCACGGACCTCAATGGGCCGTGCGAGTGAAGGTATGACAGAAAGTTTTGCACAGCTGTTCGAGCAGAGTCTCGCCAATCAACGGATCCGCCCCGGCATGATCCTCACCGGGCTCGTCGTTGACGTCACCCCGGATGTGGTCGTGGTCAACGTCGGCCTGAAGTCCGAGGCCGTCATCCCCGTCGAGCAGTTCAAGGACGAGCAAGGCGTCCTTGAGGTCAAGGCGGGCGATGAGGTCGAGGTCGCGCTGGATTCGGTCGAGGATGGCACCGGTGAGACCCGCCTCTCGCGTGAGAAGGCCAAGCGCGCCCGGACCTGGACGCGGCTCGAGGAGGCATTCAACAAGGCCGAGATCGTCACCGGTGTGATCACCGGACGCGTCAAGGGCGGCTTCACGGTCGAAATCGACAACGTGCGGGCGTTCCTGCCGGGCTCGCTGGTCGATGTACGCCCGGTACGCGACACGGCCTATCTCGAGGGCAAGCCGCTCGAGTTCAAGGTCATCAAGCTCGATCAGAAGCGCAACAACGTGGTGGTCTCGCGTCGCGCCGTCGTCGAGCAGGAATTCTCAGCCGAGCGCAGTGCGCTGCTTGAGAACCTGCAGGAAGGGTCGGTCGTGCGCGGCTCGGTGAAGAACCTCACCGACTACGGCGCGTTTGTCGACCTGGGCGGCATCGATGGACTGCTGCACATCACCGATATGGCGTGGAAGCGCGTCAAGCACCCCTCGGAAGTGGTCAAGGTCGGCGATGAGATCGAGGTGCGGATTCTGAAGTTCGACCGCGAGCGCTCGCGCGTCAGCCTCGGGCTGAAGCAACTCGGAGCTGATCCGTGGGAGAACATCGCGCGCCGGTATCCGGCCAACACACGCGTGTTCGGCAAGGTCACCAACATTGCCGATTACGGTGCGTTCGTCGAGATCGAGGACGGCGTCGAGGGTCTGGTGCACGTCTCGGAGATGGACTGGACCAACAAGAACGTCAATCCGGCCAAGGTCGTGCACACCGGCGAGGAAGTCGAGGTCATGGTGCTCGATGTCGATGAGGACCGGCGCCGCATCTCCCTCGGCCTGAAGCAGTGCAAGGCCAATCCGTGGAAGGAATTCGCCGAGAACTACAATCGCGGCGATCATGTCAGCGGGCAGATCAAGTCGATTACCGACTTCGGTATCTTCATCGGCCTCTCGGGCAACATCGATGGCCTGGTGCACCTCTCGGACATCTCCTGGGACATGCCGGGCGAGGAGGCCGTGCGCAGCTACCAGAAGGGTCAGCAGGTCGAGGCCATGGTGCTGTCGATCGATCCGGAGCGCGAGCGCATCAGCCTCGGCATCAAGCAGCTCGCCAAGGATCCGTTCTCGAGCTACATCGCCGAGAACCCCAAGGGCACGATCGTGCGCGGCATGGTCAAGGAAGTCGACGCGCGCGGGGCGATCATCGATCTGGGCAACGGGATCGAGGGGCAGCTGCGTGCCTCCGAACTCGGTCGCGACCGCGTGGAGGATGCCCGCACGGTGCTGAAGGTCGGCGAGGAGGTCGAGGCGAAATTCACGGGCGTGGACCGCAAGTCGCGCACGATTTCGCTGTCGATCAAGGCCAAGGAGGCCCATGAGGAAGCCGAGGCGGTGCAGAATTACCGCTCCTCGGAGTCCACGCCGACGGGCACCAGCCTGGGCGATCTGCTCAAAGAGCATATCGGAGATCGAGGCTAAGTCCTGAAAGCCGCCGCTTCCGTCTCGGAAGCGGCGGCAATCGACCTGCGATATGACGAAATCTGAGCTCATCGAGATCATCGCGGCCAAGCAGAAGCATCTGCCGGCCAAGGACGTTGAGCTCGCTCTGAAGCAGATCCTCGAAGTGATGAGCGATGCGCTCGCCCAGGGCGAGCGCATCGAGATCCGCGGCTTTGGCAGTTTCTCACTGCACTTCCGTCCACCGCGTCAGGGACGCAATCCCAAGACCGGCGAGGCGGTGGCACTCTCCGGTAAACACGTGCCACATTTCAAAGCCGGCAAGGATCTGCGTGAGCGGGTCAATCAGGGCGCCGGCCAGCCCATCCGCGGTTAGCCGCGCACCGTCTATCGCCGCCGGCGCCGCATGTTAAATTGCGGCGGTGATCGCACTTCCCGCCTATCTGCTCGCGTTCGCGTTCGCCGCCATCGGGCTTGCGGCCTGGCTGCTCGGTCGCCTGACCGGCAACCGGCGCACCGTGCGACTGCCGCGCGATTACTACATTGGCCTCGATCATCTGATCAACGACCGGTTTGATCATGCCGTCGAGGTGTTTGCACGCATGGCCGAGGCGGGCGATGCCGCCGAGATTCAATTCGCGCTCGGCAGCCTGTTCCGCCGCCGCGGTGAGGTGGATCGGGCGATCGCGATCCACACTCGGCTGCACGAGCAGGGCGCCGCCACGCTGCGCGACAAGGCGGGACTTGCACTCGCACTCGATTATCTCAGCGCCGGCCTGATGGACCGTGCCGAGCAGCTGTTCAAGGAGCTGGCCGCTTCGGCAGAATACCGTGAGACGGCGCTTGACCAGCTGCTGCGCATCTATGAGGCGCAGGGCGACTGGGCCAATGCGCTCGAAATTCTCAAGGCGCTACCGGCGCAGGTTCAGGCGCAGCGCGCACAGGTCGCAGCGCACTATGTGTGCGAATTGGCCGAGCAGGCGCTGCGCCACGGGGATGTCTCGCGGGCCGCAACGCTGCTCGCGGAGGCGCGCGCCCGCGCGCACGATCTACCGCGAGCCCAGGTGCTCTCGGCGCGCCTCGCCGAGGCGGGCGGAGAGCGCGCCGTGGCGCTCGAGCGGTACTTGAACATTCTCGAGGCGCATCCAGCCCTTGCGATCGAGGTCATTCCGCGCGCGCTCGCGCTTGCACCGCAGGGCGAGGCGACCCAGGTGCTCGCTGAGCTACGCGAGCGGTTGCACCGCGCCGGCCAGGTCAATCCGCGTGAACTCGCCGTGCTGCTCTCGAGTGCGCTGCCGCCGCAGCAGCTGCAACGTCTGGCAGAACTCGAAGGCGCCCAGGGCGAAGCGGCGGCGGAGGCCTATTCGCTGGCACTGCTGCTGCAGCGCCTCGGGGGGGCCGGTGGTCGGTATCAGTGCGAGGAATGCGGTCTGCTCAGCGTGGGGTGGTATTGGCGCTGTCCGAAGTGCCGCGCCTGGGACAGCATGCGCCCGGCGGCATTGAGGCGCGGGCAAGAGCCGCCCGAGCGGCCGTTCAGGCTGCATTCAACGGCCATTCGGGATCGATCCGGGCACGACGATCGTCACGATCTCGGCTGAACAGGGCGCTACACTAAAGCTCATCGGCGGCCCATGCGTGGGCTGGATCCACAGGTTGCAGGAGACTCAGGTATGCGGACAGCTCCAAAGTCGATCATACGCACGGCGGTATTCCCAGTGGCCGGCCGCGGTACGCGCTTTCTGCCGGCGACCAAGGCGAGTCCCAAAGAGATGCTGCCGGTGGTCGACAAGCCGCTCATCCAGTACGCGGTCGAGGAGGCGCTCGCCGCCGGTGTGACCCGACTGGTGTTCATTACCGGTGCCGCCAAGCGCGCGATTGAGGATCACTTCGATTCCGATCAGGAACTCGAGCAGTTGCTCGAGCGGCAGGGCAAGAGCAGTCTGCTGAACCAGATTCGCAGCGTTTTGCCGTCCTACGCCTCGTGCATCTACATCCGCCAGCCCGCTCCGCTCGGACTCGGCCATGCCGTGCTCTGTGCGCAGCCGGCCGTGGGTGCCGAGCCGTTCTTCGTGCACCTGGCCGACGATCTGATCCGCAGTGAAGTGGCGTGTCTGGCGCAGATGGCCGAGGTGTACGAGGCGAAGCGGGCGAGCGTCCTCGGGGTGCAGGCAGTGCCGCGCGCCGACACCGATAAGTACGGCATCGTGGCGGTGGAAGCAGACAAGTCGGCGACCAGCCGGGTGCGCAGCATCGTCGAGAAGCCCAAGCCACAAGTGGCTCCATCCAACCTCGCGGTGGTGGGTCGGTACGTGCTCTCGCCGTCGATTTTCGAACATCTGGAGAAAATCGGCCGAGGCGCCGGCGGAGAGATCCAGCTCACCGACGGGATTGCCGCACTGATGCGCGAGGAAGCGGTGTATGCCTATCGCTTCTCCGGTACCCGCTACGACTGCGGCAGCAAGCTCGGTTATCTGCAGGCGACCGTCGAGTACGCGCTCGGTCACCCCGTGCTCGGCAAGGAATTCCGCCGCTATCTGCGTGAGCTGCAGCTCGAGATGGCACGCAGCGCCGCACCGGCACGTCGTCAGACGAACGGGGCGGGAGCGCGCCGGCGCGGCGCGCGGCCGGCAGCGCACCCCTGAACGCGCCGCACTAGGCGGGCTGGCCCTGCGGCGCGTATGCCGGAGCGCGCGCGACGATGTGCGCCAGGGTGTTGATGTTGTCCACCAGGCGATCGCAGGCGCCGGCAATTTCGGCGGCACGCCGGTCGGAGTCCACCGCCGTGAGTTCCCGGGCGAGGTGGCGCTGTGTGCTGCGGATGGGCGGCAACGCCCGAGGCTCTCGATGGGTGCGCAAGGCCTCGGCAGCTTCCTGCAGCGTGCTAACGCTTTGTCGGATGAACGGCTCGATTGGCGCTGCGGTAACGGGCTCGCTCGCGTAGCCGAGAAGCGCCTCCAGCGTCATGATGGTGCGTGCCAGACGGTTGCCGTTGGTGAGCAGCGACTGGGCGAGCTCTGCCAGCGCTGGCGGCGTGGCGGGCTCGGCGAGCAGGCGTTTCACAGACGCGTCGGCGTTGACACGAGCCACCCGAGCGCTCTGTCGACCATCGCGGCGCGCCTGCGCGTCGCCACCGGCGAGGGCCGCAAGGTACTCGGCGTAGGCGCGCAGCATCTGCGCCAGAGTTTCTCGCGTGCGTCCCTTTTCCCAAGTCGGCCACAGACCATAGGCGGCGAGTGCGATCGCACTGCCGATCACCGTGTCGATCAGGCGGGCCATCACGGTCGGCTCCGGAGCCTCCCCGACGAACGCCAGTAGCAGCACCACCAAGCCGGTGAGCGAGGCAACCGCAATGCCATAGTGCACATTGCCGAAATAGCGAAATCCGGCGCACAGCAGCGCCAGCACCGCCAGGTGCACCCAGGCACTTGTCGGCAGCACATGAATCAGCGCAGTGGTCAGCAGCAGTCCGAGCACGGTCCCGACCACGCGTAGCAGCCCGTAGCTGAATGTGGCCGCGTAATCGGCGCGCAGCACGATCGCCACGGTCATCGGTATCCAGTAGCCGTGCTGCACGGGCAGCACCCGCCCGAGCCACAGGGCGAAGGAGAAACACACCGCACTGCGCACGGCGTGGCGGAAAGCTGCGGAGCGGGGGGTGAGGTTGGCCGCCAGGATGGCGAGCGGGGACTGCGGCCGCAGCGCTCGGGGCAGTTGTAGATCCTCGGCGGCCGCGCTGCGCAGACTCTGTGAGCCGGCGCGCTCGGCGTTACGGACCGCGGCGGCCAGCTGACCGCTGAGCGCCTGGAAGTGATGCCAAGGCCCCTCTGGCAGCGCCCACTCGTGCTCGACGGCGCTGCGCTCGGCGCTCTGCAACCGCCCGAGCGCGGTGTGCATGGCGCGCTGCGGATCGGAGCCGGCGCGAATGACGCTCGCGATGGCCTCGAGTAGCGCTGCGCCTTGCTGCTGGATCAGCGGTGCGATGTGCGTGCCGGGCTCCGTCGCCTCGAGTGCGGTGAGCTCAAGGCGGGCGCGCTCGGCGAGCTCGAGCATCACGCCGAAATAATCCATCACCGGACCGCGCGCGCGGTGCGGGCCGAACAGGGTGTGTTGCAACCCGGTCATCCCTTCGGTGAGCTCGAGCGCGGCGCCGCTCTCGCGGCTGCCGCCGCGGGCCATGGCGGCAAGTCCGCGATACACCGTCGCGAGCGCTTCGCGTTCCGGGCCGTAGCGCTGCAGCGGCCAGGCTGCGATGGAGAATAGGGTGAGGAGCAAACCGCCCGCAGTGACCTCGGCGGTCAGCTGCAGGGCGGCTATGAAGCTTGGCGCAGGCAGATCGGTCGCGATCGCCATCAGCACCATGGCCGTCATACCCACCCGAGCGATGGCATCGCCGAAGGTGACGAGCAGAGCGCCGGCGAAGCCGACAAGCAAAGCGGCGAGCAGCAGTGCGGGCAGGTGGTGATTCAGCGTGAGGCCGAGGAAGGTCGCGACGCCGCCGGCGGCAGACACCGCGAGCAGCCGTGCGAGGCGCTGGCGATAGGGGCCCGGCTGATCGGAATACATCGTCACTACTGCGCCGACCGCGATGGCGATGCCGGCGAGCAGCTGGCCGGTGGCGATGGCCCAGGCGAGCGGCAGCACCACGGCCACGGTGTTGCGCAGCAGCACCCGCCAGGGCAACTGCGCCGGTTTGGTCTGCAGCAGCGTCGAGAGAATGCTTTGACGCAAGGACGTGACGGTAGCCGGCATCCGCAGCGCTCCGATGCTGCGCCGCGCGCGGTTTGGCGGCGAGGGTCGGATTATGGCAGATGCACCGCGACGACCGCCCCGCCATCGGGACGGTTGGCAATGGTCAACCGTCCGCCGTGCGCCTCGACGATCTCACGGCAGAGTGTCAGACCGAGACCGGTGACGGAGGACTTGGTGGAGAAGAACGGCACCAGCGCATCGCGCAGCGCCTGCTCGCTGAGCCCGCTGCCGCGGTCGGTGACCTCCAGGCACACCCCGCCCGATGGCGGGCGCTCCTCGGCCGCGATGTCCGGTGCTGCGGTGTTCCGAATGGGGCTGACCGCTGCCGAGCGCTCGGCGGCGGGACGCGGGTTTTTCAGGTCTAGGATGCTCATGGCTGATACAGCGATAGCACACGACGTGCCAGCCGGATCGCGCGCAGGCAAGTCATTGAAGAGAAGGAGGAAATTCCGGAAGGCTCGCTGAATCGTGGCGGGCCGGAGTGTCCGCGTCGCGGACAGCGGACAGTCCGCGGACAGGCGAGGAGGCGGACAAATCGCAGCGTGCGGGGTTGGCGCGACAACACTTCGGGCCTATCCTGTAGGCCTGTCGCGTCGGCGGGCGATTTCGTCAGCCGAAAAGGGGGGGCACAGGCTAGTGCCGCGGTTCGCGCACGGAGCCAACCTGAGGAGGACTTATGGCGACTCGACGTTCCGATTCGACCCCCGCGCCCAAAGCCGAACAGGCCGCTGCGCCCAAAGCGCCCGCGCGCCGGACGCAGCGTGCCAAGCCGAAAGGCAATTCAGCCCCGACAGTCACGAGCGTCACGGTCGAGGTGCGGCGCGCCATGATTGCGCAGGCGGCGTATTTTCACGCCGAGCGCCGCGGCTTCGCGCCGGGTGGGGAAGAACAGGACTGGCTGAAGGCCGAAGCCGAAGTCGACGCACTGCTTAAGGGTGCTGCGCACGGCATCGGGCCTCAATAGGATCCACTGATCCCCCGGACCGAACGAGGGCTCCGCGGCGTTTGGCCGCGGGCCGCCGGGCGGCATTTTCCTCCGTTGCGGACCGCATGCCGCCAGCAGGTCTGAGCGTCCTGCCGATGCTGAGACCGCGAGCACTCTGGCCTCTTGTGCGGGCGCCGCTGAGATCCTCGCAGGATGCGTGCGGCGGCGTCGGGTTCACCGTTTGCCGCTTCGAGGGTCGTGACAGGTCGATCACTGACAGGTTGTCACAGTGTCTGCGGATTGTCTGTTTACCGCATCGGGTCGCGGATCTGTGCCCATACTTGCGGTGGAGTCGCCGACTTTGACGAGATCGCCGGCCGGTGTTTGCACGGCCGGGGTGAACGCAGTGTCGTGCGCGTTCGTGGCAGAGCTTGCGGTCTGCGCCCGCCGGCGGGATCTGCCCCCGGCGGTGTTGGAGGATCGAGGTGCTTCCGCGGCCTTGCCGCGGGGCCGCGGAGGCGAGCGCTCGGGATTTGCCGCGGTCTCAGTCAGTTCAGAATCATCGAGAGGCGCTTGCGGTAATCAGAGACCATGGCTGGCTGATCCGCGGCGAGCTCGAGCACGGATAGGAAGGTCTGCCGGGCGGCACCGTTGTCGTAGTTGCGGTTGCGCTTGATGACCTCGAGCAACTCCTCGAGCGCCTTGTCGAGTGCGCCGTCGGCGATATGCCGGTGGGCGAGCGCCGAGCGGGCTCGCAGATCATTGGTGTTGGCGGCGACCTGTGCGCGCAGCGTTGCCAGATCGGGTAGCGATGCGGCCTCGCGCAGGCTCGCGAGCCGCACCTTGAGCGCTGCGCAGCGCGCATCGGCCTGACCGCTCGCGCCGAGGGTTGCGAGCGCATGTTCGGCCTCATCGAGCTGCTGCGCATCCGCGCCCTGCGGCAGGCGATTCAGTAGCACATCGGCCAGATCGAGTCGCGCTTCATCATGACTCGCCTCGGTCTCGATTAGGGCACGCAGTACCGCGATCGCGGCGGTGAAATCGCCCGCACCGATCAGCTGGTGCGCCCGGCGCCGCTCCGCTTCGCTTGACCCGGGCAGCAGGCGATCGAGGAAACTGCGAACCTCTTTTTCCGGCAGCGCCCCGACGAACCCGTCGACGGGATTGCCGTCGGCGAACGCCAGCACGTAGGGGATGCTGCGCACCATGAACTGCTGCGACAGCTGTGGGTTCTCATCGGAGTTGACCTTGACCAGCTTGAAGCGCCCGCCGTAGGCCGCTTCGAGCCGCTCGAGCACCGGGCCGAGTGCGCGGCAAGGGCCGCACCATGGTGCCCAGAAATCCACCAGTACGGGAACCTCGCGCGAGGCTGCAATGACTTCCTGCTCAAATGTGGTCAGGTTGACTTCGATCATGATTCGACTCCGTGGGCATCCCGACGGAGATCGGGGCATCGTGCGCGGTTTTCAACCGGCTGCGCGCCCGCTCCGGGTGCTCGTCCGCGGCCTGCGGCAGCTGGACGATGATGCAGCCCTGACCGGGCACGAAACGCGCGTCACCACCGTGGCTGCGGGCGACTTGTCGCACGATCGCCAGGCCCAGTCCCGAGCCGGGCGCCTGCGCATTGATGCGGTGAAATCGCTCGAATACCGACTCCTCCTGACCGGCCGGTACGCCCCGACCCTCATCGCGCACCTCGATGCTGAGCATCCCGCCGTCCTGCGGCGAAGGGATGATCCGCACGCTCACGGTGCCACGGCCGTGGATGAGTGCATTGTCGAGAAGATTGCGCACCATGTCGCGCAGATCATCGTCGCGGCCCCGTATGCGCACCGCAGCGGGCACGTGTACTTCGAGCCGCCGACCCTGCGCTTCCATTAACGGCAGAACCTGTGCGGCCGCCTCGCGTGTCAGCCGCGAGAGGTTGACCGGCGGCAGGGGCGCATCGAGCCGCTCATAGGACAGCGACTCCTTGCGGGCCAGATCGATCAACTGGTCGATCAGATGCCCCATCTGACTCAGTTCGCGCTCGACTGCCGGCCAGTCCGTGCTGCCGGTGAGGCGGGCGCGCTGCAGGCGCAGATTCAGCACGGCGAGGGGGGTGCGCAACTCGTGAGCCGCATCGGCCGTCAGGCGCCGCTCGATGGCATAGGCACGCGAGAGCCGATCGAGCGCACCGTTGACCGCCTCGACCAGCGGCTGAATCTCCCGCGGCAGGCCGCCGGCGGAGATGCGCAGATCCGGCTGCTGCGGTCCGACCCGAGCCGCCTCGCGCGAGGCACGCTCGATCGGCTGCAGGCTCCAGCCGCTGATCAGCCACATCAGTCCGAGGGCGATCAAGGCGAAAACGATGAGTACCGAGACGTGCTCGGAATCCTCCTCGAACAGGCTGTCGACCAGCGTGTCGCGGCTTATGTTCCGGCGCGCGACCACGATGCTGCGGCCGCCCGCGGCCCGTGCCGAGACGATCGGCTGTTTGCCGGCGCCGACGCCGATGAACTCCACCGGGCCGACCGGTCCGCGGGTATCGACGGGGATGTAGGGCAGGGGGTGGGTGAGATTGGACGACCAGGCAAGGGGGCGGTGATCGGCGCCGAACACCGTGAAGGTGAACTCGCGCGAGGGGTTGGCATAGACGCGCCGCCAATCCCTCGGCAGGCGGACCTGCACCGCTTCGCCGGCGCCGAAGTGCAGCGCATCGAGGAGCTCGCGGGCCTGGTTCTGCAGCGTGCGCGCGTGCAGGCCAGCGATGATGTTGTGCACTTCGAGGCGATAGGAGGCAAACGAGGCAGCGAGTCCGAGCGCAAACAGCGCGAACATTACCCCGAGCAGCCGCAGGCGCAGACTGTGCGCGCGGTTCATCGCGCCTGCGCCTCGACCAGCCGGTAGCCGATGCCCCACTTGGTCTCGATCGAGAGCGCCGCCTGTGCGTTCGCAAGCTTGCGGCGCAGGCGCGATACCGCCGCCTCGAGCGCGTTGGTGCTGCCGGCATCCTCGAGCGCATACAGCCGGTCCTCCAGGCGGTCCTTGGTGATCACCTGGCCGGGGACCCGCAGCAACTCCTCGAGCAGCGCCGCTTCGCGGCGCGTGAGCTCGAGCGGCTTGCCAAAGGCGCTCGCCTCCCGCGTGACCGTGTCGAAGGTCACGCCCCCGAGGCTGTAGCGGGTCTCGCGCCGGGTACCGACGCGACGCAGTACCGCGCGCAGCCGCGCCTCCAGTTCAAGTAGGTTGAATGGCTTGACGATGTAGTCATCGGCCCCGGAGTTCAGCCCGCGCAGCCGCGCCTCCACCCCGTCGCGCGCCGTGACGATGATCGCCGGCACCTGCGGTTGCAGCGCGCGCAGCGCGGCGAGCAGCTGCAGGCCGTCCATGTCGGGCAGACCGAGATCGAGCACCACCGCGTCAATGGGAGCGACGCGCGCGGCGGCGAGCGCCGGCTCGGCGCGATCGACCGCATCGAGCGCGAAGCCGCGCTCGCGCAGATGATCGGCGATCATCTCGCGGATGGCCGCGTGGTCCTCGACCAGCAGTACTCTCATGGCGCTCGCGTCGTTCTCAGAGGATCCGTGCCCTGCCTATTATCCGCGTGGCCCGCCCCGAGCGCTCGTCAGGACTTGGTCAGCAATCCCTGGCACTGTGTGCGCGCCGGCCGGGCAGCGCGCTGGGGCGCTGCATACGATAATCGGGAGCAATGGAAGTAGAGATGAATCGGACAGGCGGTGGCGACCGCGCGGTGAACTGCGAACCGCAGCGGGGCTCCTGCCGCGCGGGCGCGCTGCGCCCCGGGGTTCTGCGGGGCGCTCGCTGGGGCGTGCTGGCCGCTGCGGCGCTCATCGGTGGCTGCGCGACCTATCATGCCCTGCCGCTCGCGCGCGGCCCGAACCTCGCCACCCGGCTGACGGGCTTGCGAACGGTGGTGCCGCCGATGGGCCCTGGCAAGGCGCCCCGGCGCATCGATGTCAGCAAGCCGCTCGGCATCGATGACATCGGGCTGCTCGCGGTCATGAACGATCCGGCGCTGCGCGCCGAGCGAGGCGATCTGGCCGGCGCACAGGCCAGTCTGCTGCAGGCCTCGCTGCTGCCGAATCCGGTGGCGGGCCTGGTCTACGAACCGCAGCTCGGCGGGGCGGGGGTCGCACCGAGCTGGACGGCGACGCTCTCGGCGGATGTCAAGGCGCTGCTGACCTACCATACCCGGGTGCAGGCCGCCCGCTTTGCCTTCGAGCAGGTCAACGCCGAGCTGCTGTGGCAGCAGTGGCAGGTGGCGCAGCAGGCGCGGGTGCTCGCACTCGATCTGTACTGGGGACGGGACTCGCTGCGCGCCAGCCGCCGCGAGGTGCGATTGCTCGATGCGGAGGCGCGCGCGGCGCGCGCGGCCGCCGCGAGCCGCAGCCTCGATAGATCCTCGCTCGCGCCGATCCTGGCCGCCAAGGCCGCCGCCGATCAGCATCTGGCCAGTCTGCAGTTGACCGAACTGCGCGCATGGCAGGGCCTCGATGCTCTGCTCGGACTCGCCCCCTCGGTGCGCTTCGCGATTGCGCCCCCGCACCTCGGGGCCATGCCGCGCCACCTCGCGCCGCTGCTCGCCACGGTGCCCGAGCGACGCCCGGACCTGGTGGCGCTGCGCATGGGATATCGCTCGGCGGATGAGAACCTGCGGAC
Organism: Gammaproteobacteria bacterium; assembly: GCA_027324195.1. Taxonomy (GTDB): domain Bacteria; phylum Pseudomonadota; class Gammaproteobacteria; order Steroidobacterales; family Steroidobacteraceae; genus 13-2-20CM-66-19. The sequence continues at coordinate 25,008 of DAHVTM010000052.1, read as the reverse complement.
CGCGATCATGGGTCAGTTTCCGGCCCTGGTGCTCGGTGCCCAGTGGGACCAGGACAACGGCAACGTGCGCAACGGCGGTCCCACCGCGCAGTTCGATCTGCCCCTCTTCGATCGCAACCAGGGACAGATCGGCAGCGCGCGCGCCACCCGCCGGGTGCTGCATGCGCAGTACCAAGCCCGACTCGATGCCGCCGTCGGCACCGTCAAGGGTCTCGCCGCGCAGATCCATCGCCTGCATCGCGACGTGCAGCAGGCGCGCCGCGCCGAAGCGGCGGCCGAACGTCTGGCGCGCGCAGCCCGACACGCTTATGCCCGCGGTGACATCGATGAGCGTTCGCTCACCGATTACCTGAGTACCGCGTTGGCGCGCCGGCTCGAGGCCAATGCGCTCGCGAGCGCGCTCGGCCAGGCACGCATCGCTTTGACTGTCGAGCTCGGTCTCGGCTTGCCGCAGGTTCGTATTGTTCCGGCCGCAGAGAAGGAATGAGGACGATGAGCTGCCGATTGATTGCCGGGGTCGTTGGTGTTGCGCTCGCCGTGGCCGTGTTGCCCGCGCCGGCCCGCGCGGCGGGCAACTCGACCTCGAGTGTGCAGGTGACGTTGACGCCGCTGCGCACCGGGAGCCTGCCGCACGTCGTGATCGCCTACGGCACTGTGCAGCCGAGCAATACCGGGGGGCGTGTGCTGATGGCAGCGGCAAGCGGTGTCGTCGGCACCGTCTATGTGCGTGTCGGCCAACCGGTGAGCGCCGGCGCGCCGCTGCTCGAGGTGCTGCCGAGTCCGCAGTCCGCGGCGACCTACCACCAGGCCCGCTCGGCGCTGAAGGTGGCCCGGGCGCTGCTCGGCAGTACCCGCAAGCTGTACGGACTGCACCTCGCCACCAACCAGCAGCTCGCCGCCGCGCAGCAGGCCGAGCTCGATGCCGAGGCGAATCTCGCCGCGCTCAAGGCCACTGGCGCCGGCGGTCCCACCGTGCTGCGTGCGCCGTTCGCCGCAGTGGTCACGGGGCTGACCGCCGAGACCGGCACGATCGTCTCGCAGGGCTCTGCGCTCGCCACGCTCGCCTCCCCGGACCGGCTGGTGCTCGCCGCGGGCGTCGTGCCCGCCCAGGCCACCGGCATGTCGGCGGGGGATCCGGCCGAGGTCCAGGCCGCCGGATCCGAGCAGTGGTTGTCCGCGCGGGTCGCCATGCGCGGCGCCGCGAGCATATCCAATACCGGTCTGGTCCCGGTGCAGATCGCGCTGCCGCCGGGCAAGATCATGCCCGGCGAAGTTGCGCGGGCGCGTATTACCACCGCGCAAGTACACGGCTTTCTCGTTCCGCACGCGGCGTTGCTCGTCAATGACCGAGGCGCGCCGTATGTGGTGCAGGCGGTGAACGGCATCGCGCACAAGGTGCCGGTGAAAGTGCTCGACGAACATGATGATCAGGACATCATCGCCGGGGCGCTCGATCCGCATGCTCCGGTCGTGCTGGCCGGCGATTATCAGCTGCACAACGGCATGCGCATCCGCATCGCCAAGCCGGGCGCCCCGGGGACGGGACAGTGAGCTTTTCCGACTGGGTCGAGCGGCACCGCCGCTCGCTCCTCACCGTTGCGTTCGCACTCGCTCTCGCCGGGGTGTTCGCGGCTATCGCGCTGCCGGTGGGCCTGTTTCCGGTCACCAGTTTTCCCCGCATCCGCATCGAGGTGAGCACGGGCAGCATGCCCGCGCGGCAGATGCTGGTGGATGTGACCGAGCCACTGGAGCGGGTGACCCGAGCGATCCCGGGCGCGCAGGACGTCAGTTCCCGGACCTCGCGCGGCTCGGCGCAGATCTACGTGGATTTCCCGTGGGGCTCGAACATGACGCAGGCTCTGCTTGCCGTCGATGCGGCCCTCGCCCAGCAGCTGCCCTCCCTGCCCAAGGGCACCAGCTACGATGTCATACAGATGAGCCCGAACGTCATCATGCCGTTCGTGTCCTACGCGCTCATCTCCAAGTCCGTGCCGCCGACTGCGCTGCGCCAGTTGGCGCAATACGAGATCACGCCGTTGCTGACCGGCATTGCGGGCGTGCGCCGCGTCGGCGTGCTCGGCGGCCAGACGCCCGAGGTGCAGGTATCAGTCAACGAGGAGAAGCTGAGCGCTTACGGGTTGACGCTGGCGCAGGTGTCGCAGGCGCTCGCCCAGACCAACGTCGTGCAGGCGGTCGGGCGACTCGAGGATAACGATCTGCTCTACCTCGCAATCAACGACAACGCGTTCACCTCGCTGCGCTCGGTGCGCCACGTGGCGCTGCGCACCGCCACGAACAGCATCGTGCGGCTCGGCTCGATCGCCAAGATCAGCATGGGCACCGTGCCGCAATGGCTGCTGGTCGATGACAATGGCAAGCCGGCGGTCACGTTCGATGTGTATCAGCAGGACACGGCGGACTCGATCAGCCTCGCACGCAAGGTCAAACAGCGTCTCGATGCCTTCATGAAGACGCAGCCGAGTTCGATCCATCTGTACAAGTGGTACGACCAGACCCAGATGGTCGGCTCCTCGATCGCCGCGCTCGAGGAGGCGATTCTGATCGGTCTGGTGTTCGCGGCGCTGGTGCTGCTCGCATTTCTGCGCAACTGGCGGGTGACGCTGGTGGCGATGCTGGTGGTGCCACTGTCGGTGCTGATCACGGTGCTGCTGCTCTCGCTGCTCGGCATGACCTTCAACATCATGACCCTCGGCGGCATTGCCGCGGCGATCGGTCTGCTGATCGATGATGTGATCGTCATGATCGAGCACATCGCCCGCCGCACCGGCGTGCCGGGGCTGGCGAACCCGCATCAGGGGGTGTTGATCGCGGCGCGCGAATTCCTCTCCCCGCTGTTCGGCTCGAGCCTCGCCACGATCATCATCTTCATTCCCCTGGCGTTTCTCTCGGGTATCACCGGGGCGTTTTTCAAGTTCCTGTCCCTGACGATGGCCTCGGCTCTGATCATCTCGCTCATCCTCACCGCCTTTGCGGTACCGCTGCTGGCGCGGGGTCTGATCGACTTCAAGACTTTCCATGACCCCTCGCACGGCAAGGAGACGACGCTGAAGCGCCTGCACGGCAGGGCGCTCGGGCGGCTGTTTGATCGGCCTTTGCTGCTCGTGCCAGCGCTCGGCGCGCTGATACTCGTCGGCTACGTCGCATACCGCAACGTTGGCAGCGGCTTCCTGCCGCGGATGGACGAAGGTGGTTTCGTGCTGGATTATCAGGCTGCGCCCGGCACCTCCCTCACCGAGACTAATCGCGAACTGGAGGAAGTCGAGAACATCCTGCACCAGGATCCGTACGTCTACACCTATTCCCGGCGCACCGGCGCGGGGTTGGGCGGGGATCTGAACGAGGCGTACCAGGGGGACTTCTTCGTGCGGCTCATTCCGGGGAGCAAGCGCCCGGATATCTGGAAGGTGATGGATGAGATCAGCCGCAAAGTGGCCGCCGACGTGCCCGGGATCGATTTCGATACCCACCAGCTGATGGGTGACATGATCGGCGATATGGTCGGGCGACGTCAGCCGGTGGTCATCTCCCTCAGCGCGAAGAACCCCGCGGTCCTCGGTGCGGTGGCCGTGCGGGTCGCCAAGGCGATCCGACACGTGCCGGGCATCGAACCGGCCTCGGTGATCGACGGGGTGGTGCCGGCCGGCGATGCGCTCGACATACACGTCAATCCGGCCGCCGCTGCCATGGAAGGCTTGACGGTGGCCGACGTGCGCAGCCAGGTGTATCACTACCTGCACGGAGCGGTCGTGACGCGCTACCTCGGTACCGTGCAGGATATCGGGGTACGCCTGTGGTTGAGTCCGCCGGAGCGGCGGATCTATCGCAGCCAGCTCGGTAATCTGCCGATCCGTGCCCCGAGCGGGAGGATGCTGCGGCTCTCGAGCGTTGCTACGGTACGCTTCGTGGCCGGGCAGCCGGAGCTCACGCGCGACAACCTCGCGCAGATCGTGACCGTGACCGCGGAGATCGGTGGGGGTTACGCGCTCAGCACGACCATCCAGGGCGTCATGCACGTGCTCAACCGGCCCGGGCTGCTGCCGCCCGGGGTCATGTACCGGCTGGGCGGCCAGTACAAGCAGGAGCAGCTCGCCGTGCACGGCATGATCCGCGTGTTCGGCGCGGCGCTGGCGGCGGAGATCATTCTGCTGCTGTTCCTCTACGAACGCTTCAGTATTCCGATCGTGATCATCGTCAGCTCGCTCATCTCCACCGGCGCGGTGTTCGTCGGTCTGTGGCTGACCGGGGTCGAACTGAACATCACCGCAATGATGGGCATGGTGATGATCGTCGGCATTTCCACCGAGATGGCGATCTTCTACGTGTCCGAATACCAGATGCTGGCGCAGACTCTGCCGCCGCGCGCCGCGCTCTACGAGGCGGCTCTCAATCGGCTGCGCCCGATTACCATGAGCACTCTGGCGATGATTTTGGCGCTGGTGCCGCTCGGGGCGGCCATCAGCGGTTCGGGAGATCAGATGCTCCAGCCCCTGGCGATCGCGATCATCGCCGGTGCCGTGGTCCAGTTGCCGCTGGTGCTGCTGGTGATGCCGGTGGTGCTCGGCCTCACCCAACGCTTCGAGCGTGCCGCGGGTTGACTCGTGCGCCTCAGGGCCGGGCGAGCCATTGCTGCCCGTCCCGCCGTGCGCGTCCGTCGGTCTCGAGCTTCAGCAGGTGCGCGAGCAGAGACCGCTCGGCCAGCGCGTGCAAGCCACGGGGTACGTCCGAGTACACTCGCTTGACGAGCCTGCCCAGCGGCGCGGGCGCATCCGGACTCAGCGCCTCGAACACCCGTGACTCGCGGTTCAGGCGATGTGCAAGCAGGGCGCACAGCGCTTCGTGCGGGGCGCTCATCAGCGTGCCATGCCCGGGTGCGAGGGCGTTGAGGTCGGTCACGAGCAGCCGCTTCAGGGAGGCGAGATAATCGCTCATGTTGCCATCGGGCGGATCGATCACGACGGTCGAGCCCTGGATGATGTGATCCCCGGTGAACAGCAGCAGCTCCGGCTCGAGCAGATAGCACAAGTGATTGGAGGCATGCCCGGGGGTGTGCAGCGCGCGCAGGCCGCCCTGTGCGCCGAGGCTGATCAGCTCACCGTCGCAGAGCTCCCGGTCGGGAACGAAACTCAGGTCCTGGCCGTGCCGGTGCAGGCTCAACCGTCCGAGCAGCTGCGCGCCCGTGCGCTGCTGCAGTGCTGCGGCCGCCGGTGAATGATCCGCGTGGGTGTGAGTGACCAGGATCTGACGGATCGGGCCGGGCGCTGCACTGAGCAGCGCCTGCATGTGGGTCGCATCGAGCGGTCCGGGGTCGATGAGCAGCCAATGATCCGCCTCGCCCACGAAATAGCTGTTCGTGCCCGGGCCGGTCATCAATCCCGCATTGGTGCAGGTCAGCCGCCACACCCGCTCCCCGAGACGCACCGGGACGCCCGGTACGACCGGTGGGGTCTGCGGCGCGGCCCGCCTGCGGCTCTCGTGGCGCATCGTGCCGCGATGCTAGCATGGCTGCCACTGATCCGAAGGAGCGCTGCATGAGCCGTGTTCAACGCCAGCCGACGGTGTATCTCACCCACGGCGGCGGTCCGTGTTTCTGGATGGAGTTTCCCGAACCGTTCGGTCCACACGCCTACGAGGGGCTGAGGGGGTACCTGTCGGGTCTGCTGGCGCGCCTGCCGAGCCCCCCGAGCGCCATCGTAATGGTCTCTGCGCACTGGGAGGAGGCGGTCGCGACCGTGAGCACCGCGCCGGCGCCGCCGATGCTGTTCGATTACTACGGCTTCCCGCCCCACACCTACCGCTTGAGCTATCCGGCCCCCGGTGCGCCGCAGCTGGCCGAACGGGTTGCCGGGCTGCTCGAGTCCGCCGGCATTGCCGCGGCCCGTGACGGCGCGCGCGGCTTCGACCACGGTGTGTTCGTGCCGATGCTCATCATCGATCCGCCCGCGCGCATTCCGGTGGTCATGCTCTCTTTGCAGGCCGGTCTCGATCCGGCGAGGCACCTGGCGATCGGCACGGCACTCGCGCCGCTGCGCGAGGCGCAGGTGCTGCTCATCGGCAGCGGCAGCAGTTACCACAACCTGCGCGCGATTTTCGACGGCGGGGAGGGCGGGTCGGGCGCGTTCGATGCTTGGCTCAACGAGACCGTCACCGCCACCGATCCGCTCGAGCGGCGCCGTCGTCTGATTGACTGGCGCGCCGCGCCTGGCGCACGCGCCTGCCACCCGCGCGAGGAGCATCTGCTCCCTCTGATGGTCGTCGCCGGCGCCGCCGGGGACGATCCGGCACGAGCCGATTTTCGCGGCCGGATCGGCGGCAAAGCCTATTCCTGCTTCAGCTTTGGGTAAGCCGCGCCGCATCGCCTGACCGGCGCGTAAGCCCCGCCAGCGGACCCCGTGCATGCGGCGCCTCAGCGGGCGGCTGCGCCCTTCGCCTGCGCGCGGTGGAAAGCGCGTATTGAGCTTCGGGGGATCAGATACCGCAGAATTCCTCGTGCAGGATCGCGAGCAGGCGCGTCACGACCCCGGGTGCCAGCGAGTAATAGACCGTTTGGGACTGCCGTTCGGTGCGCACCATGCCCGCCTTGCGCAGCACCGCGAGATGCTGCGAGAGCGCAGACTGGCTGAGCCGCACGCGCTCATTCAGCTGACCGACCGACAGTGGCTGGGGCACGAGATGACACAGAATCATCAGGCGTTGCTCGTTGCCGAGCGCCCGCAGGACGCCCGCGGCGGCCCGGCAGTGCGGTTGCATATCGCGAGCCGCACGTTCGAGCGTCCCTCCGGAGTGCAACCCGGATTTTCGGCTTTTCGCACCAGTTGGCTGCGGTGTCATTCGCATCTGCCACGAAGTGTAAACCAGTCGTTTTTAAATCGCCACTTGCTAATTTAGGAAATGCTAATATACTACCTCGCGGTCTGAAGATCCGTATTCGCTCACCTCACGGGAGGACGCTATGTCAATCGATCGGATGGTATTCGCGTTTGCAGGTTGTTTCGTATTGATCGGCGTCGTGTTGAGCTGGCTGGTGAGCCCCTGGTGGTTGCTCGTGCCGGCCTTTGTGGGCGCAAACATGCTGCAGGCGGCCTTCAGCGGATTTTGTCCGCTGGCGAGGATTCTCAAACGCCTCGGCGTCAAGCCGGGCGCCGCGTTTTGACAGTCCGGGAGGCCGCGATGAACGGGCGTGGATTGCATGCTGTCGTGTTGGCGTGCGCCGCGAGCGGCGCACTGGCTGCCTGCAGCGCGCACCGCGCGCCGCAGCCGAGCGCGAGCGCCCCGCCGCTTGCCTCGGTGCGCGTGCGGTTCGAGCGAGCCCCGCTTAGGTGGCGCTTCGACGGCATCGTGCAGGCAGTCAATCGCGCGACGCTCACCGCACAGACTGCGGGCCGAGTGGCGGCGATCTATCATCATGTGGGCGACGCCGTGTCCGCCGGCACATTGCTGATGAGACTGCACGCCACCATTCAGCGTGCCGGCCTCGGCCAGGCGCGCGCCGCACTGCGCGCCGCTCAGGCGCGCGCCACGGAAGCTGAGGCGCGCTACCGGCGCATCCGCGCCATGTACGATCAACAGGTCGTGCCCAAGGCCGATCTCGATCAGGTGACCGCGGCGCGCGATGCGGCGCTTGCCGATCTGCACAGTGCGCGCGCGGCGGTTGCGAGCGCCAGCGAGGGTGTCGATTACACCGAGATCCGTGCTCCCTATGCCGGTGTGGTCACCCGCCGCCTGGTGCAGGTGGGCGAGGCGGTTGCGCCCGGCGCACCGCTGCTCGGTATCGCCTCACTACAGTCGCTGCGCGTGGTGGCGAGCATACCGGAGTCACTGGCCAACACGGTCCGCGCCTTGGGCAAAGCGGCAATCGAGGTGCACGGCCAGAGCATCAATGCGGCGCACGTCACGGTGTTCCCGGTGGCATCGGCGCAATCGAACACGTTCCGCGTACACCTGGCGCTGCCCGCCAATCTGCACGGCCTGTCCCCAGGTATGCTCGTACGCGTCGCGTTCGATACTGGCGAGCGGGCGCAACTGCTCGTGCCACAGCGCTCGGTCGTGCACCGCAGCGCAGTGACGGCGGTTTATCTGGTCGAATCCAACGGCGAGACACTGCTGCAGCAGGTCCGGCTCGGTGAGCCGGTGGGCGATCAGGTCGAGGTGCTTGCCGGCCTCACCCCCGGGGAGCGGGTGGCACTCGATCCGCTTGCAGCGATGCGCCGCCTCGCGCCGTTCCCGGTGCTCACCGGGAGCGCGCAGTGAGCACCGAACTGGGATTCAGCGGGCGTCTCGCCCGGCGATTCCTGCACAATCAGATCACCCCGCTGCTGGCGCTGCTCGCAGTCGGTCTTGGGCTGTTTGCCCTGGCGATCACGCCGCGGGAGGAAGACCCGCAGATCCACGTCACGTTCGCCAACGTCTTCATTCCCTACCCCGGTGCCTCGGCGAGGCAGGTGGCCAGCCAGGTGACCACGCCGATGGAGCAGGTGCTCGGGGAAGTCTCGGGCGTGAAGCACATTTTCTCCGAGTCGCAGCCGGGGCTCGCCGTGATCGGCGTGCAGTTCAAGGTCGGCCAGCTGCGCAACCCCTCGCTCGTGCGCCTGTACAACGCGATCTACTCACATCGCGATCTGTGGCCGCCGAGCGCGGGGGTGTTGCCACCGGTGATCAAGCCGATGGGGATCAACGATGTGCCCATCGTCACGCTCACGCTGTGGAGCACCGAGCAGCGCTACGGCTCCTATCAGCTCGGCCAGGTGGCACACTCGATCGAGACGCAGTTAAAGCGCATTCCCGGTACGCGCAAGGTGTACACGATCGGCGCCCCGCAGAGCATCGTGCGCGTGCGTCTCGAGCCGGGGCGGCTGGCCGCGTACGGGTTGTCAGCCGGCGCGGTCGCCCGTGCCCTGCAGGCCTCGAACCTCGTTCGTCAGGCCGGTGATCTGATCGGTGCCGATCGGGTGGTCCCGGTGCAGGCGGGCACGTTCCTCGCCGGCCGCGCCGATGTTGCCAGTCTGGTCGTGGGCGTGCACAACGGCCAGCCGGTCTACCTCACGGATGTTGCCCAGGTGTCGGCGGCGCCCGATGCGCCGCACTCCTACGTCTGGTTCGGTACCGGCGCAGGTGCCGCCGTGCGACATCTGCCCAAGGTGAGCTACGCGCCGGCGGTGACGATTGCCATTGCCAAGAAAAGCGGCACCAACGCCAGCACCATCGCCAATGCGGTCATGCAGCGCATGCAGGAGCTCAGCGGCACGTACATCCCCACCGGGGTGCATGTGACCGTGACCCGCAATTACGGACACACCGCCGATCAGAAGGCGATGGAGCTGATCGAGAAGCTCTTCGAAGCGACCCTTTCGGTCGTGCTGCTCGTGGTCCTCACCATGGGTCGGCGCGAGGCTCTGGTGGTCGGAGCAGCGGTCGGCGTCACGCTGATGGCGACGCTGTTCGCCTCGTGGGCCTGGGGCTTCACCATCAATCGGGTATCGCTGTTCGCACTCATTTTTTCAATCGGCATTCTGGTCGACGATGCGATCGTGGTCGTTGAGAACGTCCACCGTCACATGCGCCTCGGTGGCGGCACGCTGAGCGACCTGATTCCAGTTGCGGTCGATGAAGTCGGCGGACCGACGATCCTCGCCACATTCACGGTCATCGCGGCGCTGATGCCGATGGCGTTCGTCGGCGGCATGATGGGGCCCTACATGAGCCCGATCCCGATCAACGCCAGCTCGGGCATGTTGCTCTCGCTCGGCGTCGCGTTGATGTTTACGCCCTGGCTGTGCCGCAAGCTGTTGAGCAAATCTCATATCGATCCGCTCGAGCATCGCCAGCAACTGCCGCTGCTCGGACTGTTTCAGCGCGTGGTCGGACCCTTTCTCGCCGGTCCGCAGGGGCGCCGCCGCCGCCATTGGCTGTACGCCGGAATCGGCGCGGCGATCATGCTCGCGGTGGCTCTGGTGGTCCTCGAGGCGGTGGTGCTGAAGATGCTGCCCTTCGACAACAAGTCGGAGTTCGAGGTGGTGGTCAACATGCCGGTCGGCACACCGGTCGAGCGGACCGCGCACGTGCTCGATGAGCTTGCGCAGGTGCTCGCCCGTACGCCCGACGTCAGTGACTATCAGGTCTACGCTGGCACCGCGGCGCCGGTGAATTTCAACGGGCTGGTGCGCCAGTACTATCTGCGCCACAGTCCGCGGCTCGGGGAGATCGCCGTCGAGCTGGTGCCGAAGGACGATCGGCATCGCGAGAGCCATGCGATTGCGCTGGCGGTGCGGCCGAAGCTCGAGCAGGTGGCGCGTCGCTATGGCGCCGCGATCTCGGTGGTGGAGATTCCGCCGGGGCCGCCGGTGCAGGCGCCGATCGTCGCCGAGATCTACGGGCCGAGCTACGCCAAGCAGCGCCAGATCGCACTCGCGGTGCATAAGGTGTTCGAGCACACTGCGGGCATTGTCGACATCGACGATTCCGTGGACGCCCCGGCGCCGCGGCTGGTGGTGCATGTCGAGCGGCAGAAGGCGGCGCTGCTCGGGGTGTCACAGGCGGCAGTCGTGCGCACCGTGGCGCTCGCTCTGCACGGCTACGACGCCACCTACGTGCATGTCGGGCGCGAGCGCGCGCCGATCCCGGTGCGCCTTGAACTCTCCCCGGCCGATCAGGCGCGCATCTCGAAGGTGCTCGCGCTGCGGGTACGGGCCGCGAGCGGCGCACTCGTACCGCTCTCCTCGGTCGTGCGCATCGAGCGGCGCACCTGGGAGCAGCCGATTTTCCATCGTGACCTGCTGCCCGTCACCTACGTGACCGGCGACATGGCCGGTCGGCTCGACAGCCCGCTTTATGGGATGTTCTCGATCGCCGCCAAGCTCAATCGCGATCCGCCAGCCGGCGTGCATGTCGTACAGCATTTCATCGGTCAGCCATCGAACCCCAACGTGTTCGCGATCAAATGGGGCGGTGAGTGGCAGATCACTTACGATACCTTCCGCGACATGGGCATCGCCTACTCGGTCGGGCTGGCACTGATCTATCTGTTGATCGTGGCGCAGTTCGGCTCGTACTTCGTGCCGCTGGTGATCATGGCGCCGATTCCACTGACCATCATCGGGGTGCTGCCGGGGCATGCGCTGCTTGGTGCGCAGTTCACCGCAACCTCCATGATCGGCATGATCGCGCTCGCCGGTATCATCGTGCGCAATTCGATCCTGCTGGTCGATTTCATCGACGGTGCGGTGCGCTCCGGCTACTCGCCCGAGGAGGCCGTGGTGCGCGCCGGGGCGACCCGCGCCAAGCCGATCGTGCTGACTGCGGTGGCCGCAATGCTCGGGGCCGTGTTCATTCTGTCGGACCCGATCTTCAACGGGCTCGCCATATCGCTGCTGTTCGGCATCTTCGTCTCGACGCTGCTGACGCTGGTGGTGATTCCGGTTCTCTATTACGCGCATCTGAAGCGGCACGAAGCAGGCGCGGACGCAGAGGCCTCCCATGAGTGACGGGCGGCGATTTGCGGTGGCCTGGCGAGTCACTCGCCTCGGAGAAGCTCTCCTTAGGGGGTTGTCATGGCACATATAGCGATCATCGGTGCCGGTCTCGGCGGGGTTCCGGCCGCGTACGGCTTGCGCAAGCGTCTCGGCCGTGCGCACCGCATCACGCTCATCGGCTCCTCACCGTACTTCGAGTTCACCCCGTCGAATCCCTGGGTGGCTGTTGGCTGGCGCGAGAAGGAGCAGACGCGGGTCGCGATGCGCGAGCCGCTCGCCGCTCACGGGATCGAGTGGCTTGAGCAGCCCGTCACCGCGATCGATGCCGAGCACAACGTGCTCAGCTTGGCGGATGCGAGCCGTCTCGAGTACGACTACCTGGTGATCACCACCGGTCCAAAACTCGCCTTCGAGGAGGTGCCGGGGCTCGGGCCGGATGGGCATACCGAGTCGATCTGTACGCAGGCGCACGCGGTGCACGCCTGGGAGAAGTACCAGCAGTTCCTGCATGCCCCAGGACCGATCGTGATTGGTGCGGCCGCGGGAGCGAGCTGCTTCGGTCCGGCCTACGAATTCGCAATGATCGTCGATGCCGATTTGCGCCGGCGCAAGCTGCGCGACCGGGTACCGATGACCTTTGTCACCAGTGAGCCGTACATTGGGCATATGGGGCTCGGCGGCGTCGGCGACAGCAAAGGGCTGATGGAAGCGGAGCTCAGGCAGCGGCACATCAAATGGATCACCAATGCGAAAGTCACCGCGGTGAGCGAAGCGGCCATGACGGTGCTCGAGCACGATGAGGCGGGCAAGTCCCGTCAGGAGCATCAGCTCGGATTCCAATTCGCCATGGTGTTGCCGGCATTCAAGGGGGTGGATGCGGTCGCGGCCGTTGCCGGGCTGTGCAATCCGCGCGGCTTCGTGTTGATCGACAAGCATCAGCGCTCGGTCAAGTACCGCAACATCTTCTCCGCGGGAGTGTGCGTTGCGATTCCGCCGGTGGAGCCGACCCCGGTGCCGACCGGTGCGCCGAAGACCGGTTACATGATTGAATCGATGGTCTCGGCCATTTGCGAGAACATCGGCGCGGATCTGGAAGGCCGGCCAGCCGAGGCGCAGGCCACCTGGAATGCGGTGTGTCTGGCGGACTTCGGTGATACCGGAGCGGCGTTTGTGGCGCTGCCGCAGATCCCGCCGCGCAATGTGACCTGGACGAAGGTGGGCAAGTGGGTGCATCTCGGCAAGATCGGGTTCGAGAAGTACTTCCTGCGCAAGGTGCGCACCGGCTCGATCACCCCGGCATACGAGCGCTACACGCTGAAGCTGCTCGGCATCACTTCCCTGAAGGGCTCCGAATCATGAGGAGGGGCAGCAGCAGGATGCTGGCTGCGACGCTGCTCGCAGCCAGCGCGGTGTTCGTGCTGCCGGCACGCGCCGAGACGCTCGAGCAGGCCTGGCAGCTTGCCGCAGCTCGCAACCAGACTCTGGCGGCAGCGGCGGCCGATGTGCAGGCCGCACGCGATAGCGAGCGGGCCGCCCGTGATGCGCGCTGGCCGAGCATCGAGGCCCAGGCGAGTTATACGCATCTTGGGCAGGCACCGGAGCTCGATGTCGTCACTCCCGCGCTCGCCTTTCGCTCCGGGCCGATTTTCAAGAATAACCAGTATGTCAGCGGCACCGTGCAGATGCGCGTGCCGCTGTACACCGGCGGGGCGATCCGCGCCGGCGTGGCCGCGGCGCGCGCTGGTCTCGCCGGTGCGTCCGCGGAACAGCTTGCCACTGCCGCGGATGTTAAGCTCGAAGTGGCGCAGGCCTATGTTGCAGTCCTGCGCGCGCAGCGCCAGTTGCGTGTCGCCGATGCGAGTGTCAGGAGTTTGACTGCGCATTTGCACGACGTGCAGGCGATGTTTCACCGGCACATGGTGGCCAAGAGCGATCTGCTCGCCGCTGAGGTCGCGCTCGCCAACGCGCGCTCGACACAGGTCGAGGCACAGAATGCGGTGGCAATTTCGCGTGAGGCGTACAACCGGCTGCTCGGCGAGCCGCTGAGTCGCGTGCCACGGCTCGATCCGGTGCTGCCTGTGTTCGCCGTAGATCATCTGCCGCTCGGGCAGCTCGTGCAGCAAGCGCTCGCGCGGCGCGGGGAGCTGCATGCCCTGGCGGCGCGGGCCGGTGCACTCACCGAGCGGGCGCGCGCCGCGACGGCGAGCCGGTTGCCGCATCTCGCCGCGATGGGCGGTTACACGCACTTCGATAATCAGATCCTCAACCGGGAGAATTTCTCCTCCGTGGGGGTGGGCTTCACCTGGAAGCTGTTCGACGGGGGCGCGGCGGCCAACGAAGCCGACGCGCTGCGCGCGCGCAGTCGCGCCGACCGGCGACGGCTCGCCGATCTGCGCTCGCGCATCACGCTCGAAGTACGCGCGGACTGGCTGGCGCTCGCCGCGGCACGCGAGCAGGTGAGCGCATCGCGCGCCGCCACGGCGCAGGCTGCGGAGAACTTGCGCATCTCACGGGAGCTCTACGGTGCCGGGTTGGCGTCGAACACACAGGTTCTGCAGGCAGTCACGCTCCGCACTGAGGCCGAGGAGAATTACAACAACGCGGTACTCGACCAGGCGCTCGAGCGGCTGCGGCTCGCATACGCGGTCGGTGCGCTGTGAGTGCGCCGGACCGTCAGCCGAGCTTCAGCAGCTGACTGATCAGCGCGTCGGTCTGAATCTGCTCGCCGCTGAGCGCCATCGCGAGCAGTTCGCCGCCGAGCAACGGCAGTGTGAGCAGCACATCGGGCCGGGTGCGCGCGATTCGTCCGGTGTTGTGGGTGTCGCTGACAGCCGCGACGGTGCGCACCTCGGGGTTCATTTCCTTGGCGGCGAGCACCACGAACGCGTTGTATGAGTCATCCTCGCTGAGTGCCAGGACCGCGCGAGCCTTGGCGATGTCGGCGTGGCGCAGGATTTCGGTGTCGCTGCCATCGCCGACGAGCACATCCTCGGTGTGCGCCTCGCCCTCCGGCGGCTTCGTGGCGACGATGCTGGTGACGAGCAGGCCGCGGGCGACGAGCGCCCGGACGGTATCTTGTGCGAGCGGTCCATCGCCCACCACGATGACATGGGATACGCGCTTCATCTTGCCTTTTCTCCGCGGCTGCAGCAGGTTCATCAGCCGTTTGTCGATCAGGGGGCCGGCGATGGCCGGCAAGGCGGTGGCGAACACGCCAAGACCGAGCACGATCAATGAGATCGTGAACAGGCGAGCATCGCTCGAAATTGGCGTGATGTCGCCATAGCCGACGGTCGACATGGTCTCGACGGCAAAGTACACGGCATCGACCGGCGAGGTGATGTGCGGCTGAAAGCCGCCGCCGAGCGCCAGCGCGCCGACCGTGCCGTAGCCGATGGTGACCAGTACGCCGACCAGGGCGAACAGAGTGGCGGTGGCGAGACTCGCGCGCGTGAATGCCGGCCGTGCGGCCAGCAGCAGCAGCAACTGTATGATGCTGAAGGTCTGCAGCGGCCGTGAGGCGCGCGACAGCGGGGAGAACTCGAGCGACACCACGGCGAGCGTGAGCAGGAACGCGAGCACCCAGGCGAGTCGCGAGCGCCACAACATGCCGAATGCCACGAGCACCAGCAGTACCCCAACTGCAATGTGCGAGGCGGCACCGAGTTGCAGGACACTGACGCCGCCGGCGAGGCTGCTGAGCGAAGGGGCGGCGATCTGCTGCAGCAGCGGGTGCAACGAGCCGGAGGCGAGGAGAATATGCAGCAGCCCTTGAGCGCCTACCAGTGTCGCGAGCGGCACGTGTGGGAACCAAGCTTCGGCATGCAGCAGCCGAGCGAGGCGATTGTGCTCCTTGCGCAGCCAGATCCGCTCCGTGCTGAACCATTCGTGCCTCATGCACCGCTCCGGCACGCCGGGGGGGGCATCGAAGCGCGTCTCTGGAGCGGCGGGCAGGCGCCGCGCGCGCACTCTCTGCAGCCCGCCATGCTGCAGGCGGAGAGAGTCGTCTGTTGGCACGATCGTTGTGCCGCGGTTCGCGCCGATGCCATACTGAGGCGGGGTGCACTCGTTTACCGATCAACACTATAGCAGGATCCGGCCGGCGCATTGCTGCGTGCCCCGCGGGACAAGCCCGTGACGCTGCCGTTTGCTCTGTTTGCGGTCCTGATCGGTGCGCTGGCGGGGTTGTCGCTCGGTCTGCTCGGCATCGGCAGTTCCATTCTGGTCGTGCCGCTGCTCGTCTACGGCATGCACCTCGCGCCGCACCTGGCCATCGGCACCTCGACGGTGGCGGCGACGGTGAGTGCGCTTTGGAGCCTCGCGGCGCACGCGCGAGCCGGTACGGTGCGCTGGCAGCATGGGTCCACCTACGCGATTGCCAGCATGCTCGGTGCTGCGGCCGGTGCGCGGCTCGGTGAGGTTACCGACAGCCACCTGCTGTTGGGGCTGCTCGGAGTATTGATGGTGGTCATCGCGGCGCTGATGCTGCGCTCCTCGTTGCGCGCCCGAAGTGCTGCGCGCCTGAGCGCGGCGCGCACGCCGCGCTGGGCGCTGCCGGCGCTGGCTGCGAGCGGGTTTGCCATCGGTGCGCTCGCCGGTCTCATCGGTGTCGGCGGTGGCTTTCTGACGGTGCCGGCCCTGATGTTCACCGCCGGGATGCCGTTGCTCAACGCGGTGGGCTCCTCGCTGGTTTCGGTCGCTGCGGTTGCGGCCACGACCGCAGTCAGCTATGCGAGCGCGCATCTGGTTGTGTGGCGCATCGCTGCGCTGCTGGTGCTGGGCGGGCTGTTCGGCGGTTACGCCGGAGTCAAGCTCGCGGGCGTGCTGGCCACGCGCAGGCGTGCCCTGACGCTACTGTTCAGCGCAGTGGTTGCTCTCGCGGGACTTTACATGGTGGTGCACGCGGCGGCGTATCTGCGCTGAGTGCAGATGTGCGACGAGGCGGCGCAAGGCTGCGGTCGGAGTGACCGGGCGCGCTGGCGGGCTCGGTGCCGCTCCGGTAGAGTCGTGCGCGTTAGGCCATTTGCTGCGCCGGCGCGGGTCGCTCTGGCGCCGGCGTGCAAGCGAGGTGATCCGATGAGACTCGTGAGGTTGATGGCGGCCGCGGCCGTCATGGCGGCGCTGACCTGTCCGCTCGTGTCAGCCGCACCTGCTGGTCCCCAACAGGAAAATTCCGCCGGCCGCTCGCTGCTGCCGATGCCGGTGAGCGATGCGATCCATTTCCGTCAGATCGGACCGGCGCTCTCCGGCGGTCGGGTCACCGCCGTGGCGGGCGTGCCGGGTCATCCGCAGATCTACTACGTCGGCGGGGCAGACGGCGGGGTGTTTCGCACCGAAGACGGTGGCATGACCTGGAAGGCGCTCTTTCAGCATCGTGCGGTCGCATCGATCGGCGCGCTCGCGATCGATCCGCACAATCCGTCAGTGGTGTGGATTGGCACGGGTGAGGCGAATATCCGCAATGACGTCTCCTACGGGGACGGTGTGTACGTGTCGAGCGACTCTGGCGTGCACTGGCGTCACGTGGGTCTTGATGCCACGATGCAGATCTCGCGCATCCTCATCAATCCGAACCATACCGACACGGTGCTCGTCGGGGCGATGGGCAATCCCTGGCGCAACAGCACCGCACGCGGGGTATACCGCACCACCAATGGCGGGGCGAGCTGGCAGCGGGTGCTCTACATCGGGCCCGACGTGGGCATCTCGGACATGGCCATGGATCCGCTTAACCCCAACATCGTGTATGCCGCGACCTATCGGTTCCGGCGCGAGCCCTGGCATTATTCCGCCGGTGGCCCCGAAGATGCGATTTACAAGTCGATCGACGGCGGGGTGAGCTGGCAGCGCCTCACCGGACACGGGTTGCCGTCCGGGGCGGTGGGGCGGATCGGGCTGGCGGTGGCCCCGAGCGCACCGAACATGGTGTACGCGGTGATTGGTACTCATCAGGGCGTGCTGTGGCGTTCCAATGACGCCGGGCGCAACTGGACGCTGGTGAGCAAAGATCAGTCGATCGACGCCCGACCGTTTTATTTCTCGCACATTGCGGTCGATCCGAAGAACCCCGCACACCTGTTCGCACTCTCGATGCGCATGCTCGCCTCCTCGGACGGTGGTCGTACGTGGAAGCGGATCGCGCGCTCGATCCACGTCGACAACCACGCGATCTGGATTGATCCGACAGGCAGCGGCCGGATCATCGAGGGTAACGATGGCGGCGTGGCGCTCTCGCTCGACAATGGCAAGCACTGGGCATTCATTCACAATCTGGCGATTGGGCAGTTCTATCACGTCGCGGCCGGCGGCGGACTGTTCTATCAGGTATGCGGCGGGCTGCAGGACAACAATTCCTGGTGTGGGCCTGCCGTGAGCAAGGATCCACGGGGCATCTCGAGCCGAGGCTGGTACGGCTTCAACGGCGATGACGGGATCTACGGAATCCCTGCGGCGGACAATCCGAACCTGATTTACAACGAGGGTCAGAACGGCGCGTATTTCGTCTACGATCGCGCCGAGGAGCAGTTGCACGATATCGAACCGTTTCCGCGCGATGACAACGGCAGGGGGGCCGATGGAGCGCGCTACCGGTTCGCGTGGGAGGCGGCCTTTGCCGTCTCGCCGGCGAATCCCAAGGTGCTGTATGCGGGCGGCAACGTGCTCTTTCGCAGCCGCAATCGCGGGCGCACCTGGCGGGTGATCAGTCCGGATCTGACGCGCAATGACAAGGCCAAGCAGGGGCCCTCGGGCGGACCTGTCATTGAGGACAATTCAGGCGCCGAATACTACGATGCGATTCTCACCATCGCCCCCGCCCAATCGGACCCACAGGTGATCTGGGTCGGCACCGACGATGGGCTGGTGCAGCTCACTCGCGATGGCGGCAAGCATTGGCGCAACGTCACGGCGAACATCGCGCATCTGCCGGCCTGGGGCCGCGTCGAATCGATCGACGTCTCCCCGAGCGACCCCGGTCGTGCGCTGATCGCGGTTGACCGACACTTCAGCGGCGATTTCCACCCGTACCTGTTCAGCACCGATGATTACGGCGCGCACTGGCGCTCGATCAGCGGCAACCTGCCAGCCAACGTGTATGCGCATGTCGTGCGCCGTGACCCACACAATCCGCACCTGTACTTCGCAGGTCTTGAGAACGGCCTGTATGTCTCCTGGAATGCCGGCCGCCAGTGGTACAAATTCGGACTCGGCCTGCCCGATGCGGCGGTGTACGACCTCGCCCTGCAGCGGCGCACCAATTCCCTGGTGGTCGCCACGCACGGCAGGGGCCTTTGGATCCTCGATGACCTCACGCCGTTTGAGCAGTGGGGCGGGAGCCTCGAGCATCGCACGCTTACGCTGTTTAAGCCCGAGCCGGCGGTACGCTACTGGCCGTTTACGCAGACCGAGTGGATGGGCGATACCGCCTACTACGGCCAGAATCCCCACTACGGCGCCGCATTCAGCTATTACCTCGCGCATGCGGTGCAGCAGCCGGGAGAGTTGCTCATCACGAACGCACGCGGTGAGGTGGTGCGCACCTATCAGGGTCTGCACAAGGGCAAGCCCGTGCGTATGACGCCGCAGCCCGCGGGCGCATCGCCGGCGGCGCATAAGGGCGAGGTGCCCTGGGTGAGCGGGGCGGCGGGGCTGCACCGCATCTACTGGAATCTTCGTGCCCAGGGGCCGGTGCGCTGGCGCTCTGCGCCGCGCTTCAACCGCGGTCCGCATCAAGGCGCGCTCCTGCCGCCCGGAACTTACACCGCCACGCTCAAGATCGGTGGCGCGAGCGCCTCACAGACCTTCACGGTGCGCAACGATCCGGCCTCGCGGGGCACGCTCGCCGGGATGAACGAGCGCTATGCCGTCACGGCCGCAGTGCTGCACGAGGTGTCGCAGATCGATGTGGCGCTGAACCGACTCGAGACCTTGGGAGCGCAGTTGCGGAGTCTGAAGAGGGCGGTCCGCGGTCTGCCCGAGCAGCGCGCAGCCGATGCGGCAATCGGGCGACTGGAGCGGGCCCGTCACGCCGTGCTGCTGAAACTGACCAGCAATGCCGGCTCATCGGAATCGACGCTGTGGGTGCCGGATGGCATTCACGAGAAGCTGCTTGCGCTCGAGGGACTGCTGTGGGGCTCGGATGAGCCGGTCGATGCGGCGACGCTGCACGAAAAGACCCGCTATGACGCGCAGTATCGTGGTGCGTTGGCGTCCTACGACGGGTTCCTGAACACTTCGGTCGCCGCCTTCAATCAAACGATGCGCGGGGAGGGGCTCACGGGGGTGGTCGCTGGGGCGCAGATTACGCCCTGAGCGGCTCCATCTGCGCCGCACCCGGCGGCGAAGTACTGTTTGCGGGCCGGCGCGCGCGCCGGCCCGCAAACAGTGACGAATCGAAACTGTGGCCCGTGAGCGCTGCAACCCGTCGGTTCTGCAGCAGGCAGTGAATGCGAGCGAGCACAGCTATGCGCCAACCGTGTTCATTGTGCAGAAGGACCGCTGGCTGTACACACTACGTGTGAGCTCCTTAGGCGCTCGACCGGATCCGCACCCGGTGAGGATTGCCGGCACCGCGAACCTGCTGGGGCGGATCATGGCCCCGCACGCCGGTCGCCGAACGTTTCGGCAGGGCGCACGATCCGCGCTTGCGGGGTCCGGGCTCCTGCCCGGCAGTGACGCGTAGGCCTGAGGCTCGGGCCGCTCAGGAATCCTGAGCGAGCATCGGCGGGTCGGTCGCGTCGGGATTGATGATCCCGAACTGTGCGGGCGTCTGGGCGTAAAACAGCCGTAACTGCTCCCGATGCAGCAGCTCGAGCAGTTTCTGGGCCTCCTCGGGCGAGGCGATGAACTCCACTTCGACGGCAAGGGAGCCGGCGAGCTCGAAAAATCGCGCCTCGTGCAGGGCGTGATGGCGGCCGAAGCCGGCCATGGCCTTGAATGCCGAGCCGCCGCGGATGCCGAGGTGGTTGCCCTGCTCGAGCAGCCACTCCCACACCAATTTGCCTTGGTGGCGTTGATTCTCGTGCACGTAGAAGCGCAACAATGATCCCTGCATGAGCAACCTTGGCGTGTCGTCGCGGCGCGGCAAGCAGGCAGTCTAAGCGTGCCCCGCGCGCGGTTCAAATGCGTTGATGTGGAACCGTTGGGTGGCGCAGGGGGTCCATTCGAAGTAAGCTAAAACGCTGCCCGCGAGGGCTTGCCACCGGAGTCCGATGTACTGATGCCCAAGCAAGAGCTGCGCGCGGCGGCGTCTCTCGCCGCAGTCTTTTCGGTCCGCATGCTGGGCCTGTTCATGATCTATCCGGTCTTCGCGCTCGCCGCGCAGGGCCTGCGGGGCGCCACTCCCTATACCATCGGACTTGCGCTCGGCATCTATGGCCTCACGCAAGGGCTGCTGCAAATGCCCTTCGGTCTGCTCTCCGATCGGCTCGGGCGCAAGCCGATGGTGGTCGCGGGCCTGATTCTGTTCGGACTCGGCAGTGCCTGGGCGGCGAGCGCGCACTCGATCGGCACAATGATTTGCGGGCGCGCGCTGCAGGGCGCCGGGGCCGTCGGGGCGGTGATTCTCGCGCTGGTGGCGGATCTGACCGCCGAGGAGCATCGCACCAAGGCGATGGCGCTCGTGGGCATGACCATCGGGCTGTCCTTTCTGGTGGCAATCGTCACTGGCCCGCTGGTGGCCGCGTGGGTCGGCATCGCCGGCATATTCTGGCTGATGAGCGCGCTCGCGCTGCTCGGGATCCTCATTACGCTGTTCGTGGTGCCGACGCCGCGGCGCACGCGAGTGCACCGCGAGGCCGAGCCGGTGCCTGCGCTCATCGGCTCGGCGCTGCGCAATCGTGAATTGCTGCGGCTCGATTTCGGCATCTTTGCGCTGCATGCCATGCTCACGGCGAGTTTCCTGGCGGTACCGGCGCTGTTCGCCTCGACGCTCGGCGTGGCGAGCCGCCAGGAGTGGCTGGTGTATCTGCCGATCCTGCTGTTCTCCGTCGTGGTGATGGTCCCGGCCATCATCGTCGGGGAGCGCAAGCGGCACATGAAGGGCGTGCTGGTCGCGGCGGTCGCCGCTCTGGCGCTCAGCCAGTTCATGCTCGCCTTCGGCGGGGCGAATCGCCTCGTGCTGCTCGCGGCGCTCGCGGTGTTCTTCGCCGGCTTCAATATCATGGAGGCGAGCCTGCCGTCGCTCGTGACCAAAACTGCACCGCCCGGCGCAACCGGGACCGCGACCGGTGTGTATTCGAGCTCGCAGTTTCTCGGCATCTTCGTCGGCGGTCTCGCCGGCGGCTGGATCCATCAGCGCGCGGGCATCGGTGCGGTGTTTGAGTTCGCCGGTGCGCTTGCGCTGGTGTGGCTGTTGCTCGCAGCAACGATGCGCGCGCCGAGCTACTTCGCCTCGCGCGTGGTGCGGCTCGGGGCCGGTGCGAGCGACCCGGCGAGTCTGGCGCAGGCACTACGGGCACTGCCCGGAGTGGCCGAGGCGGTGGTGGTGACCGAGGATGGCGTGGCGTATCTGAAGGTGGACTCGAAACTCTACGATCCGCAGCGCGCCGCGGCGCTCGCCGCAGCGCCCGCCGGCTGAGGCGCGACGGACTCGCAGCGACCCAACACGCGTGCGCCGAGTCAAAGTCTCTCTTCTGACGGCTTGACTTGTGCGCGCGCAGGCTTAAGATGCGCGCCAACGCAACCACCCGGAAATTCTATGGACCCTGGCCCCAGTAGCCGCTTCATCGCCGACTGAACGGCGGAACGTCTCCCGGGCCTCGGATCATCCGGATCCCCCGCGACCGTCCCGCCATCTGCAGCGGGACGGTGCGCAACGCGGCACAACTGCCGCCTTACGATCGGCTCAGCCGGTCGAGCGCATCCTCCACAAGCGTACTTGAGCAGGTGAGGCCAGTGACTGGCCCCGCCGGTCAACGTGATGCGAGGAATGACCCATGTCCTTCTCCGAATTTGACGCAGCGCCGGCCGAGGCGCTGCTCAGCGATGCGCACCCCGGAGAGATCCGCGGCGCGTTCGGTACGATCGCCCGACACGACACCGGCCCGCGGCCGGACTGGGCTGCTCGCCTGCGCACTCTGCTGGCCATCCTCGGGCCCGGGCTCATCGTGATGGTGGGCGACAATGACGCCGGCGCGTTCGGCACCTACGCCCAGGCGGGCCAGAACTACGGCACGGCGCTGCTGTGGACGCTGCTGCTGCTGGTGCCGGTGCTGTACGTCAACCAGGAGATGGTGCTGCGGCTCGGTGCAGTCACGCGCACCGGACATGCAAAGCTGATCCTCAAGCGCTACGGACGCTTCTGGGGCGCATTCAGCGTGATTGACCTGTTCCTGCTCAATGCGCTCACCATCGTCACGGAGTTTATCGGCATCAGTCTGGCGCTCGGCTACCTCGGAGTCTCACGCCCGCTCGGGGTGCTCGCCGCCGCGGCGCTCATCATCGCCTCGGCCGGTACCGGGGACTTTCGCCGCTTCGAGCGCATCTCGATGGCGCTCGTGTTCGGCAGTCTGCTGCTGATCCCGGTATTTCTCTGGGTGCACCCGCCGCTTTCGCAGGTGGCGCACGATCTGCTCGTGCCGCACCTGCCGGCCGGACACCTCGGCAGCGTCATGTTGCTGATGATTGCCATCGTCGGTACGACGGTCGCCCCCTGGCAGCTCTTTTTTCAGCAGAGCTACGTGATCGACAAGCGCATCACGCCGCGGTTCATCTCGTATGAGCGCTTCGATCTGTGCCTGGGCATTGCGCTCGTAGTCATCGGCGCGGTGGCGATGATCAGCTTCACCGCCGCCACTTTCGCCCACCGCCCGCAGTTCGGCGCGTTCCAGGACGCCGGCGCGGTGGCCGCCGCCATCGGCCACTATGTCGGGCGCGCGGCCGGGGTGTGCTTTGCGATCGCGCTGATCGATGCCAGCATCATTGGGGCGATGGCCGTATCACTCTCGACGGCCTATGCGGTCGGGGACGTGCTGTCGATCGGCCACTCCCTGCACCAGCGGCCGAAGGAGGCCAAGGCCTTCTACCTGATCTATGCCGGTCTGATCGGCCTGTCTGCGGTGTTGGTGCTGACTCCGGGCACGCCACTGGGTTTGCTCACCAACGCGGTACAGACCCTGGCCGGGGTGCTGCTGCCGAGCGCCACGGTCTTTCTGCTGTTGCTGTGCAACGACGAAGAGTTGCTGGGCCCCTGGGTGAACGGTCCATGGCTGAACCTGTTCACCGCTCTGGTGATCGGCGCGCTGCTGCTCCTGTCGGTCATCCTCACCGCCGCAGTGCTCTTCCCGGCACTGGGTGCCCACCTGATGCTCATGGTGTTGTTCGGGGGCGCTGCTGTGGCGCTGCTGACGGCGGTGCCGCCGTTCGTGCGTGCGCTGCGCACCCCCCGACGCCAGTTCGCGCCGGGCGTGCGTGAGAGCTGGCGGATGCCACCGCTGGGAACGCTCGCGCCGGCTCGTATGACGGTGTGGACGCGACTCGGAATGGCCGCATTGCGCGCCTATCTGGTCCTCGCCGGCGGTCTGGTGCTGGTGCGTATTGCGATGCTCTCCGGGCTGCACTTCTAGGGGCTTCAGCGCCAGTCCTCACCGTGGTGACTGGCGCGGGCGTACGGGGGATCCGTTGCGGGGCGCGGCCGCTGTCGACGCTCCATCGCGGGCCTGCAGGTCCGCTCATCAGCTCGATGCCCAGAGCCGACCGGCGCCTCTGCGGCCGACGGGTACGCCGTGCGGCACGGCTGGTACCCGGTGGCAAGTGTTGCATATCGGGACTGTGAGGCAATCGAGTTCGTCGCGGCACCCGGATGTCTGCAGATACCGACAGCTTGCCATTTCAACACAGTACCGTAGCGTGTCAGCCAGTGAGCAAACCCGTCGAAAGGCGGGGTTGCAATGCCTCCGGTCTAACGGCTCTGGTGCCATGACAGCGGGGTTGCCGGTGCATCCATCGCGCCGTCCAATCTCTGGTTGCTGGCGTTTTGGGCCGCGCTCGATCCGCAGGCCGCAACGGGCCGGTGCGCACGACGCACGGCGCACCTGTTCTGGAGTGACTGAAGTTGAGCATTCGACGGCCTACGCTGCGCCTGACGCTGCCGCTGGCGATTGTCTGGACCGCGCTCTTGCTGGCCGGCTGTGGTGCTGGCTCATCGGCGGGCAACGCCGCGACGAGTGCGTCGAGCGTGCCTCCGAGCACCGTCAAGGCCGGTCCGAGCATCTCCGGCACACCGGTGACCACGCTGCAGGCCGAGCAGGCCTACGCCTTCACACCGACCACGACCGATCCGAGTGGTGCGGCGCTCACATTCACGATCTCCAACAAGCCCGCCTGGGCCAGCTTCGATACCTCGAACGGTGAGTTGAGCGGCACCCCGGGCAGCGCGGCGGTCGGCATTTATCCGAACATCGTGATCGCGGTGAGCGATGGCAGCCAGAGCGTCTCACTGCCTGCCTTCCAGATCGACGTGCAGGCCACCCCGATCGTGGCCCAGGCGGGCGCGCCGCTTGTGCTGTACACCGATGTGGACTCA
>DAHVTM010000046.1:0-42811 GCA_027324195.1 Gammaproteobacteria bacterium | reverse complement strand
CACAGCGATGCCCGCACCGACAGACACGATGAAGCAGCACCTGGCCGTTTCGGCAATCGGCAGCGACAGAACAGGGATGGTCCACGAGCTGACCCGGGTGATCAGCGAGTGCGGCGGCAACATCACCGAGAGTCGCATGGTGGCGCTCGGGGCAGAGTTCGCCATGCTGCTGCTCATCTCCGGCAATTGGCATGCGCTCGCCAAGCTCGAGTCCGAATTTGCCCGGCTCGCCGAGTCGGGCACTTTCAGCGTGCACCTGAAGCGCACCGAGCCGCGCCCCTCCCGCACCGACATGCTGCCGTACTCGATCGACGTGGTCAGTCTCGATCAGGGCGGCATCGTCGCCGGACTGGCGGGGTTTTTCTCCGGCCGCGGCATCGACATCGCGGAGGTCTCCACGCGCAGCTACCCGGCGGCGCACACCGGCGCGCCGATGTTCTCCGTGCAGATGATCGTGAACGTCCCGAGTCGCATCCCGGTGGCGCACCTGCGCGAGGAATTCATGGATTACTGCGATTCGCTCAATCTCGATGCCATTCTTGAACCGGTGAAGTCCTGAGCCATGGCCAAAATAGAACTCGGTAAGAACGTCCCTGATTTCTCCCTGCCGGCCACCGGTGGGGACACCTTCACGCTGAGCGAGGCAGCCGGCAAGGCGCTGGTGGTGTACTTCTATCCGAAGGACATGACCTCTGGGTGCACGCGCGAGTCACAGGACTTTCGCGATCTGCACCCTCAATTTCACAAGGCCGGCGTGCGCATCGTCGGGATTTCGCGTGACAGCCTCGCCTCGCACGAGAAATTCAAGAGCAAGGAGCAGTTGCCCTTTGCGCTGCTCAGTGACCCCGAGGAGCGGGTGTGCAAGCTCTTTGATGTGATCCGGGAAAAGAGCCTCTACGGACGGAAGTATCTTGGCATCGACCGCAGCACCTTCCTCATCGACAAGCGCGGGGTGCTGCGCCACGAATGGCGCAAGGTAAAGGTGCCGGGGCACGCGGAGGAAGTGCTTGACGCGGCGCGAGCGCTCTGAGCCGGCCGGCGGCTCTGGCCGCGCCGTGACCCGCTCTGCCCCGAGCACGCAGAACACCGTGCGAGAGCGCGGTGCGCGGCGCATTTTCGTGCTCGACACCAACGTGCTGATGCACGATCCGACCTGCATCTTCCGTTTCGAGGAGCATGACGTCTATCTGCCGATGGTGGTGCTCGAGGAACTCGACGCACACAAGAAAGGAATGTCGGAAGCCTCGCGCAACGTACGCCAGGTGAGCCGCTTTCTCGATGAGCTGATCCGTGGAGTGACCAAGGAGCAGATCGATCTCGGACTGCCGCTGCCGGCTGCCTACAGCGGCAATCACGGCAAGAGACCCTGTTCGGGACGGTTGTATTTTCAGACCCGCGCGAGCACGGGAGCGGCGCCTGCTCTGCAGGTCGCTGGCAATGACAACGCCATTCTCGCCCAGACGCTCACTCTGCAACGGGAGTTGGCGGACACGACGGTCATCCTGGTCTCCAAAGACATCAATCTGCGCATCAAGGCTGCCGTGCTCGGCGTGCACGTGGAGGATTACTACAGCGATAAGACGCTGGAGGACTCCGACGTGCTGTTTGGCGGCATGAGCGAACTGCCGACGGATTTCTGGGAGCGCCACGGCCAGGACATGCGTTCCTGGAAGGAAGGCGAACGCACGTTCTATGAGCTCACCGGCCCGGCGGTGCGCCAGTGGCAGACCAATCAAGGCCTGTACGAGAGCGGCGAGCAGGGCATCGAGTGCATCGTGCGGCGCATCGAGGGCGAGCGCGCCGTGATCGAGCTGCTGCGCGATCATCGCAGCGAGCGGCACGGAGTCTGGGGCATTACCGCACGCAACCGCGAGCAGAACTTCGCGCTGAACCTGCTGATGGACCCACAAATCGATTTCGTGAGCGTGCTCGGACCGGCCGGCACCGGCAAGACTCTGCTGACACTCGCCGCGGGGCTGATGCAGACCCTCGAGAGCAACCGCTTCGCCGAGATCCTCATGACCCGCGTGACCATTCCGCTCGGGGAGGACATTGGTTTTCTGCCCGGCACCGAAGAGGAGAAGATGGAGCCGTGGATGGGAGCGCTGATGGACAACCTCGAAGTGCTGACGGGCAGCCAGGAAGGCGGCAACTGGGGCCGGGCGGCCACGCAGGACCTGCTGCGCAACCGCATCAAGATCCGCTCGCTCAATTTCATGCGCGGGCGCACGTTCCTTAACCGCTTCGTGATCCTCGATGAGGCGCAGAATCTCACCCCGAAGCAGATGAAGGCGCTGGTCACCCGTGCCGGCCCGGGCACCAAGCTCGTCTGTCTCGGCAACGTCGCGCAGATCGACACGCCGTACCTGACCGAGACCACCTGCGGGCTGACTTACGTGGTCAATCGCTTCCGCGGCTGGCCGCACTCCGGACACGTCACCCTGGTGCGGGGAGAGCGCTCCCGGCTGGCGGACTTTGCCTCCGACATGTTGTAAGCTGCCGCCGAACCGGCGTGCGGTCCCGCAGCTGAAGAATTGTAAGCTTCTGTTCGCAAAGGGAAACCGATGGCCGCCGGCCGAGGTCCAAGCTGCATGCGCGCCTTCGTGTGGATTCTGCTGGCTGCTTTCCTGAACGCTGCGGTTGCCACCGCAGCGGTTCCGCCCCCGCTGCCGCCGATCCCCCTTACTACCGATCTACCCTCGGCGATCGATTCGCAGTTGCCCGCCCTCGGCAGCGCCGCCTCCGTGGCGCTGCCGAAGTCCGAGCAGTTCCAGATCGGGTACACCATGATGCTGCAGATGCGCGCGGCGCATCAGCTGCTCGAGGATCCGGAGGTCGAGGAATACCTGAACGAGGTCGGCAAGCGGCTCGCGGCCCAGAGCGCCCAGGGCGCTTCGGGCTTTCACTACCTGTGCGTGAACACTCCGGTCGTGAACTCATTCGCCGCCCCCGGCAACTTCGTGTTCATCAACTCCGGACTGATCGTCTTTACCCAGACTGAATCGGAACTCGCGGCAGTGATGGCGCACGAGACCGCACACGAGACCCAGAACCACATCGCCCGCAAACTCCTCAATGCCCACAAGGCGAACATGGAATCGCTCGCCACCATGCTCGCCACCATCCTGCTCGGGGCGGTCGGCGGCAGCGGCCAGGCGATCGAAGGCGGCATCGTGGCCTCGCAGGGCCTGGCCGCTCAGGAGCAGATCGACTACAGCCGCAGCGTCGAGGAAGAAGCCGACCGGGTCGGCATCGAATATCTGGCCGCCGCGGGGTTCGATCCGGAGGCGATGGCCGACATCTTCCAGAAAATGATGCGTCTCGAGGGCATTCAGGACAGCTGGGTCCCGGCGGTGCTCATCGATCACCCCATCACCGTCGATCGCATCGCCCAGGCCCGGGCACGTGCTGCGCAATTTCCGCCAGTGTCGAACACGAGTTCGCCGGACTACTACATCATCAAGGAGCGCGTGCGGGTGCTCACTGCGCCCTCCTCCGAGAATCTCGTACGCTACTATGCCAACCGCATTGCGCGCGGCCATCACGACCTCGGTGATGATTACGGCTATGCGCTCGCACTGCAGCGCGCCGGCCAGGCGCGCCGCGCGGTGCAACTGTTCGCGACATTGCTGCGCGAACACCCCGATCTGCATCTGCTCTATGTCGCGCTCGGACACGCACAGGCGGCGGCCGGGGAGATGTCTGCCGCACTCGCCACCTTCGAGCGGGCGAAACGATTGTTCCCGCTCAACGTGCCGGTCACCGTGCGTTACGCGCAGGCGCTCATGCAGGATGGCCGCAACGCGCAGGCCCACAGAATGCTTCTCGACCTGTTCAACCTCGTCAATCCGACTCCGGGCCAGATCGAGCTGACGGCCCGCGCGGCAAGCGCTGCTGGCGATCTGGGCGACGCCTATTACTACATGGGGGAGTACCAGCTCTCGCAGGGCAATCTGCCCCTGGCGATCAAGCAGTACCAGATCGCACTCAGCATGCCGCATCTGAATTACGTGCAGCGCGAACGCATCAGCGCGCGGATGAAGGAGGTCAAGGACTACTTGATGCAGCTGCGAGCCCGTCACAGCAGCTAGAGGGCGGGCTCAAGCCGCACCGCGGGGGACGGCGCTGCGGAACGGAGCACCGACACGATATCTCTCGGCCATACAACGCGCATCTGGACTGCGCACGGACACGTCATGACAAATAACCGTAAGAAATTCGCGCTGATCTCGCTCACCCTCCTCTCCATGCTGCTATTCGGCTGCGCGAGCGTGCCGCCGGCGGAGCGCAGTCCGCACGATCCATGGCAGCGGATGAACCGCGCGACGTTCCATTTCGACATGCAGTTCTACAATCACGTCGCCACTCCGGTGGCGCGCACCTACGTACGCGTGGTTCCTCATCCGATCCGGCTCGGCATCAGCAATTTCTTCAGCAATCTCGATTATCCGATCGTGATCGTGAACGATCTGCTGCAGGGACAGATGAAAGATTTCGCGCGCGACACCGGCCGGCTGCTGGTCAACACGACGCTCGGGATCGGCGGATTATTCGATCCGGCCGTACATATGGGGCTGCCACGCGAGGATCGTGATTTCGGCCAGACCTTCGGCAAATGGGGCATCGGCACCGGACCGTATCTCGTGCTGCCCTTCCTCGGTCCCTCCGATGTACGCGATGCCGTCGGCCTCGTGCCGGCGGAGTACGCCACGCCGATGCATTACGTGCAGAACACATGGGCCGATTGGGGCACACGGGGCGTCGGTCTGCTCAACACCGATCACAAGTTACAGCCGACCATCCGGCTGATCCGCCAGTCGTTCGATCCGTACACCTTTGCGCGCCACGCCTACCTCGCGCAGCGCCGCTACATGGTGCAGGGCATGAGCCAGCAGCAGAACGATGCCGAGCAGGAACTGAAGCAGTTCCAGGGTGGCGGCAAGTAGCGTCCCGGGGCCCGGCGCAGCTGCTGCGCCGGGCTCGCCTCGCTCGGGCGACTCAGACGCCCTGCTGCAACATCCCGTCGACGGCGCTGATGCGCGCCAGACGCAACAGATCTTCCGGCAGGTGCTGAAAGCGCAGCTGCCGCCCCGCGCGGCGCGCCTCCGCCAGCCAGTCGAGCAACACGGCCAGCCCGGCGCTGTCGGTCGGCCCCAGCGAGACGCAATCGATCACGAGCGGGCCGCCCGCAGCACGCACGGCAGCCAGTCCCACAGCGCGAGCACGCCGCGCCGTGGTGAACACGAGTGGTCCGCGCGCCTCGGCCTGTCCCTCGGAGCGGACCGTGAATTCGAACGCGCCGCCCGGCGCGGCGCTCGTGTCGCCCGACATGGCAGCCCTCAATGCTTGTTGAGTGCGGCGGGTTTCTCACCGCTCTCCAGCCGTTTGATCACGGCATCGAGACCGTACTGCTCGATTTGCGGACCGAGATCGGCGCGGTAGCTGGTGACGTAACTGACCCCCTCGACGTTCAGATCGAACGCCTTCCAGCCCGTCGGGGTCATGTAGACGTAAAACAGAACGGGAACCTTGGAGCCGTCGGCGCGCGCAAACACCGTACGCACCACCGTTACCTGGGTTCCCGGCTTCACGTGCGTCGGGTAGACCGTCAGCATGTGCGAATGGAAATCGAGCAGGAAGGCGCCGTAGTTTTTGACCAAGGAGTCCCGGAACGCCTGAATGAAGCGGGCCTTTTGCTGCGGCGTTGCGGTACGTGCAAAGCGTCCCAACACGCCATCGGCCGCAAGCTCGGCATCGAAGTGCGGCAACAGATATCTGTTGACGATCGCCGAGATTTGCTTCGGATCCTTGCGCAGCTGCGCACGATGCCCGTTGAGCGCCTGCAGGATCTCATTGGCGACCGACTGCACCATCTGCGAGGGCTGCTCGAAGGCCACCGGCGCACTCTGCTCGCTCGCAGCGGCCTGCACCGGCGCCGGCTGCCCGAGCAGCATCGCGGCCAGGGCCCCAGCGGCCAACACGGATGCGGATTTCATCATTTAGGCTCCTTTGCCCCGCCGCCCGAGCTCTTGCTGCTGCTGCTGCTGCTGCTGCTGCTGCTGCTGCTGCTGCCACCCTTGCTGGCGAAATTGGCAAAAAATTTGTTGATTAGGTTCTCGAGCACCAGGGCCGACTGGGTCTGGATGATCTGGCTGCCGGCCTTGAGGTAAGTCGGCATACCGCCCGGACTGATGCTGATGTATTGCGCGCCGAGGATACCCTCGGTGTCGATGCTGGCCGAACTGTCGGCGGGAATCTGGTTGAAGCGCGCATCGATGCGCATCCACACCTCGGCACGCTCGGTGTTGGTGTCGAACCCGATGCGGGTGACATCCCCGATCCGCACGCCGGCCATACGCACCGGCGCACCGACCTTCAGACCGCCGATATTGTCGAATTCCGCAGTGACGGGATATCCGACCGACTTGTTGAAGCCGAATTTCAAGCCGTTGGCCGGCAGCTGCATGCTGAGAAACAGCAGCGCCGCAAGCCCGAGCAGCACGAACAGGCCCGTTCCGATTTCAAGAGAGCGATTGGCGCGCATGGCGAAAGAAATCCTCTTACAAGAATGCAGCGGTCAGCACGTAATCGAGCAGCAGCGTCATCACCGAGGACGCCACCACCGTGCGGGTGGTGGCCAGCCCGACACCCTCGGCCGTCGGCTCGGCGTGGTAGCCTTCATTGACGGCAATCAGGCTGATGACCGCTCCGAACACGAGACTTTTGACGATCCCCTCGGTCACATCTTTCAGGGCGAGAGCGCTTTGCGTCTGGGCCCAGAAAATGCCGTGGTCGACCCCCATCATCTGCACACCGATGAGCTGGGCGCCATAAAGTCCGATCGCGTTGAAGATCGCCGTCAGCAGCGGCACTGCGATCAGTCCCCCGAGGAAGCGGGGTGCCGCGACATAGCGCAACGGGTCGACCGCCATCACCTCCATCGCGGTGAGCTGATCGGTGGCGCGCATCAGGCCGATCTCCGAGGTGAGCGAGGTGCCGGCCCGCCCGGCGAACAGCAGCGCCGTCAGCACCGGGCCAAGTTCCCTCAGCAGCGCCAGGGCAGCCGCCGTGCCGAGCGCTTCGGTGGCTCCGAACCGGTTGAGCAGGTCATAGCCCTGCAGCCCGAGCACCATGCCGGTGAACAGGCCCGAGAGCATGATGATGATGAGCGAGCGGGCGCCGGCGTTGTAGATCTGCGCGATGATCAGCCTGGGCCGCGCCAGAGCTGGCACGCAGGCGGCCAGCAGGCGCACGAAGAACAGCCCCGTCTCCCCGACCTTGCGCACCGCCTCCATCAGTCCGCTCTTGGTGCTGGCACTCATCGGGCGCTCTCCAGCAACTCGGCGGCGTAATCGGTCGCCGGATAGTGAAATGGCACCGGTCCCTCGGCACTGCCGGTCATGAACTGCCGCACGGTCGCGGAGTCGCTGCGCGCCAATTCGGCCGGCGTGCCGGAGGCGACCACGCCTCCCCCGGAGAGCAGATAGCTGTAATCGGCGATGCTCGAGATCTCCTGCACGTCGTGCGAGACGACGATACTGGTGATTTTCAACGCGTCATTCATCTGCTTGACCAGCCGCAGGATCACCCCGAGGGAGATCGGATCCAGCCCCACAAACGGCTCGTCATAGATCAGCACTTCCGGATCCATGACGATGGCGCGCGCCAGCGCGACGCGCCGCGCCATGCCGCCGGAGAGTTCCGCGGGCATCATGTGCGCCGCGCCGCGCAGCCCGACCGCCTCGAGCTTGGTCAGCACCAGCTTGCGGATGAGCGGTTCGGGCAGATCGGTATGCTCGCGCACCGGAAAGGCGACGTTCTCGAATACGTCGATGTCGGTCAGCAGCGCGCCGTTTTGGAACAGCATGCCCATGCGCTGGCGGGTCGCGTACAGATCCCTGCCGCGCAGCGTGCCGACATCGCGGCCGAACACCGACACTACACCGCGATCGGCGTAGATCTGACCCGTGATCAGCCGCAGCAGGGTCGTCTTGCCCGTACCGCTCGGTCCCATGACGGCGGTGATCAGGCCGCGGCGCGCAACGATGTTGAGCCCGCTGAATATCGCCCGGCCGTCGACGGCGTAGTGCACGTCACGCACATCCACCACGGCGTCGTTGGCAGCCGGCGCCGGGACATTTCCTGAGTCGGTCACGCGGATCCCTTCGAAAATTCGGGCCGGTCAGGCCGCTTTTTCCATCTCTGGCTGGTAGCTGCCGGCGCTGGCGAGTCCGTTCAGCCGGGCCCGGCGCGCGAACTCGAGCTGGCCAGCCTTGAAGTCTGCGCTGCGCCCGCCCCAGGCCTTCAGTGCCGTCTCCTGCAGTGCTCGGCCGTAACTGAACGTGACCGCCCAAGGCAGCGCCCCGGCGCGGTTGATCAACGACAGATGCAGCGTCGCCTCCGTCGGGGACTGTCCGCCGGAGAGAAAGGCAATGCCCGGCACCGCCGGGGGGACGTGGCGCTTCAGGCAGCGCACCGTGGCCTGCGCCACCGTCTCGGGGCTCGCCTGCACGGCGGCTTTCTTGCCCGCAATGACCATATTGGGCTTGAGCACCATGCCCTCAAGCGCAATGCGATGCGCGTGCAGTTGCTTGAAGACGCAGTTGAGCGTCGCGTCCGTCACCTCTTCACAGCGCTCGATGGAATGATCACCATCCATCAGCACCTCCGGCTCGACGATCGGCACGATGCCATTTTCCTGGCACAGCGCGGCGTAACGGGCGAGCGCATGTGCGTTGGCTTCGATCCCGAAAGCGCTCGGGAACCCTGCGCCGATGTCGATCACCGCGCGCCACTTGGCAAAACGCGCGCCGAGCTTGTGGTACTCGATCAGCCGCTCGCGCAATCCATCGAGCCCCTCGGTGACCGTTTCTCCCGGAAAGCCGGCGAGCGGCTTCGCGCCGCGGTCCACCTTGATGCCCGGGACGATGCCGTGCTGCGCCAGATACTGCGCAAAAGGCGTACCGTCGGTGGTCTTCTGGCGGATGGTCTCATCGTACAGGATCACCCCGCTGATCGATTCGCTCGCCCCGGGCGCGGTGAAAAGCATTTCGCGGTACGCTCGCCGGTGCTCCTCGGTCGAGTCGAGCTGGATCGCGGCGAACCGCTTGGCAATGGTGCCGGTGCTCTCATCGGCGGCCAGGATGCCTTTGCCTTTGGCAACCATCGCCTGGGCTATTCGAGCGAGCTCACTGCGATTCATGACAATTCTCCGCAACAGAGTGGTTTGGCCGCATGCGCCTGCGCGCGGGCCTCGCTGCGCCGCGTGCCGCGAGGCCGGCAAGGATACCAAATGACCTGCTGCGGCGGCGCTTGGTTCCGGATGCCGCTTGGTTCCCGCCACAATTAGTACTAAACTAGTCCTAGTTCCAGAGGATACCCCCCATGGTCCGCATCAGCCGGCTCACCGATTACGCCACTGTGCTGCTCGCCGTGCTCGCCGCACAACCCGAGCTCGTGCAGACGGCCACTGCGCTCGCCGAGCAGACGCACATCGCCGCGCCCACGGTGAGCAAGCTGCTGAAGCAGCTGCAGCGCGCCGGGCTCGTCACCTCGACCCGCGGCCTGCACGGCGGCTATCAGCTCGCGCGGCCGGCCACGCAGATCAGCGCCGCGGCGATCCTCGATGCGCTCGAAGGACCGGTGGCGCTCACCGACTGCTCGGTCGCCCACGGCCAGTGCGGCATCGAGGAGAGCTGTCGCGTCGGACAGGTCTGGCAGCGGCTGAACCTGGCCATCCGGCGCTCACTGTTCGATGTCAGCCTGGCACAACTCGCCGGCATCGATCCCATCCAGACTCGTCTGCCGGCACTCGAGCGCGACCTGAAGGCGGCCGTCTCCTCGGCCCCCCTGCGCGTCCCGAACGGCTGACCCATTGCATTGGTTTACTGCACATGAACGAAACCACAGAGCTCCAGAACCTGGTCGGCCGCGGCTATCGGCACGGCTTCGTGACCGAGATCGACGCCGATACGGTGCCGCCCGGGCTCGATGAGGATGTGGTGCGCCTGATCTCGCGCAAGAAGGGCGAGCCGGCATTTCTGACCGATTGGCGACTGAAGGCGCTGCGACACTGGCTGACGATGCGCGAACCGCATTGGCCGCACGCGCACTACCCGCCGATCGACTATCAGGCGATCTCCTATTACTCGGCGCCGAAGAAGCGCACCGACGGACCGAAGAGCCTCGCAGAAGTCGACCCGAAGCTGCTCGAGACCTATGAGAAACTCGGCGTACCGCTGCACGAGCGCGCGCGGCTCGCCGGCGTCGCGGTGGACGCGGTGTTCGACAGCGTCTCGGTCGCCACCACGTTCAAGGAGCGCCTGCACGAGGCCGGGGTCATCTTCTGTCCGTTCTCCGAGGCGGTACGCCAGTACCCGGAGCTGATCGAGCGCTACCTCGGCACCGTCGTGCCGTACAGCGACAACTTCTTCGCCGCGCTCAACTCCGCGGTATTCTCCGACGGCTCGTTCGTTTACGTACCGAAGGGGGTGCGCTGCCCCATGGAGCTGTCGACCTATTTCCGCATCAATGCGGCCAAGACCGGCCAGTTCGAGCGCACCCTGATCATCGCCGATGACGGCGCTCACGTCAGCTATCTCGAGGGCTGCACGGCGCCGCAGCGCGACGAAAACCAATTGCATGCCGCAGTGGTGGAGCTCATCGCACTCGATGAGGCGTTCATCAAATACTCGACCGTGCAGAACTGGTATCCCGGCGATGCCGAGGGTGTGGGCGGCATTTACAACTTCGTCACCAAGCGCGGGGAGTGCCGCGGCCGCAATTCGCATATCTCCTGGACACAGGTCGAAACCGGCTCGGCGATCACCTGGAAGTACCCGAGCTGCGTGCTGCGCGGTGAAGGCTCGGTGGGCGAGTTCTACTCCGTGGCTACCGTCAACAACTGCCAGCAGGCCGATACCGGCACCAAGATGATCCACATCGGACGCGATACGCGCAGCACCATCATCTCCAAGGGCATCTCCGCCGGCCGCGGTCAGAACACCTACCGGGGACTGGTGAAGATCCTGCCGAGCGCGAGCGGCGCGCGCAACTTCACGCAATGCGACTCGCTGTTGATGGGCGGGCAATGTGGCGCGCATACCTTTCCCTATGTCGAAGTAAAGAATGAGTCCGCCACCGTCGAGCACGAGGCCAGCACCTCGAAAATCAGCGAGGACGAGCTCTTTTATTGCCTCGCCCGCGGCATTGCGGCCGAGGACGCAGTCAACCTGATCGTCAGCGGCTTCTGCAAATCGGTGTTCAAGGAACTGCCGATGGAGTTCGCCGTCGAGGCGCAAAACCTGCTCGCCGTCAGCCTCGAAGGCGCGGTGGGCTAATTCCCAAGGTCACACGCATGCTCACCATCAAGAATCTGCACGCCGCGGTCGACGGCAAGGAAATTCTCAAGGGTCTCAATCTCGAGGTGCCCGCGGGCGAAGTGCACGCCGTCATGGGACCGAACGGCTCCGGGAAGAGCACCCTGGCGCACGTGCTCGCCGGCCGGCCGGGCTACACCATCACCAGCGGAACGGTCACGTTCAACGGTCGCGACCTGCTCGCCCTCAGCCCCGAAGAGCGCGCGCGCGAGGGCGTGTTCCTCGGCTTTCAGTACCCCGTCGAGATCCCCGGGGTCAATAACGTGTACCTGCTCAAGGCAGCCGTGAACGCCGCACGCAAACACCGCGGTCTGCCCGAAGTGGATGCCTTCGAGTTCCTCACGCTCGTGCGCGAGAAGATGCGCCTGATGCGCATGGATGAGAGCATGCTCTCGCGCGGAGTCAACGAAGGGTTCTCCGGCGGCGAGAAGAAGCGCAACGAGATTCTGCAGATGCTGGTGCTCGAGCCGGCCCTCGCCGTGCTCGATGAGACGGACTCCGGACTCGACATCGATGCGCTCAAGGTGGTCGCTAATGGCGTAAATACCCTGCGCGGCCCGCACCGCTCGCAGGTGCTGGTGACGCACTACCAGCGGCTGCTCGAGCACATTGTTCCCGACCGCATACACGTGCTGGTCAAGGGGCGCATCGTGCGCAGCGGTGATCGG
The DNA here is from genome assembly GCA_027324195.1 of Gammaproteobacteria bacterium. Lineage (GTDB taxonomy): Bacteria > Pseudomonadota > Gammaproteobacteria > Steroidobacterales > Steroidobacteraceae > 13-2-20CM-66-19. The sequence goes on along the minus strand of DAHVTM010000046.1, from coordinate 30,765 downwards.
ACGCTCGCGCTCGAACTCGAGCAGCGCGGCTACGATTGGCTGCTCGGTGAGGCGGCATGAGCAGCGCAACCCTCACTCGTCTGCGCGAGGAGTACCTGGCCCGGCGGCCCACGCTGCCCGAGAGCGTCATCGGCGCTGCCCGGCGCAGTGAGGCCATTGAAACGCTCTGCGCCGAGGGACTGCCCTCGACAGGCGAGGAGAACTGGCGCTACACCAATCTTCGCATCCTCGAGCGTGCCCGCTTCACGCCGGCGCTCGAGGCGATGCAGCCGCTGCCGCCGCTGCCGGCGCCGCTGGCCGGCTTTGCACGCTACGTATTCGTCGACGGGCAGTTGCGCTCGGGCGCGAGCGACCCGCGCGGGGTGAGCGTACGCAGTCTGCGTTCGAGCGGCTCGGCAGCTGAGCCATGGCAGTTCGCGGCGCAGTTGCCCGAGGCCCGCCTCGCTCTGCTCAACGAGGCGTTTGCTACGGATGCCGCCACGATCGATGTGCGAGGCGAAGCCGAGTCAGCCGGTATCGAACTGGTGTTCGTCGCGGCGAGCGGTGCGCAAAGCGGCGCAGTCTATCCGCGAGTGCGTCTCGCTCTTCAGCCCGGTGCGCAGCTGACCGTGGTGGAGCGGCATCTTGGGGCGGGCGAAGGCTCCAGTCTTGTCAACAGCGCGGTGCGCGTGGAGCTTGCCGACAACGCGCGTCTCACCCACTACCGGGTGCAGGATTGCGGCACCCGGGCAGCCTGGTTCGATACCCTCAGCGCACAGCTGAGCACCGATGCCCGATACGATCTGCTCCTGGTCAGCACCGGCGCCCTCACCGCCCGCTCCACCGTGCACGCGCGCCTCACCGGCAACGGAGCCGAGCTGGCGCTGTCGGCCGCGGCACTCGGCGAAGGGCAGCAGAGTCTCGACATGTACGCGCTGAGCGAACATCTGGCGTCCCACACGCGCACGCAGCAAACCTTCCGCGGCATCGCCTCGGACCGGGCGCGCGTGGCGTTCAATGGCAAGATTGCAGTGCACGAACAGGCGCGTGGCACCGATTCGCGTCAGTCGCTGCGTGGGCTGCTCGCCGGCGGACAGGCGGAGATCGACCTGCGACCGCAGCTCGAGATCTACACCGATGAGGTCCGCTGCAGCCACGGGGCGAGCGCCGGCAAGCTCGATGAGAACATGCTCTTCTACCTTCTCTCGCGCGGTCTTGCTCCTGAAGTCGCGCAGCAGCTGTTGAAGTGGGCGTTCCTCGAAGATGTCGTATCCCGCATCGCGCCGGCGGATCTGCGCCGGCAGATCGAGTTGGGGCTGGCTGGCCAGATGAGCGAGGCGGCCACCCTGAAGGAGTTGCTGTGAGCGCTGTCAGTGCCAACGCCGTGCCGTTCGATGCCGAGCGGGTGCGCGCGGATTTTCCGATCCTGACGCAGCGGGTCAATGGCCGGCCACTGGTTTATCTCGACAGCGCCGCCTCCAGCCAGCGACCACTCGCCGTTCTGCGCGCAGTGGAGCGCTACGAGACCCATCACCACTCGAATGTGCATCGTGGCGTACACACCCTCAGCCAGGCAGCCACCGAAGCCTTCGAGGGCGCGCGCGCACGCGCGCGGCGTTTCCTCAACGCCCGCTCGACGCGTGAGATCGTGTTCGTGCGCGGCGCGACGGAGGGCGTCAACCTCGTAGCCCAGTCCTTTGCGCGCTCGCGCTTCGGACCCGGCGATGAGATCCTCATCAGCGCCCTTGAGCACCATGCCAACATCGTGCCCTGGCAGATGGTGTGCGCCCAAACCGGCTGTACCCTCAAAGTCGCACCGATCGACCGGCGTGGGGAAGTCGACTTCGAGCGTCTGACCGGACTGCTCAGCGCCCGGACCCGCCTGGTGGCCGTCGCCCACGTTTCCAATGCGCTCGGTACCGTCCTGCCGGTCAAGCGCATCACCGAGGCGGCCCACTCCTGTGGTGCGCTGGTGCTGATCGACGGTGCACAGGCGGTACCGCACACCGCGATTGATGTGCGCGAGCTCGGCTGCGACTTCTATGTCTTCTCTGGACACAAGCTCTATGGCCCGACCGGCATCGGCGTGCTCTACGGCCGCGAGGAGCTGCTCGAGGAAATGCCACCCTGGCAGGGCGGTGGCGACATGATCCGCACCGTCACGTTCGAGCAGAGCACCTACAATGACCTGCCGTGGAAATTCGAGGCCGGTACGCCGAACATTTCCGGCGCGGTGGGGCTTGCCGCCGCAATGGACTACCTCGAGGGCCTCGGCATCGAAGCCGTCGCCGCCCACGAGCAGCGCCTGCTCGCGCTCGCCACCGCGGAGCTCGAACGCCTACCGGGTGTCGAGATCATCGGTACCGCTGCGCACAAGGCGGCGGTGCTGTCCTTCACGATGAGCGGCTGCCATCCGCACGACCTCGGCACGATCCTCGACAGCGAAGGCGTCGCGATCCGCACCGGCCATCATTGTGCGATGCCGGTGATGAGTTTCTTCGACATCCCGGCGACCGCGCGCGCCTCATTCGGCTGCTATAACACGGAGGCGGACGTGCAGGCGCTGGTTGCGGCGCTCGGCAAGGCCCGCGAGGTATTCGGCTGATGGACTTGAAAGATCTGTACCGCGACGTGATCCTCGATCACAACCGCCAGCCGCGCAATTTCGGCGCGCTCGCAGAGGCGGATGCGCACGCCGACGGACACAATCCGCTCTGTGGCGACCGGCTCACCGTGTGGGTGCAGCTCGAGGGTGATCGGGTCACTGACGTGCACTTCGAGGGCAAGGGCTGCGCCATCTCGACCGCCTCGGCCTCACTGATGACCGAGGCAGTCAAGGGCAAGGACAGAGCGGCCATTCAATCCCTCTACGAGCAGATCCACACGCTGCTCACGCAGCAGAACGCGCCAGCGAACGCCTCACTCGGCAAGCTCGCTGCGCTCGCCGGCGTCAGCGAATTCCCCGCGCGGGTCAAGTGCGCCACACTCTGCTGGCATACCCTGAATGCCGCGCTGGAACGCAGTGCGGACGCCGTCACTACGGAGTGAGCGCCAGTCATGCGCAGCTATGACAGCGAGCCGTTCGTCGTCGCGCGCGAAGTGCGCGCCGTCATCGTGCCGGCGGGCACAGAAGTGACGCTGCAGCCGGGCCAATCCGGCTACATCACGCAGGCGCTCGGCGGCAGCTTCACCGTATACATCGAGGGCAACCTGTTTCGGATCAGCGGCGAGGATGCCGCGGCGATCGGCCGCGAACCGGTCAAGCCGCCCGAGCTGCCGCCGAATGCCACCGAAGATGACGTGCGCCAGCTCGCCTGGGATCAGATGCGTACCTGCTACGATCCGGAAATCCCAATCAACATCGTCGATCTCGGACTGGTCTACGACTGTCAGGTGCAGGCCAATGAGGATGGCACGCGCAGTGTCGCGGTGACGATCACGCTGACGGCACCCGGATGCGGAATGGGCGAGATCCTCGTCGATGATGTGCGCGACAAGATCGAGCGCATCCCGACGGTACGCGAGGTTCGCGTCGAGCTCACCTTCGACCCGCCGTGGAACCACAGCATGATGTCCGAAGCGGCGCGGCTGCAGACGGGGATGTTCTGATGAGTTGGATCGATGTCGGGCCGGAATCAAGCCTCGCCGAGGCAGAGACGTTGGCAGTCGAGGTGGATGGCCGGGCGGTGCTCGTGGTGCGCTGCGGCGCCGAGGTGCATGCCGTCGATGATCTGTGCACCCACGATGGCCAGCCGCTCGAGGACGCCACAGTTGAGTCGTGTCAGATCATCTGCCCGCGTCATGGAGCGCGCTTCTGCCTGCGCACCGGTGAGGCACTGACGCCGCCGGCCTACGAGCCGCTCGGCATATACCCGGTGCGCATCGAGGCGGGACGGATTCTGCTCGACGCGCCGGACTGAACAAGCCCCCCCGGGGGCGCCCCGCTGAAGATTGAGTCTCGATGCGGCATCTGTGCCGCTCGATATGTGTACTCAGTCAATTCGTCGTAGCACCCCGCGCAGCGCAGAGAGCATCTGACGGACGTCCTCCTCGGTACTGATGAACGGTGGTGCCACTGCGAGTGTATCCCCGGTGAAGCGCAGCAACAGGCCCGCTTCGATTCCGAGCTCGAATGCCGCGCGGGCGCGCGCACCCGGCGCGCCTTGCCGCGGCGTCAGATCGATCGCTGCGGCAAGGCCGATATTACGGATGTCGGCAACGTGAGGCTCATCACGCAATGCATGCACTTCCTGCTCGAGAACCGGGGCCAGACCGTGGGCACGCTCGATCAGCCGCTCTCGCTCCATGACCTCGAGTGCAGCCAGACCGGCCGCGCACGCCACGGGGTGACCGGAGTAGGTATACCCGTGAAACAGCTCGATGCTCTGATCCGGGCCGTGCATCAGCGCATCGTGGATGCTCTGCTCGACGATCACCCCGCCGAGCGGCACGGTGCCGTTGGTCACGGCCTTGGCGAACACGATCATGTCCGGCGTCACATTCAGCCGCTGCGCGGCGAAATTCGCCCCCAGACGCCCAAAGCCCGTGATCACCTCATCGAAGATGAGCAGGATGCCGTGCCGCGTGCAGATCTCGCGCAAGCGCTCGAGATACCCCACCGGCGGAACAATGACTCCCGTCGAGCCTTGCATCGGCTCGACGATCACCGCCGCGATGGTCGAGGCGTCGTGCAAGGCGACCAGCCGCTCGAGCACATCGGCCAGGTGCGCCCCCCAGGCGGGCTGACCGCGGCTGAAGCGCATCTGCGCCGGATCAAGCGTATGCGGAAGGTGATCGACGAAGGGCGCGGCGAGGGCCCCGAAGGTGCGGCGATTGACGGCAATACCGCCCGCGGAAATGCCACCGATACCCACACCATGATAGGCCCGCTCGCGCCCGATGATACGCACCCGACGCGCATCGCCGCGTGCCTGATGGTATGCAATCGCGATCTTGAGCGCGCTGTCGACCGCCTCGGACCCGGAGTTGGAGAAGAACACCCGGTTCATTCCGCCCGGCGCCCAACGCGCGATCCGACTGGCGAGCTCAAACGCCTTGGGATGTCCGACCTGAAAGGTCGGCGCAAAGTCGAGTTCCGCAAGCTGCGCCCGCACCGCATCGGTGATATCGGGTCGCCCGTGACCGAGTGGTGTACACCATAGCCCCGAGAGGCAATCGAAGACCCGCCGTCCGTCGTGCAAGGTAAAGTAGGCGCCCTGCCCGGAGACGATCAGATGCGGGTGGTGTTTGAAATGCCGGTTGGCCGTAAACGGCATCCAGAAGGAGGTCAGGTCGGGGGTGTGGTTCGTGCTCATGTCACACACTATACCAATACTCGGGCGACACGAACGCAGACACAACGACAATGCGCCGCACTCCTCGGTATGCCCGGCGTACTTATCCCATCCGCCGAGTTCCGCCGCGCCGCAAACCTCGCCGTCACCTCGGCGATAATCAATCAGAGTCCCGCCCTGACCGCTCATCGTGCTGTTCCTGACAGCCCTTAGGCGCTCTTGGCCCTGACGGGCAGTGGGTCGAGTTCACGGTTCTGCGTGGCGCGGCGCGAGGCGAGCTGGGCCGGGGAGAGATTCACCGCGAGCGGCGGCAGGATCAGACCGCGCACACCGCACCGCCAGCGCAGCGGCGCCTCGACCAGGCCATAGGTTAGGTGCGAGTCAGCAAAGTTTAGCGCGCCTGCGCTGCGCGCCGATGAGAGCAGGCTTGCGCAGGACTCGATATATTATATGATTATTATTCTCAATTCGTGGAACCACACGGAGCTGCCATGGCCGCCCCTGACCGGGTCAACCGTCGCGATATCAAGCTGCGCTCACGCGCCTGGTTCGATGACCCGGCCGATCCGGGCATGACCGCGCTGCACCTGGAGCGCTACCTCAATTACGGGCTGACTTTGACCGAGTTGCAGTCCGGCAAACCCATTATCGGTATCGCCCAAACCGGTTCGGACCTCTCGCCCTGCAACCGTCACCACCTCGTGCTCGCCGAGCGCCTGGCCGCTGGCATCCGCGCTGCCGGCGGGGTGCCGATCGAATTTCCGGTCCATCCGATCCAGGAGACGAGCCGCCGGCCGACCGCCGCACTCGATCGCAACCTGGCGTATCTCGGCCTGGTCGAGGTGCTGCACGGTTATCCGCTCGATGGCGTCGTCCTCACCATCGGCTGCGACAAGACCACCCCGGCGTGTCTGATGGCCGCGGCCACCATGGACATCCCCTCGATCGCGCTGTCGGTCGGACCGATGATCAATGGCTGGTTCAACGGCGAGCGGGTCGGCTCGGGAACCGTCGTATGGCAGGCCCGACAGTTGCTGGCCGCCGGGCAGATCGATTACGCCGGATTCATGCAGCGGGTAGCCGCCTCTACCCCATCGACCGGCTACTGCAACACCATGGGCACGGCGAGCACCATGAACTCCCTCGCCGAGGCGCTCGGCATGCAACTGCCCGGCGCCGCAGCCATTCCGGCCCCGTACCGAGAGCGCGGCCAGATCGCATATGACACCGGCGTGCGCATCGTGGAGATGGTGTGGGAGGATCTGCGGCCCTCGGCCATCATGACCCGCGAGGCATTTCTCAACGCCATCGTGGTGAGCTCGGCCATCGGCGGCTCGACCAACGCACCGATTCACCTGGCGGCGATCGCCCGCCACATGGGCGTGCAGTTAAGTCTGGAGGACTGGCAGACCTACGGCTATGAGGTGCCGCTGCTGGTCAACCTGCAGCCGGCCGGGCAGTACCTCGCAGAGGATTTCCACCGCGCAGGCGGCGTGCCCGCCGTGATCAATCAGCTGATGCAGAGCGGCCTGATCCGCGAGCACACTCTGACCGTCAACGGCCGTCCCTTGGGGGAGAACTGCCGCGGCCGCGCCATCGCCGACACCGATGTGATCCGCCCGCTCGAGCACCCGCTGAAGCCGAACGCCGGATTTCTCGTGCTGCGCGGCAATCTGTTCGACTCGGCGATCATGAAGACCAGCGTGATCTCGGCGGATTTCCGGCAGCGCTACCTGAGCGATGCGAACGATCCGGAGGCCTTCGAGGGACCCGTGGCTGTGTTCGACGGCCCGGAGGACTATCACGCCCGGATCGACGATCCCGCCCTCGGCATCGATGCGCACACCATACTCGTCATGCGCGGCACCGGTCCGATCGGCTATCCGGGCTCTGCCGAGGTGGTCAACATGCGTCCACCGGATTACCTCATCAAATCGGGCATTGCGGCGCTGCCGTGCATCGGCGATGGCCGCCAATCGGGCACCTCCGGCTCGCCCTCGATCCTCAACGCCTCGCCGGAGGCCGCCGCCGGTGGCGGCCTGGCGCTGCTCGTTAGCGGCGATCGTGTCCGCGTCGATTTGCGCCGACGCGAAGTCAACCTGTTGCTTGGTGCGAGCGAGCTCGCGGCGCGCCGTACCGCTCTCGATGCCGCTGGCGGCTACCGCTACCCGCCCTCGCAGACGCCGTGGCAGCAGATCCAACGCAGCATGGTCGGACAGCTCGGCGAAGGCATGGTGTTGGAAGGCACCGAACGCTTCCAACGCGTCGAGGCCCGCTGCGGCGTGCCGCGCGACAACCATTGAGCCGGCCGCGCGCACCCGCTTGACCCCGGGCGGTGCGCTTTGTACGGTGCGGAATCGAGCCTGCGACCGGGCGAGCCCCCGAGGAGAACGCCATGACGAGTCGTCCACCCTTGCCGCCATTCACGGCCGAGAGCGCTGCAATCAAGGTGCGCGCGGCCGAAGATGCCTGGAACGGACGCGACCCGGAGCGGGTCGCCCTCGCCTATAGCGAGGACAGCCGCTGGCGCAACCGCTCGGAGTTCCTCACCGGCCGGGCGCAGATTGTCGCCTTCCTGCGGCGCAAATGGGCCCAGGAGCTCGACTACCGGCTGATCAAGGAGCTCTGGGCGTTCACCGACAATCGCATCGCCGTGCGCTTCGCGTACGAATGGCACGATGCGCACGGTGCATGGTTTCGCTCCTACGGCAACGAGAACTGGGAGTTCGATGAGCACGGCCTGATGCGCCGGCGCATGGCCAGCATCAACGATCTGCCGATCAGCGAGACCGAGCGCCGCTACCGCTGGCCGCTCGGCCGCCGCCCCGAGGAGCATCCGGGACTCAGCGAACTCGGTCTTTAGCACCCACCTCGCGCCGGGAAGGAATGCGACCTCTATAACTCTGCCACCGCGGCGCGCAAGCCGGCGAGCACGCACTCATCGCCATCGAGTTGCCGCGTCTCGATCCGGCAACTTGCAAGTGCGCGCCGGTAGCGCGCCGTCAGAGCCGGCTCACCGACGAGGGTCAACGGCCCGCGCGCCGCCGCGTGCAGGGCGAGCATGCTGTGCACCTCGGCGCCGATCAGCAGCCCCGAGAGCAGCGCGCGGGCCCAGCCGGCCGGGCGGCCTTCGATGAGCTGCGCGGTACGCGTCTCGAACAGGTTGGCGGACAGATCGAAACGCGCGGCGTTGCGCAAGCCGATCTCGAACGCTTCCTCGTCGGGCTCGGGCGCTCCGCCCAAACTCAGCAGCGAGGAGCGGGTGCTGAGTAACTCGTACAGCTCACCGGTAAAGTAAGTCTGCAATCGCGCAATGCGCCCGTCGCGCACCTCCACCCACTTGCTGTGCGCACCCGGCAGCACCAGCAGCTGGCGGGCCACGGCGAGCGACGGCTCGAGCATGAGCGCGCCGAAGATCTGTGCTTCCTCGCCGCGCATCACATCGGCCACATCACGAAAATTCTGGGCCTGGACCCCAGGCAAAATGAGCAGCGTGTCCTCGGCGCGGGGTACGACGGTGGCGCCGGCCCGCCACTGAGCTGCAGTCGCCGGCGCACGCACGTACGGCACCTCCAGCAGTCCGTTGCGCGAACCGACCATGCCACAGAGCACGATCTTCTCGAGGCGCCGTTGGTCGCGCCACGGGGCCAGTACATCCTCGAGGGCCTCGTTTGCTGCGTGCGCCTCGAGCTGACCGATTCCCGGTCCGTTGCGCCGCTCGACGATCCGTCCGCCGAGCTCGAGAAAGGCGCGCAACCGGCTGCTGCCCCAATCGCACAGGACCCGTGCCCGAGACTCAACTGCAGTCGCCGTCCGTTGTCTCGTATCGGTGTCGTTCGCGAAAGCCGCGCGCTGCGCCATCTACGCCCTCCGCTCAATCGCACGCGACCGTTGCGTACGGTTGCGGCATGCCCGGCACCGGAGCGGTGAAGCAGAACACGTCCCCGGCGAGCGGTTGCGAAGCGAGTTCGCCGGGACCGAGGCCTCTGCGCGCCGTCGTGACGTACGCCGTCCGCAGATCCGCGCCACCGAAGGCCACCTTGGTCACCCGCGCGCACGGCAGATTCACGGTCATCAGCAGCCGCCCCTGCGGCGAGTAGCGCCTCACCGCCCAGCCCGACCACAGCGCGATCCACAGACACCCCTCCGAGTCCACGGTCGTGCCATCCGGATATCCGGCTGCCGGCTCGATCTTCAGCAGCTCGCGTTTGCCCGTGAGCACATGTGGTTCGGGCCGGTCGAACGCGTACACCGTGCGACTCACACTGTCGGTATGGTAGAAGGTCCGACCGTCGGGACTGAATGCCGGACCGTTGCTGACGGTGTAGCCGCGATCGAGACTGACGCAGTGTCCCAGCGGATCCAGCCGATACAATGCTCCGCTCGGCAGAGCCTCCGGCTCATGCATCGTGCCGAACCACAGCGCGCCCTCAGGACTCACGCAACCGTCGTTGATGCGATTGTCGGGCCGATCGGCCTCGACGGGCGCAAGTCGCCTGAGTGTGCCGCGGTCCGGATCAAAGCGCTGCAGCGCACCTTTCAGACCGACCACGAAGCCGCCCGTCGCACACGGCGCGAGGAATCCGGGTGCAGCCGGCATCTGCCAAACGCCTCTTGAGCCGCTTGACGGACAGAACCGATGCAGGCGGCAACCTTCGATGTCGACCAGCCACAACGCCGCATCCCGCTCGACCCAGAGCGGACCCTCGCCGAGGCCGGCGCCCAATGAAAACGCCTGCTGCGCCAGCACGCTCAGCGACTCCGCTTTGCACACGACCCTGGCGAGCGCATCGGGGGCGCAGCGCGGGCGGTGCCGGCTGCGCAATCAAGCGCCACGGACTTTCCCTGCGCGGCACGCGGCCGAAACATCATACATCTGATGAGTCTGATTATTTGCGAAACACTCGTCAAGCGATCCGCCCGCCCTCGGCAAGCCGCTGCACTCAGCGCCGGTAGCCGTAGTATTCGCAGAACCACTCGACAAAGCGACGCACGCCTTCCTCGACGGGCGTCGCGGGACGGTAACCGACCTGCTGAGCCAGATCCTCGACGTCCGCGCACGTCTCCGGCACATCCCCGGGCTGCATCGGCAGGAAGCGCTTCTCGGCCTTGCGCCCGAGGCACTGCTCGAGCACTTCGATGTAGCGCATCAGCTCGACCGACTGATGATTGCCGATGTTGTAGATACGGTACGGTGCGCTGCTGCTCGCCGGATCGTGCGTCGCGCCGTTCCAATTCGGATCGGGCGCGGCGATGTGCTCGCAGGCGCGCACCACCCCCTCGGCGATGTCCCCGACATAGGTGAAGTCACGCTTGTGATGCCCGTTGTTGTAGACATCGATCGGCTTGCCCTCGAGGATGTTGCGTGCAAACAGAAACAGCGCCATATCCGGACGGCCCCAGGGACCGTAGACCGTGAAGAAGCGCAGTCCCGTGGTGGGCAGGCCAAACAGCGCCGAGTAGCTGTGCGCCATGGCCTCGTTCGCCTTCTTGGTGGCCGCGTAGATCGACAGCGGATGATTGGCGCCGCGGTGCGGAGAGAACGGCATGTCCGTATTGGCGCCGTACACTGAGCTCGTCGAGGCATAAACCAGATGCTCGACCGCATTGTGCCGGCACCCCTCGAGCACCGTCAGGGTGCCGGTGACGTTGCTGCGCACGTAACTGTGCGGATCTTTCAACGAGTAGCGTACTCCGGCCTGCGCCGCCAGATGGATGGCCCGCGCAAAGCGCTCGGCGGCGAACAGCTCGGCCATGGCCGGCTCATCGGCGAGATCGAGCCGGATGAAGCGAAAACCTTTCTCCTGGCGCAGCAGCTGCAGGCGCGCCTCCTTCAGCGTGACGTCATAGTACGCATTGAGGTTGTCGATACCGACCACCTCATGGCCGCGTTCGAGCAGCTTGCGGCTGGTGTGAAAGCCGATGAATCCGGCTGCGCCGGTGACCAGTATCTTCATAAAGCCTCGATTTCTTGGGCAGCCGGCTGTCCGCCGCCCGTTGCGCCAGGGTGGGGCATTGTACTCAGCGCGGCGCAGTGGATCGGATTTCCGTGTCCGCGGCGAGACGTCCGTCAGAGTCGAATGGGTCGCACTCTGCGCACCGCGTCGTGCGCCAATTCACAAATCAGCTCGCCCGCAGCGGAGATTTTTCTCGCCCTGCCGACAATCGAATGGGTCAAAACGCGTTCATCGCATCCGAGGCTCTGTGCACTCCATGGGTTTGTGGCTCTTGCCGCCGCTGTTGCTCGCCGCTGCCGCCGTCGCAATGCTGCCGGCATTGCGACGGCGCTTCGGCTGGGGAACGGCGGGCGCGCCGCGCCCGGCGGGCACCGCCGCGCCCGCCCCGCCAGCACCTTCCCCCCCGAGCGATCCGACCCCAGAGGCGCAAGCGCCGGACTCGGCGCCGCAAGCGAGCGCTGCCGAGTGCCCGGCACAGCCCGGAGCGAGCAGCGGCCAGTCACTCGAGCCGCTTGCCATCCTGCGCCGGCTACGCGCACTGCAATTTGGCTTGCCTGATCTGCCCGAGGCGAGCGGCGAATTGGACCGCCGGGTCACACAGGCCCTCGCGGCAATCGGTGACCCGGCGGGCGAGCGGCGCCACTTTCCCCGTCGCCCCAATCTGTTGCCCCAGTTGCTGCACGCCATCAATGATGAGAACGTTGCACGACGTCAGCTGGTTGCCATCATTGCGCGCGACCCAGCGCTGGTTGACAGTTTGCTGCGCATGGCGAACAGCTCCTTTTATCGGGTCAGCCCGCAGCCGGTCGAGTCGATCGAGCGCGCCGTGGCGATCCTCGGCAGCGACGGCCTGCGCTCGGTGATCGCCACGGCATTGATGCAGCCGATCTTCACCACGGCGAACGCCAGCGAGTTTCCAGGCTTTGCGCAGCTGGTCTGGGAGCATGCACTGCGCTCGGCACAGGCGAGCGTGGTGCATGCTGCCGTGGTGGAGCGCAGCGAGCCCTTTGCGGCCGAGTTGCTCAGCCTGATCAGTGGCCTGGCGGAGATCGTCCTGTTTCGTGCCGTACGCGAGCATTGCGCTGCGCTGAGCGTGCGCGGCAGCAGCGCGGCGACCTTGATTGCCGCGGTCATCGACGTACACGCGAGCACTCTGGCCCAGCGCATCGGCACCGATTGGCAGCTCTCCCCGGCAGCGCTCGCCGCCCTCGAGGAGCAGCGTGCGGGGAGTACTCCCTCGAGTGCGCTCGGCCGCTCCGTGCGCTTCGGTCGTCTCGCCGGCGCACTGGCCGTGTTGCACGGCAATGCCTGCATCGACCGCGAAACGGTACGACTCAGCCTGCCGCGCAGCGGCTTGTCGGCGGCGCACAACGAAACGCTGCTGGGAAAACTGCTGCAGCCGTTTCAGGACCCGCGCACCGCGGCAACACCTGCGGCTGCGCGGCGCTGAGGCGCGCGGCGGAAGCCGCGCACGGAAGAGCAGTGGACGGCGCGCCGCAACGGGTCGATCATGCGTGGGGGCGGCCTCTGCTCACCGCCGGAATCAGCGCATGAACCAGGTACTACCCATTCTCGTCTCCACATTGGCCGGCACGGTGCTCGGCGCTCTGATCGCCTGGCTGCTCACCCATTTATATGCGCGCCTCGCGCTGCGCGAGCTGCGCAAGCAGCGCGAGCAGCTTGAGCGCTACAACCGCACGCTGATCCAGCTGCTCAAGGCGTGGGAGGATCAGGGACAGGTGGAGCTCTCACGCAATGCCCGCGATGAGATCACGAGCGGCCGGCTGGTGCCGACCGGCACGGCGGTCACAGTCCGGGAGCCGTCGGACCCGGCCACACCCGGTACGCCCCGGCGCTCCTGAAAGAGGCTGCCCCGCGCGGCCGAATCAGCGCCGCACTACCGCCCCACAGCGGCGAGCCGGTCCAGCCCCGCGCGCAGATCGGCCCGTAGATCCGCCAGATCTTCCAGACCGATCTGCAGCCGCAGCGCAAGCCCGCCCGGATTCCACGCGGTGGCGGTGCGATACGCACGGCAGTCGAAGGGAATGATCAGACTCTCAAAGCCACCCCATGAGTAGCCCATGCCGAAGATCGACAGATGATCGAGCATGCGGGCGAGATCGTCGCGCGCGTAGCCGGCACGCAGGATGATGGAAAATACTCCCGTGGAGCCTTTGAAGTCGCGTCGCCAGAGCGCATGTCCGGGGCAGGAGGGCAATGCCGGATGCAGCACCGTGGCCACCTCCGGTTGGGCGGCGAGCCACTCGGCCATCGCCAGACCCCGGCTTTCGGCCTCCTGCAGCCGGATGTGCAGCGTGCGCATGCCACGCAGCGCCAGATAGCAGTCCTCGGCACCCGGCAGCATCGCCATGCTCTGATACGTCCGCTTCAGCGCCGGCCACAGGCGGGCGTTGGCGCTCACCAGGCCGAGCAGAATGTCCGAGTGGCCGCTCAGATACTTCGTTCCGGCCTCCACCGTCAGATCGCAGCCGTGCTCGTGAGCACGGAATAAAAGAGGCGTCGCCCAGGTGTTATCGAGAATGGTCGTCAGGCCGCGCTGCTGCGCCAGTGCGCAAATCGCCGGCACGTCCTGGATCTCGAAGCTTTGCGACCCCGGAGACTCGAGAAAGATGGTCGAGGTATTGGGCTTGAGCAGTGCAGCGAGTCCCGCGCCGAGCAGCGGATCGTAGTAGGTCGTTTCGACCCCGAATTTCGCCAGCAGATTGCCGCACAGCGCGCGGGTCGGCTGATACACGCTGTCGGGCATGAGCAGATGGTCGCCATGCTTCAGCGCCGCGAGGAGCGCCAGCGCGACGGCCCCGAGTCCGGAAGGGCTGAGCGCAGTGCCCGCCGCACCCGTGAGCGCGGTCCAGGCGCTCTCCAGACTCTCGATGGTCGGCGTGCCGGCGGTTCCGTACGTATAGCGGGCCCGCTGGTTCTCAAGGTCATCCAGGGTCTTGAATAGAACCGTCGAGCCTCGGTAAACGGGCGTATTGACGAAGCCGTAATGCACATCGGAAGTGCGGCCCAGCTGGGCGAGCCGAGTCCCGATGCCCATTGCATGTTCAGTGTCTTTCATAATCCTGCGGCGGCCGCTTCTGTGAAAAGGAAGATCTGCTGTATACCGCGCCGGGGCGCGACGCGCACCCGGCAGCGCAGCCCGGCCGCCTGGATTTGCGGCCCGGGTGGGATCATCCTGGCGATGCGATCGTGCCGAGCGAGTGCCACGCACGCCAGTTGAGGAGAGCCCATGAGTGCAATTTTGTTCACCAACGCCAGAATCTTCGACGGCGAGAACGCCGAGTGCGCCGAGGGCATGCAGGTCCTCATCGAACAGGGTGAGATTCGCGAGATCTCCCCGCGCTCGATCCAGGCTGCGGACGCCCAGGTGATTGATGTGGCGGGCCGCACCTTGATGCCCGGCCTGATTGATGCCCATGTGCACGCCTATGGCTGCGATGTGAACGTGCAGAAGATCGAACTCGCCGGCGAGGCCTACCGCACCGCTCACGCCGCCCGGATGCTGGGGTTCGCGCTGGAGTGCGGATTCACCACCGTGCGGGACATCGGCGGCGGTGATTACAGTCTGTGGCGGGCCATCGAGGACGGTCTGATCCGTGCGCCACGCTTCTACTACGCCGGCAAGATGCTCTCGATGACGGGCGGGCACGGCGACATGCGCTCGATCGGCGAGGCGGACCACGACTACTGCCAGTGCGGGCGCGGCAACTCGCTGTGCGTTCTCGCCGATGGCGTCGACGCATGCGTCAGGGCGGCCCGGGAGCAATTGCGCCGCGGTGCTCACTGCCTGAAGATCATGGGCTCCGGGGGCGTCGCCTCGCCGACCGATCCGATCTGGATGAATCAGTACCGCGAGGATGAGATCCGCGCCATCGTCGATGAGACGACCGAGCGCAGAACCTACACTGCCGCGCATTGCCACCCCGCGAGCGCGGTGCGCCGCTGCGTCGAGTATGGCGTGCGCAGCATCGAGCACGGCACGATGATCGACGATGCAACAGCTGCGTTCGTCGCCAGCAAAGGGGCATTCGTCGTGCCCACCATGGCCATCATCTTCGCGTTGATTGAGACGGGACGGCAGCTCGGCTTCCCCGCACAGAGTCAGGAGAAGGCGCAGGTCGCCTACGAATGCGCACTGAGCGGCATGGACTCGATGCGCAAGGCCGGAGTAAAGATCGGCTTTGGCACCGACCTGCTCGGAGCCACCTACGTACAGCAGTGCCGCGAGTTCTCCATCCGCCGCGAGGTGTTCACGTCGCTCGAGATTCTCCGGCAGGCCACTTCGGTCAATGCAGCGCTGTTGCAGGAGCAGGGGCGACTCGGGTGCATCAAACCGGGTGCGTACGCGGACCTGCTGGTGCTCGACGGCGATCCGCTCGCCAACATCGAATTACTCGCCGACCGCGGTCGCCACCTGCGGCTGATCATGCGAGGTGGGCAGCTGGTGCGCAATACGTTGTGAACCAGACACTGCGCCGCGATGCCAAGATTCACCGGCCGCTGCCGCGGGCGGCCGGCCTGCGACTGTGATGGAGGGGGCTGCCGATGTCCGTGCATACCGCGACGATCGAATGGACACGGGGCGCGGCGCCGTTCGTGGACCGCAAATACTCCCGGACGCACGTATGGAAATTCGACGGCGGCGTGCAAATCAATGCATCGAGCTCCCCGCAGGTCGTACCCGAGCCGCTCTCCGACGCCACGGCCGTAGACCCCGAAGAGGCGTACGTCGCAGCTCTCTCGAGCTGTCACATGCTCTGGCTGCTCAGCATCGCCGCGGCCGAGGGCTATTGCGTCGATGCCTACCGCGACCAGGCAGTCGGGCGCATGAGCCGCAATGAGCGCGGTGAGCTGTGGATCAGCCACGTCGAGCTGCAACCGCACATTGAGTTCAGCGGACCGAAGCAGCCCGACACGGCGACCCTCGCCCGGTTGCACCACCAGGCGCACGCGAATTGCTTCATCGCGAATTCGGTGCGCACCAAAATCACGGTGCACGGCCTGGGCTAGCGCCCCGCTCGGGCCGCCGCCGCGCCTCAGTCGAGAGGCCAGGACGCCGCATGCGAGCGTCTTCGCCGGACCGAGCCGCGCGGCGCCGACGGCTGCGGACCATCAGCGCCTCGCCACCACGGATCGATCCGATCGGAGGCATGCTGCGGCTCTACCGGCTCGCCGAGTCGGGGCATGATGAGCCGCTCGCCGCCCGAGGGGCTTGCGGCCAGTACGCTCTCGGCCGGCTGGTCCCAGGCATGCATTGCCAGACTGAACGTTCCCCAGTGTACCGGCAGCCAGGTCTGCGCGCCGAGGAGCTGGCAGGCCGTAAGTGCGTGCTGCGGACCGAGGTGCATGTCGCCCCAGGCAGGATGCCAGCCGCCGATCTCGAGCATCACCAGATCGAAGGGGCCGAAACGTGCGCGCACCCGTTCGTACTCACGGGTAAGACCCGTATCCCCGCTGAAGAACACCGTGTGCTGATCGGACTGCACGACGAACGATGACCACAGGGTGGAGTTGCGCATCTTCGGGATTCGCCCGGAGAAATGCTGGGCAGGCACCGCGCTGACCTGCACGTCCGAGCCGGGCAGCGTGTACTGCTCCCACCAGTCGAGTTCCGTGATGCGCTGCGGGGCGATGCCCCAGGCCTCCAGGTGTGCCCCGACGCCCAGCGAGGTGACGAACGGCACGGTGCGCTTTGCGAGGGCTCGGATCGTCGGATAATCAAGATGATCATAGTGATCGTGCGAGAGGACCACCGCATCGATCGGCGGCAGAGCGTGCAGCGCAACTGGCACAGGCTGAAAGCGCCGCGGGCCGATCAGGGGCAGCGGCGAGGCGCGTGCACCCCAGACCGGATCGGTGAGCAGGCGTACGCCATCGATCTCGATCAGCACGGTCGAGTGGCCGAGCCAGGTGACTCTGAGGCCACTGTCCGGCCGGTGGCCCCAGATATGCCGTGGATCGACTGAGGGCAGCGGCCGTGCGGGTGTGCGCCGCCCGCCGGTACGCAGGAGAAACTCGGTGAGACTCGGCATCGCAGCGTTCGGATCGCGCAGGCCGGGAAGAATCGGCTGCACGTTGCGAAAGCCCTCCCCGGCCCACTGTGTCGAGCCCTTCATGCGCTCCAGGCGCGCCCCCTGCGCCCTCGAACCCAGTGTTTTCACAACGCATCCGCCTTGCTACCGATCGGCCGAGTCTACGCCAGCTCGTCCGACCACTCGAACAGATGCACAACCCTCATCGCGCACCACTCTCCCGGCGCTCCCCCGGCGCCCTTGACTCGCGCCGAGCCCGGCTCACACTCTCGCCCATGACCCGGCGCAGTGGATATGCAGATCTTCCCCTGCATGGCGGCCACGTGCCCGCCTGGCTCAGCGCGCGCATGGCTGCGCTCGGGCGCGTGATCGGTGAAGCGATCGTCTACCACTACGGCCGAGACGAATTGCTCCGCCGCCTGGCGCAACCGTTCTGGTTTCAGTCCTTCGGGGCCGTCATGGGCATGGACTGGCACTCCTCGGGCATCACCACGAGTGTGCTCGCTGCGCTCAAGCGCGGACTCGCCCCGGTGCAGAGCGAGCTTGGAATCTTCGTCTGCGGCGGGCGCGGCGCCGCCTCGCGACGGACCCCTGCGGAACTGATGGCCGTCGGCGAGCGCACCGGACTTGATGCTGAGCGGCTCGCCACCACCAGCCGTCTGGTGGCGAAGATCGACAGCGCCGCCGTGCAGGACGGCTACGATCTTTACCTGCACGGATTCATCGTCAGTGCCGAGGGCACTTGGTGTGTCGTGCAGCAGGGCATGAACCCGACACGGCGGCAAGCGAGGCGCTACCATTGGCTTTCGCAGGGACTGGCGAGTTTCCTTGATTCGCCGCACGCGGCCATCGAGGGGGTGAACCAGGGCCAGATCCTCAACCTCGCCGATGCGCGGGCGCAGGCTGCCCGAACGGCCGGACTTCAGTTGGTGCACGCCGGGCCGCAACGCACCGTGAGCATCCTGCGCAGGCTGCGCCCGGCGGCGGGCCGCTCGCTCAGCCTGTTTGCCGAGCCGGAGTCCGCGGTACCCGACAGGGTGCACGAGCTGGTCCCGCATCTGTGCATGCCGTCGCGGCACGAGGTAATCGGCTCGGACGTCGTCCTTCGACGCCTGCACGGCACGCTGGCCGCCGCCGCAGAGCGCGGGCCGCAGGATTTCTCCGAGCTTCTGCTCACTCCCGGTGTCGGCGCGCGCACCGTAGCCGCTCTCGCTTGGGTCGCCGAGATCGTCCATGGCACTGCGGCGCGATTCACCGACCCCGCCCGATTCTCCCTGGCTCATGGGGGCAAAGACGGTCACCCCTTCCCGGTCCCGCTACGAGTCTACGACGAGACGTTGCGCGTCCTGAAACGCGCGGTCAGCCAAGCGCATCTTGGCCGCACGGACAAACTTGATGCCCTGCGCCGTCTCGATGCCCAGGCCCGTAGCATGGAGCGGCACGCATCTGGACCGAGCGTTGAGACATTCATCGCCGCCGAGTGCACCGCCGCCGCCGGGCTCGGCGGTCGCACCGTCTTCGACCGCTGAGCCTGCCTCGGCGGGAAGTGCAGGCGCGGCCTCAGAAAATTCCGAGGGCGAGACCTGCCGCGAGCGTCGCGCCGAGCTCCTCACAGCGCGCCAGCTCCGATGCACCGATCCTCTTAGGACTTAAGATCTCTTCGGGCGTCTGCGCATGGGTGCACACGATGAGCGGTGGCGCGATCTCGCTCAGCCGCCACCCCGTCGCAATCCGTTCAATCTGCCGCGCCGCATTGGTTCCATCGCTGCCGGCACAGATCGCACTCGCATAGGGACGCCCCTGAATGCGCTCCAGTACCGCATAGTAACTGCGATCGAAGAAATCCTTCATGAGTCCGGATATCGCGGCGAGGTTCTCCGGGCACACGAACAGGTAGCCGTGCGCATCGAGGAGCGCCTGTGGGCCAGTCTCTGCAGCGGCTTCGAGGCAAACGCGAACCTCTGGTTCACGTGCCGCGCCGGCAGCGGCCGCCCGCGCCATCTGCTCTGAGCCTCCGGTCACCGTGTGATAAACGATCAGCACCGTCTTCATCGATCTGCCCCCGGTTCCGCAGCCAGATATCGCTGCCAACACACTCCCAAAAAAAAACACATAAGGCCGCCCGGCGGGAGCCGACATCGCCAACCCATCATCACACGGCGCACGTCCGGCAGAGCCGTACGCGCTGCCCCACGGCAGGCGCTCGAGCCATCGAACGCATCCCGCACGCCGGGGCGGATCGCCCCGGCGACGGATCATACCGAGTTCGCTCCGAGTGGCTCGTCGACCGCCGTCGAGACGGTCCGTCGCGACCGCAGCCTATCACCACACCGGTCCGTCATGGCGAACCAGAGGCGACTCTGGCCTATCGCTCGGGGTCGAGTGCCATCAACTTCTCGATCACCTCGCGTCACGTCTGGCTCATCGATACCCTCGTCCACAGACTCTCGGTCCATTGCACCGCGTCGGTATAGGCTGTCGCTATCGCAGTGCTCGGCAGACCTAGAAAACGGACCTGCTGCCACGCCGCGTTCTCATAAGCGGTGCTGCACTGCAGCGCTTCGCCCATGGGACCGGAGCGGTACAACAGGGCGGCACGAATCGGCTCGGCGAGCGGCATCGACTCGAGCAGCTCCGCAAGCGCAACGCCGAGCAGTACGTCCGACACCGATAGCAAGCCGACCATGAAGTAGCTCTGACGCTCGCTGAGCTCCGCCGCGACGCACAGCCGTTCGCACATTCGGGCGCGCACCATCGCCTGCTTGGCGAGGTATTCCGGCCGGTCGTCGATTCCCGCCAACAGGATGGCGACGCATATCGCACGCAGCTCATCCAGTCCCAGCACCACGATGGCCCGGCCGATGGACTCGATGGATTTCCCGAGCCCAAAATAACTTGAATTGACACAGCGGAGCAGGCGATAACACAGCCCGACGTCACAGGCGATATTCGCCTCGAGTTCCGCCACCGAAACGTCAGGATCCTGTAGCCGCGAAAGCAAGCGCAGCGTGGCGATCCAGTTGCCGGGGGCACGCCGGGCACAGAAGGTCTCTGGTCGGCGCAGATAATAGCCCTGGAACGCGTCAAACCCCAACTCCCGGCAGCGCCGCAGCTGCTGTTCGCTCTCGATCTTCTCCGCGATCAGTCGCAGTTGCCAGCGCCTGAGATACGTCACGAGCGGGGCAAGACGCGCCGGTTCACAGGCCAGCACATCCACCTTCACGAAATCCGCGCAGCCGAGCAGCGGCTCCTTGTTCGAAGTCGGGTCGAAGTCATCGAGCGCCACCCGGTAGCCGCGCTGGCGCAACGCAGCAAGAACGCTGAGCAACTGCTCGTCCGGCTCGATGTCTTCGAGCACTTCCACGACGATGCGCTGCGGATCGGCCGGGGTCGGCAGGTCCTCGGTGAGCAGTTCGCGGGGAAAATTGATGAACGCCGGCGCGGTCCCGACCAGCTTGGTAATGCCGATGTCAAGCGCCGCCGTAACCAGCACCGCGGCCGTGGCGGACACCGGACAGTCGATGAGCGCAAAGTCCACTCCCGCGGTGCGGTAGAGCAATTCGTATCCGACTACGCCCAAATCACTATCGAATATCGGTTGACGCGCCACCGCGGCAGAGCCGATCAGTTTATTCGCTTCCTCACCTGCTGCGTCGCTCGATGGCCGGACGGATACCCGGGCAGTGCCATCCTGAGGCACCGTGTGTACCGGCGTGCTCTTGCGCTTACCCAAAAAACGCATGATTGCCCCTCTCCTGTCACTTGGTACAGGCACGCTGCGCTAGCGTCGCTCCGACGCTGCAGCAGCCACTCCCATTACTGTCTTGGCACGCGTGCGGATCTCGCCATCGACCCGCTGCGCGCGCTCGCATTCGGTGTAAACGGCTCGCCTCTATCCGTCGCGGCGCCCCAGCTGCGTGACACCACGGCCCCGCAACGCCCGTTCAAAGCATCCCTGGCTGTCGGATCGCTGAGGTTGCGAGGCGATACGAACGCATTTGCGGTGCAGGGGCATGTCGGATCCGTACTCCTGCCCAGCGGTTCCTTGGGCAGCTCAAGACGACCGGCCTGAGCCACAGGTAAACGGGCTGGCGAATGCGCGCCGTCCTCACGGAGACTGTGATCGAATTGGACGGGCCGCAGTCGCTCAGCCATTTCGGTCATCTTGTGCAGTCGGTGGGCACTATGCTCGAGCTGCGCGATACTCCGCAGCAGATTGCCGTTTATTTCCATGAGATTGCACGCCTGTTGCTGTGCCGCAGAGAAACCACTGAGGCGACCTCGGCGGTTCGAATCCGCATCCCCGGGGCGATTGAGCACGACGTCGATCGGCCGCTCCTTCCCCTGGCACCGTACTCGGCCACTGACCGAGGTGATCGCCATCGAGCGGGATTTCGCGCCACCTCGAGAATGAATGCGCAGATCCTCATATTCGCGCGGCGCTGCGCGGCAGTCATGAGTCCGGATAGGCTGCTGGGCACGGCTGGCAGAGGGCCAATCGCACGCCGGCCCGGATGTTCCGGGGCCGCAGGGATATCCGGCGGCGGCGCGTTCCAAAACTGCCACACAGCGCAGCTGAGGCACGACATTGAACCGTCGGCGCGGCGAGCGCAGCAGCTGTCGCGGCGTGGGCCACCTTAAGCCGAGCGCCCGGGCGGTCTGGGTCAGCGTCAGGAGGCCGACCAGCACGCACAGTTCCGACCATGGAGGGTGGCCCCACAGCGTAATCGCGACGCCGAGAGCGGCGGGCGCGTAGAAGGGAACTGCGGCAAGCCGCAATGAAGTTGCGACTCGCGAATCCGCTGCAGGCTTGACCGGCAAGCAGTATGCCCTCATGTATGCAATGACCCGAATCGTGAGGTGATTGGTCCGAATTCATCATCCCTTAGAACAGCCGCCTGGTCCCGCTCACGGGTGGACTGTTCGAACCGCACCGGCGCGCCAAGCGCTCGCTGGCGCCGGTGGCGAGGATACCCAGGTCGCTGTACAGCGTTTTTATGGTCAACGTTCATCAAGCAGTCTCGTGTGCCCTGGTGCGTCCAGACTCTCGACGACGCGCGGCAATTGAGCAGCTCGCGGCGTGCCGCACCGTCGGACGTGAGGAATTCGCAGTGGTGGTGGATCAGCTCAGGCAGGGAGAAGGCCTGAACAGCGCAGGATGCAGTACGGAACTCGCACGGGATCCTGTCGCTGGCTACGCCGTGCGACGCCTTGATCAGGCCTCGAGCGGCGTATGTGTTCGGTCACGCCGAGCATATCGGCCACAAGCCATCCGACTTTTGCGACCAATTCACAGTTTCGATCAGGAAGCGGTGTGGCGCAGTCCTCTGCGCACGCCGAACTGCCGGATCCGGCGCGCAGCAGATTCAGACACGATGGGATACAATCCCGAGCGGTCCAAGGGCGGCACGAGACCGCTCGAGGGAACTGACTCACTCACGATCGGCGATCTGCGCGGGGGCACCTCAGCATCCAGGTGGCGCACTGGACGCGCATCGAACGGGCGAAACCCGCTGCAGCCATACCAGAACAACTGCGATGCGCACCGGATCGCCATGCACTTTCACTTAGGGGGGACTTCATGAATCCGCAGAACGCACAGCACGGCCAGCGAATGTCGCCGAAACCGGACCCGAGTGCGGAGAGTAGAACGCTGCTGGTCGTCGATGACGATAAGCTCATCGTCGCAACCCTCGGTCAGCAGCTGCGTAGTGCCGGATATCGCGTGATCGAAGCTTTCGATGGGCCGAGCGCGCTGGAACGCTGTGGCTCCTCGCAGCCCGATCTGGCCATCCTCGATTACCTGATGCCCGGCATGTCCGGCGTAGAACTCGCCCGCTCGCTCGCCGAATCGGGCCCGACACCGGTCATTTTCCTCTCCGCATACAGTGATGAGGTAATCGTCTCGGATGCGATTGATGTCGGTGCGCTCACCTATGTGGTAAAGCCGATCGACACCGAGCAACTGCTACCGATCGTGCGCACCGCACTGCAGCGCGGACGGGAGATCCGCGCGCTCCATGATCAGAATCAACACCTGCGCACGCAGCTCAACGACGATCAGCACGTGAGCACCGCAACCGGACTGCTCATGGCGAATCTGAAGCTCGGACGGCGCGAGGCCTTCGAGCGGCTGCGGCACAAAGCTCGCTCCAAGCGCCTGAAGCTCGATGTCCTCGCCCGGGACTTCGTACGCTGCTGTGACGAGTCGAACCGGATGCTGCAGGAGCTCGGCACGGCCGATTCCACCGCTCGCCCGGCCGAGACCGATCCCATTTGACGCCCACGGCCATGTCGCCGCCGCCACCTTCAACCGCCCCACCCGCCGAAGCCGGCCGCGGGGAGGTGCGCGGCAGCGATTTGGTGCATGAGGCGCTGGTCAAATTCGGAGTCATCTTCCTGTACCGCCCGGACGCCACGCGCACCGCGATGCAATGGCTGTTGGGAGGCCCTGAGCTCTTCGGTTACGGCCCCGGCGAGCTCGAGCCCACCTGGAGTGCGTTTGCTGCGCTGATCCATCCTCGCGATGCGCTCCTGGTCGTCCAACCACGTGACGCGGAGGCCCTGAGCGGCAAGTCCTACGAGCCCGCTGCAGCGGAATATCGCATCCGCCACAAGAGCGGCGAATACATCCGAATTCGCACCATCCTCGCGCCTTTTCCACCGGCCGAGCCGGGTGCGGGTCCCGCCTCGGTGGAGATGGTCCGGATCATCGACGAGCGCCTCTCCTACGAACGCGCCGCGACCAAGTTGAGCGAAGATGCCCTGAGCACCGTCCTGAACCAGATTGGCTACCCGGTCATTCTGATGAACCGAGCGGGCCTGATCATTCAGGCCAATACGGCCGCAGACCAGCTGTGCGGCCCGGCGGATGTCGCGGAGCGGTTCTGTCCGTTTCTGCACCACGCGGACGGCTCACTGCTCTTCCCGGGATTTCTCGAGCAAGTGATCCGGGATGGACAGCCGGCGTACAAGGAACTGTACCGATTTGCGCGCTGGTGGCACGTCCACCTGGTCCCGATCCGCGACAGTGCGCAGACCGTCGCGCGCGTGCTGCTGCTCGCCCAGGACATCACCAGCCTCAAGGCCGCGGAGGAAAAGAAGCTCGAAGGGGAAAGGGCCCTGACCCACACGCTGATCCGCGAAATCCATCATCGGATCAAGAATCATCTGCAAGGACTGGTTGGCCTGATTCGCTTGAACGAAGGGTCGCCGCGCACGACGAGCGAGCTGGTCAATTCGGTGATCACGCAGATCCAATCGATTGCTGCGATGCATGGCCTGCTCGCCCGCAGTGGTAAGTCAACCGTCGAGCTGAGTGCACTGGTGGCCGAGATTGTCACCGCGCATCGAACCACCGTGCACATTCCCATCCGCTTCAGATCGACGCTGCCGTCCCATTTCTCCCTGGAGCTTGGCGAGAGCGAAGCGATACCTTTTGCGGTGGCACTGAACGAGCTGATCACCAACGCCACCAAGCACACCAAGCGGGTTGCCTCAGCCGAGATTTCGATCACCCTGGCCGAAGATCCGCTTGGCCACGCGCTCACGATTCGCAATGCGCCGGCGCGCCTCCCGGCCGACTTCCACATGCCGGACTGGCTCGCCCGGCAATCGGGGGTCACCCTGGTGCTGACGTTGCTTTCCGGCAGCCGGTTCAATCTCACGTTCGAGCAGGATGATCACAGCGTAACCGCACGCATCATCTTTTGAGTCCGGCCGTGCAATCGCGCCCAATGTCCAATTCACCCCAATCATCGCCACACCTCCGCCACCCGCGCCAACCGATGTGCCGGCGATTCGCCGCCAAGGGCCTGCGGACGCTCCTGTCGGTTCGGACCCCGCGCGACTGCTGAGCATTGCTCGGACAGCGCTCGCGCAAGCACCGTCCGCCTCGCACATCCCTGCGCTCTATTGCCGCATTTTTGAACTGCTTCTCAAAACATCACACTCAATCCCTACGCATTTCACGTAATCACCCGGAAATCTCACCCTATCATCACCTCGCACTGTAGCGAAGATGCGGCCACTGCTTTGCAGCACCTGCGCGCTTCAGTGCCTGCACGGGATTCGTCGCCGACGTTGCGCACCCCGTCGCCCCTCGGGCCCCCCTCCCGCCCGGTTACTCGCAACCGATTGACATGCCGGGAGGATGCACCATGCTCGTCCGATTCCGTTACTCCGCTCACGCACCTGCGAGTTGCGCAGCTGCTGCCGAGCGGATGCGTATCCCTCCGCAAGTGCCCTTGGCGAGCGTGACCACCAGCCTCAGATCGCGTAGCGCAGCACACCCCGCACCGGCTCGCACTTCGGCATGGCAACACAACCGGCCATGCGGCGCACTGGGTCCCCGTCCCGGCAGCGCTGCAAGCCGATTGTCAAACCTGCCGGCGCGCATCAGGCGGAATGATTGCAATCGCTTGCCCGCACCGATACCTCGTCGCAGCGTTGCTCAGCAAACACAGCGTCAACTGAGCCCGGTTGCACCTAGCGACGAGTGCCCAAGGTCGACGCCAGAGAGCGTCCGTGTATCGCACACATCCCTCATGCCCCCGTTAACCTTCATAGGAAAGCACTTCCATGGCTAAGAACAACAAGCACTCCAAGCGATGGCATCTGCCCGGCGCGCTCACCGGCAGACAGCGCGTGACAGACTTGGAAGGTCAAGTCGCAGCGATCCACAAGTCGCAGGCCGTCATCGAATTCAATCTGGATGGCACCATCATTTCCGCCAACGACAATTTTCTGCGCGCCGTGGGCTACACGAATGAGGAGCTCCGCGGCAAGCATCACAGCCTGCTCGTCGAACCGGAGTACGCCAAGAGCGACGAATATCGCGCCTTCTGGGACAAGCTGCGCCGCGGCGAGTATGACGCCAAGCAGTACAAGCGGATCGGCAAAGGCGGCAAGGAAGTGTGGATTCAGGCCAGCTACAACCCTATCTTCGACAGCTCCGGAAAGCCGTACAAAGTCGTCAAGTACGCCACCGACGTCACCGAGCAGGTGCGGGCCGCGGAACAGAACTCGCGCATCAAGAGCGCCCTGGACAGAGCGAGCGCCAGCGTCATGCTTGCGGACGCCAACCTAGACATCATCTACCTCAATGAAGCGGCGATGCGGCTATTTCGAGATGCACAAGCAGACTTTCGTCGCGATCTGCCGTCACTGAATGCCGACCACATCGTTGGCTCGAATATCGATATCTTTCATAAAAATCCCGCACACCAGCGCCAGCTCATTTCCGCACTACGGAGCACTCACACCACCGATATCCGTCTCGGCGGGCACGCCATCCGTCTGTCAATCAGTCCGATCTTCGGTGCCTCCGGAGAGCGCATCGGCAGCGTCGTCGAATGGGTGGATCGGACTCAAGAGGTGCGCGTCGAAGAGGAAGTCTCCACCATCGTCCGCAAAGCCGTGCAGGGCGACCTGCGGGAGCGGATTGCGACCGAAGGCAAGAGCAGTTTCTTTGCGACGCTGGCGGGCGGACTCAACGAGCTCCTGGAGACCACCGCCGCAATGGTGCGCCAGATCAAGGAAGCAGCGCTCGCGGTACATACCGGAGCCGAGGAGATCTCCCAGGGCAATGCGAACCTCTCGCAGCGAACCGAAGAGCAATCCTCCTCACTCGAGGAGACCGCCTCCTCGATGGAGGAGATGACCTCTACCGTCAAGCAGAACGCCGAGAACGCCGGACAAGCGAACCAGCTCGCCACCGCAGCGCGCGACCAAGCCGAAAAGGGTGGAGTCGTGGTTGGCAAGGCTGTGCGGGCGATGACCGACATCAATGATGCGGCCAAGAAGATCGCCGACATCATCGGGGTGATAGACGAAATCGCCTTTCAGACCAATCTGCTCGCGCTCAACGCTGCCGTGGAAGCAGCCCGCGCCGGTGAGCAGGGTCGTGGATTCGCGGTCGTGGCAACCGAAGTGCGCAGTCTGGCCGGCCGCTCGGCAACCGCCGCGAAGGAGATTAAGGGACTGATTCAGGATTCGGTACAGAAGGTCGAGGACGGCTCGGTACTCGTCACGCAGTCCGGGCAGACGCTCGATCAGATCGTCCTGGCCGTCAAGAAGGTCTCGGACATCGTCGCTGAGATCGCCGCCGCATCGCGCGAGCAGTCCTCAGGCATCGAGCAGGTCAATAAAGCCGTGATGCAGATGGACGAAATGACGCAGCAGAATGCCGCGCTGGTCGAGGAGGCGACCGCAGCCTCACAGGCGATGGCGGAGCAGGCAGCGAAGCTCAGCGAGATGATGGAGCGCTATCAGGTCGCTGGCGACGCATTCGCCGCGGGCGTCAGCACGGCGGTCGCGGCACCGCCAGCCTCCCAAGCACGCCTCAATAGTCAGCTCGAGCGCCGTCGAGCCGGACGTCCCTGGGCACAGAAGGCCGAGTCCGCACGCAAGCGCGAATCCGCCGGAAAGAGCGCTGCAAGCGCTCCGCGCGCGCGCATCGCGAGCAGTGGATCCGACGTCGCGTGGGAGGACTTCTGAGCAAAGCAGCAGCTGCGGCTTGCCGTGCTGCGTGAGCATTCGATCGCCGGGCACGTCCGCGGCGGTCTCGATTGCCCCAGTGCGTTCCGTGCATGCATCGATGTACACCAGTCGAGTTTGCGAGTCGTGTGTTTGTGCTGCGCTGAGCCAGGGGTCCCTTACTGGCACAGCGCAGCGATTTTCCCCATTGCAACCGCGTCGGATAACACCGCCATGAACCTTTCAAGAACACAAGAGACGGCCTCATGCCCGCGGGTGGCATTTGCTTTGAGCACCCATTCCACGCTCGCCAGAGTGCCGCTGACGGATGGATACGGGCGTGTCCTGATCGCCGCTGCGATCAAACCGGTGCAGAGCTGTCTGGCACGGTGTCGACAGGCCCTTGCAATGAGCGGCTTCACGCTGCGTCGACGATTGAGAATACGGGTTGCTCGCCGCACACTCCGAACCGACTACCGGGCCTTGGGAAGGATCGCTTGCGGGGTGGCTCGTGGCCACAAGGACACGGACCGACAACACCAGGCCACAGTCCTCGTCAAACCGCTTCGAGAACGGGGATCAAGAAAATCGTCCCGACCGCACGATTGCACACCAAACGCCGGAACGGGCGCTCTGGCGGCACTTATTTGAAAGCGTGCGCAAAGATGGACGACGTGCGCCACTGCACCCGCCCGGCAAACGCAATGGCATTCAGTCAGCGACATTTAATGGAGATCATCTCGCTCATGACTCCGCTGATGCAGCCGACCGCGCGCACGCGCCCGGTCCGCTTGAACACGGCTCCCGACGGCAGCGGCACGCGAGCGCGACGTTCTTGCGCAGCCCCCGGTGTCGGCCCAGCACGACTCGCCGGGAAAGCCAGCCAGCGCTCAGGCATACATCGCGTCAGTGCGTGCAGCCGGACTGGCGCAAACGTTGCTCCGCAGTCCATCCAAGTTCTGCCCAACTGAGATGAAGGTGCGGCACATGAGGACTTTCCGGATCGGAATGTCGCTCTTAGCGCGGTTCGCGGCGGAAGAGGTCAGGCGCGACCGGCTGCGCTGCCTGTTGTTCCCCCAAGCACACCCGCGACTGGTCGGCAATCGGCGCAACAGGTTGATTCTGTCGCGCATCCACGCGGTGGCCGCTGGATTCGCGCTGTTGACGCTCGCGTGGCTGCCGATCGATCTGATTGCCCTACCGATGCGGGATGGGGCCATTCTTGCGGTTCTTCGCGTCGCAGCTGCTGCGGGCTTCGCCATCCTGGTTTTAATCACCCGTCGTCGGCAATCCCTGGCTCGCGTTTACGTTTGCCTGGTCTTGCTGTACGCGATTCCGACGGTGTTTTATTTCACTTCCTTGATCTTGCTTCACAAGCCTGGACTCGGTATCTACGCACGCACAGCGCTCGAGGCATACTGGGCTCTGCCCGCGGTTGCAATGGCAGGACTTGGAATTTTTCCTCTGACGCTTCTCGAGAGCGTCGCCTTTTCGCTACCCATCATTGCAGGCGAGGCAGTGGCATTCGCGTTGCACCTCGGGGTGTTTTTCCCCGGGGGAGCTATCGATGCCATCTGGATGATGTTCTTGATGGGTGGGATCGCAGCGACGGTAGGACTCAGTCAATTGAGCTTTTCCCTGACGCTGGTTGGCCAGTCGCTGCGCGACGGATTGACAGGGTGCTATGCGCGGGCGAGCATCTCTGAGCTGATCGAGCTGAGTTTCCAGGAATCTCGGCACTGCGGAACGCCCATCGCCATTGCCTTTCTCGACCTGGATCATTTCAAGGAGATCAACGATCTGCACGGACATGAATTCGGCGACCAAGTACTGATCGAGACGGTGCGTCGAATCGGCTCAATGCTACGCGCGACGGAATCGCTGGGCCGCTGGGGTGGAGAGGAGTTCGTGGTCGTGCTGCCCGGCAGTACGGGCGCGGATGCCGTGCAGTTGATCCAACGAATCCGCGCGCGGGGCCTTGGCCGACGCCCCGGGGGCAAGGCAGTCACGGTCAGCGTCGGTGTCGCGGAGCGGATTGCCGATCAGTGCGACGATTGGCTATCGCTCGTGCGCCTTGCCGATCAGCGAATGTATGCGATGAAGAATGCGGGCCGGGACCGCGTGTGCGGTCCGCAAGACTTCGGTGCAGTTTCGAGGCTCACCGCGTTGAGCAGCTGAGTCCTCGCTCTGCAGCGGCGCTCCTCGGGGCGGGCTGACCTCACTGAGGCTGTGATCGGGCGAGTGCGTCCTTCCGATGGTTCGATAGTTCCGCCCGTGCGCCTGCTGACGGCCGGTGCAGTCTCGTCATCACCTTGGAGTCCACTGGGTTCTCCCACGCCTGCGCACTGCCTCGGGACGAGCACAGCCCGTGGCAGTACGTGCACGGCAGTCGCCATCATCACGGAGTGGTCGGCGAGACAGCGCTTAACTAATTGTTTTTATTGGCGTCCCCAAGGGGATTCGAACCCCTGTTACCGCCGTGAAAGAGCGTATTTCTCGCATTGAAATGCGTGTTGATGCACGTAAATGCCTAATTTCGCGTCAACGCACGTTGCGTGTTGATGTTTCAACATGCATCTCAGTGCAGCAGGATTGCAGCACAAGAGCCAATCCGGACACCCACGATCAAGCTCCCCGGCTCGACAAATGGCACCCTTTTAACGGCCGCATTCGCCGCTTGCTTGAGGATGCCGAAGTTCCATGCCCACCGGTCCTTACGCACCTTCTTGTCGAGGTAGTGCCTCTCCATCCGCTCATCGAGTTCGTGCAGCATGATGTTGGACAGCAATGGGGAAATGTGGCGCTGTGGCTTCTTCGAACTTCGGTGCCTCACCGTAAACGCTCCTCAGGACCGCGGCTCGTGGGTCGACCGCAGGGCGACCCGAAAGAGCCTCGAGGTAAAACGTCGCGGCGCCTCGGCGCGCAGAAGTTTCCAGGCGGTGAGGGTTTGCGAAAGGATCGCGACACGTTCGGTCGTCAGGGCTTGAAGACGGGCCACCTCGGCCT
>DAHVTM010000043.1:0-23330 GCA_027324195.1 Gammaproteobacteria bacterium | reverse complement strand
CCAGCCGCGCGAGCTGCTGTGGGTGATCGGCATGCTGGTGTACCTGGCGCTGATGGCCGAGGCGTTCATGGGCTACGTGCTGCCCTGGGGCAACATGTCGTTCTGGGGCGCGCAGGTGATCATCAACCTGTTCGGCACCATCCCGGGCATCGGGCCGGCCCTGACGCAGTGGATCCGCGGTGATTACGGGATCTCCGGGGCCACCCTGAACCGGCTGTTCGCGCTGCACGTGGCTGCCGTGCCGATCGTGCTGCTCGGCCTGGTCGTGCTGCACCTGGTGGCGCTGCATCAGGTCGGCTCGAACAATCCCGACGGCATTGAGATTCGCGACCGGCTGGGCCCAGACGGCAAGCCGCTCGATGGCATTCCCTTCCATCCGTACTACACGGTCAAGGACATCTTCGGTGTCGGGGTGTTCTTCATCCTGTTCGCGCTGGTGGTGTTCTTCGTGCCCACCTTCCACGGGCTGTTCCTGGAGAAGGCGAACTTCACGCCGGCCAATGCGCTCTCGACTCCGGCCGAGATTCATCCGGTGTGGTATTTCACGCCCTACTACGCGATCTTGCGAGCGGTGCCGAGCAAGGGGCTCGGCGCGCTGCTGCTGCTGTTGGCACTGGTCTCACTGATTCTCCTGCCCTGGCTTGACCGCTCGCCGGTGAAGTCCATTCGCTACAAGGGCTGGATGTCTCGGCTGGGACTCGCGGTGTTTGTGGTGTCCTTCGTCGGCCTGGGCTACCTCGGGATGCAGCCGGTCTCGCCGCTGAACGTCATCCTTGCCCGGACCTTCGCAATCGGCTACTTCGGATTCTTCTGGCTGATGCCGTTTTACACGCGCTGGGAGCGGGTCAAGCCCGTGCCCGAAAGGGTGGTCTACCATGCGCACTAACCATTACCGCTGGGTGCCGGTGCTGCTCGGGGCGGTGCTGGCCGGTGTCATGGCGAGCCCGGTGCGGGCGGCCGATGCCGCCGCGGGCTTCGGGGCACACTGGAAGAGCTGGCAGGCGAACGTCAACGTGTCCGATCGCGCCTCGCTGCAGCGCGGTGCACGGGATTTCGTCGGCTATTGTCTCGGTTGCCACTCGTTGGGGTACGAGCGCTGGTCCCGTCTCGGCAAGGACCTTGCGATCCCGCCCGAAGTGCTGCAGAAGGACCTGATCCCACCCGGGCAGACCCCGCAGGATTACATCCTCTCACCGATGACTGCGGATGCGGCCAAATGGTTCGGCAAGCAGCCGCCGGATCTATCGCTCATTGCCCGTTACCGGGGACCGAACTACCTGTATCGGTACCTGAAGACGTTCTATGTGGACTCGGCGCGGCCGACGGGCGTGAATAACCTCGTTTATCCGTCCGTGGCCATGCCGGATGTGCTCTCCTCGCTGGAGGGGCTGAAAGTCGCGGTCTACCGCACCGTCAAGGTCCCAGGACCGCACGGTACCACGTTGAAGCGCAAGGTCTTTTCGCACTTCCGGCAGATTGCGCCGGGCAGCATGACGCCGCAGCAGTTCGATCAGTTCGTGCACGACACCGTGAATTTCCTGCAGTACGTGAGCGATCCGCCGCGCGTCGAGCGTCACCGTCTTGGGGTCTGGGTGATCCTGTTCCTGATCGCCTTCACCTGGCTCGCCTGGCTGCTCAAGCGCGAGTACTGGAAGGACGTGCGTTAGGAGGAACAGCGCCCGCGATCGCCGCGGGCGTGTCGTGGCCGCCGGTGGCATTGCGCCAGGTCCTGTGCGCCTCCCGGTGAGGTAAGATCACCGGGAGGCCGGCTGGCCGGCGGGAGCGGTACCGTGTCGAGCAGACGATCCATCATGACGCTGTTCTCCGCGCCGGCCGATCCCTGGAGCCACCGCACCCGGATCGTGCTGGCCGAGAAGGCTCTCGACATCGAAGTGGTCAGCGTCGAGCCCGGCAGCCTGCCGGAGGATCTGCTCGATCTGAACCCTTATCATTCCCTGCCCACGCTGGTCGATCGGGATCTGGTGCTGTACGACTCGCGGGTCATCATCGAGTACCTCGATGAGCGCTTTCCGCATCCGCCGCTGATGCCGGTCGACCCGGTGACGCGCGCGCAGTTTCGCCTTGCGCTTTATCGCATAGAACGTGACTGGTACAGTCTGCTCGGGGAGATCGAGCGGGAGCAGGATCGCAAGCAGCTGCCGCGGCTGCGCAAGATCCTGCTCGATACGATCGTACAGGGGGTCGAGCTGTTCCAATTGAAGCCCTTTTTTCTCTCCGACGAGTTTTCCCTGGTCGATGCGACGCTCGCCCCGGTGCTGTGGCGACTGGCGCATTTGCAGATCGAGCTGCCAGCCAGGGCCCAACCCATCACCAAGTACACCAGCCGCGTCTTCGCGCGGCCGGCGTTCGTGCGTTCGCTCTCGGATGTCGAGCGCGCGATGCGGCGCTAACGAGACTGCCTGATGCTCAAATCTCCCCCCAAACGACCCTATCTGCTGCGTGCGATGCATCAATGGATCACCGATAGCGGCTACACGCCGCATGTGATCGTCGATGCCGAGCGAGCTGGGGAGGATGTCCCGCACGCCTACGCACAGGACGGCAAACTCGTTCTGAATTTGAGTTACACGGCCACTCAGCGGCTGAAAATCGACAACGATCTCGTCGAATTCGATGCCCGCTTCGCGGGCGTCATCCATCATGTGCGTTTTCCGGTGAGTGCCGTGATGGGGGTGTACGCGCGTGAGACGGGCGAAGGCATGATGTTTCCCGATCACGATGCGAGCCCAGCGCCGCCCCAGCCTCCGGAGCCCCCCGAGCCACCGGGTCCTTCGGGGCCTGCTGGCCCGCGATCAGGGCCAGGCGTGGACGGGGGCGGGGGAGCAAAGCGTCCACAGTTGCGGGTCGTGAAGTGACGAGACCCTTTGCAGGCGGCGTCCGGTTCTGATATTCAGCGTGCCGGGGAGCCGGCCGGGCAATCGCTGCTTCGACCCGTCCGCGGGTTGGGGGGGAGGAAAGTCCGGGCTCCGGCGGATCAGGGTGCCAGGTAACGCCTGGGGGGCGTGTCAGGGCGAAGCGCAAGCTTCACCGGGCACGTTCACGGAAAGTGCAACAGAGAGTAGACCGCCCAAGCCCTCCTCCGGGTCTCTTCGGAAGCCCGGTCGCAGGGACGGTAAGGGTGAAACGGTGCGGTAAGAGCGCACCGCGGCCTTGGCAACAAGGCTGGCATGGCAAACCCCACCTGGAGCAAGGCCAAATAGGGGAGCAGCGGGCTCTGGCGACAGCGTCCGCAGCGCCGATCCGCGCGCGCTTCCGGGTAGGCCGCTAGAGGTCCATGGCGACGTGGATCGTAGAGGAATGATTGCTACGCGGGCTTCGCGTCGTTGTTCGAGGCGCAGTTCGCGACAGAACCCGGCTTACAGGCCGGCTCCCCGACTTTTCGGCTACTCCGGCGCGCTGCGCTCGTGTTGGGTGGCAAGCGCGTAGGCGGCGCTGCGGCTCGCACCGGTCAGCTGCGCAGCAAGTGCTGCTGCTCGGCTTGGCGGGAGCTCCCTCGCAAGCAGTTCGACGGCGCGTCGGAGCAGCGCCTGATCGACCTGTTGTAGCTGCTCCGGCGCGCCCTGTACGACCACCGTCAGCTCGCCGCGGCGGATGTTCTCATCGGCGAGGGCACGCTCGGCGAGCTCGCCGAGCGTGCCGCGATAGACGCTCTCGTGGGCTTTGGTCAGCTCTCGCGTCACGGTGGCGCGCCGCTTCGCGCCGAACACTGCCGCAAGGTCGCTCAGCATATCCGCGATGCGATGGGGCGCCTCGAAGAACACGAGCGTACGCGACTCGTCGGCGAGCCGAGCCAGCTGTGCGCGCCGCTCGCGTTGGCGCGCCGGCAGGAACCCCTCGAAGCAGAAGCGGTTGACCGGCAGCGCGGCGCAGGCGAGTGCGGTCGTGATGGCGCTCGGTCCCGGTATCGCCTCGATCGGGACGCCGGCATCGGCTGCCGCGCACGTCAACTCGTAGCCAGGATCCGACAGCAGCGGGGTGCCGGCGTCGCTCACCAGCGCCAGCGTCTCGCCAGCTGCCAGACGCGCCAGCAACTGCGGCACGCGTTGCGTCTCGTTGTGGCTGTGCAGCGAGATCAGCGGCCGGGAGATCCCCAGCGAGTGCAGCAGCGCCAGCGTGTGGCGCGTGTCCTCCGCGACGATGCCGTCGGCGTGTTGCAGAACATCGCGTGCGCGCGTGCTGAGATCCGCTAGGTTGCCGATCGGTGTCGCTACGACCTGCAACCGCCCCTGCATCTTGACCACTATAATCTCCGCTGCGCACCGGACCGGCGGGCGTAATCTTGGCTCTAAATGGAGCGACATTGAAGGGGCTTCCCACCATGCAGCGAAAGATCCTGCTTGCCGCGCTGAGCGCGACCGCCGCACTGCTCGCCGGCTGCGCGAGTGCCCCGCGCACCGCGCCGCCGCCGACGCGCACGGCCCGCGCGCCGGTGTTGCCGCGCCACGGCGGGATGCGTCGTCCGCGCCCGCCGGCGCCGCCTTCGCCGTCGCTGGCGCACACGCGCATTGCATTGCTGCTGCCGCAGACCGGTCCTTTGCGCCATGCGGCGCAAAGCGTGCGCGACGGATTTCTGACTGCGTATTACCAACTTCCGGCCGGCGAGCGGCCGCAGGTGCGCATCTACGATACCGCGGCAGGTGAGTCGATTGCCGCGCTAATTGCGCGTGCGACCCGCGGTGGGGCGGATTTCATCATCGGGCCGCTGCTGCGCGCAAATGTCGCGGCCGCTGCCGCTTACAGCGTTGCGCACCCGCCGATCCTTGCGCTGAATTTCCTGCCGCGAGGCGTGCCGCAGTCCAGTGGGCTGTTTCAGTTCGCCCTTTCGCCCACCGCCGAGGCGCGCTTGGTGGCCAAGCGCGTGCTGGCCGACGGGCATCGACTGGGCATTGCCATCGTGCCGGCCGGCGTGTGGGGCACGCGGGTGCTGCATGCGTTCGCACCGCAGTTCGAGGCGGGGGGCGGCCGGCTCCTCGCCACCGCGCGGATCGATCTGTCCGCAAGCGATTACTCCGGGCCGATTGAGCGGGTGCTGCTGATTCGTCAGAGCCGCGAGCGGTTGCAGCGGCTGCAGACGCTGCTCGGCATGCCGCTCGCGTTCGTGCCGCGCCGTCGACCCGACATCCAGTTCATTTTCGCGCCGGCACCGGCCAGCACCGAGCGGATGCTCGAGCCGCAGCTGCGCTTCTACTATGCCAACGGCGTGCCGACGTACTCGACCTCGGATGCGTTCACGCCCAATCCGACCGCGAACCAGGATCTCGACGGGCTACGATTTCTCGATATGCCGTGGATGTTGGGCAATCCGCTGGCAAACGCCGTGCACGCAGTCACGGATCGGGCATGGCCGGCCGGGGGGCCGGACCGAGGACGGCTGTTCGCGTTCGGATTCGATGCCTATCACCTCGCCGTGGCGTTGTTTGTCCGGCGCGTCGCGCCCGGCGCGCTGGAACTGAACGGATTGACAGGTCGGCTGCGCATCGAGCGCGACGGACGGGTGCATCGCTCCCTCATTTGGGCGCGGTTGCAGGGCGGGGAAATCAAAATTCTGCCGCCGCAGTGAGTCCATGTGCCGCCGCGCGATCAAACAGCTGCCTCACCCGGACGAGGCGGATGCTGCCATATCTAAGCCACTAGATAAGCTTCCTGTCACAACCTTCTGATTAGAAAGAGTTATGACAAAATCGGCCTGTTGGCCCGCATCTGCCGTTGGACATAACTCAACGCGCAGATGACGTTTTCCCACGGAATTCAATTGACATAGCGCACCTGCGATTCCTATAGTGGTACGAAGTGGGACGAAGTGGGAGAGGATGGGTTAAGTCCTCGCTCGGAGTCCATGTTTCGCGGCGCTACCAAAATCACCCTGGATGACAAAGGCCGGATGGTCATGCCCACCCGTTATCGGGAGCAGATCTCCGAGCGCGCCCAGGGAAAACTGGTGGTCACCGTCGACCGGGATCACTGCCTGCTCATTTATCCACTGCCCGAATGGGAGCTGGTCGAGTCGAAGCTGATGAGCTTGCCGACGCTGCACGCACAGGCCCGGCGCCTGCAGCGGCTGATGGTCGGACACGCGACTGACCTGGAGCTCGACGGGCATGGCCGCATTCTGCTGCCGCCGGAGTTGCGTGAATTCGCGGGCCTAGAGCGGTACGGAATGCTGATCGGGCAGGGCAATCGGTTTGAGTTGTGGAACGACGCTCGCTGGAGCGAGCGGCTTGATGCGTGGCTGAAGTCGGAAGAGGCCAGCACGGATCTGCCGTCGGAGCTCGATTCGCTGTCGCTGTGACTGCGGTGGGCGGCCGGTGGCGGCACGGGAACAAGGAGGTGCGGCATGCACGCTGCGGCGTGGTGGAGCGGAACGAGATCGGCGCGGCGGCGGAGCGCCGGGCAGATCGTGTGGGCGGGACGGCCGGGGACGCGTGTCGTGAGTCGAGACTGGCACGTGGGTGATGCGAGGTGCGAGAGCTGGGCGCGGCCCGTGACTAGGGCACTGCGGGGGGGCGTTGGCGGCTACTGCGAACGTGGGTGAGCACGTCCCAGTGCTCGAGCGCGAGGCGATCGCAGCGTTGGCTCCCGAGGCGGATGGCTACTATGTCGATGCGACGTTCGGGCGAGGCGGTCATACGGCACTCCTACTCGAGGCCTTGGGTCGAGAAGGCCGTGTGCTCGCGATCGACCGCGACCCCGCGGCCATCGACGCGGGACGAGCGCGCTTCACCGCTGAAGGCCGCCTCACGCTGGTGCACGCACCGTTCGCGCAGCTCGCGACGCTCGTGCCGGCTTATTCGGCCGGCCATGCGTGCCGCGGCATTCTCTTCGACCTCGGGGTGTCTTCGCCGCAGCTTGATGAGGCGGCGCGCGGATTCAGCTTTCGCGCCGACGGCCCGCTCGATATGCGTATGGATCCGACGCGCGGGGAAGCGGTGTCCGCGTGGCTCGCGCGCGCGGGCGCTGATGAGATTCGGGAAGTGATCGAGCGCTACGGAGAAGAACGGTTCGCACGGCGTGTCGCGCAGGCGATCGTAGACGCACGCGCGCGCGCGCCGCTCGAGCGCACGAGTCAGCTCGCGGAGGTGGTGGCCCGCGCGGTGCGTACCCGCGAGCCGGGCAAGCATCCGGCGACACGGACGTTTCAGGCGCTGCGCATGTTCATCAATGATGAGCCGGGTCAGCTCGAGCGCGGCCTTGATGCGGCGCTCGAGGTGCTCGCCCCGGGGGGGCGTCTGGCCGTGATCAGCTTCCATTCGCTCGAGGATCGGGTGGTCAAGCAGTTCATCGAGCGCCACTCGCGGCTCGATCCGGCGCTGGCCGATCTCCCCTCGGTGCCGGCCCACCTCGCGCCCCGTTTACGGCGCATCGGCCGCAAGGTCAGGCCGCAGCCGGCCGAGATCGCCCGCAACCCCCGTGCCCGCAGTGCGCTGCTGCGCGTTGCCGAGAAAGTCGCATGAAGGCGCAGCGCGCAACGTGGGGTCTGCTGTTCGCCACGCTGTGGGTGGCGGTGCTCGCCTCGGGCGTCGGCGCGGTGTATTGCCGCTATCGCGCACGCGAGCTGTTCATTCATCTCGAGCAGCTCAGCCGCCAGCGCGACAATCTGGACATTCAATGGGGTCAGCTGCAGCTTGAACAGAGTGCCTGGTCGACTCACGCTCTCGTTGAGAGCGTGGCGCAGAGCAAGCTGCACATGAAGATGCCGCCGCCTCAGGACATCGTGGTCGTGCGGCCATGAAGTCTCGCCGCGTCCAGCCTCGCACGCCCGTCTACCGCTGGCGGGCCTACCTGCTGCTCGCGGTGCTCGCGGTGCTCGGACTCGGCCTGGTCGCCCGGGCGGTAGATCTGCAGCTGGTCGACTACACCTTTCTCAATCGCCAGGGCGACGCACGCTTCACGCGTATCGTCACCATTCCGGCGCATCGGGGCGTGATCACGGACCGCTACGGTGAACCCCTTGCGGTGAGCACCCCGGTCGATTCGGTTTGGGTCAATCCGGGCCAAATCACCCAGGGAGAAGGCCGCATTCACCGCCTCGCTCGGGCGCTGCATCTGAACGAGCCGACCCTGCAGCGTGACATTCGCAGCAATCTCAGCCTGCAGTTCCTCTATGTTGCCCGCCAACTGCCGCCGCCCCAGGCGCTCGCCATCAAAGCGCTGGGCATCCCCGGGGTGTATCTGCAGCGCGAATATCGTCGCTACTATCCGGCGGGCGAAGTGACCGGACAGCTGATCGGCTTCACCAATATCAATGACCAGGGGCGGGCGGGGCTTGAGCTCGCCTACAACTCCTGGCTGACTGGCAGCGACGGCGAGAAGCGCGTCATCGAAGACCGCTACGGGCGCATCGTCCAGGAGGTCGACAGCATCCGCCCGGCGCGGCCGGGACACGATCTGGTGCTCTCGATCGACATGCGCATTCAGTACCTCGCCTATCGGGCGCTCAAGGCGCAGGTCGAGGCACAGCGGGCACGCTCGGGCAGCATGGTAGTGATCGACGTCGATACCGGCGAAGTGCTCGCCATGGTCGATCAGCCCGGGTTCAATCCCAACGACCGCTCGCAGCTGCTGCCGGGCCGCTACCGCAATCGTGCCGTCACCGATACGTTCGAGCCCGGCTCGTCGATCAAGCCGTTCTTCGTTGCCGCCGCGCTGATGAGTGGTCGCTACAACAGCCAGAGCATCATCAATACCTCGCCGGGATACATCAAAGTCGATGGTCACGTGTTCCGCGACGAGCAGGATCTCGGTCCCATCGGCATTTACACGATCCTCGAGAAGAGCTCGAACGTCGGCATGGCCCACATCTCGCTGTCGCTGCCGCCGGAGCTGATGTGGCGGACCCTGCATCGCTTTGGCTTCGGTCAGTTTGCCACGGCGGGCTATCCCGGAGAGTCCCCGGGAGTGCTGTTGCCCTATCGTGACTGGCATCCGATTCGCATCGTGACCATGTCGCACGGTTACGGCCTCTCGGTCACCGCGCTGCAGCTGGCGCATGCCTACGCCACGCTCGGCGCGCTCGGCGTGCAGCGGCCGATTTCCTTCCTGCGGGTCACAACGCCGGCGCCGGGGCGGCGCATCATGCCCGCGAAGCTCTGCCGCGAACTGCTGCAGCTGATGCGTGGCGTGGTGACCGCGGGCGGCACCGCGCCCAAGGGCGCGATACCCGGCTACACCGTGGCCGGCAAGACTGGAACATCCTGGGAGGCCGATGGCGGCAGCTATCGGGAGCATCATTTCAACGCTGTGTTCGCTGGCGTCGCACCGGCGAGCGCGCCACGGCTTGCCGCGGTGGTGGTCATCAAGGATCCGCGCGCGGGACTGTATTACGGCGGTGATGTTTCCGCGCCGGTGTTTGCCCGAGTGATCGGGCGCGCGCTGCGGCTGATGGCCGTGGCGCCGGATGAATCGCTGCCGGCTGCCCAGACGCTGCAGGTGGCATCGCTGCAATGAGCAACGCACCGGCAATCGATATGGGTGGACGAGCGCTCGATACGCTCCTCGCGGGGATCATTCCGGTCCCCCCCGCGCTGCGCGTGAGTGACGTTGCGCTTGACAGCCGTGAGGTCATCCCGGGGGCTTTATTCCT
Source organism: Gammaproteobacteria bacterium (assembly GCA_027324195.1). Classification (GTDB taxonomy): domain Bacteria; phylum Pseudomonadota; class Gammaproteobacteria; order Steroidobacterales; family Steroidobacteraceae; genus 13-2-20CM-66-19. Next base: position 13,729 of record DAHVTM010000043.1, on the reverse strand, counting down.
GGCGTGCCGCGGTCGCTCGCAGCACGGCCTCGCCTTCGCCGCTGAGGCGCTCACGCGCGGTGCCCGGGCGGTGTTGTACGAGCCACCGGCCGAGGTGCCCGGTTCGCTTCAGGCGCTCGGTCCGCAGGCATTCATCGCGGCCGTGCCCGAACTCAGTGCGCGGGCCGGCCTCATCGCAGATCGATTCTTCGGCGAGCCGTCCCGTGCGCTCGCCATTGCGGCGGTCACCGGCACCAACGGCAAGACCACCTGCGCCTGGCTGTTGGCACAGGCACTGGAGCGTTGCGGCCGGCGCGCAGCCTATCTCGGTACGCTCGGCTTCGGTCGCCCAGGCGCGCTGTGCCATGCTCGGCACACCACGGCCGATGCGGTGACGTTGCATCGGCAGCTCGCGCAGGTCCGTGGGCTCGGTGCCCAGTGGGTGGGCATGGAGGTCTCCTCTCACGCCCTGGATCAGCAGCGTATCGCCGGGCTGCGCGTGCACACGGCCGCCTTCACCAATCTCACGCGCGATCACCTCGATTATCACGGCACGATGGCCGCCTATGGGCGCGCCAAGCAACGCTTGTTCGAACTCGATACGCTCGTCAACCGGGTGATCAACATCGACGATGCGTTTGGCGCGGAGCTGGCCGCGCGTGGCGACCGCGGCGCACTGATCGTCACGGCACGATCCGCGGAGCCGCCGCCCGGAGCGCGCTGGGTGCGCGCTGTGTCGGTTGAGGCGCACGGCATTGGGCTGCACATTGAGGTGGATTCGAGCTGGGGCGCCGCACCGCTGCGGGTGCCGCTGATCGGGGACTTTAACGCGGACAATTGCCTGAACGTGCTGGCGATTCTGCTCGGAGCTGACGTGCCGCTCGCCACGGCGCTCACGGCACTCGGGGAGTGCCGCGCCGCGCCCGGACGGATGGAAGCTTTCGGTGGCGAGACCGGACAGCCGCTTGCCATTGTCGACTATGCGCACAGCCCGGATGCTCTGGCCAAGGCGCTGACCAATGCCCGGCGTCACTGTCGCGGTCGGCTGCGAGTCGTGTTCGGCTGCGGTGGCGATCGCGACAGCGGCAAGCGGCCCCTGATGGGGCGCATTGCCGCGGAGCTTGCTGATGAGATCATCCTGACCGACGACAATCCGCGCAGCGAGCCGCCCGAGCGCATCACCGCCGATATTCTTGCTGGCGTCGCGCCGCGCCCTGCTCGCATCGAGCACGATCGGGAACGAGCCATTCGTGAGGCGCTCGCGGGCAGCGCCGCCGCGGATGTGGTGCTTATCGCCGGTAAGGGGCACGAGACTCAGCAGATCTATGGCACCGCAGCCCGTCCATTCAGCGATCAGGCCGTGGTGCGTGCGGCGCTCGGTCTCACGGCGGGGGCAGCATGAGCCTCGCACGCACACTGGCGCAATTCGCGGCCGCCTGCGGCGGGCGGTTGCACGGGGAGGACCGCAGCTTCGCTGGCGTGTCTATCGACACGCGTACGGTGCAGAGTGGCGAGCTGTTCATCGCGCTGCGCGGGCCGCGCTTTGATGGCGGAGAGTTCGTCGCCGCGGCACTCGCCCGCGGCGCCGCGGGTGCGGTCCTCGAGCGCGAACAGCCTTTGCCGTTTACGCAGATCATCGTCACTGACGCGCAGCTCGCGTTGCAGCGGGCCGGGCACGCCTGGCGGGAGGCCTGCCAGATTCCGGTGGTGGGCGTCGCCGGCAGCAACGGTAAGACCACGACCAAGGAGATGACCGCAGCCATTCTCAGTGAGGCGGGCGAGTGTCTGGCGACGCGGGGCAATCTGAACAACCACATCGGTGTGCCGTTGACTCTGCTGCGGCTCGAGGCGGCGCATCGCTTCGCGGTCATCGAAATGGGAGCCAATCGCGCCGGCGAGGTGGCCGAGCTTGTGCGCATCGCGCGCCCGACGGTCGGGCTGATCACCAATGCCGGAGCGGAACATCTGGAGGGCTTCGGCAGTCTCGAGGGTGTGGCGCGGGCCGAGGGTGAGATGGTCGCGGGGCTCGCGCCTGCAGCGACTGCGGTGCTCAACGCCGATGATGCGTTCCTTGCGCTCTGGCAGAGCATGACGCCGGCGCGTGTGGTGACGTTCGGGTTTGGCGCGCACGCCGATTTTCGCGCGAGCGCCCTCGAATCCACGCTGACGGCCGGTGGCTTCCTTACCCGCTTCACGCTGACCTGCCCGCTCGGCACCGTGCCGGTCGAACTGCACGTCGGCGGTCGGCACAACGTCGCCAATGCACTCGCGGCGGCGGCCGCTGCCGCCAGTGCCGGTGCGCAGCTGACGCACATCCGTGCCGGTCTCGCCTCGGTGCGCCCGGTGCCCGGCCGGCTGCAGCTGAAACAGGCGACCAGCGGCGCGTGGATCATCGATGACTCCTACAACGCCAACCCGAGCTCGGTCCGCTCGGGGATCGAAGTGCTCGCCTCGCTGACGGGAGCGCGCTGGCTCGTGCTGGGAGATATGGCCGAGCTGGGGGCGTTTGCCGAAAGCGCGCACGTCGAGATCGGCGAGTTTGCACGCTCGCAGGGCATCGAGCGGCTCTACGCCACAGGGCCGCTCGCGGCGCTCGCCGTGGAGCGCTTCGGCGCGGGCGCCCGCTGGTTCCCGGAGGCCGGTGCGCTCGCCGAGGCGCTGCGCGCGGCGCTGCACGAAGCGGGTTCCGGGGTGGCCGTTCTCGTGAAGGGCTCGCGGGTCAACAGGCTCGAGCGGGTGGTTGCAGCGCTCACCGCTGGCGCACCATCGGAGACGCACTAAATGCTCTTTTGGCTCGCACGCCGTTTGCTCACCTGGTATTCGGGATTCAACGTCTTCTCGTACCTGACGTTCCGCGCGATTCTCGCCATGGGCTCGTCGCTGGTGATCTCGCTGCTCGTCGGCCCCGGCATGATTGAACGCCTGTCGCGCTACCAGATCGGCCAAGTGGTGCGCGATGACGGCCCGCAGTCGCACCTGCCAAAGGCGGGCACCCCAACCATGGGCGGCACGCTGATTCTGGTGACCACACTGGTGAGCACGCTGCTGTGGGCAAAACTCACCAGCCGACAGGTCTGGCTCGTGCTCGCAGTGACCTTTGCGTTCGGCCTGGTCGGCTTTCTCGATGATTATCTCAAGCTCGTGGTGCGCAACGCCCGCGGCTTGCCAGCCCGCTGGAAGTATCTTTTCCAGTCGATATTCGGCGTGGCGATCGCCGTGGTGCTCTATTACACGGCGAGCGTTCCGGCCGAGCGCACGCTGTATTTGCCTTTCGTGAAGACCTTCGCCGAACCGCTGCCGGCGGCAGTGTTCATCACTATCGCGTACTTCATGACTGTGGGCATGAGCAACGCGGTGAATCTCACGGACGGTCTCGACGGTCTGGCCATCATGCCGGCCACGTTGGTGTCTTCTGGTCTGGGCATCTTTGCTTACGCCAGCGGCAATGCGGTGTTTGCCCATTACCTGGAGATTCCGATGATCCCTGGGGCGGGCGAACTGCTCATCTTCTGCTCGGCGTTGTCCGGTGCAGGACTTGGCTTTCTGTGGTTCAACTCCTATCCGGCTCAGGTGTTCATGGGCGACGTCGGGGCTCTGGCGATTGGCGCGGCACTCGGGGTCATAGCCGTAATGGTGCGTCAGGAGCTGGTGGCGCTGGTGATGGGCGGGGTGTTTGTGCTCGAGACCGCGTCGGTTATTCTGCAGGTGGCCTCGTTCAAGCTGACGGGTCGGCGCATCTTCCGCATGGCGCCGCTGCACCACCACTTCGAGCTCAAGGGCTGGGCTGAGCCGAAGGTCATCGTGCGCTTCTGGATCATTTCGCTGATCCTGGTGCTCGCTGGGCTCGCGACGCTGAAACTCAGATGAGCCCCGCCAATCACAAACCCGCCACCGCCGTCATTGCCGGCCTCGGACGCACCGGCCTGTCCTGCGCACGCTATTTGCGTGAGCACGGTTGGCGTATCGCGGTGACCGATACCCGTGACGCACCGCCACAGCTCGCTCAGCTGCATGCGCTCGATCCGGCCATCGAAGTGCGTGCCGGTGGCCTCGATGCCGGTCTGCTCGATGAGGCGGTCTGTGTGGTGGCCTCCCCGGGTCTGCCGCTCGATCTGCCGTTCTTCGCCGACGCGCGCCGCAGGGGCTTGGAGATATTCGGTGACATCGAGCTATTTGCACGTGCTGTGAGCGCGCCGGTTGCCGGCATCACCGGCACTAACGGTAAGAGCACTGTGACCAGCCTGCTCGGACGGATGGCCGCGCGCGCCGGTGTCGCCGTGCGCGTCGGTGGCAACCTCGGCGAACCGGCGCTGGAGCTGTTGGCCGCGGCCGAGCGCTCGGCGCGGCCCACCGAGCTGTACGTGCTCGAGCTGTCGAGTTTTCAGCTCGACACCACTGAGTCGCTCGACCTGAAGGCCGCCGCAGTACTCAACGTGACCCCCGATCATCTCGATCGCTACGCCTCGCTCGAGGACTACGCGTTATCGAAGGCACGTATCTTCGAGCGCTGTGATACGGCCGTGGTCAACCTCGACGATCCGTTCGTGGCACGCATGACGCGCCGCGCGCAGCGCATGCTCGGCTTCTCCGTCAGTGGTGCCAGCAACGCCGACTACACTGTGCAGGAGCGCGACGGACGCTGGCTTGTGCGCCGGGGCGAAGCGCTCCTGTCGGTCTCCTCGATGCGTCTGCGCGGGATGCACAACGCTGCCAACGCGCTGGCGGCACTCGCCCTCGGTGAGGCGCTCGAGCTGCCGATGGCGGCGATGCTGGCGGAACTGCGCGAATTCCCAGGGCTGCCGCACCGCACTCAGTGGGTGGCCGAAGCGGCGGGCGTGACCTATGTCAATGACTCCAAGGGCACGAACGTCGGGGCGACGCTCGCCGCCGTGAGTGGAATGGACGGTCCGCTGGTGCTCATCGCGGGCGGGGAGGGCAAGAACCAGGATTTCACGCCCCTCGCCGCCGCGCTGCGCGGCAAGGTGCGGCACGCGGTACTGATCGGTCGCGACGGACCGGCCATTGGCCGTGTGCTCGTCGGGGTCTGCCCGACCGAGCTGTGCGGCTCGATGAGTGAGGCGGTGCGGGCCGCGGCGCGCGCGGCGGTTTCAGGCGACACCGTGCTGCTGTCCCCGGCGTGTGCCAGTCTCGATATGTTTCGCGACTACGCGCAGCGCGGTGACACATTCGCCGCGGCGGTGCGGGAGCTGCGCTCATGAGCACAGCGGAACGCACACCGATGTCATTTGCCCGCTCGAGCGGACGCGGACGCGTGATCCACATCGACACCGCGACATTGGCGCTGGTGCTCGCAATCCTGCTGTTCGGACTGATCATGATGACCTCGGCGTCGATCTCGATCGCCGGCCAGTACACCGGTCAGCCGTTCTACTTTCTCGAGCGGCAGCTGATCGCAGTGGCTCTCGGCGTTGCCGGTGCGGTGTTTGTGTTCAGTCTCAAATGCGAGCGCCTCGAGCGCATATCACCCTGGTTGATGGTCGCAGCCGTCGTGTTGTTGCTGGCGGTGCTGGTGCCGGGGCTCGGGCTGCGGGTCAACGGCGGCCGGCGCTGGCTGCATCTGGCCGGCTTCAGCTTCCAGATCTCGGAACTCGCGCGCTTACTGGTCCTGGTGTACATCGCAAGCTATGCCACGCGCCGCCAGGACGAGTTGCGCGAGAGTTTTGCCGGGCTTGCCAAGCCGCTCGCGCTGCTCGCGCTGATCGCTGCGCTGCTGCTCGGGGAGCCTGATTTCGGCGCCGCGGCCGTCATGTTCGCCACTGGCTTCGGTATGTTGTTTCTCGCCGGTGCGCGCCTGCGCTATGTGACGGCGCTGACGCTGGTGGCGGTGCTCGCCTTCGCCGTGCTGGCAGTGACCTCCGCCTACCGGATGCGTCGCATCACCGGATTCATCAATCCGTGGGCTTCACCTTACGGCGCCGGCTTTCAGCTGACCCAGTCGCTGATTGCGATCGGCCGCGGCAAGTGGTTCGGGGTCGGTCTCGGCAACAGTGTGCAGAAGCTGTTCTACCTGCCCGAGGCGCATACCGATTTCCTGTTCGCGGTACTCGCCGAGGAGCTTGGGCTCGCCGGGGTGCTACTCACCATTGGTCTGTTTGTCGGGTTCATCTGGCGCATCTTTCAGATCGCCGAACTCGCAGCGCGTGCCGGACTCACCTTCCACCGGTTGCTTGCAGCCGGATTCGGACTGTGGCTCGGCATGCAGACCTTCATCAACATCGGCGTGAACATGGGCATTCTGCCCACCAAGGGACTGACGCTGCCGATGATGAGCTACGGGCGCTCGAGCATGATCATGACGCTCGTGTGGGTGGGGCTGCTGCTGCGGATCTATCACGAGACGCTGCTCGAGAGCCGTGGTGCGGCGCGCTTGCGCCCGGAGCAGTCCGCATGAAAGGGCCCGTCCTCATTATGGCCGGCGGCACGGGAGGGCACGTCTTTCCGGCACTCGCCCTCGCCCGCAGCCTGCGAGCGCAAGCCGTGGAAGTCATCTGGCTCGGCACGCGGCGGGGCATAGAGGCACGCCTGGTGCCCGCCGAAGGTATCCCCATCGAATGGCTGTCGGTGGGCGGTCTGCGCGGCAAGGGCTGGAAGACTCGGCTCGCCGCGCCGTGGCGCTTGACGGTGGCGCTGTGGCAGGCGCTTGGGGTGATGCGCCGGCGCCGCCCGCGCGTGGTGGTGGGACTGGGCGGCTTCGTTACGGGCCCGGGGGGGATCGCTGCGTGGCTGACACGCCGACCGCTCCTGATCCACGAGCAGAACGCCATCGCAGGCTTTACCAATCGAACACTCGCACCGCTCGCGCGCGAGGTGCTCGAGGCCTTTGCGGGCAGCTTCGAGCAGTCCGTGCACGCGCGCGTCATCGGCAACCCGGTGCGCAGCGAGATCATCGCGCTGGCTCCGCCGCGAGAGCGCCTGGCCGGCCGTGGCGCCGCGCTGCGAGTGCTGGTTGTGGGTGGCAGTCAAGGAGCAGTCCGGCTCAACACCGTGGTGCCGTACGCGCTGGCGAGAGCGGCGCTGATCTGCCGTCTCGATGTGCGCCACCAGGCGGGAGAGCGGTGGCTTGATGCCTGCCGGCAGACTTATGCCGAAGCCGGCGTGCGTGCCGACGTGCAGCCGTTCATTGCCGACATGGCTGGCGCGTACGCCTGGGCCGATCTGGTGATCTGCCGGGCGGGCGCGCTGACGATCTCGGAGCTAGCTGCGGCTGGTATCGGCGCGGTGCTCGTGCCGTTTCCGGCGGCCGTCGATGATCACCAGACATACAACGCGCGGCTGCTGGTTCGCCAAGGCGCTGCGATTCTGTTGCCCGAACGCGAGCTCACCGCCGAGCGGCTCGCCGGGGAGATCGAACGGCTGTGTGCCGATCGCGAGCGGCTCGTGCAGATGGCCGAGCGCGCCCGCGCGCTGGCCCGGCCGGACGCCACCGAGGTGCTCACCGACACGTGCCTGAAGTATCTGAGGAGGGCCGCATGAGCGGGTTGCCTGAGGCGCCGGGGGAGCGCCGCGGGGCGAGCGGCATCGGTCGCATGCGTCGCATCGAGACCATTCATTTTGTCGGCATCGGCGGCAGCGGCATGAGCGGCATTGCCGAAGTGCTACTCAACCTCGGCTACCGCGTGCAGGGTTCGGATCTGCGGGCGAGCGCAGCGACTGACCGGCTCAGCGCCCTCGGCGTCAAGGTGACGCTCGGCCATGTCGCTGCCAACATCGCCGGTGCCGACGTATTGGTCGTTTCGGGGGCGGTGCCGAAAGACAACCCGGAGGTTGCTGCCGCGCTGGTCCGGCGCATTCCGGTCGTCTCGCGCGCGGAGATGTTGGGCGAGCTGATGCGCTTCCGCTACGCAATCGCAGTTGCGGGCACCCATGGCAAGACGACTACCACCAGTCTCATCGCCAGCATTCTCGCCGAGGGCGGCGAGGACCCGACCTTCGTCATCGGCGGTCGTCTCAAGAGCGCGGGCAGCCACGCACGTCTGGGCTCGGGCCGTTATCTGGTCGCCGAGGCCGATGAGAGCGACGCCTCATTCATGCACCTGCAACCGCTCGTGGCGGTGGTCACCAACATCGACAACGACCACCTTGCCACCCACGGCGGAGACTTCGCCCGCCTGGCTCAGAGCTTCATCGATTTTCTGCATAATCTGCCGTTTTACGGCCTGGCGGTGCTCGGCCTGGACTGTGAGCACGTGCGCGCCATCCTCCCTAGAGTCGGACGCCACGTGCTCACGTACGGTCTGAGTGCGGATGCAGACGTGCGTGCAAGCGACTTGCGCCGCGATGGCCTCAAAACGCGCTTCACCGTGACCCGTCCGGTCGGCGGACCGCTCGAGGTGACGGTCAACCTGCCTGGCACGCACAACGTGCTCAACGCGCTGGCGGCGATCGCCGTGGCCACCGATCTCGGTATCGCCGATCAGTCCATCGGTCGCGCGCTCGCGCAGTTTCAGGGTATCGATCGACGGCTGCAGCACGTTGCTGACATCGAGACCGGAGTCGGCAAAGTCACTGTCGTGGATGACTACGGTCATCACCCGACTGAGGTGGCGGCGACGCTCGAAGCGCTGCGCCAGGGGTACCCCGGCCGACGTATCGTGCTTGCCTTTCAGCCGCACCGCTACAGCCGCACTCACGATCTGATCGACGATTTCGGCAGAGTGCTCGCCGGGGTCGACGTGCTGCTGGTGACCGAGGTGTATGCGGCGGGCGAGGCGCCCATTGCCGGCGCCGACGGTCGGGCCATCTGCCGCGCGGTGCGCAGCCGCGGACAGGTCGAGCCGCTGTTTGTGGCGCGCGTCGAGGAGCTGGCCGAGTCTCTGCGTGACGTGATCCGCGACGGCGACCTGATCGTCACGATGGGTGCTGGCAACATCAGCGCCGTCGCGCACGGTCTGGCGCAGCGGCTCGCGGCAGTCCTGCCGCCGCGAGGGCACTCATGACCGTTGTGCTCGCTCCACAGTTCCAGAAGCGCATCCGCCGCGAGGAGCCGATGGACCGGCATACCTCGTGGCACGTCGGCGGTCCGGCAGAGATCTTCTTCACGCCGGAGAATCGGGCGGACCTCGCGGCATTTCTGCGCAATCTGCCCGCCGAGGTGCCGGTTTACTGGGTAGGCCTCGGCAGCAACCTGCTGGTGCGTGACGGCGGTGTACGCGGCGTGGTGGTGTGCACGCAAGGGGCGCTGGAGCGGCTCGAGCGCACCAGTGAGACCACGGTGTACGGCGAGAGTGGCGTGGCCTGTGCGCGCATCGCGCGCCAGTGCATCCGCTGGGGGCTGGGGCCGGCGGAATTCCTGGCCGGCATCCCTGGGACCCTCGGTGGTGCGCTCGCGATGAACGCCGGGGCGTTCGGTGGGGAGACCTGGCGGCACGTCCTCGAGGTCGAGACGATCGATCGACGCGGCCGCGAGCATCGGCGCGCGGCTGGCGAGTACCGCGTGAGCTATCGGCATGTCGAGTCGCCGGCCGAGGACGAGTGCTTCCTGGGTGCGACGCTGCGCTTTGAGAAGCGCCCCGCGGCGCACGCCGACGAAGTACGCGAGCTGCTCGAGCGTCGCCGAGCCACTCAGCCCATCGGGGCGTGGAGCTGCGGCTCGGTGTTCACCAACCCGCCAGGCGATCACGCCGCGCGGCTGATCGAGGCGAGTGGCTTGAAGGGGCTCAGCGTCGGGGGCGCTTCGGTGTCCGACAAGCACGCCAACTTCATCATCAACCACGGCACGGCCAGCGCGAACGACATCGAGACGTTGATCGGAAAGGTGCAGGAGGTCGTCGCACGCGAGCACGGGATCGCGCTCAGCACCGAAGTGCGCATCGTGGGGGAGGGACGCTGATGCGGTTGCGGCACGATCCAGCTGGACTGCACCGCGCACACGCGAGCGCCGAATTCGGTCGTGTTGCAGTGCTGGCCGGCGGCGACTCGAGCGAACGGGAGGTGTCACTGCTCACCGGCGCGGCGGTGCTTGAGGCGCTCAAGCGCCGTGGCGTCGCTGCCGAGGCGTTTGATCCGCGCGAGCGCTCGTTGCTCGAGCTTCTGAGCGCGCGTTACGAGCGGGTGTGGCTCGCACTGCACGGCCCAGGCGGAGAAGATGGCACGGTGCAGGGCGCGCTGGAGTATCTCGGCGTGCCCTACACGGGCAGCGGCGTCATGGGTTCAGCGATCGGCATGGATAAGCTGCGTACCAAGCGCCTCGCCAAGGCCGTGGGCGTGGCGACGCCTGCGGCGCTCGAGCTCACCGGGCCGCAGGACTTCGAACTTGCGATCGAGCGGCTCGGGCTGCCGCTGGTCGTCAAACCTCTGACTCAGGGCTCAAGCGTCGGCATCAGCAAAGTGGAGCGGGCCGCCGAGCTGCCCGCCGCCTATGCAACCGCGCGCGCCGTCGAGACGAGCGTCTTTGCCGAGTCTTGGCTCGCCGGAGCGGAATACACCGTGGCGCTCTTGCAGGGTGCGGCCCTGCCCTCGATCCGGATCGAGACCTCGCAGACCTTCTACGATTACGCCGCAAAATACGAGCGGGACGATACCCGCTACCTGTGCCCCTCCGGACTGTCCGAACCCGCGGAACGGCATCTGGCCAGTCTGGCGATCGCCGCCTACGAGGCCATCGGCGGTGAGGGTTGGGGAAGGGTCGACTTCCGGATGGATGCGACCGGCCGGCCGCTCCTTCTTGAAGTCAACACCGTGCCGGGCATGACCGGGCACTCGTTGGTGCCGATGGCCGCCCGGGCCGCAGGCATCGACTTCGATGAGCTGGTCTGGCGCGTCCTCGAGACCAGCTTCGTGCGTCGCGCTGTTGAGCCCGGACGTGGCGAGGCGAGCTGACGTCATGCTCAAGCGAACCGGCAAGCGACGTTCCGCGGAGATTGGCGCCCCAGGGGGCCAGCGACTGAGGCGACGGCTGCTCGTCACGCTCGCGGTGGCGGCGGTGCTCGCAACGGCGTTGTGGGCGCTCAATCGCCCGATCCGCAGCGTGACTTTGCGGGGCGGGTTCGAGCATCTCTCTCCCCTCGCGGTCGAGCGGGCCGTCGCAGCGCAGGCGGCCGGCGCAGGCATCCTGACCGTGAACCTGGCTCGGGTCCGCGCGGCGGTCGATGCGCTGCCGTGGGTGGCGCGCTCGAGTGTGCGGCGCGTATGGCCCGACGCGCTCGCAGTGCGCGTGCACGAGCAGGTCGCGTTCGCGCGCTGGAATGGCAGCGGACTGGTCAATCGCAGCGGCGTGCCGTTCTTGACCGCGGCGGCTGCGCTGCCGCAGGGATTACCGCGACTTTCGGGACCGAGCGGGACCGCCGCTGAGGTCACGCATCGGTATCTCAGCATGAGCGAGCAGCTCGCGCCGGAGGGCTTCGCGATCAGCGCGCTCGCGCTCGATGCGCGGGGTACTTGGCAATTCACACTGAACGACGGGATCACCGTGCGATTGGGGCGATCGCAGCTCGATGAGCGGTTCGAAAAATTCGTCAACGTGGCGCTGACGATCGTCAAGCGACGCGCCCAGGACATCTCTTACATCGATATGCGTTACATGAACGGTTTTGCCATTGGTTGGCGCGCGGGCGCGTTGCGTGAGGCTTCGCCCGCGCAGCTCTCCCGCGCAGGGCGCGTCGCGCAGGCGACGAGCGTCCGCGCAGGGTGCGCGGGCTTGGGCGCCTGTCGCCACGGACGGTCCGCGGTATGGTCTGCAGGAGACAACGATGCGTAAGCGATCCGATCGGGACCTGATCGTCGGTCTTGATATCGGCACCTCCAAGGTCCTCGCGCTGGTGGGCGAAGTCGGCGCCGACGGGGCGATTGAAGTGCTCGGTATCGGCACTCAGCCATCGCGCGGCCTGAAAAAAGGAGTGGTGGTCAACATCGAATCGACCGTGCAGTCGATCCAGCGCGCGGTCGAGGAGGCCGAGCTGATGGCCGGTTGCGAGATCCACTCGGTGTTCGCCGGCATCGCCGGCAGTCACGTGCGCAGTCTCAACTCGCATGGGGTGGTGGCAATCCGCGACCGCGAAGTTACGCCGGGGGATGTCGAGCACGTGATCGATGCGGCGCGCGCGCTCGCCATCCCGGCTGACCAGAAGATCCTGCACGTGCTGCCGCAGGAGTTTGTGGTCGACGGCCAGGAGGGCATCCGCGACCCGATCGGCATGTCGGGCGTGCGCCTCGAGGCCAAGGTGCACATCGTTACCGGCGCCGACAGCGCCGCGCAGAACATCGAGAAGTGCATCAAGCGCTGTGGGCTCGAGGTCGAAGACGTGGTGCTCGAGCAGCTCGCCTCGAGCTTCGCGGTGCTCACCGACGATGAGAAGGAGCTCGGGGTGTGCATGGTCGACATCGGCGGCGGCACCACCGACCTCGCGGTGTTCGCCCAGGGCGCGATCCGGCACACCGCCGTGATCCCGATCGCCGGCGATCAGGTCACCAACGACATCGCCGTATCGATGCGGACCCCGACGCAGCACGCCGAGGACATCAAGATCCGCTACGCCTGCGCGCTCTCGCAGCTGGCCAATCCCGACGAGAGCATCGAGGTGCCGAGCGTCGGGGATCGGCCGGCGCGGCGGCTCGCCCGCCAGACGCTCGCGGAGATCGTCGAGCCGCGCTACGAGGAGCTGTTCGGTCTGGTGCGCGATGAGCTGCGCCGGAGCGGCTTCGAGGAAATCATCGTCGCGGGCGTGGTGCTCACCGGCGGCAGCGCCCGCATGGAAGGGGCGATCGAGCTCGCCGAGGAAGTGTTCCACGTGCCGGTGCGCCTCGGTCTGCCGCAGCAGGTGCAGGGGCTCACCGACGTGGTGCGCAATCCGGTGTTCGCCACCGGCGTCGGCCTGTTGCTCTATGCCCGCGACAACATTTTGCCCGTGCGACGCGGCCGTTCCATCGGCAGCAACGCCAAGACCACGATCGATCGCATGCGAGCGTGGTTCCAGGGAAATTTCTGACCATGACGGATTTCATTTCACTCAGCCATCATCGAGGAGCGCCCAATGTTTGAAATAATGGATGCCTACACCCAAAGCGCCGTGATCAAGGTCATCGGCGTAGGCGGTGGGGGCGGTAACGCCGTCGCCCACATGATCAACAGCGGAATCGAAGGCGTGGAGTTCATGTGCGTCAACACCGACTCACAGGCGTTGAAGCATGCCAAGGTGAAGACCGCGCTGCAGATCGGCAGCAACATCACCAAGGGACTCGGTGCCGGAGCGGACCCTGAGGTCGGCCGGCAGGCCGCCATGGAGGATCGTGACCGCATCGTCGAGCTCATCAAGGGCTGCGACATGCTGTTCATTACGGCCGGCATGGGCGGGGGCACCGGGACCGGCGGGGCGCCAGTGGTGGCCCAGGTCGCCAAGGAGCTCGGCATCCTCACCGTCGCGGTCGTCACCCGGCCGTTCGAGATGGAAGGCGGCAAGCGCTCGCACGTCGCCGATCACGGCATCGCCGAGCTCGGCAAGTACTGTGACTCGCTGATCACCATTCCGAACCAGAAGCTGCTCACGGTGCTCGGCGCGCAGACCACGCTCCTCGATGCGTTCAAGGCGGCCAACCAGGTGCTGCAGGGCGCGGTGCAGGGCATTGCCGAACTGATCACCCGTCCGGGCCTGATCAACGTCGACTTCGCCGACGTGCGTACGGTGATGTCCGAGACCGGCATGGCCATGATGGGCACCGGCACGGCGAGCGGCGAGGGTCGCGCGCGTTCGGCGGCCGAGGCGGCCGTGTCCTCGCCTCTGCTCGAGGACATCAA